>NZ_SCKV01000002.1:0-551964 GCF_014155795.1 Pantoea hericii
CCATGTTAAAAATGACGCCAGCCATTCCGTCGCCAACAATCACAGCCATTATGCGGGCGGCAATGAGTTGTATCGGGTCGAAACCAACCGCGTCCACGGCGTAAAAGGGGGCGAAGAGCGGCTGACCGGTAAAGGCAAGCTTGATGCGGTAGTCGATACCTATGTTGTGGGTTCGGGCACTAAACTTCGCCTTGAATGCGGAGAGAGCGCTATCGAACTCAATGCGAATGGCCAGATTAATATTGTGGGTAAAGGCTTCAATATTTTCGTGCAGGGCGATGGTCATATCACCACCTCTGGCGGCAAACTGAACCTGAACACAGATGGTGCGAAGCCAGGCACTAGCGCACCGGGCTCCAGTCATAAACAGAACATCAGCCAGGCGGTGGAGAACCTGTTCCCGCCGAAGCAAAAAGGCCAGGCCGCGCCCGCTGCACCAAAGGCTGCGGCGGCACCGGCGAAAGGGGCGGCTGCACCGTTGGCCAATTCTGCTTCTGGCGATAAGAAGAGCAAATATGACTACTCGGTAGATGAAATGGTCAAAAAGCAAAAAGGACTTAAAGCCACGCCAGTGAAATGGGATAAAACCAAAAAAGGCTTTGTAAACGCAACCGAGGATGATATTAAAAAATATGTCGATCCTGCCAACCACATGGAAGGCAAAGACAAATATCAGTTTGTGGATCTTTCCTCCTCAGCCGGGATTAGCAAAGAGGATATGAGCACTTTCCTTAAAGATAAAGGCACGCTGTCCGGTCAGGAACAAACTTACCTGGATGCAGCTAAAAAATATAATGTCAATGAGGCATACCTGGCCGCGCATTCCGCGCTGGAGACGGGAAATGGCACCAGTGAGTTAGCTAAAGGTGTCATGGTTAATGGAACCAAAGTTTACAATATGTACGGTATCGGCGCGCTTGATGGCAATGCGGTAAAAACCGGTGCTAACTATGCCTATAAGCAGGGCTGGACAACGCCGGAAAAGGCGATTGACGGCGGCGCTAAATGGATATCTGATAAGTTTGTTGGCTCTGGTCAGAATACTTTGTATAAAATGCGCTGGAATCCTGCCTCTCCGGGAACACATCAGTATGCGACAGACGTTAACTGGGCTACTGCTCAGACAACCAGCATGAAAAAAATGTTCGACAGCTTTCCGAATGCGAATCTTTCTTATGATATACCTGAGTTTAAATAAGGGACTGATAAATATGATTTCTCCTCTGAAAAATGCAGTGTTGTTGTGTGCGCTGCTGTTCCCTGCCGTTCAGGTGAATCTGGCTACTGCGGCGACAAGCCTCACAGTCCCTGCTGCATTAACCGCGGCTGATTTTAGTGTGGAAATAAACAATCATCCTTTTTCTTTAGGTGATAAATGGAGCGATGAAACTCAGAAGCAAATGGGCGCGCAGATAAGTGAAAACTTCGTTGGCGATGTGCCTGCCGGTGACACCAGTTATAAATACTACCAGCACAAGTATGATGGTTTTGAAATCTACACTGCGAACCTGTTCTGGCAAAAAGAACAGCGTGATATTGATAGCTATCTTATTGCACAAATCACTATAAATACGCCTGCTATCAAAACAGCCAGAGGCGTAGGGACCGGTGACAGTCAGGATATGCTGGTCAGTAAATATGGTCAGGGCACAGTGGATGACAGTGATAATCAGCACTGGTTATATTATGACGCTGATAACAAGCGCATGTCATTTCAGCTAGAGAATAAAAAAATCAGTCATATTATGATGACGATTAATACTGATGAATGAAAATAATCCTGCGTGACACGTCACGCAGGATTAAATTAATTTTTGAATGTTAACTCTTCATAGAAAGCTTTTAATTTTGTCATTGGCTGTTAATTTATTGATTCTGAGGTGTGTGAGTTAATAAAAAAACCACAGTTATCTGTGACAGGAACAACTGTATACAACAACTTACCATTTGGTGAGTTGAATAATCAGTTAAAAAATAGACCGGTCAGCATGGTAAAACAGCGCCACTGAATCAACTCATCAGGTAAAACTATGAAGTTATTTGTTAATGTGATGCTCTTGATTATATCTTTCATTTGCCCGATAGGCGTTGCGACATCTTCACAAGTATCTTTGACTCACTACAATAGCTTAGACAATGTTTCAAAGGTCTTTAGTGATCAGGGTGTTGTCTCCCGTTTAAAATCTGTTTTAGGTAATGATTATGATAACTTCAGCCAGAACTTTGATGTTTTTGGCGAACCACATAAAACAGATGACGGCGGTATATTCGTTGAGGGCTGGTTAAAAGATCTCTATCTTGTGCAAGCGTCTGCATTCGTCATACAGGCAGATGGCAAAATTTATGCTGCCTGGATAATGCCAGACGAAAGCAAAATTCATTATGTCACTAACGCGCCTGAAGGTAATAAGATTCAGGATGATATTGCACACTGGTCTAAGCGTTTTGATAATGAATAGTCAGCCATTCTTTGTCATGACTTTGATCGATTTTTTCGTGAAATTTATATATTCGCCAAAATTCATTGCAGGTTAAAATGTTTAAAATTTTATGCATTTTAATGTTTTCCTTTCCATTAATTGCCTTTGCAAACGATTTTTGTCAACTTAAGGCTGGAAACGCCAACGCAAAAGGCGTGCGTTTCGATAATACAGATAATGTCTACAAGGTTGGCGGGTCAGGACGGTTGCAGTTTTATTCTGCGCCTGATAGCCGTTGTGCAGAAAAAGATGTTTTTGTGGTGCCTGGCAATGAACTATATGCTTACGTCGAGTATGGAAAGTATTACAGCGTAATGTATGTGGCCAATGACGGAAACCAGGTTAATGGCTGGGTCGAGAAATTCAGATTAGTTGAAACACATACTGGTATCGCACCCAATTATGATGAAAATAAATAGTTAATTCCTCTGCTGTTAATAACATCCCGTTTTTACTTTCCCCATATGGAAATCTATTATGAATTACCAATTCAATGAGGGCGCCTTTGCGCTTTTTCCTGCTGCCTGGCAGGACACCACCATGAATATTCTCCGCGACGAAGCCAGTGGGCTGGCATGGGTTGTAAGCCGTGGTGTTATTTCTGAGGGCAGTGATGCGGAAAAAGAATTCCAGCGTCAGTGGGACACGTTGCGGAGTCAGATGGGTCACATCCAGCAGAGTGAGTTTGTACGCGTGACGGCGGGTGTAGATAACACCCTACACGCAATTGAAGTTGAAACTATGTTTGACCGTAACGGGCAGGCCGTGTGGCAGAAACAGCTGGCTACGCAGGTGCCGGACTCGAACACCTTAATGATTTTTACGCTCTCCACGATGCGCCCATTCAATGAAGAAGACGGACAGCGCTGGAGTGCTTTTAAACAAAGCCTGACTCTGAACACGCCACGGAAAGCATAACTTATGGATAATCCTGCGGCCCGCGTGGGCGATGAGATCATTCACTCCAGCATTTTTGCTGATATCACCAGCATTGTGGCAGAAGGTGCGGCGTATGCCGTCATTGGTGCCGCAGTGGGTACTGCTATCGTCTCGGCAGCGCCACTGCTGGGTACAGGGGCGGCAGCGGCGAGTGTCGCTGCCGTGGGTAACAGTTGCCTGCTCAGCGGTATTCTTGGCGGTATACTGGCCAATGCCGTGGGTCTGTCACAGGAGATCAGCAAAGCGGCCGATGGCCTGGGAAACATGATATTCCCGCCGTCACCCGCCGGTGTGATATCCAGCGGTTCAGACAACGTTTACGTAAATGGTCTTTTAGCCGTGCGCGCGGCCGGGATGCTCACGCCCGGCGAGACACCGCCACCGGAACCGCAATCACCGAAGAGCTTTGCCGACTACGGCGGCATGCTGCTCTCTGCGGTGGGCCAGTTTGGCAGTGCAATGTGGCAACCTACGGTCGCCTCCGCCGATGCGGGCACCTCTCCGCTGGAGCAGGACAAAGTGGCCTGTGAAAAACACAGTGGACCGCAATATCTGGCGCAGGGATCCAAAAGCGTCTTTATCAATGGCCAGCCTGCGGTGCGCGCAAAGGATAAAACCACCTGCGATGCAACTGTAAGCGACGATGTGTCCCCCAATGTCATCATTGGTGGTGAAACGGTCACGGTCAGAGAGATCAAAAGCGGCAAGGTGCCAGGCCTGGCTGTGATGATGATCGGCCTTTCTCTGATCCGTGGTCGCCCCAGTCAGATCCTCAAAAACATGCCCTGCGCGCTGGCCGGTGCCGTGGGCGGTATGGCAGCAGACATGGCCATCAACGCGGCTTTCTCGTCGCTGTTCCCGGTTCATGCGGCGACCGGCGTCAAAGTCCTGAATGATGATGCCGAGCGCGATTTTTCCCTTCCCGGACGTTTCCCGCTTGGTTTTCAGCGCAGCTATAACAGCCTGACTCAGCGCGCTGGCCTGTTTGGTCAGGGCTGGGCCACGGTGTTTGACAGTTACCTGACGCTGGAAGGGAATCGGGCGACCTGGTTTGATGACAACGGACGCGAACTGAGCTTTGACGTGCCCGGTGAAAAAGAGGTGCTCTACAGCATCAGCGAAGGGTTGATGGTGCGGCGCAACGAGTCAGGCGATATCGCCATTGCCGATGACGACGGTGCGGTCTGGCGTCTATACCGACGCACGGCTGCTGATCCGCAGGTGCTGCGTCTGGCTTCACTCAGCGACGAGTACGGTAATGCGCTGGAGATGGGCTGGGATGAACAGGCTCGTCTGGTGCGTATTCATGACGCGCCGCTGGCGATCGACGTTACGCTGCACTACGACAACAAACATCACGCGCGGCACCCGACATCAGCCAGCCATTTTGATGGCGATCAACACTGGCCTCTGACGCGCTGGACATACACTGAGCAGGGCCAGCTTGCCAGCGTTACTGATGCCGCTGGCGTTGTGTCGCGGCGTTTCAGGTACAACGACGACGGGTTAATGGTCTGGCATCAGCTGCCCGGCGGGCTGGAAAGCGAATATCGCTGGCAGAAGCTGGATCACTGGCGCGTAGTTGAGAACCGCACCAATACCGGTGATGGCTGCCACATGCATTACGATCTCAAGGCGGGCATCACGAGGGTTTCAACCTATGACGGTCAGCAGCGCGAACATCACTGGAATGCTGCGGGACTCATCACCTGTTTTATCGACGAGCGGGGCGAGAAGTGGCGCTACGAGTGGGATGAAAACGAACTCCTGACGCGCCGCATCGATCCGCTGGGCAATGCGGTGAGTTTCACCTATGACGATCTGGGCAACCGGATTGAAGAGAAAGATGCTGACGGCGGTGTGCAGGCTGTGCAATGGCTGTCCCACCGTTCGCTGCCGACAGTGGTTGCCGGAGCAGATGGTTCTACCACGAAGTACTATTACGATCCCCATCATGGCCTTGAGCGCGTCGTTGATGCGCTCGGGCAAAGCACGCTCTATAAACGAGATGAATTCGGACTGGTTGTCGAGGAGATCGACGCAGCGGGTAACAGCTACCGCCGGGAGTTTAACGATGCCGGCCAGGTTATCCGTGAAACCGACTGCTCAGGGCTGACCACGCGCTACCGTTATCATTCGCTGGGATGGCTCAGCTCTGTCATTGCGCCGGATGGTGAAGAAACCCGTTATCACTATGACGCAGCAGGCCGTCCTCTTCAGCTGGAACGTGCAGAGGGATGGGAAGAGCGGTTGCACTGGAGTGAAAGCGGACTGCCGCTGGCCTATGAGTCGGCTGATGGCAAGCGCAGTGAGTTCCGTTACGACAACGTCGGGCGATTGATTGCCAACCGCAATGCAGAGGGTGAGACGGTTCAGCGAAGCTGGGACAGCCGTGGCCGATTGACGGCGCTGCAAAACGAAAACGGAGAACAGTATCAGTTTGAGTGGGGCGCGGATTCTCTGTTGCTGGCTCAGGTCGGGCTGGATGGCGTTGCCACGCGATATGATTATGACGCAGCGGGCCGCACGGTATCACGTACCTTTGCCGCCGGGCATCCTCAGTCCATCACCCATCGCTATCACTGGAGCCGTGCGGGACAACTGCTGGCGCGGACCACGCCGGAAGGCCAGACGCGCTATCACTACAGTGGCGGCGGTCAGCTGGGTAAAGTGTCGCAGCATCTGCCGCTGTCTGACGCGGAGTGGAGCCAGCAGGCCGAGCAGGAGATCACCTTTAAATATGATGCGCTGGGCCGCATCGTTGCTGAACAGGGAGAGCAGGGCGAACTGGCGTGGGAGTATGACGCGCTGGGTAACTGCACAGCCTTAACCCTGCCGGATGGTCGCAATCTCAGGCAGCTTTATTATGGCAGCGGTCATTTACTGAGCATCGCGTTAGACAACCTGCCGGTCACCGAGTTTACCCGTGACACGCTGCACCGGGAACTGAGCCGGACGCAGGGCGGCCTGACCATGCGCAGTGAATATGACCGGTCAGGCAGACTGCGCCGCCGTGACGTGTTCAGGGGAGACGCGCAGCGTCCTGCGCCGCGCGTCTGGTCCCGGCGTCGCGACTTCGATTACGGCAACAACCTGATCCGTGAAGAGCGTGACGATAATCCGTTCAGCCAGACGTTATGGAACTACGATAACGCCGGCCGGCTGTTGTCCCAGGACGGCGCACAGCCGGGCAATGAACAGTGGCGCTGGGATGGCGCAGGCAACCCGCTGGATCGCCATAGTGCCGCGCACGTGATGCATAACCGTGTCACAGAACTGAACGGTATCCGCTGGCAATATGACATTCATGGCCGTACCACTGAGAAGGATGATGGTCAGACCCGCTGGCGATATCGCTACGATGGTGAGCATCGCCTGACGGACGTCATCAGCGAGCCACGGGACCGTAATAAGCCGCGCACTAAGGTGAGTTTTCGATACGATCCGCTAGGACGCCGCATCAGTAAAACCAGCCAGCCGCTGTTACAGGGAAGACCGTCTGGCAACGCCGTCACGACGCGCTTTGTGTGGGAAGGCTATCGTCTGCTGCAGGAAATCCACGACGGTACACCGCTGACCTACGTTTACAGCGACAGCCAGAGCTATGAACCGCTGGCCCGTATTGATGGTGTGGAAAGCCCGGAGATTTACTGGTTCCATAACGCGGCCAACGGGATGCCGGAACTGCTGACTGACGCTGAAGGGCAAAAAGCCTGGGAAGGCATCAACAGCCCGTGGGGCAAACTGCTGCGCGAGTCCAGCCAGCGGATGCCGTTCGTTCAGCAGAACCTGCGTATGCAGGGCCAGTACCTGGACCGGGAAACCGGACTGCACTACAATCTGTTTCGTTATTATGATCCGGACAGCGGACGGTTCACCCAGCAGGATCCGATAGGGCTGGCTGGCGGGATTAACCTTTACCAGTATGCGCCGAATGCGCTGGGATGGGTGGATCCGTGGGGGTTGATGAAGTGTAAAGACCCTGCGAAAGAAGCAACTAAGTGGCAGGGTCCAGAAAATCCCGATTATCCAGGAATTGATGTTTACAAGAACAGGAAGCTTAAAAAAGGTACAATTCTCTATGCTCTTTATCCTAACGGCGACCAAAAACCTGCATATGTAGTGACATTCCCTACTGTTAGACAATACAGAAATAATGCGTTAGGTTATCACCAAGCTTTGCAAGTTAAATTAGATCCACGCTGGCCTGTTCGTACAAAATTAAGAGCATTTTATGTAAGTGAAGATATTGATGTTGCCTATGGTAGAGCAGCAGCAAATAAAATTTATGGCGATGGTGGGGGACTTCAGTTCTTTATACCAGAAGAATTTAGACATTTGCTAACCCCAGGAAAAATCATTGATATATGAAAAAGTTAAAATTTAAACCAACTACAGGCGCATTAGTCATAGATGAAAAATATTTGGAAATTACAAGTGAAGAGCTTTTTTGTAAAAGCGAGCTTTACAAAAGATTACAAAGGTCAGGTTCTATAAAAAGCCTTATGCCTCATCATTATCTTATCGACTCAATAATTTTCCATAATAAAGAATTTGAACTTCGTATTAGGCCAATATGTTTTAATTTTCCATTCATGGTTCAACTTGTGGATAAAGGAAGTGAATATTATCATTCTTTAAATGATTGGAATAGGCGAACTGACATTGAAATGTTAAATGAATCAGTAAGAGACTTGTCTAAATGGCTTAGCTCATCTCTGGAACTAGGATGTCCTGATTTTATTGAAACTGAAGTAGTTAGATGGGGGTTTCCTTGGGGGAATGTGTCAGTTTCATACGAGACAAGATCATTTAACCATGGTATATATATAATTTGGGATGCAGGGTTATAAAATAAATTTATAATTGCAAATAGTTAGGTTGGTTAAATTGAAGTAATTTACATATTAAAAATGCAATAATTGATGGAAGTCGCAAGAATAAAAACTTTCAATACGGGCCATAGATGTTTGTTTCATGAATTATCATAAGGTTACGGGTGACAATAGTCTTTCTACAGATGATGAGATGGAAATTTGGAAGCAGTTATTTAATGTTTGGCAGTGATGCTTGAATTAATTCAAATAATTTTTGGGTTATGCTTTGCTTCACTTCACAGTGGCAATCTTACTGCCGTGTTTAGAAAGTGATTGTTTTTAAAGTTTTTTCATGTGACATGTAAACCCTATATTAGGGCTGTTGAGTCAAGAAGCGAGGGGTGGGGTAACTATTTTTCTGCAATCAAAAAACGGTAAGCTTGTTTTTATATTGCCTGCATGTTGATATATGGTTTTGGGGCAGCAATAATGGTTTTTCCATTTCGCATTTCAATATCTAAAAACTCTCTTTTTACCCTGTTGAGCCTATAAGGAGATAAAATGAACCTGCCAGGAATGAATCCCGAAAATAACTTACCGGGTTATGACATCGCGAGACTGACCGGTTATGGGGCACCTGATTTTGATTTCAAAGCGCTGGGTGCAGCAATGGATTGTACCCGGGAGTTTTATCAGGCTGGCATCATCTATGCAGATGGCGCACAGCGTTATCTTGTCCGGCCTGGTCAGCGTCATCCTAATGGCCAAAGTGGTATCGTCACACATCTTATTGTGACCAAAACGCCTAAGCAAGCCACAGCGTCTGATACGGGCAAGTCACTGAGTGAAGCAGTCAGCGCGACCTCAATGGGCACGGAGATTGCCTCGACCGTTCTTTCCTGTGGTGCCATGATTATCACCGCTGGCGTGGCGGTTATCGGTGCTTCAGCAACGCCGATAACGGCTGGCAGTAGCGGCGTGCTTGTCGCCATTGGTTATGCCGGTGCTGCGGCAACAGGTGTGCAGTGTATTAATGGTATCTACCGGGTTTATGATCTCGTCGAAAACGGTGGTGAAAACGTCGCGTGGCTGGACTCTCAGGAGTGGTACGTTGCCACTTCAACGTCTCTTGACCTTATTTCACTTGCCAGTGTGGGCGGTGCATTAAAAGAAGCCCTGGCAACATGGCGAGCGATGAAATCGGTCTCTTCTTTAAAAGCTACGGAGTGGCTCAGGAACTATCCAAGGCAGGACAGGGCGCGGCTTACTGAATTAATCATCAAAGCACAAAACCCGGGTATAACTAATAAAGAGCTCAAAGCCGCCATCCGTGCAGGACTTTATCCAAAACGTTTCCCTGTAGAGCCGGTGCAAAAAGAACTTGTTAAGCAACTCGCACAGGTCGTCACCAGTGCAGCGGCTGTGGCTGGCAGTGCTGTCAGTGGTATCATTGCTGCTCCAGGTAACGTCCCGCGTACCGGACGCTACATCGTGGGAACAATCCAGTCACTGGCGGTAATTTAATGCAATTTTTATCATGGCTTATTGGACGTAATATCACTGAACTCCTGCAACAGGGGCGCGAAATAGATCAGGCAATCGCACGGCAGGATGATTCCATACTTGCCCGATCTACTTCAGAGCTTGAGCGCTATTTTAAACAGCCTTCTGAGGCGCTGCCCCGGCAAAATGGCTTCCCCGTTGCAATTGTGCTGATGCTGTTACTGGTTGCATTTGCATTTAATCTGCTGACATTTCTGCACGCTTTACCTCCTCTGAGTCCACAGATGCATGCGTTAAGTTTTTTTGTTCCCTCCATTGTTGTTATTGGCGCGATACTCACGTCCAGTTACCTGCTTGCGCGAGGCCATACAGCGGGTGTGGCGGGACTGGCTTATGTCTGTGCAATATTGCTTATATCGACTGTTTTACTCCTGAGCTACAGCGTTGTTACTGCTAGCCACTCGGGCCTGTGGCTGATTCTGGCACTCGCTGCTTTAGTGGGTGCTCGCTGGGTACTGAATGGGCAGGGTTTCGTCCTGTTTGCCATTTACTGCCGGACACAACGCCTTGCCAGCGTCGCATGAAATAACCCATACGGGTCTGTAGTGCTGTTATCGCGGAATATCCATTCCGCGACTCTCGTCATACCATCCACTTTTCTCTCAAACCTTAGGCCTGAAACTAAAAGCCAGATGTAAGTTACTCCCTGGTGAGTATTGATGATGAGAATAGCTCTGCGATATTCAGGTTTCCCTGGCTTGATTTCGATTTAGGTAACAACCTCAACCCTGAAGAGTGCGACGATATCTTTTCAGCAGACATCATGTAACTACGATAATGCAGGTTGTTTGTTGCCTTATAATGACTTGCAGCCAGGTTTTGAGCAGTTGCGACGGGACAATGCAGGCAACCCATTGGATTGCCCCATACGGGTTCAGACATCATGCATAACCGCCGTGAACTATATCCGCTGGAAAAATGATATCCATGGTTATCACACCCGGGAAGGATGACGGTCAGACCCACTGGCACTTCCGTTACGAGGGTGAGCACCGTTTGACTGACTTTTTCAGCGAGCGGCGGGACCACAATAAGCCATGCAAGAAGGTTAACCTCCACTACAATGCACAAGTGTGTCGCATCAGTAAAACCAGCAAGCAACTTGGACTAATCTTATTTATAGTTTTAAGACTAAGTTGTCCAGGGAAATGTAATGCATGTGAGGACATAGCTCATCATTCGCACAAATAGTTCCCTTATGTCTTAATCACTAATGATGATTCGGAAGACATCTTTCGGTAGTGAGATCTCCAATGAATCCCAGAGATTTTATCATCTGTTCTAGCCCCCGTTGCCCGGTTACGGTCAGAGCAAAATCATGACTAAGCTGTATTTAATAATGTTGAAAGAAAATGGTGATTAAGGGTTTTTTGCTTATGGCAAAGCTGTCCCGTTTGCCGCAATTAATTGATCAGCTAAGAGAGATAGGTTTAAATGTATGCTATTAATGATTTAATTTTACTGGCTGATCAAGCTACTCTTAAGTGGAAATTTAAGGGTGAAGCATTGTCATTGGCTTTATCCGAGGTCGATCAGGTGTTGGTTGATGAAAGCAGAGATTTAATATTTGTTCTTGATCAGAAGAGAAGTTTGCCTGAAAGACTCATTATAATAAATGCGCAAGGAAAAATCTTATCATCTTTTTCACCGCCCGATGGTGGAGGATTTTACTACATGACGGTGGATTCAAAAAAAGAGGTCTTAATAGTCTGCGTTTTTAATGGAAAAATTGATGGCTGGAGTGACTGGTATTTCTCTTTCCATCAGAGAACTGATCAACTGGTGCGGTTATCACGGGCTTACTGATGCTGAAGAAGTAAATATTAATCATGATGGTCCCACAGAATGATGCTGGCCCTCTGCACCTGTAACGCCCGTGTTATACTAATGATTAAAAGGCCAGTTAATGCAGTCGGATGAGGGTGTGGATGTATCAGAAGTATAGCCTGTGAGGTGGGTAGTGTATTGTAAAGAAATAGCTCAAAAGTTATTAATTGAATTTCTGAATCTAAAAAATATTCTGATCAATGATGGCGAGTGTAACTGGATTAGAGGCGTTTTATCAATAATAGAAAAACTCAGGATTTCTATCCACTCTCAGGGAGTTGAATCAGCTACTTATTGTAAGGAGGCCTGCGATGCATGGAGGTTAATGTTTAGCGGAAATGGTTCTTTCTCTGATTATCATCTCTGGCATGATGATTACAATGAGAGGGTTAAACGTAATATTCCACTCGATTCAATAAAATGTAATATCGCTAAGATACTCGATTCAGAGGGAAAATATTAAAGTACTTATCTGGATATTATCAGTTCTAAACTTTTTTATCTATCATTTCATAATGCGATGGAAAACGTTTCCACTCTGTTGCGTTTTCTAAAAGTGCCATGCAGACAAGCAACACTAGCGCCGTGCATACACAGGAAAGCTTATGGAGAATCATATGGCAACCTTACATTATGACCTATGCGTTATGTGAACAACGTTGTTGAAAATAAGTCAGGTTGCGATAAGCTCTTCAATCAGGCGTTTTGCACAGGCAAGGAGAAATGCAATCAGATTCCTGACTTTTATATCAGACCTCTTTAATCATTAATAGGTGTTATATATGCAAAATAAGATCTTTTCCGGCTATGGGATAACCCTTGTAGACAGGGATGGGATTCTTATTGCTTTGTTTGATTCGGGCAAGCTTGTTACTGAATATCTTGAAGCTGAAATCAGCATGGATGAAGCGATAAAAATCAAAAAAAGCCAACAGGATGCCTATGAAGTTATAATGTCATTAGGTGACAGGATTAAAAAAGACCACCAGAAAACATGAAGTGTTTACATGTTTCTATCATAAGTTTTATTCCAACATATGAGAAGTTTTTGTTTAAGATGCTTCATTTATTTTATTATAACAGTATAATCAGGTCAGTTTAATAATATCACGTGTCGCTAAGGTAGTGATGATGGAAAAAATGATATTTAGTGGTTATGGCATGTTCATCACTGAAGAGAATGGTAAGTATTACATAAATTTTGATGAAGGTGGCGTTGTAAATAAGGATGTCAGATATGAAATAAATGAAAAGGAGGCTGTAGAAGCTTGCTGTAGTGGACAGGGTGCCTATGAAATAATGTTAATTTCTCAGTCCAGAGCAAGTAAATCTAATCTGTGATGCATTATTTTTCCTAAACTCATTTGAATACGTCAGGGTAAATTAAGACCTGCTGATTCGGCACTCGATTTATCGCATCAGAAGAGAGTAAAGAGCGGGTTTCAGAAGCATACATGATGATATGTTTTTTAAAAATTCAATTGCCGGACTATCTAAATTTTGCAGATCTCTTAACCCACTATTAAGGCATTCCTATTCCGCTCAATGCAAAATAGAGGTTAAATGAAAATCTCCAGAACAGCTGTGAAGCGTCTTCAGAATATTCCGTGGTTTACTAATACAGGTAAAGGCGGTTATTTGAACAACATAAAAAAGATAACTGCTGAATCAGATTTTATCAGCCGTATAACTAGCGACGACTAGGAAAATGTATCGCTTCAGGCGGGTAATGCGATAACCGGGTATCTGGCCATAAAGCAAAGCTTGAAATATCAGAACTGGAATGATCTTGTCAAAGAAGCAAAAGAGATTATTGATATTGAAATCATACCCTTCATGAAGAATCCCACTTCATTAGATGATGATATCCTGTTCAATAATGTGAAGTGGGATTTAGTCAGTTTTCTTGCTGAAGATGCTTATAAATCATATTTACCTAACTCGCAATTTTTTGGTCGGCTGATGATGATTTATGAAAATGGATACATACCCTGTGGATAGGAAGGGCAATGGCCTTCCGGGAGACTTGTTATCTACTGATGCAGGCTCATCTATGATGTTGCTGTGTTAGCACCAACACCAGCCTTTAAGGACGATGATCCTCCGCCAGCCCGGTTAACCCCATTAAGATGGCAAGAACGTGAAGAGGTTATCAATCCCTTATCCCTGCTGGAGAGTGTGATACCGGGAGCTATTATGATGATCAATATACGGATTAGTATGAAAAAAACGTCACATCGAAGAAAAAGTGTTCTGTTAATACTGAGTTTCTTTTTGTTTAGCAGGTTCGCAGAAGCGAAGATGCAAAATAAAGATATGTGGAGCTTTATCCCTCAGTTGAGTGCTTCACTTAAATCTCTCTCTGTGAAAGATCTCACTCAGTTTCCGCTGGCACTGACATTAGAAACCCAAAATGATTACATCAACATTTATCAGGCTAATTCGATAAAACTGGAAGATGATGCGAAAATTACTGATATTGAGTTGCGTGTCAGTAAATCATCCGGCGACGTCGCCCCTTTTCTGAGCTTTTCTCCCGATGGTAAATGCACAACCCTTAATGATGTCAGAAAACACTATCCGGAGGTTAAGTTGAGTGACTATCCTCGTGGCCAATCTGAAAATGAAGTAACTAGCTACTCATCTCCCCCGGATATGGATGGTCAGGTAATCACATTTTCTTTTGCTGTCAAAAATCCGGATTGCCTGAGTAAAGTGATCATCACGGCTAAAGAGTGAAGCTGGTGATGTTGAACATATTTCCGATTCAGCACGATAGTAATTGCAGCATAATGACGCTTAGCACCATACGTTTCAGAAGCGTACAGCCTCACAGCGGCTACACCGGGTAATGGCTCGGTCTCGTCCAGTCCAAAACCTCTAAGGCAGCGCGGTTTGTTTCTAATGCCTGGGCTGAATGCGGCATTTCCTAATTCTTCGAACATAAATATTTTAAGAGAACTATATGACCGAGATGCTATTTAGTGACTATGGGATTGATATCGTAGTAAGAGATGGAGTTTTCTATATTCAATATGATGATGGCGGTTTAGTCAGTAAAGAGATTGAGTCTGAAATAAGTAAGGACGAAGCACTCAAAGCTCAACATAGCCCGGCTGATGCTAATGAAGTCATTTTGTTAACCCAGATCAGAGATGGAATTAACATTGCTAAATTTTAAGCGTACTATACGGGCCTGATTATGTGAGTTTTGCCAGGAACATTTTATGTGCTTCTGCTCTTAATTAATCCGCCAAAACCTCTTTCAGCAATCAATGCTTATAAATGTTCAACGCCATAGAAAATGATGCTTACAAGATCAGATAAAGAATCAGACAGGCCGTGTTTATCATTATGAATTTCATTTATCACTTAGGTGTAGATACGATGACTCAGCAAGCGTTAAGGGAGCACCTGTTTTATTTAATTAATAAATATGTTCCGGAAAGCAATAGAAGTGATTTCTTCGAAAGTATTCTAAAAGATGATGTTCCTGTAAAAGGGATTCTTGCAGACCTGAACAGGGTAAAAGATGTCACTATGGATGAAAAAGATGGAGATTTATTAAGAGAGATTTATTTTAATTTTTGCTAAAAAGCGGCAAAGATCGTGCGTTTCAGCGACTTATTTTTTATAGACGTATTGGAGCGAAATCGGCTGCATGATGATGACCGGATTCCACACCAACACCAGGTCAGTGATGGAAGACTGTCTGGTCCTGCTGCAACTGAAGCTGGTTCATTTAAAACGGAGAGTGATTTTATGATGGATCTCTTTAGTGGACTGTCGTTGAAGAGGTAAGGGCAGAGTTATGATCGTGTCTCAATCTGTAATAACAAGGACGATCTTTTAAATATGAGCTTAAAATACGCAGCGGGAGAACTGGTTTTTAATGACTCGTTGATTGTAACCCCAAAAATAACTAAGCATGAGTTAATGGTAATTCCTGGGTTTATCTGGGAGCCATGGCCAGATAATGGCGGGGACACAGTTTCATATAGAAGTATTTTCCCACTTAAAAGCAATAACAGTGGCGATATTTATTTGGTTGTCAATTTTATTGAGCCCGGGAACTCAGCCGCTTTAATATCGCACTGGAGTTTTGCACCAGAAAAATTGTTGATGGGTGAGCAGAAAAGCCTGACTAGGGACGTAACTCAAAGATTAAAACGTTGGTTTAAGGAACAGGCGAGAACTTCATTACCTTTAAGCGGTGCCTGGGGCAGCATTGATTTAGCTTATGATGTTTATAACAGAACGGCTACAATCAATTGTCACTATCGTTCAGGCTGAGCTTAATATGAAGGATGATATATTCTTGTTAATGGATTTAGCAACAAAAAATGAGTACTCAATTCCAATGAAGGGCATCAGGTACAAATTTGACAGCATGGAGAAACAGCCACTTACACAAGATGACTGGCATGATATGGATACGTTAATGCACTATTTTGGTCCTTAGCGTTTGCTGAACAACGAAGAGACACGACTAAGAAACGTTGTAGCGCTTTACCACCACGCAATTGAAAAGGAATTTATATGATAGATCTAAGATTGTCAGAGTCTGAACTCAGAACATACGCCAGAAAATATGCACATCTACTCCCTGAGCTATCGCCTCAACTCATCAACCGGATGGCTTACGAACATCAGCCAATGCCTGATGAAAAGCCAGTGAAACCTGAGTGGATGCATACGCTGAAAAAAAGTATTTCTGACGTTGAAGCCTTAGATAAAGCCAAAGGTTTACTCATTGGACTGGCTGTTGGTGATGCAGTGGGGACCACTCTGGAATTCCAGACTCGCGACAGTTCTCACATTTACGATATGGTGGGCGGTGGTCCTTTCAATCTCAAGGCCGGAGAGTGGACCGATGACACCTCAATGGCACTGTGTCTGGCAGAAACGTATATTGAAAAGGAAAGCTGTGACACTGATTTATTCAGGAAAAAGTTAATTCAGTGGTACAAAACGGGGCATAATAGCGCGAATGGAGTTTGTTTCGATATCGGTAATGCGACCCGCTATGCTCTCGAACAAGTAATTAAACATGGTACTGATTGGATTGGTAACACCGCCCCTGATACAGCAGGGAACGCCTCGTTGATTCGTCATGCACCCGTAGCAATTTTTAGGCGAAAATCATTCATTGATGGCTGGCGTGATGCCAAAAGACAAAGTACAGCAACACATCGAGCACCAGAGTCAATAAATAGCTGTCAGTACTTAAACTCCATTTTACATTACCTTTTAAACGGTTTAGGTAAAAATGAAGCCTTCGCGCCTCATAAAATGTCTTTAATGGTAAGACCTCTGATCATCAATGCCGGTGAATATAAAGAAAAGCATCGTGACCAAATCCGCTCCTCCGGTTACGTTATCGACACACTGGAAGCAGCATTATGGGCTGTCTGGCATACAAACAATTTCAAAGATGCCATTTTGCTGGCGGCAAATCTTGCTGATGACGCTGATAGCGTGGCAGCCACCGCAGGCCAGTTAGCAGGCGCTTTGTATGGACTGTCAGGCATCCCTGCAGAATGGGTTGATAAAATAGTCGATAAAGACAGAATCCTTTCGATGGCAGAAAAGCTGTTTCACCTTGCACCGGAAGAAACGGATTAATTTCAGGTAGGGGATTCTTTTGTTGCGCTGATATAACCCGGAAGGGTCGCTGGCATTCGTTATGAATGCTCTCACCAGCGGCCCGGCGTTAGATACTCCGTAAGCCATTTCCTCCCCTTGCCCATATTCATCCTGCCTGCCCGAACGCAATCTTTTTCCTATGACCCACCCCTTGCTTGAACCCATTCCCTGTGCCAAACCCCCTGAAAAACCCACCTGTCATCACTATTCCCTCTGGCTATAACCTGCCGTTATACCCTCCTGCTAAACAAGCATTCGTCACCTTTCAGAACGCATGAAATAGTGGTTTCAGAACCTGATCTTTTGGCTGAAACGAGAGACAACATGCTAATCCCACAACCCTATTTACTCTTTCTTGGCGATGTTACCGATCCCCTCGCGGCAAAAACGGCGCGCGGTATTCATATCTGGCGGCCGGACCAGTGCGTTGGCGAAATTAAACTGCCGGGCTGCACGGTCAGTCTGGGTCTGGATGAACTGGATATTCCCGGCGCTAAAGTGCGCGGCGCAAAAACGCTGGTGCTGGGCACGGCGAATGCCGGCGGCTATCTGCCAGCGCACTGGCTGGAAACGATTAAAAGTGCCATTCAGGCAGGTATGAATGTGGCCAGTGGTCTGCACCACCGGCTGGTGGACGAACCGGAACTGGTCGCGCTTGCGCAGGTTGCTGGCGTTGAGCTGTTCGACCTGCGTCATATGCGTCCGGCGCTCAGTGTGGGCAGCGGTAAGAAGCGCTCAGGTAAGCGCATCCTGACCGTGGGTACGGACTGCTCTGTGGGCAAGATGTACACCTCTCTGGCGCTGGAAGCTGCGATGCGTGCGCGCGGCATGAAAGCTGATTTTCGTGCCACGGGACAGACCGGCATTCTGGTCGCAGGGGAGGGCATCGCTGTGGATGCGGTTATCGCTGACTTTATTGCCGGTGCAGCAGAGGCGCTCTCACCGGCAAATGACGAGGACCACTGGGATATCGTTGAAGGGCAGGGCTCATTGTTCCATCCCTCCTATGCGGGCGTGAGTATGGGCCTGATGCACGGTGCCCAACCGCACTGGCTGGTGATGTGTCACGAAATGGGACGTCCTCATATGCGTCATTTGCCACACCAGCCCATGGTCAGCCTGCAGGCGTGCGTGGAAGCCAATCTGCGTGCCGCGCAGGTGACCAGTGAGTCCGTTCAGCTTGCTGGCTTTGCTATCAACACCTCCAATTACAGTGAAGAAGAGGCGCTCGCTTTTTGCGCCGAAATCAGCGCTGAGTTCGGCTTACCGGCCACGGATCCGGTGCGTTTTGGTATTGATGGGATCGCCGCACTGCTTCAGGAGCGTGGCTGAAATGCGACAGTTGCAGATTGATGTGGTGGAGCTGCCGCTGGCCCGCCCCTTTGCTATCGCACGTGGTACACGTACCGCCGTGACGGTCATCCGGGTCACACTGGAGCAGGAGGGTTTCATCGGGCAGGGCGAATGTACCCCGACGGCGCGTTACGATGAGTCGCCGGAGAGCGTTCAGACTATGCTCGAAGCCGTTCGTACTGAGGTAGAGTCGGGCCTGAGCCGTCATGATCTGCAACAGCGTTTACCCGCCGGTTCTGCGCGCAACGTGCTGGACTGTGCGCTGTGGCGACTGGATGCCGCCCGGGCGAATCAGACGCTGTGGCAAATGAGTGCGTGCTCTCAGCATGAGTCAGTCATTACGGCAGAAACCCTTAGCCTGGATACGCAGGAAAATATGGCTCTCGCGGCGGCGGATGCCGTGTTACGTGGCGCCATCCTGCTCAAAATTAAGCTCGACCGCAGTGAGATTCTGGAAAAAGTGGCGGCGATTCGTGCGGCGGCACCGCATGCCACGCTCATTATCGATGCCAATGAAGCGTGGTCGGGGCTGGACCTTGAAAGCCTGCTGGTGGCATTGAAGGCCTTCAATATTGCGATGGTCGAGCAACCGCTTCCCGCCGGACAGGATCATGACCTGCAACGCTTTAAGCATCCCATACCGGTCTGTGCCGATGAGAGCTGCCATACACGGGTGGATATTGCCGGATTACGCGATCGTTACGAAATGATCAACATCAAGCTGGATAAGTGCGGTGGCCTGACGGAAGCGCTGGCGATGGCGGATGAAGCCCGGACGCTGAATATGCGCATCATGGTCGGTTGCATGCTGGGCTCGTCACTGGCCATGGATGCGGCATTGCCCGTCGCGGTTAACGCAGAGTTCGTCGATCTGGATGGCCCCATCTGGCTTGCCGCCGACAGTTCTCCTTTTTTGAGCTACTCCGAAGGCCGCATCTGGCTATAACTCTGCGAGGCGACGATGACGGACACAGAACGTACTTCCCCTGCAACCGGTGCTGCCTCGTCATCCCCCGTGCTGGCGATTCAGGATCTCAGCGTCTCGTTTCATGGACGCAGCGGTGAAAATCAGGCGCTCAAAGGCATCAGTTTTGCCATTCATCCCGGTGAAATTGTCGCTGTAGTGGGCGAAAGCGGCTCCGGTAAATCGGTCACGTCGCTGGCTGTGATGGGCCTGCTGGCAAATAACGGCTGTATCGATCACGGCAGTATGCAGTTTTGCGACCGGAGCGGAAACGTGCATGCGTTAGAAACGCTGGATGACGCTCAGCGCCGCACACTGCGTGGCCGTGAAATGGCGATGATCTTTCAGGAGCCCATGACGTCGCTGAATCCGGTGCTGCGCGTTGATGATCAGCTTACGGAGGCATTACGCGATCACCATCTGTGTGACAAAAAGCAGGCCCATGCGCGCGTGCGTGAACTGCTGCGACAGGTGCGAATCGCCGATGTGGATCGCGTCATGAAAAGCTATCCGCACTCGCTGTCAGGCGGCATGCGGCAGCGTGTGATGATTGCGCAGGCCCTTGCCTGTGACCCGCAACTCCTGATTGCTGATGAGCCGACCACTGCGCTGGATGTCACCGTTCAGGCGCGCATTCTCCATATTCTGCGTGACCTGCAACGCGAGAAACAGATGGCGGTGCTGTTTATCACCCATGATATGGGCGTGGTAGCGGAAATCGCCGATCGCGTGGTGGTCATGCTGCGAGGCGAAGTGGTCGAGCAGGGAACCGTATCTGAGATTTTTGCCGCCCCGAAGCACGCTTATACCCAGGCGTTACTGGCGGCAGTGCCAAAACTCGGCGATATGCGGGAACACGCGTGGCCACAACGCTTTCCTCTGCCGGGTGCGGGCGAGGCTGAGCAAAGCGAACAGCAAACCGCTCGCTATGATGTCGCGCCGCTGCTGGATGTGCGCGGCCTGAAAGTCTATTACCCGATCCGCAGCGGTATCTTTTCAAGCCTTACGCATCATGTGCATGCAGTGGAACAGATTGATTTCAGTCTGTGGCCGGGTGAAACCCTGGCCATCGTGGGTGAAAGCGGCTGCGGCAAATCGACCACCGGACGGGCGCTGATGCGCCTCATCAACAGTGACGCTGAAAGCATTCATTTTGAAGGAAAGGAAATTTCTGACCTGAAAGAGGCCGCGTTCCAGCCGCTGCGCCGTGAAATCCAGATGGTGTTTCAGGATCCTTATGCCTCACTGAATCCCCGCCTGACAGTGGGTTTTACCATTGCCGAGCCATTGCTATTACATGGCATGGTCTCTTCACTGGAACAGGCTTCCCCACAGATTGATGAGCTGCTGAAGAGCGTCGGTCTCCTGCCAGAGCATGCGCGTCGTTATCCGCACGAATTTTCGGGTGGTCAGCGTCAGCGTATTGCCATTGCCCGCGCTATGGCGCTGAAACCGAAAGTCATTATTGCGGATGAGGCGGTATCGGCGCTGGATGTCTCAATTCAGGCACAGGTGGTCAATCTGATGATGGACCTGCAGCAGCAAACGGGCGTGGCATGGATTTTCATCTCTCACGATATGGCGGTCGTCGAGCGTATTGCGAATCGCGTCGCGGTGATGTACCTCGGCCAGATTGTGGAGCTTGGACCACGTCAGTCGGTCTTTAATCAGCCGCAACATCCCTATACCCAACGTCTGCTGGCTTCCGTGCCAGTCGCCGATCCAGAGAACCGTCAGCCCCGTCTTTTCGATGACAGCGAAATTCCCTCGCCGCTGCGTAAGGTGGGTGAAACGGTCACTAAACCCCGTTATCGCCAGGTTGCGCCCCAGCATTGGGTCGCTGACGGCATTGCATTGTAATTATCCTCAACGACCAGGAGAATCTATGAAAACGCTGTTTCGCCGTACTTCGCTAACCCTCGCATTGACGACGACGCTGGTCATGACTGCGCAGGCACAGGATCTGCGCATTTCAATGTATGCCGATATCACGGGGCTGGATCCACATGACACCTCAGATAATGTCAGCTACTCGGTGCAGAGCGGCATCTTTGAGCGGTTGTTCCAGTTTGATCCCGCGATGAAGCTGCAGCCCTGGCTGGCGACCGGTTATACCTCTAATGACAGTGCCACCGAATTTACGCTGACGCTGCGCAAAGGTGTCACTTTCCAGGACGGTACCCCGTTTGATGCCGATGCGGTCAAAGCAAACCTTGATCGTCTGGCAGATCAGAAAAAAGGGCTGAAGCGTAATAGCCTCTACAAAATGATCGATAAGGTCACGGTAATGGCACCCGACCAGGTAAAAATCGATCTGAATCAGTCGTTCGGGGCCTTTATCAACACGCTGGCGCATCCTTCGGCGGTGATGTGGAGTCCATCCATTCTTAAGCAATACCCGGACGAAGCGCAGTTGCGACTGCATCCGGTCGGCACCGGTCCGTTTAAATTTGTTAACTGGACACCGGGCAAAGCGGTCACGCTGGCGAAGTATGACGGTTACTGGCAGAAGGGATGGCCTAAAGTTGACCATGTCATCTTCTCGCCGAGTCCGGAAGATGCGACACGCGTCGCCGCATTAAAATCGGGGCAGGTGGATGCCATCTGGCCACTGCCTTCAGACCTGATCGCCGCCGTGAAACAGGACAGCCATCTCTCCATTCAGCGCGATCCGAGCATTTATCTCTATTACATGGCGATCAACACGCAGCACAAGCCGCTGGCGGATGTTCGGGTGCGTCAGGCCATCAACTATGCGATTGACCGTAATCTGTGGCTGAAAGTGGCGTTTGCCGGTCTGGGTAAACCTGCCACATCCGCTATACCGGAAGGCGTACAGTTCTACCAGAAACAAACCGATCCTGAGTACAGTTATGCGCCGGATAAGGCCAAAGCCTTGCTGAAAGCGGCGGGCTATCCGAATGGTCTGGATCTTAAGCTCTGGGTGACCAATGCCACGGCCAGCGTCCGTGCCGCTCAGGTGCTGAAAGCGCAACTGGCCACGGCAGGCATTCGGGCCACGGTGACGCCGATGGATTCCGGCACGCGCAACGCTAAGTTGTGGGGTGTACAGGACCCGAAAAAGGCCGAGTT
Source organism: Pantoea hericii (assembly GCF_014155795.1). NCBI lineage: Bacteria > Pseudomonadati > Pseudomonadota > Gammaproteobacteria > Enterobacterales > Erwiniaceae > Pantoea > Pantoea hericii. The sequence continues at coordinate 22,683 of NZ_SCKV01000002.1, forward strand.
TGACCTCTATTATGGTGGCTGGTCGACCTCAACAGGCGATGCCGACTGGGCGCTGCGTCCGCTGTTTGCCACCGAATCCTGGGTGCCGACCTCCTATAACGTCTCCTACTTCAGTAATCCTGACGCAGACAAAGCGATTGCAGCCGGGCTGGCGACGGCCGATCCGGCAAAGCGCGGCATTGCCTATGCACAGGCGCAAAAGGTCTTGTGGAAAGAAGCGCCGGTGGCGTTCCTTGGTACGCCAGACAACCTGGTGGGCAAGCGTAGCACCCTGAGCGGCGTTTCAATGCTGCCTGATGGCAATTTCCTGTTCACTCAGGCGTCCTTTAAATAAGACGGTTCTTCTCTCGTCACCCCTCCCGAAAGGGGCGGAGACGTGAGGAGGCCAGTCACACCTCATTTCAGGGAATGGCATGTTTGCATACATCATTCGCCGATTACTGGAGATGATCCCGGTTTTGCTGGTGGTCTCGTTGCTGGTATTCGGTTTTATCAAGCTCATGCCGGGCGACCCGGCGCGCGCATATGCCGGACCGGATGCGCCCATCGAGGCCATCGAGGCGGCGCGTCAGCATCTCGGGCTTAACGATCCGCTGCCGCAACAGTATCTCCACTGGATCGGCAGCCTGTTGCAGGGCGATCTGGGCACCACCTATCGCACTCAGCAACCGGTGCGGGAGGTGATTCGACAGGGCTTTATGCCGACGCTGTGGCTGGCCTTAGCAGGTTTTACCTGGTCCGTTATTCTCGGGTTGTTATTCGGCGTGATGGCGGCCCTGAAACGGGGAAGATGGCAGGACTGGACGCTGATGAGCGTGGCGGTAGGCGGTATTTCGATGCCCGCCTTCTGGCTGGGGCTGTTGCTTATTCAGTTCGTCGCGATGCCTTTTGGGCTGTTTTCGGTCAGCGGTTTTAACCAGGCCAGTGATATTGTCCTGCCCGCCATCACGCTGGGTTCGTCGGTTGCGGCGGTCATGGCGCGCTTCACCCGTTCGGCCTTTCTTGAGGTGGCGCAGGAAGATTACGTGCGCACCGCCAAAGCCAAAGGACTGCGTAACCGGCTGGTAACGTGGAAGCATGTGATGCGCAATGCGCTCATTCCGGTGATTACCATGCTGGGTCTGCAGTTCGGTTTTCTGCTGGGTGGCTCCATCGTCGTCGAGAGTGTTTTCAACTGGCCAGGGTTAGGCTGGTTATTGATTGAGTCGATCAAAGCGCAGGATCAGCCGGTGATTCAGGCACTCGTGATGTTGTTCGTGTTTGAATTTATTGTGATTAATCTGCTGGTCGATCTGCTTTACGCGGTAGTTAACCCAGCCATTCGCCTGCGACAGGAGCCGAAATGAGTAGTCAATTGCTGACTGACAACCCGCCTCAGATCATTCGTTCGCCGTGGCGTGATTTCCTGCATGCCTTCGTGCGTAACCCTCTGGCACTGGTCTCAGGCGGCTTTGTGCTGCTGTTGATTGTGGTGGCGATCTTTGCGCCCTGGCTGGCGCCCTGGGATCCTATGGCCCCGGACTGGATGGCGCTGTCGTCACCGCCAACGGCGGCACACTGGATGGGGACCGATGAACTGGGGCGCGACCTGCTCAGTCGCATTATCTATGGCGCGCGTATTTCGCTCTATATCGGCGTGCTGTCGGTGACGATCGGCATGCTGGTCGGGGTCATGTTCGGGTTACTGGCGGGCTATTACGGCGGTTGGGTTGATATGTTGATCATGCGCGGTGCCGACGTCTTATTCGCGTTTCCCGGCATGTTGCTGGCCATTGCGGTGGTGGCGCTGCTGGGGACGGGCCTGAACAATGTCATTATCGCGGTCGCGGTATTCAGCGTGCCGGTATTTGCCCGCATCGTGCGGGCATCGACGCTCTCTCTGAAGCAGGCTGCCTATGTTGAAGCCGTACGCTGTGCCGGTGCGCCAGACCGCGTGATTATTCTGCGGCATATTCTGCCCGGCACGCTCTCCAGCGTAATTGTCTATTTTACCATGCGCATTGGTACCAGTATTCTGACTGCGGCGGGTCTGAGTTTTATCGGGCTGGGTCCGGAGCCTGATGTGCCGGAATGGGGAAATATTCTGGCGATGAGCCGCAGCATGATGATGGCCGGGTCCTGGCACATGAGCGTATTTCCAGGGCTGGCGATTTTTATCACCGTGCTGGCATTCAATCTGCTTGGCGACGCGTTGCGCGATACACTCGATCCCAAACTCAAAGGCTGACGATGGATTACCAACAACTGCAGCGTGACCTGCTGCTTGATCGCTGGCGTGACCTGCGTCAGCTTGGGCAGCCGCGAAGCGCCTGCGGACCTACTAATCGCATCAGCGATGTTGCGGGCGTGCGTGTCGGACATTACACGCTGAATGAAGGCGAAAAGCAGACTGGCGTCACCGCTATCCTGCCGCCGGGCGATAATCTGTTTCTCACGCCGCTGCCGTGTGGGGCTGAGGTGCTGAACGGCTTTGCGAAACCCGTCGGACTGGTTCAGATAGAGGAACTTGGCGTGCTTCAGACGCCGATTCTGCTCAGTAACACGCTGGCGGTTGGCACGCTGTTTACCGCGCTGGTGCGCGATGCCATCCGTCATAACCCGGAACTGGGCCGGACGTTGCCCACGGTGAATCCACTGGTGCTGGAGTGCAACGATGGCTGGCTGAATGATATCCAGGCGCTGGCAATCAGTGAGGATATGGCTAAGGCGGCGCTGCAGACGGCCTCCGCAGACTTCGCGCGTGGCAGCGTCGGCGCGGGACGCGGGATGAGCTGTTTCAGTCTGAAAGGGGGCATCGGAACCGCCTCACGGGTAATTCCTTCACTCAACGCCACGCTTGGCGTGCTGGTATTGGCCAATTTCGGCGCGCTGGAGGCACTCACACTGGATGGCGTCCGGGCGGGCGAGATGATTGCGCCGCTGCTCGCCGGAGAGGCGCCGCAGCGTGATGCCGGCTCTGTCATCATCATCATGGCAACAGATGCCCCGCTGGACACACGGCAGCTAAAGCGCATCGCGAAGCGAGCCGGTGCCGGTCTTGGAAGGCTGGGCAGTTACTGGGGACACGGCTCGGGCGATATTGCCGTGGCGTTTTCCACGCAACCGCTGCCACTGCCGCCACAGGACGACACGCTGGAGCCGCTGTTTGCTGCCGCAGCGGATGCAACGGAACAGGCTGTACTCGATGCCTTGTTGAGCGCAGAGGCTGTTACTGGCTTTCGCGGTCATCATCGTCCCTCACTGACGCAGATTCTGGATAAATTAACCTCATGAAAATTTTTATCTCGGCCGACATTGAAGGTATCGCGGGGGTCATGCGCCCGGAGCAATGTTCACCCGGCCACCCGGAGCATCAGATCGCCCGTGGTCTGATGGAGCAGGAAGTGAATGCCGCGATTGCGGGTGCGTTTGCGGGTGGGGCAACCGAAGTGGTGGTTGCAGACAGCCATGCTCAGATGACCAATTTGCGTGCGGAAAATATCGATCCCCGCGCCCGACTGGTGCAGGGCAAACCCCGCTGCCTGTCGATGGTGGAGGGGATAGAACAGCAGACGTTCGACGGGCTGTTTCTGGTGGGATTTCACAGCGCAGCAGGTGAATCTGGCGTACTGGCGCATACCATTAACGGTCGGGCATTCTGGCGTATCCATATTAATGATCTGGTGATGGGCGAAACCGATATTTATGCGGCTGCCGCTGCTGAACAGGGCACGCCATTGCTGCTGGTCACGGGTGACGATCAGTTACAGAGCTGGATAGCGGAATATTACCCAGCGGTCGATTACGTCTGTGTAAAGCGCGCCATTTCGCATACCTGCGCGGAATCGGTCAGTCCGCAGGCGGCACAGCATGCGATCGCTGCCGCGGCAAGTGCCGCACTGCAACATCTCCATCAGGTGAGCACAACCCGCCTGACGGCACCTTACACGATGCGGCTTCAGGCCACTAAACCTGTACTGGCCGATCTGTTCAGTCTTATCCCCGGCGTCACGCGCCTTGATGCCGTTACCGTGGCGTATCAGGCGGAGAAAATGGAAACGTTGATCAGCTTACTCAGTGCATTCTCCTATCTGGCGAGTACGCAGTCGTAGCAACTTTATGCCGGGGCTGCACTGGTTTTGCGGTACAGTTTTTGCAGCAGGATAATGATTGCTCTCACTCTCCGCCGGTACAGCTGGTTGAAGAGGCCTCCGTGTCCGGTATTCCATCCAGGGTAAATCATCATGCGGCTCCGCCATATAGAAGTCTTTCAGGCCATCGTACAGACCGGCAGCATCAGCGCAGCGGCGCGCCTGCTGAATGTGTCGCAGCCGAATATCAGCCGTGTGCTGAATCACGCTGAACAGCAGCTGGGATTTGCGCTGTTTGAGCGACGGCTACAGGGAATGAGTGTGACGGCAGAAGGGCGACGTCTGCTGCCTGAAATAGAGGATCTCTGCCAGCGCCTGCAATCCATTACCCAGCTCACCGAACAGCTAAGGCGTGGCGAAGGGCAACTCGTTCGCGTTGGCGCCGCTCACGCGTTTGGTCAGATGGTGATGGCTCCCGCGCTGGTCACCTGGCGGCAACAGATGGCCTCGGTCAGTGTGGAACTGGTCACCGAGCACTTCAGTACCTTATGCCAGATGATTTTGGATAATCAGCTCGATTTCGCGCTGGTCTTTGGTCAGCAGGTCGATGCGGATCTTCTGGCCGAGCCTCTGTTTCAGTCCTCCATGGTGGCGCTGCTACCGCTCACTCATCACTGGCATGAACCCGTTACGCTGGAGTGGTTGTGCAACAATAATTTACTGATGATGCAGGCGCAGGATCCGCTTGGACGCGTACTTCACCGTGCGCTGCGCGATAAGAAACTGAACCCCGCCGTGTCATTGTCGATTAAAACCTATTCGGTCATTGCAGATATGGTGCTGGCAGGCGGCGGCACGGGCGTCGTGGATCTCTTCACCGCCTGCCGCTATGCCGAACAGTTAAAGCTGCTGCCCATAGCACAACCTCTGCCGTTTGAAGTGATGCTGATCAGCCGCCGTGACCAGCCGCAGTCGCAGTCCACTCTGCAACTTAAGCAGGTCATCCGTAACAGGCTGTGGGAGATCGCCCGGCAGTGTGAGGCGCAGTTTATCCGTGGCTGAACAGGTGCCGTTTCAGGTGAAGAGAAGGGGAAGAGGGTGCGCTCAGGAAGCTTCGGATTCGTTCGCCGGGTTTTGCAGATGAAAGAGCGGAGCTAAAACAGTAAACTTCTTAGGTCATGATTCCGGCGTTGCGGGAATGTGCTGACAGACACTATTGAGACAGCGCTCAAATGAAAAATCCACGCAAAAGCGTGGATTTTAAAGATGTTCGCGTCTTGATGAGATTCAATAAAACCTCATAAGACAACAAAACTTATTTAGACGTTGAACCGTGATTTATTTTTCATATTATTGATATTAATTTTTTATTTAAATCCATGTCTTTCATGTACTCATAATTGTACTCATTTTGGAGTTGGCTCGCATTCGAAATGCGCAGTTCGTATGTTCGATTCCATAATCGGCACCATTACAAACTTTTGCCAAGTCTACCTAAATCAACTCAAAGCCCGTATATGGCTAGTTTCTAGCCCGTACCTTATCTTTTGGTGTCAACTGGACTCAACTGGAATCAAATCACTGTTGGGGGCATAAGTGGGGGGATTCTGTGTTCGGTTGGCCGACTGGGCTGAAATCCGCTACATTTGCCCGGCAGGCCGACGTCCAGAAGATGCTAATTGGATTGGCTGCTGAGATTTTTGCTGCCACTTGCTACGTGGAGGATATGCGAAAAACGATCGAACATCTCTTCGGCAATGAGGCGGTGCTTGACCGTATCAGCATGGTCGTAATAGTCGGCAACGCGTATTCAAGGAAGGGCTATCGAAGCTCAGTGATTGGACGCAGATGGCGATATCGGAGTTCACTCTTGAGTCGTCAAGTCCCGTAATCACCCGCCGTTCGTTAGACAGGGGTGAGGATCAAGAAAGGCGCTCGACGGTAGGCAAACGAAGTTCCCCGTCCCTAACAAGCGATCATCGAGAGCTGGGTGTTCGCTCAGTTATAGATATTCATCTTTGGGATCAAGCTGGTTGGAACGGAATTGCTTTCATTCATTGGGGGCCCTCGTATCCTCCAGCGATTGCGCTCATGTTTAAGCACGAGGATGCCGCGAGGAAGATCTTTTCACGTTGGCGTGAACGTTTAGGAACGGTCGATAAGCAGGACGAAATTTATTTGGCGATTCTGCGTGGAATCTCCGTTGGCGATCCGGCGCATTACCGTGTTCTTATCACTTCTAGGCTTTTTAATGATGAGGGCAAAACGTCAGGCAAGACCTTCATGATGGCATCACGTATGCAAACCATGCATGCAGAAACCGATGTCAACCTGATCCGCTTTCTTAATATTTACAGGCAGTCACGCGCGTATTTGCTTCTTCCTGCGATATTTAATGGAGGGGCTGAGCCGAAGTTTATTCCAGAGCTAGCAATCTTGAAGCGGGAGCTTAGTGTAAAGAACGCTATCGACGTGAACGAGCATTACGTTGAGGTAATGGCTTGACCTGCTCCCCGTTGATTAATACACCGCGATGTTAGTAATGTCTTCATAAGCCACATGAGGACATCCCCATGAAGAAGCGTTTTCCGGCGAACAGATCATCAGTATTCTCCGCGAGGCTGAAGCCGGAGTTTCTGCCCGTGAGCTCTGCCGCAAGCACGCCATTTCCGATGCCACTTTCTACACCTGGCGCAAGAAGTTTGGTGGCATGGAAGTTCCTGAGGTGAAGCGGCTTAAATCTCTTGAAGAGGAGAACGCACACCTCAAGAAGCTGCTTGCCGAAGCCATGCTGGATAAGGAGGCACTTCAGGTGGCTCCGGGGCGAAAGTACTGACGACAGGCCAGAAGCGGGAAGCCGTTGAATTTATGTGTGATACGACCGGTCTGTCGCAACGTCGTGCCTGCAGGCTGACAGGTTTGTCCCTGTCGACCTGCCGCTATGAGGCTCAGCGTCCGGCAGCTGATGCGCATTTATCAGGGCGCATCACTGAACTGGCACTGGAGCGCAGGCGTTTTGGCTACCGCCGCATATGGCAGTTACTGCGCCGTGAAGGGCTTCTGGTTAATCACAAGCGCGTGTACCGCCTTTATCATCTGAACGGGCTGGGCGTTAAACGCAGACGTCGTCGTAAAGGGCTTGCAACAGAACGTCTGCCGCTGCTCCGCCCGGCGGCGCCCAACATGACCTGGTCGATGGATTTCGTCATGGATGCGCTGGCTACTGGTCGCAGGATCAAGTGCCTTACCTGCGTCGATGACTTCACAAAGGAATGCCTGACGGTCACTGTTGCTTTAGGGATTTCAGGCGTGCAGGTCACGCGTATTCTCGACAGCATTGCGCTGTTTCGCGGCTATCCGGCTACGATAAGAACCCATCAGGGCCCGGTGTTTACCTGCCGCGCGCTCGATCAGTGGGCCTTTGAGCATGGAGTGGAGCTGCGACTTATCCAGCCCGGCAAGCCGACACAGAACGGATCTATTGAGAGTTTTAACGGACGCTTTCGCGATGAATGCCTGAATGAACACTGGTTCAGCGACGTCAGTCATGCCAGGAAAACCATCAGCGAATGGCGTCAGGATTATAACGAATGTCGCCCGCACTCCACGCTGAATTATCAGACGCCGTCTGAATTTGCAGCGAGCTGGAGAAAGGGTAATTCTGAGAGTGAAGGATCCGACATTACTAACTGAGCCTTGTATCTAATCCTGGGGGCAGGTCAATACCACAAAAAGTTGATTGGACGCATGAGCGTGAATGGCGGTGGCCATATCGAGGTGATATTGATAAATACCTCAATCAAATTAAAGAGTATGGTATTTCTGAGGATGTTGAAAGCACGCCTGGACTTGATCTTAGGGCAATCAATATGATAGAGGGAGGAGTGATAGTTTCATCTCGTTCTGATATTCCAGTCATAGCGCATGATATACTAACGTTAATAGATTAGGGCATTATTAATAAAGATGCTTTTAAATTTATTATAGCAATGGATAATCTGCCGTCATTGGACAGGATTTTTGAACCAGAGAGGTTGCTTTATTGTATCAATGAAAATACTTTTGAGTTCGACATTTTCTTTGATCTACCTGAGTCAGAAGTGAAAAGTTGTGCTAACTCTGTTATGCAATATGTAGATGGTTTACTTGCGGATGAAAGCTATTCTAATACTGCTTTTCCTAAAGAGTATGGTAATTATTGGGTCTGGATTCAGGATATTCAGTCTCCAACAGTTAGAGCATTAGTGCAGGCTGGTTTGATTAAAGTTAATAAGGAAGCTAGATATTTACTAGATATTAAATTAGGTGGAAGAGACTGGGAATTAAGGCAAAAAGAGGAGTTTGTTAGCCATATTGCTGATTGGCTGGTCAATCGTTTTGATTTACAAGCTACGAGTTTTTCAGTCGGAGGTTCTTACGACTATGATAGGTTGCCATATTATACTGATCCATTAGAGGAAAGAGACGCTGGCAGAAGAGTCGGCGATTCTCGGCTCTGCTATTCTCCGTTTTCTTGCCATGGGTGAGCCTGTAACCCACAAGGCGTTGATTCTTGAACTGATTAAGATGATTGAAACCACAGATAATGTGGTGCGAAGCGATGTGAGCCGCCACACGCTGGAAATTGTTGTGCATCATACAACAGACGATATTTAATGGTTTGCCTGCTGAGATAAAATCCACGCCCCGACGTGGATTTTATCTGACAAGAAATAGCGTATTCGTTTTACCGTCTATGTTTCTACCTGCTTTTCTCTTTTTCTCAGGCAGATGTCACTGGTAAAAAAGATAACCATCACTATGCCCGCCCCGGTTGCCAACGAAACCCAAAATCGCGTGTAGTCGCTTTTCTCATCAATCAACGATAACAACCAGCCAAAAAGATTATTGCCCAGTACCGCGCCAATCATAGCGGCAAAAGAAGACAGGCCAAAGAACTTACCCAGTAACCGGTGAGGTAATCTTTTCACCAGCAGGACATCCACAAACAGCATAATAAACACCTCAGCGAGGCTGAAGATAAATATGGCTGATAAAAAATAAAACACGGAAAGGGTTCCGCTACTGTTGCTGGATAATGCGGTCACCAGGAAGCTTAGCGTCATCAACATCAGTCCGGGACCGGCGAAGGGAATATTTCTTTTTATCAGCGCAGCCGCCGGAAGCTGTAAACAGACCGCCGTTATGGCATTCACGAAAAAGATGCCGCCGACCACCGAAGCGCTGAAATAATCCTTAGCGTACAGAGGAAAGGCGAGTTCCAGCGTCGTATAAAAGAAATGAAAGCTTGCCTGAAGGGTTAAAATTATCAAAACGGCAGGAGTCAGTAAATAGCGATAAAACTCAGACGAGGGCGCTGCCTCTGCGTCAGCCTGCGTTATGGCAACGTGGGCAGGCAATTTTATATAAAGCGTGACCAGAATAAGCGCGAATATGCCTGCAACAGAATAGCAAATAACAGGGAATGACAAATGGAGCAGCAAGTAACCTACTGCAGGGCCTAAGATCACGCCGAGATTCAACGCCATCGTCCGTGTCGCCAGTAATGAAGCCACATTATCAGCATCGCTTAGCAATAGCGTTTTGCCGGCGGTCTGCGCCATTGCCACACCCAGGCCGCTTAATAAAGTGGCGATAAGCAGGGCATCAAAAGAGTGGGCCATGGCGAGCAAAATAAATGAGACGATCCTCAACATAACTCCGGAGAGCATCATAAGCCTGCTGCCAAACTTATCGATGCAGATCCCTGCGAGTAGCGCCAGGCCTCGTTGTGAGAGCACATTTGCTGAAAGAAGAATACCGACCTCGATACTGGTTATCCCTAATGTTTTGGTCATATAAAAAATATAAAAAGGGATAATTGCATAGGAGCCAAGGGCCATAAAAAATATTGCCACAATCAGTAAGGCATGGATGGGCTGTTCCAGAATGACGCTACGAAAAACCATTATTTGATTATGTAAGGCATTAAAGATCTTCATTTGACACTCGCTGGAGTTTTATATCGCTTAGAAACAGGCCCAAAGGCCTGTTATGTATCAGGGCAGAAACAGCTTAGGCTGGCGTTCTTTAAAGGGGCCGATACCTGCCAGGCTTTCCGGACCAGCGGAACCTTCTTCTATAATAATATGCGCGTTACTGCCGCCGAGGCCAAAGGAACTGACTCCGCCGGTACGCGGTTTTTCACTCGTCCACGGCTGAAGCTGGCGGGCGACACTAAAAGCGTGCGCGTGCGGCGCACATTCCGCTGAAAAATGCCCGAAAGTGTTCATGGGATATACCACTTTATGCGTTAGCGCCAGCACCATTTTAATTAATCCAACCACCCCGGCTGCGGCATCAAGGTGCCCGATATTGGCCTTCACGCTGCCTAACCAGAGGGAACTTTCAGGGCGCGCGGAAAAAATAGTGGCCAGGGAGGATAGCTCAATGGCATCGCCTACTTGCGTGCCCGTACCATGCGCTTCAAGGTTCGTCACCTCTCCAGGCTCGATACCCGCTCGCGAAATCGCCTTTTGAATGACTTTTATTTGCCCCTGGGCGCTGGGAGTAGTGAACCCCATACGTTTCCCGCCGTCATTATTGATTGCTGACCCTCGCACAATGCCATGTAGGGCGCCGCCAATTCGCCCTTCGATATAATCGGCCAGACGACATAATACAACAGCGCCGCCTCCTTCACCGCGCACAGTCCCACAGGCTGACTGGCTAAATGGGCTGCACTCGCCGTTTGCTGACATGATGCTGCCCGGCACGAACAGATACCCCCGGTGTTGCGGCCAGCCGACAGATATGCCGCCTGCAACCGCGACCTCACAGTCTCCCGCCAGCAGTGACTGGCAAGCAAGATGGACAGCAACAAGCGATCCGGAACAGGCGGTTTGTAGCGTGACCGCTGGTCCTTCACAACCCAGACGATAAGCGACATTAGAGGCCAGATGCGATGCACCGTTGAAGATGTCGAGGCTAAATCGTTTAATGGATTCTTCGTCAAGATCGGCAAATGCGCCTGCGTAATCGTTCCGGCTCTGGGTGGCAAATACCCCCACGGAAGGGGCTGTTTTGCAGTCAATACCGGCATGTTCCAGCGCCAAATGCGCAATTTCGAGAAACTGACGATGTTGAGGATCGGTCAGGCGTGCTTCGGCTGGCGGGATCCGATAGAGGCTATTATCAAACATCGCTGCATTATCCAGCACGGCGCGAAAAGGCCGGTAGTCCGGATGCAGGCGCATCGAAGCCGATACGCCTGCGGCATCAAGCTCCTCTTCGATTAATTTTCGGATGGTTGAAGCGCCTGTGCGCAAAATGTGATGAAAGGCTTGGGGAGAGTCCGCCCCCGCTACGCGGCACCAGTAACCGATAATGGCGATTGCATTATCACAGCGATGAATGGTCATAACAGCTGTTCTCCTGAGCCGGACAGCGCTCTGTTTGCGGGAAGAATATTGTTAAGCAACTCTTCCTGATCGGCGATCGTCGGGTAATTAAATAAGTCCACAACGCTAAGATGAGTATTGAAATGACCGTTCAGCGCCTTCTGCAGATCGAGAAGAAGCAGAGAGTGGCCGCCTGCGTCAAAAAAGTTCATTTCTGCATCAAGAGGCTCATCTGTTTCGAGAATACGGCGCCATATTTGTTCTACGGGCCGTATAGTCTCGCTTGCCGGCGTGCTTAACTTCTGGCGCTGGTGCTGGTGGAACAAAGAAATAAGCGCTTTATTGTCTATTTTCCCGGATAGGGCCAGCGGAAACGCATCGACAACAATCATCTGTTCCGGTACGGCAAAAGCGGGCAACGCGTTACGTAATGCGCGGGTTAATGCCGCGGTATCAAACGTATCGGGCGAGAAGGGCTTGATAAACGCGACCAGCGTATCTTTGCCGTTCTCCTGCGTGGCAATAAGCGCATGGCTTGCCGATACACCCGCGAATTCATCTATTTGCGCTTCTATGGCGGGGAGTTCGAGGCGTACGCCCCGCAGCTTAACCTGCCGGTCCTGGCGGGCGATAAATTCCAGCTGACCTTCTTCATTCCATCTGACCCAGTCCCCGGTTTTGTAAGCGGCGCCGCTAAGCTCAGCAGAGAGTTGCAGCGTAATAAACCCTTTTTGATCCTCGGTACCTAAATAGCCAAGCCCGACGCAGTCGCCCATCAGGATAAGTTCGCCTGGCGCGCCGGCCGGTACCGGGCGCTGCTGTTTATCGACCACCGCAACATAGACGTTGGGGATGGGGTTGCCGATGGGAACATTTCGCGCTAGCGGTAATTCAATGGTTTGGTAGATACAACCGATAGACGCCTCGGTAGGGCCGTACGCGTTAATGATTTTGGCGTCAGGCAGCAGCGCTTTGACTCTTTTTGCCGTTGCGATTGGCAAACTCTCTGCACCGATAATAACCCAGCGCAAAGAGCGCAGTTTCCGGAGTAAAGAGGAAGAGTTTTCCAGGGCCGGAAGCAGGGCGCTAAGTACCGAAGGAACAAAATCGATGACGGTTACCTGTTCTTTTTCAATCAGCCCGGCCAACGCGACGGGATCGAAGAGTTCATTGCGGGAAGGAAGAACAGAGCGCCCGCCTGACGTCAGCGGCCAGAGAAGTTGCCAGACTGAACTGTCATAGATCCAAGGTGTGGTTTTAAGCGTGACCGGTCTGCCTTCGCCATACATCTGGCTCATCCAGGCAAAGCGATTCGCAATACCGCGCCAAGGTATCGCCGCCACTTTGGGTTCGCCTGTCGTTCCAGAGGTCGATATCGCGTACACGGGCGATAAAGGTTGCGGCGTTAAAACGGTTACCCGTTCACTCATCTCAGCCGATTTTTGAAGATGCCGGACATTCTCCAGCGCAAGAGACGCGCCAAGGTAAAAGCGGGCTGCTGTTTTGGCCGCGACCTGGGCGATTTGTCGTTTCGGCCAGTGACGACTAACCGGAACCCATGCCGCGCCGCTGAGAATTATTCCGAGGATTTCACTGACCGGGTAGCCATCGTCCTCTATACCCACCAGCACAAACTCGCCATCTTTCACCCCCGCTCCGTGAAGTGCATGAGCGAAACGGGAGGCCTCTTCCATCAGCGCAGCATAGGTCAGTTCAACCTGGCCGGAAATGGCGACGCTCTCCGGCGATGCGCTGATACTCTCCAGGATAGCAGGCAGTACGGCGGGAGTGGGTTGGCGCCGATCAATGCCTGAACGCCTCTTCAGCAGCAACGCTTGCTGCTTTGGAGGCAGCAACGATAGCGTATCGAGCCGCTCACGCGGTAGGCTGACGAGTTGCTCAGTCGCCCATGCAACGTGCTGCGCTAGGCGTTCAATAAAAGCGGCTTTGAAAAGTCGGCTATCGCCATCAATAAATATCTCCAGCGTATCGTTACTCAGCTCGCCTGTTAAGGAGAGTTCGCAACTCAACGATCCCGACCAGCTTTCTTCCTGCCGGCAGTTTTTCAGTGTCGCCAGTCCCGCTTCACGTAAATCATGAAACGAGTAAGTCGTCTGAAACAGGGGATGACGCCCTGCCAGTTTTTCCTGTGAGGCGACACGCACGATCTCCTCAAAAGGTATGGCGGAAAAATCCAGCGCTGACAGGAAACGCTGATGGAGAGCCTGACACAGCGAGTCAAACGTAACCCCGGCGGAAAGTTCGCAGCGCAGAGGCAGAATATTCAGAAAAGGCCCCACAGCCGTCTGAGCTTGCGCAACCGGGCGCAACGAAACCGGTAAACCCAGCACGACTTCATTATCGTGACTGTAGAGCGACAATACAGCGGCATAAGCAGCGGCGATGATTATTGGAAAGGTAATTTTCTGCCCGGCGGCATAGCGGTGGAGCGTGTCCAGCGACTGGCCGCTGATTTTCGCTTTGCTTCTCAACACCGCATGATGCGTCTTGCTGTCACTACCTTCCACGGGCATATTTAACGCGGTCGGGGCGCCAGAAAGCGTTTTCTGCCAGAAGGCGAGGCCGCCCTCATCAAGCTGCAATTGTTGCTCGCTGGCGATAAGTGCAGCGCTATTTGCGAAATCATCAGCCATCGTTGTCCCTGATAAGCACGAAAGGGCTTCGTCGATTTCTTTTATCACTATCTGCACTGAGAACTCATCACAGATAATATGGTGAAAGGCAAAAATAAGATAATCTGCCTCCGGCGTGCTCACCCCCTGCAGCCGCCAGGGGCGTTTATGGGGTAAATCAAACCCGCGGCCGCTATTCGCTGGCGCATTATCAGGGGTAACAGGAAGCGTTAATGCTGGTTGCTCCTGCCAGCTAATGACTACGGATATCTCAGGATAAATGCGCAATTGCGGCCAGCCACCATCATGGTTTACCAGCTCTGCTCTCAGTAGCTGATGGCGATTAAACACTTGCGTTATGATTTGATTGAGCTGCTCGCGCGCCGTGCCTTTGGCAAAACGCAGTGTCCGCAGCAGGATATTTTTACCTCCCGCCAGCGGTGATCGCTGATAGTCATACCAGAACCTGCGTTGCGAGCTAATCAGAGGCAGTGTATTTTTTTCATCGAATGCGAACGTATCAGACTGCATTTTCCACTCCTGTTTTCACCTGCTCAATAAATTCATTCAGCGTCGGGTTACGTAAAAGAGAAGAAGGGCGTAAGCGTATCTTCATTTCCTGCTGGATACGCGAGATAATCGAAATGGCCGAGAGCGAACTCCCGCCGATATCCATAAATCGTTCGCTCAACGCGGGAAGCGAGTCAGCGCCCAGGCAGGCCTGCCATACTGTTGCTACCTGGCGAGAAAAAGTGTCGTTGATAACGGCGTGTTCTGTTCTGAACGAAGGCACAGGCAGCGAGGAGAGATCGACCTTTCCATTTGGTCGGTACTGAAACCTGGCGACCGGGATAATGCGCGCAGGCACGGCTGTTTGCGGCAGGCGCAGGCGTAAGGCAGCCAGTACGCTTTCTTCATCGACACTCTCTTTCTTCGTGGTCAAAACCCATGAAACAAGCCAGCTGTATCCTTGCTCGTTAGCGATAAGGCGCGTGGCGGCATCTTCTATACCGGGTTGTTCGACCAGTAACGCGTTGATCTCTTCAAGTTCTATGCGGATCCCGGCAATTTTCACCTGGTTGTCTTTTCGCCCGATATAGATCAAACGGCCGTCGGGAAGAGGTCTTGCCAGATCGCCCGTGGCATGGCTGGTTTTTCGAGGGGCAGCTTGTAGCCGTGCGATATCCTGGGGCTGGGTGACGTAACCCATAAAAACGTTTGGACTTTCGAGCACAATTTCACCCACCACGCCGTCCGCTGTGGCGGTCTGATTAATGAGTTGTACCGCCATTTCGGCGACGGGATAGCCAATCGGCAAGCCCGGGATGTCAAGCCTCTCTCCCTGATGAAATTTTGCCTGTAGCGCAAGCGTGGATTCAGACGGTCCAAAGCCATTAATCAATATTGCTGCGGGGGAGAATGAGCGATTAAAAAGCAGCAGGTCCGAGCGTCTTGCCAGCTCTCCGCCAAGCACCACTGCTCTGATGTCATCAAAGGATGCGCCTTCATGGGCGTCATTAAAAATAAGCCGGAACACAGAAGGCGTGGAATGGAAAACCGTAATGCAACGTTGCAAGAGTTTCTGGCGGAAGCTTTTTACGGTGTGCTGAAGCAGTGTCACGGAGACCAGCGTTGCGCCGGTTAATAACGCCGCAAAAATGTCCATTAAGGCGGCATCGTAGCCAAAACTCGCCACCATAATGATGCGGTCATCAGCCTTAATATTGAGGCTCTCAATATAATGAAGCATATGCTGGCGAAGCGCCGTTTCACTCTGGGCGACACCTTTAGGTGTGCCGGTCGTCCCTGACGTAAACAGGATATAGGCGATGCCTGCATTGGCTTCTTCAGAGGTCACTGGCGGAGGGAAAAGATTGGCCTGACTGATATTATCAATATGGAGATTGACTCGCGTGCTGTCTGTATAGCTATCGGTAAGTATTAGTTCTACTGATGCCGTTAACAGAATCGCCTGAATTCTGGCTTCAGGTAAGTCGGTACTGACAGGAATAAAAATGACCTGATTGCGCAGACAGGCCAGCATTGCCGCGATCGCATTAGCATGGTTGCGGCATATGATAGCGACAGGTTTATCACGAAATCCAATTAAACGTGCGATATCCTGCGCATGGGTAAAGAGGTTCCGGTAACTGATATCACCGTTATCGCCAGAAATAGCGAGGGCCTCTGGCTTCTTCTGTGTAACGTTGTTAAAGAGAGTGAACAAAGAATCATTCGGCTTACTCATAATTCATTTTCCTTCCGTAGAATACGCGTTGACGACAGACGTAATGCTCTCCACCCAATGGCGGAGCAAAAGATTCAGCTCTGACTGGCTGTAGATGCTGGCGCGGCCATCGAGGAAAAGCTGCACGCTGTTCTCATCAAAACGTGCCTGGAAATTCAGCACAGGATGAGAATGGCCTGTATTGATCTCTTTAGCTTGGGCGACCCCCCGCTCAATGCGATCGGCAAAATGACGGATGCAGCCGAACATCATTAGCGCTGATGAAGCGGGAAGGCGACGGCGCAACTCATCCTGTAACCAGTTTGCGGAGACAAAAGCGTGCTTTCGCGTGGCACGTACGCAGCGGCGGGTCATTTCAAGGTTGGTTTGCCATGAAGACGCGGTGAGAAAGGGCAGAATTAAAGGGACCGGGGTTGCGTAAAAACCTGCCTGCCCATGTGTTGCAAGCGCATCCCTGGTAGACATTATTGTGCCAATGGTAATAGCGGTGTCGCCTGCGTTTTTTTGCAGTACTGGTACCAGGGCTGAAAGCAGAAATTCATAAAGCGTCGCGCGCGCTTGCTGACAGAGCTTCCCTATCTGCTGGTACAAAGAGGTTTGCAGCGAACAGGACGAGCGCAAGGCGCGGGTATCGAACCAGTCGATATCGTTATTGACTACGGTCAGGCTGGTGGTGGTGTATTTTATTTTTTCTAAGGCTGAAAACCACCATAAACGGTTTTGATGCTCACGATCTGTGCTGTTATCAATCCGCGCGAGCGGCACAGTTTTTACCTGTTGCCCACGGGTGAGCGCACTGTGGATAGTATGGAAAATAAGCTGTAACGACTCGTCATCAATTAAAAGATGATGGAACGTCAGGAGAACCACGGGAGCGGCATGTTGATTAAAAATGGCAGAGATACGCCAAAGCCCTGAGAGCGCGGGATCGATTATCTCATGCGCGGCTTCATGCTCGATGGCATGTAAATCTGCGGCATTAGAGCGTCCGCGAAAAAATTTAATTTGCGGTTTATCTGCCTGCAGTTCCCATTTATCCCCGGTCGGGATCATTGCGCGCATTAAGGGAAAAGCGTGGTAAAGCGTATCTATTATCGCTATTACCTCTTCTTCACTTGCGCCGGCTGCCAGGGTTACTGAAAAACAGACATTATTAGCTGAACTATTATCGGTTAGCTGTGACAGGTAATACATCTGCTGCTGCGACTCGGTAAGGTCAGGTAACGGCAAGGGTTCTTTTTTCCGGTCAGTTATGGCGCTCAGGTAATCAATCAGACCGCTGACTGTTGGATAAAGGCTAATAACAGAAGGCGGAAGCAATATGCCGAAGCGTGCCTTTATTTCCGCGGTAATTTTTAATATCGAGAGCGAATTTATGCCCAGAGAAAAAATATCTGTATGACGCTTTATTGCAGGTTCGCCTGTGAGTTGGCTAAAAAGTGAAAGCAGGAATGTTTCGGCATCGGCCTGCTTATTTGGGCGGTGACCGTTCTGCTTCAGGCGTGCTTCAGATTGCAATCGCAGCGTTTTACGATCGATTTTTCCGTTAGGCAGTTTAGGCAATGCCTCTTCGATGAAAAAACGCGCCGGTATCATATATTCCGGCAGTTTTTCTTTGAGCGACTCGCATATTTTACGCGTATCCGGCTCGGGCGAAGTGTTTACGACTAACCAGCCAATCAGCGAGACATTTTCCTCACCCGGAAATGCGGCAACCACAGCAGCTTCTGCAATCTCATCGAAATGGACGAGGGTTTCTTCGATTTGCTGCAATTCAATGCGAAATCCACGCACTTTTACCTGATCGTCAACTCTTCCTGCATAGTCAAGACGACCATCCTCACGGCTGCGTCCAATATCGCCTGTTTTATAGGCCAGAAAGGGAGAACCTTCGGGCGTGAACAAAGTAATAAACCGCTCACGCGTGATGTCAGGGCGATTGATATAACCTGCCGCAACGCCTTTACCTGAAATATATATTTCCCCTGGCGTTCCGTTGGCCACAGGCTTAAGGTTGTCGTCGAGCAGATGAATTTGCGTCTCTTTAATAGGCTTTCCAATGGTGGGCGTTTTCTCATTGCGCGGCACAATATCCCAGGTCGAGTACGTGGTGGTCTCTGATGGGCCATAAAGATTCACTACGCGGGTAACATTAGGCTGTTGGTATAGCGCGCTGACCAGTTCGCCGCTGAGGGCTTCCCCCGCAAGATTGACGACAAGCGGATCGGTATGGGGCAACGCCTGATGACGCAGGATCTCGCGCATCACTGAGGGAACGGTATTGATCAATGTTGGGCGATATGAGGCCGGTATTGACAGAATGGCGAGCGCATTACTCACCATAAAACATGTGCCGCCCGCACTGAGTGTGGCAAAAATTTCAAACAGCGAGAGGTCAAAACAAATTGAAGTGCAGCATATCACTCTCGCCAGCTCCTCTGCTGTATAAGTTTCCCGCGCCCACTCGATAAAATTGACGGTGTTTTCATGCTTAACCAGCACGCCTTTTGGTACGCCAGTGGAACCTGATGTGTAAATTATGTAGCAAATATCGTCAGGGTTAATGTTTCGCTCAAATAAGGCGGTATGTTCGGATGGCGCGCCTGCGGTAAGAACATTGATATATTTCACCATAGCAACAGGCATATCATGTGCAAGAAGTTCGTCATGTATAACAAGCCCGATATCAGCATCACGTATCACGAACTCGCGCCATTGTGCCGGGTAAGCCGGATCTAATGGAACCCAGGTGCAACCGGCACGCGACACGGCTAATAGTAAGCAGGGCAATAATGCATGGCGGGTTACGGCAATACCCACCTTTTCACCTGGGCTGAGACCCAACGCTAATATATAATTACACCAGTAGGAGGAACGGCTAAGTAAATCAGAATAGGTAAAAGCGTTACCCGCTTCATCGATAATGGCTGTTTTATCTTTATTTTCCTGCGCTTTTTCGATAATCATTTCATGTAATGCAGAATACATGTCATCCCTCCTTTAAACAGACGCCACCCCAGTGGGCAGTTCAAAAATTTTGGCCAGATAGCTATTAATTTCCGCAAGCAGAATCGAGACGTTTTCATTAATAAAGAAGTGGCCGCCGGGGAATTCCCGGTAAATCGTTTGTTGCGTTGTCTGGTTACGCCAGCTAAGTGCTTTATCACGGTGATGGGCGAAATCTTTATCGCCGGCAAGTAACAATATCGGAATATGCTCCGGTGGAGCCGGATGCCAGTTAAAGTTCTCTACAATAGTAAAGTCCGCTTTAATTGGGGGTAAGAACAGCGCCATCAGATCTGGATCATTTAAAACTCCCTCCGGCGTTCCGCCGTAGCATCGCAAGCGGGTAATAATTTCCTTATCTGACAATACTGCTTTAGTCGACGCTTTAAAAAGCGAAATACCTTTACAGCCGGAAATGATTAACG
Organism: Pantoea hericii; assembly: GCF_014155795.1. Classification (NCBI taxonomy): domain Bacteria; kingdom Pseudomonadati; phylum Pseudomonadota; class Gammaproteobacteria; order Enterobacterales; family Erwiniaceae; genus Pantoea; species Pantoea hericii. Next base: position 42,444 of record NZ_SCKV01000002.1, read on the forward strand.
CCTGTGGTTTTATAGACAAGCGCTGGCATATTTGATAAGCAAGCAGCCCGCCCATGCTATGGCCGAAAAATGCAAAAGGCTTAGCGTTATGCTGAAATAGCGGAATCATCGCCTCTATCAGTGCTTCCATTTCATAAAAGAGATTGGCAGGATAATGCGCGCCGCGACCGGGTAACTGTATGCCAACCAGTTCAATCTCCTGATGAAGTAACGTCTGCCATCGCATAAAAGTAGTGACGTTTCCGCCAGCATACGGAAAAATATACAGGCGAAATGGCTTATCAATACTATTTCTTTGCACCAACCATTTACTGTTTATTATTTTTTGCATATCTGTTCAGCCCTGTGAAATGAACAACGACACGCGACCAGCGGCCTGACTTCGTCGGAATAATGACACTGTTATCTATTAAAGAGTCATACAGCTGCCGCTAAGGGTGGCATTCTGACGATAGGGCCAGGCTATATTATGTTTACCATGACCGAACGGACCTTCGTAAAAGATAGGTATTTTTAGCGGAGCAAGGATATCTATTATTTTCGGAATAATATCGTTTTCTCCCTGACCGCTGGCTGTACAGGCGTGAAATTCGCCCAAAATAATGGCTTTGACACCGTTAAATACGCCAGTGAAAATAAGCTGTTGTAAGCAGCGGTCGATACGATATAAGGGTTCATTAACATCTTCGAGAAGAAAAAAGCATCCCTGCGCTTTATGCTGAAGTACCGTACCGCAAAGGCTGGCAATAACCGTCAGGTTACCGCCTGTTAAGGGCGCGCGGCACGGCTGGCAGGTATGCGCTAAAGAATTACCCGGTTTAAGGCGCCAAAATATTTCGCCAGCTTTGCCGTTCACCCAGGCCATTATAGCATTTTGGCTTTGCTCATCGCTATAATACGCTAACCTTTCCACCATCGGGCCATGTACCAGCCGCCCCGAACCACGTTGATAGAGTAACTCTAATAAGAGCGTGGCATCAGAACTCCCGATAATTGTTTTGTCCGTAGCGGGGAACGAAAGCAAATCAGGCAGGCAGTGAACCAGCCCATAACCGCCGCGAGCGAGCCAAACCGTATTAACGTCGGCTTCTTCAAGCGCCCATCTTAAATCATGAGCGCGTTGCTTAGCTGAACCCGCGCAATATCCACTTCGAGCTTCTATATGGGGTCCCAAAATAACGCCATATCCCCGCGACTCGATCCAGTCAATACTCTGTTTAAGGTATTGCATATCAGGGCCGCTGGAAGGGGCAATAATAGCGACAGCGTCAGGCATGTGTCCTCTCCGGATTTTGAGTCGTTAATATATGCTTGCTAATAAGAGAGACCATTTCATCAAAACGTGTACGGCGGTAAATCTCACGTAAGGGTATTGATACCTGAAAGCGTTGATTGATGTGCCAGAGTAATTGGGTCAACAGTAATGAATTACCGCCTGCAAGGAAAAAGTCCTCATCGTCACCGCCAGAAACATCGCCGAGGATCTGTTGCCAGATAAGACGCAGCGGCTGTTTTATTTTCTCTGTGTGGGCGTGGCGCGTTCTTTCAAGGTTATTCTCCGTTTCATCTGTACAAGGCGCTGGCGTATAGGCAACAGGAATCTGATGGCGTAATGCAGAAATGATTTGACTGACCGCTATATAATGGTTTGTCGTAACCAGATCGATTAAATGCTGAAATGCGTTTAGTAAACCTGTAATAGTTTTATCACTAAAGAGCGCTTCTTCATATTCTATGGTGCAATGCAAATATGAGTTCCAGTCAGAGATGTTCATAATGATCGGAAATTTAGCGCGACCATTGTGGACATTAATAATGGGAGAAAAACGCTTGCTTAACCGGGAGTCGTGCGACATTTTTCTCGGCTGATACTGAATGTAGACATTGACCGGATCATCAATATTTTTCTGATGAACTTGTCTATTGCGCTCGATCAGTTTCTCATAGGTCATTGCACGATGCTCGAAGGATTCAATAATACTGGCTTCATTCAGCCTTAAAAGAGAGGATACGTCCTGCTCATCTGTAAATTGATGATAAATAGCGAGGGTGTTGATAAAACAGCCTAATGCCTGGCGAAATTTAACCTTTTCCCGAAAAGCAGTGGTGGTTGCAATAAAGAAGCGGTTCTGGTTTGACCATGCGCCAATTAATAATCCCCAAAGCGTCAACAGGCCCGCAAATTCCGTTGCCTGCTCCTTGCGACACCAAGTGCGAAACTGTTGCAGCCTGTCGTTTTCAACGAAAGCTATTTTCTCCCGACCCATTCTTGAACGAATGGCCTGTAATGGGGCTTCATAGGGAAGGGGAATTGGCGTAAAGCCTTTAGCTAATTGCCGATCCCAGTAGTCATACAGTTTCTGTTTTTGTTTTTCAAAACGCTGCGATTCAAAGTCTACATATTCTTTGTAAGGGGCTACCGGCGCAAGCGAGCACGCTTTGCCCTCGGCAATCTGCTGATAAATTAAATCCAGCTCCTGGATGAGGATATTAATGGAACTCTGGTCGGTCGCAATATGATGCGTTAACAGCACTAACAGACTCTTACCCTCATCCAGCGGGGCATAAAATGCTCTGAATACCGGCCCATTGTGTAAATCGACAGGATAACGCGCAATAGTGGCGGCAATGTTACTGGCCTTTTCCTCACTGTCGCCGCCAGTCACGCTAAACGCTATTTTTTCTACGCGCCAGCCTTGAGGATCAACGACTTCCTGTGCGACCCTGCCTTCTGTTAAAGGGTAACGGGTGTGCAGAATATCATGGCGTCGAACCAGAGCTTTTAATGCTTCATATAACGCAAGGCTATTAGTATCGCTTTCAAGAACCATGGGGAGCGTGATGTTATAAAAAGGGCTCTCTGGTTCAAGCTGGCTCATATACCACAGTCGTTGTTGCGCTGCGGAAAGGGCAAACTCTCCTTCAGTCATCACTATGCACTCCTCGCTAGTTTACGGGCAGAAAAGTACTCTTTTAATTTTGCAATCTCCTCAAGCGAATGTAGCGCCTGTTCTTCCGGCACACCGAAATCGATCAGGCAGGCTATTTCATCTACGCCCGTTTCAACTAATTCTTCGATGATTTTTTTGCAATGTTCAGGCGTGCCAATAAGCGACGCGTCGCGGGTATAACGTCTGGTGGCATGTTCTACCAGCGCATCCTTATCACTATCACTAAGACAGGTGATTTTATCGTAGTCAGCACGCGGCGCGGCAAAGCTCAGATGCTCTTTCAGATAGCGTTTCAGGGCTTCCACGCCATACTTTTGCACCTCGGATTCATTAGGGCTGACAAAGGTGTGCAACATCAACGTGATGCGGCCTGCATTTTTCATCGCGCCCGGAATAAAGCTCTGCCGCCATGCAGAAATACGCGCTGCGAGCGTTTTACGATCCAAAGCCAGAAGACTGGTTAAAACATTTGCCCCTGCGGCGCCGGCGCTACGGAAACTCTCTTCGCTTTCGGAAGCGGTTAGCCATAGCGGCAGCGCTTTTTGTAACGGTCTGGGTAAGGTGAGGACCCGTGTATCGCGGCCCAGGCCATCGGGCGCGATAAAGGTATCGCCTCGCCAAAGAGTCATAATATCCTGAATATTCTGACGGAAAATATCACGACGTTTCAGGTAGTTTTCAGGTTTCAGTAAAAAATCTGATGGATGAAAACCTGGCGCAACGGATAAACCGACGCGACCGTTTGAAATATTATCGATAACGCTCCATTCTTCCACCACGTTAACGGGATTATGCATCGGGAGCACGACGCTACCGGCACGAATATGTAATCGCTTCGTTGTTGCCGCAATTGCCGATGCTATAATTGCCGGCGACGGAAAGAGCCCGCCAAAAGAATGAAAGTGCCGCTCAGGTACCCATATCGCTTCGAATCCGTTATCGTCAGCAAATTTAGCCGCACGCATAACCAGACTATAAATGTTTTCGCTCGCTTGTTCTGAAGCCTCTCCTGAGAAAAAGAAAACGCTGAAACCCGGACTATGTTCACGACGACCTGCCGGATCAGAAAGAGATGAAAAAGGGTTATTATTCGTCATAATCTTCTCCGGCTATTACTGCACACGATTAAGAAAGGCGGTCAGAGCTACAGGCGTAGGTTCCTGAAGAAAATCACGTAAGGGGATTTTTTTACCCGTTTTTTCATGGATTTTATCGATGACATCAAGAGCCGTAAGCGAGCATCCGCCAATATTAAAGAAATCATCCTTTTCATTGATTTTTTCTATTTCCAGTACGTCGATAATTGATTCTTTAACAATCTCACACATCTGAGCACTATTAAGATTTTGCATGATTTATCCTTTTCAGTAATAAAATTACAGCATCATAATTGCACTAACTTGCACATCTTTATTACCATCCCGTCTGTAGCTATGAAATACAGGGTGCGTTTCACCTTGCGTGTTAATATCAACGCTACAAATTGTACAAAGCGACAGGCTATCAAAGCAGGTGATGCCAATATCCCGCAATTGATGTGCAATAACCGCTAATAAATTTAATTTTCGGGGTTGTGGGTTCAGTAATTCAGAATTTATCGGGTAGCGGTCAGAGAATGCGTCAATTAATTCCTGTGATACTTCATAGCAACATGGCATGGCACCCGGGCCTATACCAGCAACCCAATTTTCAAGGTCGTCCCCCTGGTTATTTATTAGTTCTTTTAAATTATAAATAATACCATTAAATGCGCCACGCCAGCCAACATGCAGCGCTGCGATGGCTGTGCCATCCTTACGCGAAAAAAGAACGGGGTAGCAATCCGCATTAACCAGCGTAAGCAGTATATTTCTTTTTTCCGTATACCAGCCATCAACTGGCCCCACTTGCTGGCGGTTTTCCGTCGCGATAGCAATATTAACCCCATGCACCTGGGTCTTCATCGGACGCGCGTGCCAGTGTGTTCTGGCAAAGGGTAATATAGGCTCATGCAGGGTGCCAAAACCATGCGTTATGCCTGATATCGCATTTAAAACAAAAGATTCCATATAAAGTGGCCTTTATATATTTGATTTTTAAAAATAAAAAGCTGTTGATTTCTTTATAAAAAAGAACGCTGTTATTATGGCGTGAAGAGCTTTAAGTATTTTTCTTTAAATCAGCATGTCATCTTATGCAATAGGCTGTCATAATAATCCGCGCAGCTTTGCAAACGCAGGGCTGCGCCTATTATAATTTCTCCTGCCGATGCCGGATGAGTGTTTATCAGCGGCGTAATGACGTGCTCTAACCAGCCGGAGGCGTGATCAATATCCACTTCAATATGTTCCCGATAATAAAGCGTATGTTTATTATCTATATTGAGGCGTTGACAACCTTTAACCAGTTTACTGTAATGCGGAGGGTCCAGAAGTTCTGTCATTGCCATGGCGCCAATTAACTTATAGTAATACTGGCGATTTGTTGCGCCGAGCATAAAAACATTATATCCGGTATAGCCCTGCCAGCTATACAATGAGGTAAAATGATTTTCCGCTAGTTCTATCGCGCAGCCAGAAAGTAGATGTTTATATAATTCCACATGTGTGTGTTGCGGATTACCCTGGCCTGCTTCATCCCAGAGATTTTTACAAATTTCTGCGCGTGTAGAAGGGGCTGAACCCGGCAACATTAAAGCGACGAGATCGAAAAAGAGAATATTAAGTGCGCTGTCGCTTTTAAAAAATAAACGGAATTGCTCTCCATTAGCCTCGCTCCCCAGAAAATCAAAAAGAGGGTGGTGCGAGGCGCGATGCGTATGGTAAAGCTCAAGTAAGTCAGCAATAACTGAAGGTGCATCGGCGTTTTTATCAGGCAGCTTGAAGGGATAACGCCTGAATTCATATTCCAGCCAGTGACGCTCGATTAAATTCTTTAACGTCATCAAAAAAGGGTGATGTTGATTTTTCGCTGCGGCTGACAGCGGGTCTGCTAGCAGGCAGTTGTAAATGAGAAACAGGCTGCGTTGCACTGTTTCACGGGCGGCCAGGTCTTCCTCATCATATGCCGCTGTGAACTGCTGAAGACTCAGATTAATAATTTCTTCGGTAATATGGGGCGTTGCCGCAAGTGTTTCATTTAGATGCGGATCGTTAATTAGTTTTATTAATTGATCATGCACTGCCACAACGACGGTGTTAGCTACAGGCTTCATTGATCCCTTTCCTGAAATTCATGACAATTTCAGAAAAACATACCAGAGCGATTTTTATACGCAATAGTTTTCTTAAAGAAATGTAAATAAATGGTTAAAATATTTTTATGTGTTTGTTTTTAAAGTAATAAAATTTTTAACGCGGATGGTTTTTTAAGAGTGCCGCCATTTCTGACGGCAAAATTGTACTCGTTAGTACAGTTTGTTGTGAATGAAAGCGGCGCGTTTTACCACTCGCCCCCTTGCGCGAAAATATGGGTCTTTGCCGCCATCCATGCAAGCATCGCCGGAGGGTACTCGCGCGATAAAGATGGGCTAAGTGCAAGAGATATCGCGCCATCTATAAGAATAATCATGCTTAACGTACAACGTTCGGCTGGTTCGGGCTTTAATATCTGACGTAAAATGTTAAGCAAAAGGGTATATAATTCAACTTTAAATTCATCGTTCGCTTTAACGATCAGTGAAGACGACATGCCGTTATCAGCAACAGCCCTGGCAAACATACATCCATTGAAATCATCTTCTGCGAACCATTTGCCATAATAGTCAAAAATAGATTGTAACTGCATTCGCGGCTTGCTCTGAGATGCAATGATTGCGCGTAAATCCTCGATAAATTCTTTCCGTCTGAGCGCTAGCACCTCAAGAATAATAGCTTCTTTGTCTACAAAATATTTATACAAAGTCATTTTTGAGACTTGCGCGAAACTAGCGATTTTATCCAGGCTGGAATTGACATAACCTTCGCGATTAAAAAGCGAGGAGGCGGCAATTATAATCTCTTTCTTTTTATCTCTCATACATTTCCACAGTGGCGAAAAAAAATAACTTCAAAAAAGTAAGCAGAATATATTGTATTTAATAATAATGCTTATGATTACATAAGGTTAACTGTACCGCATCCTCTACTTTAGTACAACTGTGTTATAATTCGCATCCTTAAACAAGGAGTGCTTCTACAAATAGTAAATAAATCATATTGTTGTGTGGCAGCACATTCTTCTGTTCTCATCTGATGAGATTAACCCTTAATAAGATAAAGATTTTGTCCAGCCTTTTCGTTCAGGCCGCTGGGTTATTTTATTGGTTGTGTTTTATCCGTTTTTTGGTAAAGTGCACTCAATGACGTGTAAATGAAAATGCCTGTTTAATTATTATTACTGGCAGGGATATTAAAATGTTTTCACCAACATTTCACTTTTCAGATCCGCCTTTTGTTCTTAAAGGTGCTTTAGGATATTTTCAACATCAATCGCAGCTTGCTTATTGTATGCTTGAGTATGACAGTAACTCTTTTACGGATGATTTATTTGCTATCGCCGGGATTCCTTTGCCGGATGTATTATCTGAGGCAGGCGTTAAACGTAAAGCTGAATATTTTGCCGGGCGCTACTGTTGCTCTGTATTATTAAAACAGCACAGGGTTCATTCACCCATTGTTGGCGCAAGCCGTGGCGTTCCCGTATGGCCTGCGGGGTGGCGAGGAAGTCTCTCTCATACTCACTCCCACGCCATTGCCGTATTAGTTAAGGAAACGTCGGGCTTACATCCTGGCGTTGATATTGAAAAGCATAATCCGACGCTTCTTCTTAATACGGGCGATATGTTTACCAGCATGGAAGAGCAGGCATTCTTAAGAACGCTTTCGCTGCCTTATTCGCAGGCGTTACTGCTGGTGTTTTCTGCGAAAGAAACGCTTTTCAAAGCGTTATGGCCGGAAATAAAAGGTTTTATTGATTTCAGCAGCTCATATCTATCAGAGGTTGATACAGAGCGGAAAACTTTTACATTGATGCTTACGCATACTATTAATAACACGTTATATGCAGGTAAAAACTTCACCGGTCACTACTCTTTCTTTACCGATAGTATCGTTACCTGCATCAGTTAATAAAGTCACGAAAAATATTATCCACACCGGAGTGGCCGCCTTTTGCCGCCCGTCTATCGATACGATTAGCCGCGGCCTGTCGGCGCAATACTGGCAGCAAGGTCTCGCGTCGCGCCCGGATCGTCAACACAGGTCCGGGCGCTATTAGCCTGATAACCTCGCGAGCTTTAAGAGGCAGCCAAATAAATGAATAGGGTTTCGCCAGAGAGGCATTGTTGGAGGAAGAGGCACTGCAGCAGGATACTTTTCCACCTTTAGACCTAAATGTAATCTTGACTAAATCCGATGGGAGTGACATCAGATAATTCAATTGGTTATGCTGGCTTAATTTAATTTATTGATTTTATTTATCTTACTTACCAGTACTAACACATCAATGCATCCCGGTTTATAGAATATCACCACTTCTGACATTGCAGTTTACCCATTCATCAAGCTTATCTGCCCATTCCTGCATCATCACTTTCCGTTCATCAAGATAGGTCGCATGGTTATAAGTGCGACGAACATTGTTGGTATCAGCGTGCGCAAGTTGGGCCTCAATAGCATCAGGTCGATAGCCCATTTCGTTTAAACGCGTACTTCCTGTAGTTCGGGTAGCATGGGGACTAAAAATGCCACTCCATCAGAGGCTTTTAAGTAGTTGGCGCAGCGAGTGCGATGTCATTGGTCCTAGCGGATTATCTCTACCCGGGAAAAGGTGCTGCCGATGCCCGGTTAATCCCTGTAGTGTTCTGAGCATTTTGACAGCTTGGAAGGGTAGGGGAATAACGTGTTCTCTGCGGGCTTTCATTCGCGCAGCCGGAATGGCCCATAGGGCGTTATCAAGATCGAATTCTGTCCATTCAGCTTCGGTGGCTTCGGCTGGTCGCGCTAGCGTCCACCACATAAGCCACATGCAATAGTTAACCTGGTATGAGCCGCGACTGTTGTCAAAACAGCTTAATAGCTTCCCGATTTGCTGCGGATTCAATGCCTGTTTGTGCTGCGTTTTGTTTGCCAGAATCGCCTTACGCACCGGCCAGACAGGATCGCTATCTGCTCTGAGCGTCGCCACCGCCAGCTCAAAAACGGATGAAATGGTGCGGCGGGCTTCAGCGGCAACGGTCGGAGCGCCGCGCTTAGCCGTTTCCTGAAGAATTTTAAGAATGTGGTGCGAGGTGATTTCCCTGATAGGAAGTTTGCCGATGGCGGGGAAAACTACACGCTCAAGCATATCAAGGCGGCGAGTTTTGGTGATTTCGGCCCAGTCTTTCATCTGCAACCACTCTTTGGCGATCAGCTCAAAGGCGTTGGATGCGTCGTTGACCTTGCGGATCTTATCTAACTGGCGAGCCTGTGTCGGGCTAACTCCATTCGCGACTTGTTTACGAGCTTGCTCGCATTTCTCGCGAGCTTCGGCAAGTTTGACCGTCGGGTACTCACCCAACGCGAACATGCTGGATTTACCGTTGAGTTTAAACCGATAGCGCCATACCTTTTTGCCATTGGGTTTCACTTCGAGGTAGAGACCATTGTAACCCTTGAGCCGATAGAGTTTTTTTCGGCCGGGCAGTGCGGGATTGCGTATCAGTGAGCATAGCGGGGCCTTGTTTATTTATTATACCGTTAATGTACTCACTTAAAATGAAGATAGAAGAATGTTGTACTCATCCATGTACTCATTTTTGACAGCATTGTTACGAGATGAATTGAGACATTATGAAATAAAAAAATCCACGCAAATGCGTGGATTTTATAATTTGTTTGATCTTCATGAGATTCAGTAAAAACCCATGAGACACACATTTTAATCAGACGTTGAACAGGAAGTTCATCACATCGCCATCTTTCACGATGTACTCTTTACCTTCTGAACGCATCTTGCCGGCTTCTTTCGCACCTTGCTCGCCTTTATAGGCGATAAAGTCTTCAAACGCGATGGTCTGGGCGCGGATAAAACCTTTCTCAAAGTCGGTATGGATTTTACCGGCTGCCTGTGGGGCTGTTGCGCCAACCGGGATGGTCCATGCACGCACTTCTTTCACGCCAGCGGTGAAGTAGGTCTGCAGGTTAAGCAGCGAGTAACCGGCGCGGATCACGCGGTTAAGGCCCGGTTCTTCCAGTCCCAGTTCGGCCATGAACTCGTCACGGTCTTCATCTTCCAGCTCAGCAATGTCAGACTCAACAGCGGCACACACAGGCACCACCACAGAACCTTCTGCTTCGGCGATAGCGCGCACCTGATCCAGGTACGGGTTGTTCTCGAAACCATCTTCATTGACGTTAGCAATGTACATGGTGGGTTTCAGGGTCAGGAAGCTCAGATAGCGGATGGCCGCTTTGTCGTCTGCATCCAGATCCAGTGAACGCAGCATGCCTGCATCAGAAAGATGCGGCAGGCATTTTTCCAGTGCAGCCAGCTCGGCTTTGGCATCTTTGTCGCCGCCTTTGGCTTTCTTCTGCACACGCTGAATCGCACGTTCACAGGTCTCAAGATCGGACAGGGCCAGTTCGGTGTTGATCACATCAATATCTTCAGCCGGGTTCACTTTACCCGCCACGTGGATGATGTTGTCGTTTTCAAAGCAGCGCACCACGTGGCCGATCGCTTCGGTTTCGCGGATGTTGGTCAGGAACTGGTTGCCCAGGCCTTCACCTTTTGACGCGCCTTTCACCAGGCCCGCGATATCGACGAATTCCATGGTAGTCGGCACCACGCGCTGTGGCTTAACAATCTCAGAAAGCTGGTCGAGACGCAGGTCAGGCATTGGCACCACACCGGTGTTTGGCTCAATGGTGCAGAAAGGGAAGTTAGCCGCTTCGATGCCCGCTTTAGTCAGCGCGTTGAACAGAGTGGATTTACCGACGTTCGGCAGGCCCACGATACCGCATTTGAATCCCATGGTTTGATACCCTTTATAACTGGATGGACAGCACGTCAGGCGACGGACTGTCGGAGACGAATAGAAAAATTTCGCGCATTATACACGGAATCACGACGATTCGGGCGTTTAAGCAGGCTTGAAGGCGTGCAGCCGGTTCATCGCCTTGATGCGATCCTCTTTCAGCCACAGTTCGGTGCAGCGCACCGCTTCATCAATGGCATCATCAATCAGCTTCTGCTCACTGGCAGGCGGCTTGCCCAGTACAAATCCGGTTACCTTATTGCGATCGCCGGGATGCCCGATGCCGATGCGGAGCCGATGAAAATTGTTGTTGTTGCCCAGTTTGCTGATGATGTCTTTCAGACCGTTGTGACCGCCATGGCCGCCGCCCTGCTTGAATTTCGCCACGCCGGGTGGCAGATCAAGTTCATCGTGTGCCACCAGAATCTCTTCCGGCGCGATGCGATAAAAGGTCGCCATCGCAGCAACCGCTTTACCGCTCAGGTTCATAAAGGTGGTCGGCACCAGCAGGCGCACATCCTCTCCGGCGATCATCAGGCGGGCGGTGTAGCCGTAGAATTTGCCTTCCTCTTTCAATGACTGATTGTGGCGCTCAGCCAGTAAATCCAGATACCAGGCACCCGCATTGTGGCGCGTGGCGGCATATTCAGCGCCCGGATTGGCAAGGCCCACAATCAGTTTAATGCTGCTCACAATGATTATCCTGCTGTTATTGCGAAAGGGCGTTAGTTTACTTCGCCACAGCCAGGATGACAAAGCACAAGCGCCGAAATGGTTCAGTGAAGTGATTAATCATTTTCTATCTAAATCAACAGGCTGGACTCAGGGCCAGGGAATGCTTTATGACTGATGTGTGATCCAGTCCGCAACGTAATCTTTACCCATTGCCTAAACTTATGGCACTTAACATTGTGTGCGGTCATTTTCTCATAAGGATGGGGGTGCAGCATGAAATACCAACACTGCCGTGTAGCAGGTAACAGCTTGATGGTACTGGGATTAGTGACAATGGTGCTGGGCGTCGGCTTCTCAATTATTAATCAGCTCCCCTCACTTGATCTGCCACAGCTTCTGGCTCAGGGGGCGATTTTAGGCATCTTTATTGGTGCGCTGCTATGGCTGGTGGGCGCCGGTCTGAGTGGTCGTGAAAAGGTAGAAGATCGTTATTACTGGCTGCGTCACTATGACAAACGCTGCCGCAGATCGCACAACTCACATCATTAAGTGAGTGCAGCCGGGACCGGATGCTGCGCAGTGCAGTTCCGGCCACTGGCTTTCGCGTGATAAAGCGCCGCATCTGCCAGTGCCAGTAAATCCTCAAAGCCCTGATGCGGTTGGGTCAGCGTTGCGAATCCAATGCTGACTGAATAGGTAATCTCATTGGGCTGTGACTTACAAACCGCCAGTCGTGTCGCTTCACACCAGGCTTCCGTCTCCTTTGCTCCGGCCGGGATTATCGCCGCAAACTCCTCTCCACCCAGCCTTGCAAAGCGCCCGTCAGCAGGCATCAGCTCTCTGACAATGCCGCAAAAGTGGATCAAAATCTGGTCACCCTGCTGATGCCCATACCGATCATTAATGCTCTTGAAGTGATCAAGATCGAACAGGATTGCACTATAAGGCCGGTTCTGACGGCGGCAATGCGCCACAATTTTTTCTGCTTCGTTAAATAAAGCACGGCGATTCCAGGCGCTGGTCAGCGGATCGTGCAGGGAAGTGTGTTTCAACACGCTCTGCATCCGCTCATTCACCATGGCCAGAATGGTAAATGTCAGGCCAATGACAAACAGAATGGACTCCAGAATCACGTAAACCGAGAAGTCCGATCCGCCAATGGCACCATGCCTGGTACTGGCAATGGCGCTATCCAGAAAAATGCGCGCCAGATGAAACAGCAGGTGAATCCACAGCAGCAACTGTGCAGGCCAGAAAGTCGATTTTAGCGAGTCACGAGCCAGCCAGACCAGTTGAATAAATGCTGCGGTATAGGCCATACAGGCGATACACAGCACAAATACTCGCCTGGGCAAGCTGTAATAGAAGGCCGGAAAGCAGCAGAGGAGTGCCCAGAGCAGCGCGCCCAGCAGCCAGTGGGTACCGATGGGTTTGCCACTCAAGCGCCGCAACGCATTTAACAATCCGCCATAAGCCAGCATCACTAAAACATTGCCCACCGCAATCGGCAGAAAATGCAGACCACTGCTGCGCAGGCTACTTAAGAACACGGAAATCAGGGTAAATATCAGCGACAGGCAGGTGAAGCCCAGAACGCGGTCATACTGCGATCCAATCCAGGCAAAGACCATGATGATGCTCAGAAACCCCAGTACATAAAGCTCGCAAATAAATAAGGTATAGATATCGAGGTTCATGAGGGCCGGGTTCTTATTAAAATTGCGTTGCAAATTACCACTTAACGGCATCGGGCAGAAGCGGGGAACGCAGCGTTTTACTAAAAGAGTGAGTGGCGTTGAAAATAGGGGATAATGGGGAAATTTATCGCGGAAAAATCAGAAAAAGAAGTGCGTTAGTCGGGCGACTGGCTGGCTTAAAAAAACCGGGCACAGGGCCCGGTTCCGCGAAGAATTAATGCTCGAACATCGCCGAGATCGATTCTTCGTTACTGATACGGCGAATCGCTTCGGCCAGCATGCCAGATAAAGTCAGCGTGCGCACATTCGGCAGTGACTTAATCTCGTCAGACAGTGGGATGGTATCGCAGACGATCACCTGGTCCAGAACGGATTTACGCAGGTTTTCAACCGCATTGCCGGAGAAGATCGGGTGCGTCGCGTAAGCAAACACGCGTTTAGCACCACGCTCTTTCAGCGCTTCAGCCGCTTTGCACAGCGTGCCGCCGGTGTCGATCATGTCGTCGACCAGCACACAGTCGCGGCCAGCAACGTCACCAATAATGTGCATCACCTGAGAAACGTTCGCGCGAGGGCGGCGTTTATCAATGATAGCCATATCGGTGTCGTTCAGCAGTTTAGCGATAGCACGGGCACGTACTACGCCACCAATATCGGGAGAAACAACAATCGGGTTTTCCAGACCGATCTGCATCATATCTTCCAGCAGGATCGGACTGCCAAATACGTTATCAACCGGGACGTCGAAGAAGCCCTGGATCTGCTCGGCGTGCAGGTCAACCGTCAGAACACGGTCAACACCGACGCTGGAAAGGAAGTCTGCCACTACTTTTGCGGTGATTGGCACACGCGCGGAACGCACGCGGCGATCCTGACGGGCATAACCAAAGTAGGGAATGACTGCGGTAATACGACCAGCAGAAGCACGACGCAGCGCGTCGACCATCACAACCAGTTCCATCAGATTATCGTTGGTGGGGGCACAGGTGGACTGGATGATGAAAATATCACCACCGCGTACATTTTCGTTAATCTGTACGCTCACTTCACCATCACTGAAACGTCCTACAGCGGCGTCTCCCAGGCTGGTGTAAAGGCGGTTGGCAATACGTTGTGCTAGTTCCGGGGTGGCGTTACCAGCAAATAGCTTCATATCAGGCACGAGAAGAACCTCAGGCTTTGCGTCCAGAGAATGAACGGCATGACAGTAACCGGCGCGTACAGTCATGTGCGTTCACACGGGTGTGTTGATGCGAAACGTGCAGTGTCTGGAACGTGGTGACACTGTCACGCAATCGCTAATCGCCTCGCAGGGTACGCTGTAGCGGCGAAACATTTACGCCCCGGGCTACAAATCCGCGCACCCCATTCGGGGCAAGCTCCAGCACCTGACGGGCAGCAGACTCAGTGTCGAATTCAGCAAACACACAAGCGCCCGTGCCAGTCAGGCGTGACGGCGCGTATTCTAGCAGCCAGGAAACAAGCTCATCAACCTTACGAAAACGTTTTCTTACCACTGCTTCACAATCATTGGTGAAGGGTGCAGCTAAAAGCGTCGATAAACTGCGCGATGGGGTATCACGCGTCAGTTCGGGGTCGTTGAATACCACTGGTGTGCTGATGTTCACGCCGGGATGAGCGACAAGATACCACTTTTCTTCCGGCTCTGCGGGCTGAAGTTGTTCACCCACTCCCTGCGCAAAAGCCGCGAAGCCGTGCACAAACACCGGCACATCCGCGCCCAGTTTCACGCCAATTGCTGCCAGCTCATCCGGTGTGAAGCCGGTTTGCCACAGATGATTCAGCGCCACCAGTACGGTAGCAGCATCCGATGAACCTCCACCGAGGCCGCCCCCCATGGGCAGATGCTTCTCAATGGCGATCTGTGCGCCAGCACGAGCAGGCAGGCAATGCTTATTCAGGGCTGCCTGTTTCAGCCTATTTGCGGCGCGCACAATCAGGTTATCTGCATCCGCGACGCCTGCCACCGGCGTTAACAGCTGAATGGAATCGCTGTCATCAACGGTAATCTGCAACTGGTCACCGTAATCCAGAAACTGAAACAGCGTCTGCAGGTTGTGATAGCCGTCGGGACGACGGCCAGTGATGTAGAGAAAAAGATTCAGTTTTGCCGGGGCAGGCCAGTGGGTGATCATTGAACGGTCCAGCCGTCCATACGCAGTTTAATTCGCTGATCACCCTCTTTCAGCTCCAGGCTGGACGGCAGCGGTGGGGTAACTTTGCTATCGTAACCCGCAATAGACACCTGCCAGTTCTGGCCGTCGCGGCTGTAGTTCAGGCTGCTTAGCTGATAGTTCTCGTTAAGCTGATAATCGGTGGCATCGCCAGGCAGACCCATCATCCACTGGCGCAGGTTTGCCAGCGGAATGTTCATGCCAGTAAGTTGCGAAATCATCTTCTGTGCATCATTGCTGACGTAACGCTTGCCTTTGTTATCGACGATCTGCACCACCGAGCCCTGTGCATCAAGCTGCAGTTCGGTACTGCCCAGTGGATTGGTCAGCAGCAGGCGATAGCGATCAGGCGCGGTCTGTTGCCAGTTGAAGCGGGCATAGACTTTCTGCTTGTCAGAGAGGTAGGCAAAGGCACCGCGGGTCTGATAGTGCGTAACCTTTGAGACCGCCTGCTGATGCTGTTGCCACTGTGGCGCGGTAACGCTGGGGCCCGGGCCTTGCGGTTTGTTGACGCTACAGGCCGCCAGCAGGACGCTGGCAAGGGGCAAAAGGCGCAACAGATTGCGTGGTGTATTAAGCATCAAGTGGTCATCTCCTCGGACACATGTATTTTTCGTAACGGATAACGCTAACCGTCCCGGTTTTAACCGTCAATGCTGTTATGCAGCAAATTGCGCACGATCGGGTTAATCTTATTACAGTCATAGCCTTTGTATGGCTTTTCTTGATCTGCCGCATCTTGTAGAATGCGCATCACAAAACCCTGACATTATTGGGACATCCCAACTAAAACCGCCATGACGCTGCTCGCTCTCGGAATCAATCACAAGACAGCCCCCATTGCTCTGCGCGAACGCGTCTCGTTCGGGCCGGAGACGCTTGAGCAGGCGTTAAACAGCCTGTTATCACAGCCAATGGTGCAGAGCGGCGTGGTGTTGTCCACCTGTAACCGGACTGAACTTTACCTGAGTGTAGAGCAACAGGCCGACTTACAGGCGCGTCTGGTGAGCTGGTTATGTAATTATCATCAGCTGGATGAAGAGGATGTACGCAACAGCCTCTACTGGCATCAGGATAACGAGGCGGTCAGCCATCTGATGCGCGTCGCCAGCGGACTCGACTCCCTGGTACTCGGTGAACCCCAGATCCTCGGTCAGGTAAAAAAAGCGTTTGCTGACTCCTCGCGCGGTCAGGCACTGAGCAGTGAACTGGAGCGCATGTTCCAGAAAACCTTCTCTGTGGCCAAACGCGTGCGCACAGAAACCGATATCGGTGCTAACGCGGTCTCGGTGGCGTTTGCCGCCTGTACGCTGGCCCGCCAGATCTTCGAATCTCTCTCTTCCGTCAATGTACTGCTGGTCGGCGCAGGCGAAACCATTGAGCTGGTGGCGCGTCATCTGCGTGAGCATCAGGTCAAAAATCTCATCATCGCCAACCGTACCCGCGAGCGTGCTGAAACGCTGGCGGCGGAAGTGGGTGCGGAAGTGATCACGCTGGCGGAGATCGATGCCCGTCTGGCTGAAGCTGACATCATTATTTCGTCAACCTCCAGTCCATTACCGATTATCGGCAAGGGAATGATGGAGCGCGCCCTGAAAGCGCGTCGCAACAAACCGATGCTGCTGGTCGATATTGCGGTGCCGCGCGACGTAGAGCCGGAAGTGGGCGATCTGCTGCCTAACGCTTATCTCTACAGCGTGGATGACCTGCAGGCGATCATCGAACAGAACCTGGCGCAGCGCAAAGCGGCCGCGGTTCAGGCCGAAAGCATCGTGGTTCAGGAAAGCAGCGAATTCATGGCGTGGCTGCGCTCACAGGGCGCGGTGAATACGATCCGTGAATATCGTTCTCAGGCGGATGAAATCCGCGCTGAGCTGGAAGGCCGTGCGCTGCAGGCGCTGCAGCAGGGTGCCGATCCGCAGAAAGTCATGCAGGAACTGGCGCACAAGCTGACCAACCGTTTAATACATGCTCCAACCAAATCACTTCAGCAGGCCGCCCGCGATGGCGATAATGAACGCCTGCAGATTTTACGCGACAGCCTGGGTCTCGACTAGGCACACCGCTGTCGCCACCTGTTACGGGAATCCCACATTTAAATGAAGACCTCTATAGTTGCCAAACTGGAAGCCCTGCAGGAGCGCCACGAAGAAGTGGAAGCGATGCTGGGCGATGCTGGCGTGATCGCCGATCAGGAGCGTTTCCGTGCGCTGTCACGCGAATATGCCCAACTGACCGATGTGACCCGTTGCTTCCGCGACTGGCAGCAGGTACAGGAAGATATCGAAACGGCGCAGCAGATGCTCGACGACCCTGAAATGCGTGATATGGCGCAGGAAGAGTTGCAGGAAGCGCGTGAGAAAAACGACGTGCTGGAGCAGCAGTTGCAGGTTCTGTTACTGCCGAAAGATCCCGATGATGAGCGCGCCTGCTTTATTGAAGTGCGCGCCGGCACCGGCGGCGACGAAGCCGCGATCTTCGCCGGCGATCTGTTCCGTATGTACAGCCGCTATGCCGAAGCGCGTCGCTGGCGCGTGGAGATCATCAGCGCCAACGAAGGCGAGCATGGCGGTTACAAAGAAGTCATTGCTCGCGTGACCGGCGACGGTGCCTATGGGCGCCTGAAGTTTGAGTCAGGCGGCCACCGTGTGCAGCGTGTACCGGAGACCGAATCTCAGGGCCGTATCCATACCTCAGCCTGTACCGTTGCCGTGATGCCGGAAATCCCGGAAGCGGAACTGCCGGAGATCAATGCCGGTGACCTGAAAATCGATACTTTCCGTTCTTCTGGTGCAGGCGGTCAGCACGTTAACACCACCGACTCCGCGATTCGTATTACCCACCTGCCAACCGGCATCGTGGTGGAGTGCCAGGACGAACGTTCACAGCATAAAAACAAAGCTAAAGCGCTGGCGGTGCTGGGTTCGCGTATTCACGCGGCAGAGATGGCCCGCCGTCACGCCGCTGAAGCCAGCACCCGCCGCAACCTGCTGGGCAGCGGCGATCGCTCTGACCGCAACCGTACCTATAACTTCCCGCAGGGCCGCGTGACCGATCACCGTATCAACCTGACGATCTACCGTCTGGATGAAGTGATGGAAGGCAAACTTGACAGCCTGATCGAGCCGATTGTGCAGGAATACCAGGCGGATCAGCTGGCGGCGCTGGCTGGTCAGGATTAATGGATTTTCGTCACTGGCTGAAACAGGCGGTTGCCACGCTATGTGGTGGTGACAGTCCGAAGCGTGACGCTGAGATCCTGTTGGGTTACGTGACCGGCAAGTCACGCAGCTGGTTAATTGCCTTTGATGAAACGGTGCTCAGCGATGAACAGCTGGCGCAGCTGAATAGCCTGCTGGCGCGTCGTGCCCGGGGTGAACCGGTGGCGCATCTGGTGGGAGAGCGCGAGTTCTGGTCGCTGCCCTTGCGCGTCACTGACGCCACGCTGATTCCGCGTCCGGATACCGAACTGCTGGTTGAACAGGCGCTGGCGCATCTGCCCGCGACACCTTCGACCATTCTGGATATGGGCACCGGCACCGGAGCGATTGCGCTGGCGCTGGCCAGCGAGCGGCCCGACTGTCAGGTGACCGGCGTGGATCGCATTCAGGCCGCCGTTGAGCTGGCAGGCAGTAATGCGCAGCAGCTCAGCCTCAGCAACACTCGCTTTCTGCTCAGTCACTGGTTCCAGGCTCTCACGCCGCAGCGCTTTAGTCTCATCGTCAGCAATCCGCCCTATATTGATGCCAGCGATAGTCATCTGGAGCAGGGTGACGTGCGTTTCGAACCGCGCAGCGCGCTGGTGGCCGATGAGGCGGGACTGGCGGATCTGCGCACGCTGATCGAGCAGGCACCTGCGTGGCTGCTACCCGGCGGCTGGCTGCTGCTGGAGCATGGCTGGCAGCAGGGCGAAGCGGTGGCTACGCTGATGCGGCAGAATGGCTATCACGCCGTTGAAACCGTCAACGATTACGGTGGCAATCCACGAGTCACCTTAGGTCAGTTCCCCTAATAAAAGCGCTTTAAAAAGGATTTATAATGGTCGCCTTTTATCCTCTGATTAAAAATCTGCACATCTTAACCGTCGTGCTGACCGTGACGCTGTTCCTGCTGCGGTTTTACTGGCTGCGCTGTGGTTCGGCAATGATGACGAAACGCTGGGTCCGCATTCTGCCGCACATTAATGACACGCTGTTACTGGTGACCGGCGTCTCGCTGGTGATGATTACTCACTTCTATCCCTTCACGCCGCAAGGAAGCTGGCTGACGGAGAAGCTTTTAGCGGTTATCATCTACATCGCCTTAGGATTTGTGGCATTGAGTCGCCGTCCACGCACTGATCGCACCCGCTGGATCGCTTTTCTGGTGGCGTTACTCGCCCTGGTGACCATCATTACGCTGGCGCTGACTAAAATGCCGTTATGGGGATAGTATGACCTCGACCGAACAATTAGATTTCAGCCAGACACCGCTGTGTGAAGCGGTGATTGGCGCTACGCTTGCCATCCGCGCCGATTTTCCGGCGTTGTCGGTGGAAGCGCAGCTTGCGGCGTTAGTCGCCGAAGCGCGTGACTATGTCAGCCACGCTGAAGATGCGGATATGCAGCTGGAAAAGCTGCTTGAGCTGTTTTATCGCCAGTGGGGATTTCGCGGCGCCAGCGGTGTCTACAAGCTTTCTGATGCGCTCTGGATCGACAATGTGCTGAAGACGCGTCAGGGCACGGCAGTGTCACTGGGCGTTATCCTGCTACATATTGCCGCCGAGCTGGAACTGCCGCTGATGCCGGTGATTTTCCCGACGCAGTTGATTCTGCGTGCGGACTGGATTGATGGCGACAAGTGGATGATCAATCCGTTCAATGGCGAAACCCTTGACCGGCACACGCTGGAAGTGTGGCTCAAAGGCAACATCAGCCCGACCGCGCGTCTGTATGATGATGATCTCGACGAAGCCAAGACCGTCACCGTGATGCGCAAAATGCTCGACACGCTGAAAGCGGCATTGATGGAAGAGCAGAAGATGGAACTGGCACTGAACGTCAGTCAGGTGCTGTTGCGTATTGATCCGGATGATCCCTATGAAATTCGCGACCGCGGTTTGATCTACGCGCAGCTGGAGTGCGAACATATCGCGCTGAATGATTTAACTTACTTCGTTGAGCAGTGTCCTGAAGACCCGGTCAGCGAAATGATCAAAGTTCAGATTCACGCAATCGAACAAAAACAGGTCACGCTGCACTAAGCGGACCCACTGAAAAGGAAAGGGCATGACACAGAAAGTCGTGAGTATTGGCGATATCAACGTCGCAAACGATCTGCCATTTGTACTGTTTGGCGGGATGAACGTGCTGGAGTCACGCGACCTGGCGATGCGCATCTGCGAACACTACGTCAACGTCACCACGAAACTCGGTATCCCTTACGTCTTTAAGGCGTCGTTTGATAAAGCGAACCGCTCCTCGATTCACTCTTATCGTGGCCCGGGCCTGGAAGAAGGGATGAAGATTTTCCAGGAGCTGAAGCAGACTTTTGGCGTGAAGATCATCACCGATGTTCATGAAGCGTCACAGGCGCAGCCCGTGTCAGAAGTGGTGGATGTGATTCAGTTGCCAGCTTTCCTGGCGCGTCAGACTGATCTGGTAGAAGCGATGGCAAAAACCGGCGCAGTTATCAACGTTAAGAAGCCACAGTTTGTCAGTCCGGGTCAGATGGGCAACATCGTTGATAAGTTCGCTGAAGGTGGCAACGAGCAGGTTATTCTGTGTGATCGCGGCAGCAACTTTGGCTATGACAATCTGGTTGTCGATATGCTCGGCTTTAACGTGATGAAGAAAGTCACCAAAAACAGCCCGGTGATTTTCGATGTGACCCATGCGCTGCAGACGCGCGATCCGTTCGGTGCAGCATCAGGCGGTCGTCGTGCTCAGGTGGCTGAGCTGGCGCGTGCCGGTATGGCGGTCGGCATTGCCGGTCTGTTTATCGAAGCGCATCCGGATCCGGAACACGCCCTGTGTGATGGCCCATCCGCGTTGCCGCTGGATAAGCTGGAGCCATTCCTGGTGCAGATGAAAGCGATTGACGATCTGGTGAAAAGCTTCCCGGAACTCGATACCAGCAAATAAGTTTGCTGAAAAAAAAAGAGCGATTACTCGCTCTTTTTTTTCGTCTGAAGCCCGCTGCCGTTACAGCATGATGGTCATCAGATATCCGATAAACAACGCCAGATGGGCGGCACCGTTCAATACATTGGTGCGTCCGGTCGAGAAGGAGAGCTGACAGAGAATCAGCGACGCCATCATAATCACCATCTGTGGCGGCTCCAGACCGAATATCAGCTCCTGTCCGGTCAGGGTGGCGATAATGGTTACTGCCGGTACCGTCAGGGAGATAGTCGCCAGCACCGAACCAAAGAACAGGTTCATGGCGCGCTGTACCTGATTCATCAGCACAGCCTTAATTGCGCCGAGCCCTTCCGGCGAGAGGATAAGCAACGCCACCAGGAAGCCGGTAAACTGTGCCGGTGCATTCAGGTCTGTCAGCAGGCTTTCCAGCGTATTGGCGTTCATCTTGGTCACGGCAATGACCGCAATCAAATGCACGATCAGCCAGATAGTGTGCCAGACGCTGCTGTGCGCCGAAGGTTTGCCATGATGCGGATCCCCATCATCACTCTCATCTTCATGCTCATAAACAAACAGGCTCTGGTGGGTTTTGGTCTGAATCAGCAGGAAAACGCCATACATTGCGGCTGAGATCGCCGCGATGAGCAGGGCCTGGGTGACGGAGAAATTACCGCCCGGCAGCGCGTTAGGAAATACCAGCACCAGAATCGCGAGGGGAAAGATAGCGATCAGATATTGTTTCACGCCCGCCAGATTGACGTACTGCGTCGCAAACTTATTACCACCCAGCAGCAGCGCAAAGCCGACCAGCCCGCCGGTCACAATCATCACAATCGAATAAAGCGTATCGCGCATCAGGCCGGGTGCGGCATCGCCTGTCGCCATCAGCGCCGAGATCAGACTCACTTCCAGAATGACGACAGAGAGGCTCAGAATCAGTGAGCCATAGGGTTCGCCCAGCCGGTGGGCCAGCACATCTGCATGTCTCACCACGCTAAACGCGCTGCTCAGAATGGCAATCAATGCCACTAAGTTGATACCGACGACAACGGGAAATGCGGTGTTAGCACCAAAAAAATAGAGTATACCCAGCGTGATAAGGGGAAATATCAGCGAGAATTCCTTGTGACGAGTTTTTTCATGTGAAGGCATTCACCATCCTCTCTGGTTAATGATTATCCGGACACAGCGGGGGCTGCTGTTAGAAATATAATCAGTTTTAGGGCAGTGCGCAGTTTATCTTTTCACCGGCCCTGACAGGAGAAATTTACTGGTTTTTACTTAACTGCAATAACCTTTTGAAATGATATTAACCTGATGTTATCTGGAATATTGCAATATTAATCAGGATACAACAAGTTTGACCTATGCACCTATCCTGACGATATATGTCACAAAAATGGCATTTTAATCTAAATTTCAGGGATGGGCTCATATTTTTAAACTGAAGTGACGATAAGTACAGGTTTGCGTTTTTTTACTTTTGCGCCAGGCTTAACCAGAAACACTAAACCGCGACGATAAACAGAGGAAAAATTATGCCTTACGATAAACGAACCGACTTACCCGACAACGTTAAGCACGTGCTTCCTGCGCATGCGCAGGATATCTATCAGCAGGCATTTAACAGTGCGTGGGATCAATATAAAGAGGCGGAAGATCGACGCGGCGATGATTCGCGGGAAGAAGTGGCGCATAAGGTCGCCTGGTCAGCCGTGAAAAAAGAGTATGAAAAAGGGAATGACGATAAGTGGCATCCTAAAGCGTAATCGCCTTGCTAGTCTGTTCACGTCAAAGGGCCAGGATTATCCAGCCCTTTTTTTCGACTTCGCTATCAGGTTTATCTGGTTTTTTTTAACCTGCGACCGGAATCACGCTTGAAACCCCGCGCGTAAATAGATTAATGTCAATTTAATGAACGAAACGCAGCGCCGTTTTGGAGATCATGTTACAGGAGCACTTTCGCAGGACGCCGATGACGTTGAGGAGGTCGCATTGCTTACCCGGGAATTTCTATTAAAAGCGGATTGTAAAACATCATTCGGGGATATCGATGAGACGCTACTCTGGAGTTGCGAGCAGCGCGCCGCCTCGCTGGCCGCCACGCTGGCCTGCCGTCCCGATCACAGCCCTGTCTGGATCTTTGGTTACGGCTCACTGATGTGGAACCCGATTTTTGAGGCGGATGAAGTTGCATCCGGTTCGCTGGAGGGCTGGCATCGTGCTTTCTGCCTGCGGCTGATCGCGGGACGTGGCACTGCCACGCATCCGGGGCGCATGCTGGCGCTGAAACAGGGTGGCCGCACAACCGGACTGGCATTTCGTCTGCCGGAAGCGCGCTTACATGAAGAGCTGGCGCTGCTGTGGAAGCGTGAGATGATCACCGGCTGCTATTTACCGACCTGGTGCGAATTACAGCTGGAGGATGGCCGCAGCGTGACTGCGCTGACCTTTATTATGGATCCACGTCATCCGCTTTATGAATCGGACTCCTGCCCGGAGGCGATTGCGCCGCTCATTGCTGCGGCCAGCGGCCCGCTGGGTTCGAATGCGCAGTATCTGTTTGCACTGGAAGAGGAACTCACCCGTCGTGGCATGGAGGAAGAGAGCCTGAGCCGGCTGGCGCATCAGGTGCGGACGCTGCAGCAATCCTGTCTCAAACAGGCCTGAATCAGGCCACAGGCGAATCAGCAGCGCAGAAGCCGCATAGAAAAGGGCGCGACACTGTCGCGCCCTTTTACGATCGATCCGGGGATTACTTGCCCGGATTGATAAGCCAGGTTCCAGGCTTATCAATGGTCAGGGATTGGGTATGCGTCTCACTGCCATTTTGAACGTCTATTTTGTACTGCCCGGCCGCCAGATTCAGCGCGGCAAATCCGCTGCTGCCAGGCTTCACCTCGACCTGCTGTCCGTTGAGCACTACGCTTTCACCGCTTTCCAGCTTCAGATAGACCGTCGCCAGCGCGGCAGGAACGGCTGCGGCTGGCGGCGTCGATGCAGGCGCCGGATGCGTCACGGCTGAGCTGTTGCTGACCACATCTGGCATTGCCGTGTGGCGATTAGCCAGCCAGATGGCGACGACCACCGCCAGGATAGCCACGGCCGCCAGGCTCAGCAAGACAGGTGACAATTTGCGCACCGCACGCGGGGTAACAGGCTCCGCTGCGGCGGCTGCATGATTCATCGCCATCACAACCGGCGGAGCCGCCTCAACGACCTCTTCGATCGGCATAACCGGCGGCTCGCCCGGCACCGGGAAACTGTTGACCACGGCCTCAACATCACTGACCGGCAGATCGATCAGTGCGGCAAAGGCGTCGATGGTTTGCGGGCGATCACCAGGTTTCATGGCCAGCGCGCAGTCAATGGCGTGCAGCAGCGGCAGCGAGTAGCCTTCCGGCTGGCGTTCCACCAGCGGCTGATAATTATCTTCAATGCAGCGCACCACGCTCACCGGCGGGGGATTACCGGTAATCAGGCTATGCAGCACCGCGCCCAGGGCGTAGATATCCGTCCAGGGTCCCTGTTCAACTTCACCCTCTTCGCTGTACTGTTCGATGGGTGCAAAGCCAGGCTTAAGCATGATCTCCGTTTCGTCAGAGAGGTTGCCGATCTCCTTACGCGCCGAGCCGAAGTCCAGCAGTACGGGCAGCTGATTCTCCTGAAGCTGAATGTTGTCGAGGGAGATATCGCGATGCAGATAGCCAGCCTGATGAATCGTGCTGATAGCACCCAGCAGCGGCGGCAGCAGACGGCGGATCCAGGCTTCAGAAATCGACGCCGGGCTGGTAACCTGCCACTCTTTGAGCGTCATGCCACTGTAGTAGAGCGTGCCCATATAGGCCGTGCCGTTCTGCTCCCAGAAGCGCAGCACGTGCAGCAGTCCCGGATGATTAAATCGGGCCAGCAGACGCGCCTCCTGAATAAAGCTGTTCAGTCCGGCATTAAACAGTTTCTGAAAACGCTCTCCGCGCAGTTCCAGTGACAAATCGGCGGCACGAACCGCCAGCGACACCGGCATATACTCTTTTATAGCAATTGTGCGTTCGAGCTGGTGATCCCAGGCGCGATAGACAATGCCGAAGCCACCGCCTCCGATGACTTCCTTGATCTCAAACTCATTAAAACGGTAGCCGTCAGGCAGGGCATTCGGAACAGTTTTCGTATTATCATTTGCCGACATAGTGAACTCTCTGTACACGGCCTGATTGCCAGGCTGCGCGGTAATTAATTGATGTTACGCCAGGCACCAATGGCAGGATCAACCAGATCCGCGTGCAGGGTGTCGATAAGTAACACATTCACTTTTTGCTGTGGCATGAAATAGGGCGCCCACTGGCTGCGCAAGGTATCGACTCGCGATTTCACCGCGTCAGCATTCTGCTGCGCAGCATTCTTATCCATTTTAATCAACAGTGCGCCATTGAAGCGCCAGACATGTTGTCGTGCATCAAAGGGCAGGACCAGCCAGCTATCTGAGGCGTCCGGGCGGGTCACAATCATGCGCTGATTATTAGCGGCGATGACCTCAAGCTTGCTGTCCGGAATCGCCAGGTTGGCGATGGGATAGCCCTGATAGAAGGTGACAGCGACCGGCGTGGGATGTTCCGGGGTCACCAGCGTCAGCTCACTCTTGCCCTCAGCCCAGCCATCCGGCGAGCAGTGCTGCTTGCTGACGTCCGGTATAAACAGCGTCTGAGCATTTTCATTCCAGGCGGTGCGGAAGTGACAGCCGCTGGGGAGATCAAAATGTTGCAGCGGCGTGCTATTGGCAGGCCGTGACAGGTCAAGTGGTGCGGCGTTGCTGTCACTGGCGCTAACGGTGGCATCCGCCATCACAATAGGGCGCCAGTTCTGCAACTTGCTTGCGCTGCCGCTGGCCATGACGCCACCTTCTTTGTTGGTCATCTGCCAGGGCAGTTCATCCAGTAATCCGCACTGATTGGCGAGCAGGGTGCCGACGCGCGGTAAAAAGGTGGTCAGCACGGCGGAATCCTTACTTTTACCGGAGACGATGCGCAGCGGCAGCGTCTCTTTACACCAGTCGTCGGGCGCTTTGCTCACCACATTATCGATGTAGACCTCCAGCGCCAGGCTGGGGGAGTAGACCACCCGATAATTTTCAGCCTGGGCATTAAAGGCAATCAGCAGGGTGATGATGCCGGGCAACCACAGTTTCATAAGGATCCTTGGAATCAAAAACGAGGCGGCAGAAAGCGCGCCGAATCAGCCAGTGAATAAAGCAATGTTGCTTCTTCTGGCTCACCAATCCAGACCGCCAGTGCGCTGAGATTATCTTTCTTCACGTTGCGGCTCACCGCCTGTTCCATCAAAGCCAGCCACTCTTCACACGCATTCACCATGCGCAGCGCCTGTTCCATTTCATCACTGGTCAGATTCAGCCAGAAGCCGTCGGTACAAACCAGAAAAGCATCGCCATCTTCCAGCGCAATCTCTTCTGAAAAGCTCACTAAGCGAGACGGCTCAGCGCCGAGCGCATTATAGAGTAAATTACTGTTAATACCGGTATTTTCATAGCCTGCATCTTTCAGTTGCTGGGCCAGACTGTGATCCCGTGTTACCTCATGAAGCGCGCCGCGGCGGAAGTGGTAAACCCGGCTGTCACCTGCATGCGCCCACCATGCACGTTGTTTATGGCGGTCAATAAACAGGGCCGCCAGCGTCGTACTCATGCGTGAATATTTCGGATTTTTACCCTGTGCCTCGTGCAGCGCCAGGCGGCACTGCTCAATCGCCTGACGGGTCATTTCCGGCGTAAAACCGTCATGCGCCTCTATCTGGCTGAGCAGGGTGTCGCGCACCAGCTGCGCCGCGATCTCCCCGCCAGGCAAACCGGCTACGCCATCGCAGACCACAAAACAGGCCTTATGCTCATCCAGCGCTGTGCCGGTGCGATCCTGATTTTCATCGCGTAAGCCCTGCTGGCAGCGGCTGGCAAAAACAATTTTCATGTTTCATCTACCCGCGTCTGCGAGTCCTTGTACTGATTCACCTCCATGTCATAGGCATGAAGAAAGGCCTCGCCAAACAGCGTGTGGAAATCATCTTCAATCTCCCCGGCAGTTCGCTGGTAATTACGCATGAAGTAGTCCCACAGCGCCGCCTTTTTGACGGTGGAAAATGGCAGCTTTGATACCACGCCATCGGCACGCGCCTGCTCTTCCAGACGCTGTGGATTAAAGGATTGCAGCATTGCCGCAATAATGGCGCGGATACCGGCAATCATGCCCAGCTGGTGGGCCTGCAAATCGACCAGTGCATCACGTACCGCCTGTTCCGGCGGCATAAAACCGGGCATCTGGCTCTGGTACATCTGCATCAATACAGTTTTACCGGAGGGCAGGATCTTGAACGGATTATTGGCTTCGTTCAGGATCATCGTCATGTCTGCTTTTACGCCACGCTTGAGAATGGATCGCGACGAGAGCAGTGCCACGGTGCCCTGAGAAAACAGGCTCAGCATCCGGCCAGTAATCCGCATCTGCTCTTCGTCAATCGGTGTGGCATGCACATTGCTGAGCCCCATGCCGTCCAGCAGTGCGGCGATGAGCCGATCCTGATCCACCGGCTGTGTCATGAACGCTTTCTGCGGCTCACTGGCCTGCGGATCGATGGCCAGACGCGCATCGTTGTGGCGCTCGTGGCGTAAAGGAGGAGAATCGTTGACCAGCAGCCGATCCTCAACCTCATGATGTTCGTGAATGCCCAGCGGGTTTGCAGGCTCGGCGCTGTCACCAGCAAACAGCGCCAGGGGATCGTTTCGCGCGTCATTGCAGGCGGGATCACGCACTTCCAGGGCATAGTCACCGATGCGCAACGCATCGCCATGCTTCAGAAGCACCTGCATGCCGCGCCCCAGGGCGATGCCGTTATGTTCTACCGGCGTCACGCTGCCCTGATTGGTCAGGCGACACTCTCCGTCATGTGACAGGTGAACCAGTGCCTGCAGACGCGAAATAGCCCGCGTCTCATCAGGCAGCACCAGATCGTTGTCCTGACTGCGGCCAATGGTGCCCCCAGGCGGTTGAAACGCAACGCTTTTGACCGGAAAATCCGCGGTGCTTTGCACAATGGTAAATTGCATGAGTTATCCCAGATTAAACAGCAAACGCATCCGGCCTCACTCGAACATCGGAGGATAGAGGCCATTACGTCCCGGCAGTGAACCTGCCGCCGGGTTGAACAGTAACGAAAACAGTTGCGCAGTGAGATTGCCGCTGTGCTTGTGGGTCGCATGGACAAACCCATCACTACGATTACTCCACCAGTAGCTCATGTGCTGCTGAGGGTCAAAGCGTTCAGCCACTTCACGCCAGCTCAGCGTGCAGGGCAGATCCTGAAAGCCGAGCACATCCATAATTTCAGAAGGCTTTCTGGCGGGAACCAGCAGCGGCGGCAATGCCTGAATCTGCTGCTCTAACTGCTCACCATCCAGCGGGGTCTGAACAGCCTGTAGCAGCGTCGCGCCCAGATCCTGAAACCAGTCACCAGAGATGGTCAGTTGGGCCGGATGCCACTGCGCCAGTGGAAAGCTGTGCAGTGCCAGAAGCGGCCAGGCGCGTCCAACACGGTCACAGGAGGGCAATAAACAGCCCATCTGTATCTGGGGGCGTGTCGCGGTCACCGGCAGGACAAAATTCCACACTGGTGCGTGAAGGAAGTTCGCGCTACTGGACCACGCCTGCTGATGCCAGTGCATCAATCCCTGCTGGAACCAGTGATTCCACGGGCTAATCTGTTGCTCGCTCAGCCGACGGTGCAAAAAGTCACCGGTCGATGGCAGTTTGCCATACCAGCCGGGGGCGATGTAAGCAGCCATATTCACCTCACCGTTACTCGCTTTGCGAGTGTGATGGCGGGGCCTGGTGCAGCGGCGTAACCGCCAGCATGTCACCTTTCTGGCCCGCAATGTTCAGATTCTCCGCCAGCTTACGCATCATTAATGCATTATCCCGTGCATAAGGCGATGACTGAATCTGTTGGTCCAGCAACTGGCTCAGGTGCCAGTCGAGCTGCTGCAGATCGCGGGCGCTTACTGTGTCGGGCAGTGAACGCTGTAAATTTTGCAGCAGCCAGGCCCGCAAAAATTCGCCATCGTAGTTTCGCGGCTGATAAAGCATCTGATAGGCGCGCAGCGCATTGCGGCTGTAAGCGTTATCATCACCGGGATCGTTACGCAGAATGTTAGTGATCTGCTGTGCTACCCGCGGCAGCAATAAAGACTTAAGCGCATTTTGATAAAGCACCCAGGCGGCATCGCTAACCTGACTACCGCGATATAAACCCGCCCGCATGGTAAGCGGTGGATTATCGAGAGAAAAACGTTCTGAGAGCGGTAGCTTTACCAGGTTGTTCAGAAAGGGTAGCAGATCAAAAATATTATCAGCAGGCTGATGAATCACCTGCTGACTCTGCTCGCGTATCGCCGGTACCCGCGCGGCAACCTGTTGCAGATAATGTTGATTCTGATAGTAGCTGAGGCTCCAAAGGCTGGAGGCGATCAGAAGTGCACCGGCCAGTACGCCATAGCCAATCCAGTGGAACAGCTGATTACGGTACTCCCAGCGACGATTACTGCCCGCCAGACCGCTTTCTTTGAAAATCAGATCGCTGAGCAGGTCACGAATAAAGAAGCTCTGGCCTTTGTTGCCCGGAATCGGACTGTTGCGGTTAACACTGTCCCAGGCCGCAATGGAGTGGTCGCCCGCCTGACGTAACTGCAGTTTGCGGCTCAGTTCTCCCATCACCCGGTCAAACGGCAGGCCTTCCTGCGTGCCACTGGTGAAAAACAGGCCACGCGGGCTCCAGGCGACCGCATCCTGATGCTCAGAAAAAACGATATCCAGATATTCGTTCAGGAGTGGACGCAGTGAGGCAAACTCCTGCGGGAAAAGGAAGCACTCTGCACGCGCGTTCAGATCGCGCTCCTGGGTCATCTGTCCTGACAGATGCTGCTGGAGATTCTCTTCCAGCCGCTGGAACTGCTCGCCAAAATTGCGGTGCCAGTCATCTTTGTGCGGCTTACCCGAATCCCAGTTAAAGGTGAAGCCCCAGATAGCGTCACGCCGCGCTTTATCCATAGAGCCAAAGTAGCTCATAAAACCTTTCAGCAGGTCGGTTTTAGTGACCATCACATAGACCGGGAAGTGAATGCCGGTCTGCTGATGCAGTTCCGCCATCCGCTCGCGCAGCGCGCTGGCCTGGGCGAAACGCGCCTCGGCGGAATCACTCAGCAGATCGGCAACGCTGATGGTCATGATGACACCGTTGATCGGCTGACGGGTGCGATAGCGTTTCAGCAGATTGATAAAGCTGTGCCACTCCGCAGCATCGCGCACGCGCTGGCTTTCCTGCAACGCATACCGTCCGGCGGTATCGATCAGCACTGCACTGTCAGTAAACCACCAGTCGCAGTTGCGGGTGCCGCCAACGCCACGAATCGCCTGCTGGCCCAGGGTGTCAGTGAGTGGAAACTCAAGACCGGCATTAAACAGCGCGGTGGTTTTACCGGCACCGGGCGCGCCCATCACCAGATACCAGGGGAGCTGGTAGAGATAATTGGCGTTAAAGCGAGACAGTAAACTGCCGCTGTGACGGCGTCCAAACTGCGTGCGTTTCAGCTGCAACGCGGCTTCGCTGAAGCGCTGGTTGAGCCGCTCATCTGTCATCTGACGCTCGGCAGGATCGTCGTTATCCGACAGCTGAAGTTGGGTCAGTAAGCGACTGTTAAACCAGGCACGATAAAGCGACGGAATGAGTTGAAACAGGATCCAGAGAAAATAGAGCGCACCTACGGTGAGCTGGCGGGGCAGAACCGGTTCCAGGGGGCGTGACTGGCCCCATGACCAGAACGGGCCGAGCATCCAGACCAGGCAGCTCAGCGCCGTAACGCCAATAAAACTCCACAGCAGGCGATGTGTTAACAGCAGGCGAAGTGAGGCGCGCATT
This sequence comes from Pantoea hericii, assembly GCF_014155795.1. Lineage (NCBI taxonomy): Bacteria > Pseudomonadati > Pseudomonadota > Gammaproteobacteria > Enterobacterales > Erwiniaceae > Pantoea > Pantoea hericii. The sequence continues at coordinate 74,031 of NZ_SCKV01000002.1, forward strand.
ATTGTGCTCCTTGATGATTACTGAGCGTTTCAGGCGCGGCAAACAGGGTAATTTCAACGCGACGGTTGCGGGTCCGGTTTTCGCTGCTGTCATTAGGCAGCAGCGGATCGCTATCGCCACGGCCTTCAGAGCGAACGGTATGACCGTCGTTCAGCTGAACCTGTAACAGCTGAGTGATCGTGCGGGCGCGGGCAAAGGAAAACTCATAGCTGGAGGCAAAGCGGCTGTTATCCACCGGATGATCGTCGGTAAACACCGAGACCAGGATGGTCCCTTTGACATCTTTCATCGCGTTTGAGACGCGGGCCAGCAGCGCCCGGCCCACCGGATTGATCACCGTACCTTGCTCAGCAAACAGTTTGTCCGCCGGAATAATCACTTTGCTGCCAAAGGCGCCGTCACTGACTTCAAGCTGTCCGGCCGCAATCACATCATTCAGGCGCTGACGGAGGTCCAGCAACGCCTGTGGCGAAGAAGGTCGGCGGCCCGCGGTGATTTGCGGCAGGGGGGTCTGATAGATGGCGCGCAGCAGGGGTTCGGCGGCATTGCCAAGCCGCCAGTTTAGTCCACTGTAGATCAGGCAGCCAATCAGCGCGACCAGCATGGCACAGGCCCAGAGCGGTACCATAGGACGGGCAAGAGTGCTCACCAGCGGATGAACTTCTACCAGTGGCGGTTGCGGCGTCTGGCGCTGAGCGCGCGTTTCATCAATCAGGCTTTTCAGGCGATTACGGATGCCGTCGCACTGGTTACGACCATTTTCGCTGCCGCGATAGCGGCCCTCATAGCCCAGTAGCAGGCAGTACTGCACGACTTCCAGCAGCCAGAGATGCTGCTGCGGGCTCTGTGAAATGCGTGACAGTAGCTGAAAGAATTTTTCACCGCCCCAGCTTTCATTGTGGAAGGTGACCAGCATGCCGTTGCCAGACCAGACCCCGCGCGTGCCCCATGGGGTCTGCGCCGCGGCTTCATCCAGCGCAGTGCAGATGCAGTAACGCGCGCCGATAATCATCTCAAAAGGCAGCCCTGCCTGTTTACAGCGTTGTTCAAACTGGCGGATTTCATCGATCAGAGACTGGCGCAGACCCGCAGGGTCGTCATGTGTGGCTGCCTGACGAATTTGTACTACCGCGTTCAGTAGTGGCGCCGCAGCCTGAAGTAATAGATTCTCATTGCCTGAGGGGGGCGCCTCACGCGCAGGGGATTCCACAGTCATTAATTAGTGATCTTCCAGCCAATGGCTAATCCCTGTACCCACAGCCCGGGACGGTGCTGCAGGCAATATGCGCCGGATTTCATATTCAGTCTAAGATCCAGGTCGCGGTATCGTTAGTCCGACAGGCTTTGCTGTCACCGCCAACGGCTACGCAGACCTGCTTGGTTTTGCGGGGACGGGGACGGTCGCTCTGCACGGTCGCATCATAACGATCGCTCGCGACGCCTGCTTTTAGCGGCACATAGCCGATCAGTGGACCGTCAGCCTGGTCGGCAATGGCCAGCCAGCTGTGTTCCACATTACCCAATACTTCAAAGGGTTTACCCGTTTCGAGATAACGAACGACTTTGCCGCCGTAGTCAGGCGAGGTCATCACTGATGCACCATAGAGCGCGCGCCAGGTCTGGTTAACGGGTTCAAATTCAGTCGGTGCCGCGACAGCGTGTCGATGGACCAGTTTGACGCCGTTAATTTCGCTGGTGACCAGCGTATCGTCAGTGACGGGCGGCGGCGGGGCCTTACAGCCTGCCAGGGTAAGGACCGCCAGCAGTGTTAACGCAAGACTCTTTTTCACCATGTTCCTCGTGATCTCATCAAAGTAACTGCATGTTGCCGGACCCGATGTCATGAGGCGCTGTTTGTCGCGCCGCATCGTGCCAAAATTCTGTGTTTCAAAAAAAGGTCAGTTTACATCGGGATAGTAACGCTTTTAGTCTACCTAAGACTTTTGAGAATTCAAACCATTGCACCCACTGCCGATGCGTGATAGTGGGCACTTTACGTGCGGGTTTTGAAGCCAGAAAAGCGCCAGCAGATATGATAGTTAAAGCTAACTGAATTATCGCGGCAACAAACTGCCTGAGAACAGTGCCGCGCATTCTGACATGCAATTAATCCGATTGGAAACTATTAAGTTTTACTAATAACTTGTTGTCGAAAAATTTTATCGATTTGCGTTAAGAATATTATCAAAATCAGAATTTACGCCCTGTTCTGGTCCGCGTTTTTACCGAAAGCGGCACGCCTTTTGCTTCTCAAAGCTTTTAACCGCACAGAGGTGAGCAATGGGTAATGCCATGACATGGCTGCAGGCATCGCGTGATAGCGATATTGCCAGTCTGCAACGGTTGCTTGAGACAGGTGAGTTGATAACCGCTATCAGTGAACTGGTTCATCGACTGCAGCGGGAACGTGGCGCAAACAACCTCTGGATCTGCTCAAATGGCGCGCTCTTCAGCGCCGAACGTCACGCCCGTCAGCAGGAGGTCAGTGCCAGCCTGCAGCATTTTTACCGGGCGCTACCGCCCGCCGTTGCGCAGCCTGGCTTTAGCCGCTTTTGCAATCTGATTGCTTCGGCCCTGCAGGCGCTGGACGGATTACCCGCGCTGCGTGAGCAGATCAGCCAGCGAGAGCATGATCAGGCTGCAGCGATGTCCGCGTTTAATCAGGTTATTCGCACCTTACTTAATCTGGTCTTTGAAGCCGCCGACACGGCAAGCTATCCCGCGATTTCCCGTGCGCTTATCGCGCTGTTCAGTTTTATGCAGGGCAAAGAGCTGGCCGGGCAGGAACGGGCAATCGGAGCTGCGGGCTTTGCGGCGCGTCATTTCACACCCGATCAGCGTAGCCAGCTGGTGGCCCTGATTGCGGCCCAGGAGCAGAGTTTTGCCACTTTCCAGGAATTTGCTGACAGCGCGACCTGCGAACGCTGGCAGCCGCTGTCTCAGGCCAGCCGGGACATTGAACGTCTGCGGCGCATCGCCTGTACCGGAGGGCCCTGTGATGAGACCGGCGCACTCCACTGGTTTTCTCTGCTCTCCAGGCGGCTCGATCAGATGAAAACCCTTGAGGATGCCCTGACGGCTACGCTGATGCAGCGCTGTCGTGAAGCGATTGATCAGGCGCACCAACAGCCGATGTTCACGATGGCACAGGGCGACAGCAACTTTTCGCTTTATGTCTCCGGCGCTGACTGGCTGCATGGTGCAGTTGCGCTCAACAGTGACGGCCTTGCCCCGCAGCTCGGGCGCTCGGTGCTGTCGCTGATTGGTGAACAGTCGCAGCGTTTGCAGCAGCAGACGAATGAGCTGGCGTCAATGCGTGCCTCACTCGACGAACGTCGGGTGATCGATCAGGCCAAGCACTGGCTGATGCAGCAGCAGGGTTTCACCGAAGAGGCGGCCTGGCAGGCGCTGCGCAAAAGTGCGATGAATCAGAATAAGCGGGTACTGGAGATCGCGCAGGCGGTGCTGGCGGTGGCGAAGACTCTGAACACCTAACCCGGATGAGGTAGCTGCACAGCGTTTGTGCGTGATCTGCGTCAGAAACGTGCAAAAACGGTTAATTTATCACCAGCCTCTTCCCGCAGATCGGCATTCACGCGGCTTCGGCGATCTGGCACACCCTTTGCTTTAACCTTACAGAGAGTACGCATTGCTCCCGCCAATGGCGGTGGGGTCAGTGCTTTGGATAAAGGCGTCCATCCGCAGGCTTCGGCTTGTCGGAGGACGCCTTTTTTTATTTCTGTTCAGGGGCAACATGATGAGCAAAACGCCTTTTTCACTGACACGACGTCAGGCGCTGATCTCCGGTGCTGCACTGGGTGCGGCCTGGATCGTTCCGGGATTACGAAATGCAGTCTGGGCGGCAGGTTCCGATGCGCCAGAAAAGCCGCAGGTGCGGGTGGGCTTTATTCCGCTTACCGACTGTGCGCCCGTGGTCATGGCGTCGGTCAAAGGCTTCGACAAGAAGTATGGCCTGACGCTGGCGGTCAGCAAAGAGGCGAGCTGGGCGGCGGTGCGCGACAAGCTGACCTCCGGTGAACTGGATGCGGCGCATGTGCTCTACGGCATGATCTATGCGCTGCAGCTGGGTGTGGCGGGACCGCAGCACGACATGGCGAACCTGATGACGCTCAATCACAACGGCCAGGCGATCACCCTCTCAAACCAGCTGAAAGCCAGTGGCGTCACCAATGCGGTTAGCCTGAAAAAAGCCGTGGATGGCAGTCCCAAAGGCAGCCTGACTTTCGCGCATACCTTTCCCACCAGCACGCACGCTATGTGGCTCTACTACTGGCTGGCTAATGCCGGCATTCATCCGTTTAACGATGTGCGCACCGTGGTCGTGCCGCCGCCGCAGATGGTGATGAACATGAAGATTGGCAACATGAGCGGCTTCTGCGTCGGTGAGCCGTGGAACCAGCGTGCCATCAGCGACAACATCGGTTTCACCGCCGCCACCAGCCAGCAGATCTGGCCGGAGCATCCGGAAAAAGTGCTCGGCACCCGCGCGCAGTGGGTGAAAGAGAATCCTAATACGGCCCGCGCGCTGACCGCCGCGGTGCTGGAGGCGGCGCGCTGGATTGATGCCTCAGACGATAACCGCCGTGAAACCGCGCAGGTGTTAGCCGGTCGGGCCTGGATCAACACCAACGTGGAGACGCTACAGGGGCGAATGCTCGGCCAGTATCAGAACGGGTTGGGGCAGTCCTGGCAGGACGCGCACCCGATGCGCTTCTTCGACAACGGCAACGTCAGTTTTCCGTGGCTCTCCGACGGCATGTGGTTCCTGACGCAGATGAAACGCTGGGGCCTGCTCGCCAGCGATCCCGACTACCTTACCGTGGCCCGCCAGATCAACCGTATCGACATCTACAAACAGGCGGCCAGCGCAGTCGGGCAGATTGCACTGCCCGCCAGTGAGATGCGCAGCAGCACCCTGATCGACGGCAAAGTCTGGGATGGCAGCAATCCTGCCGCCTACGCCGCCAGTTTCGCTATCAAACGTTAAGAGAGGTTGTTATGAGAACTGACGCGCGCGCGCTGGCTCAGCCGGAGCAAACCCCCGACAGTGCCACCGTAATTCCGTTACAGGTCACCCCGAAAGCCGCCGTTCGTCCGGCACGTCTGCGTCCGTTTTTGCAGCGCTGCATTCCGGCTGCGGGCGGCCTGCTGCTGATGTTGCTGGTGTGGCAGATCGCCGCCTTGTTTGAACCCTCGTTTCCTTCGCCTTACGCGACCTGGCAGGCTGCACAGGTTCTGTTCGCTGACCCGTTCTACAGCAATGGCCCCAACGATCAGGGCATCGGCTGGAATGTAATGGCCTCGCTGCAGCGCGTCGCCATCGGCTTCGGCCTGGCCGCGCTGGTGGGCATTCCGGCCGGTTTTCTGCTGGGACGCTTTACCTTTATGGCGCGGATGTTCAATCCGATTATCGCTCTGCTGCGCCCGGTCAGCCCGCTGGCCTGGCTGCCGATTGGACTGCTGCTGTTTCAGCGCGCCGAGCCAGCCGCCAGCTGGACCATTTTCATCTGTTCCATCTGGCCGATGATCATCAACACCGCCGAAGGGGTGCAGCGCATTCCGCAGGATTACCTCAACGTCGCGCGGGTGTTACAGCTCTCTGAATGGACGGTGATGCGCCGGATTCTGCTGCCCGCCGTGCTGCCTGCGGTGCTCACCGGCGTACGTCTCTCTATCGGCATCGCATGGCTGGTGATCGTCGCCGCCGAAATGCTGACCGGTGGTCTGGGCATCGGTTTCTGGATCTGGAACGAGTGGAACAACCTCAACGTGGCAAACATTCTGATCGCCATTCTGATTATCGGCGTGGTCGGGCTCCTGCTGGAGCAGGGTCTGATGCTGCTGGTGCGTCGTTTCAGCTGGGAAAAATAAGGAGAACATCATGCAGCAACACATTATTCGCGTTCAGCAGGTGAGCCAGCGTTTCAATACCGCCAGCGGCGAGTTCCTGGCCCTGGACAACGTCAGTTTTGATATCCGCGAAGGCGAAACCCTGAGCCTTATTGGCCATTCGGGCTGCGGCAAATCGACCCTGCTGAACCTGATTGCCGGATTAACCCGTCCCAGCAGCGGCGTACTGCTGTGTGATAACCGCGAAATCACCGGACCGGGTCCGGAGCGTGCGATGGTGTTTCAGAACCATTCGCTGCTGCCGTGGCTGACGGCATTTCAGAACGTTGAACTGGCGGTGCAGCAGGTGTTTAAAGGGCGCTTCAACAAAGCGGAGATGCGCGACTGGATCGAACACAACCTCAATCGGGTACAGATGAGCCACGCCATGCACAAGCGGCCTGGCGAAATCTCGGGTGGCATGAAGCAGCGCGTTGGCATTGCGCGTGCCCTGGCGATGAAGCCGCGCGTGCTGCTGCTGGATGAGCCGTTTGGCGCGCTGGATGCGTTAACCCGCGCCCACCTGCAGGACAGCGTGATGCGTATCCAGCAGAAGCTGAATACCACTATCGTGCTAATCACCCATGACGTGGATGAAGCGGTGCTGCTCTCCGACCGGGTACTGATGATGACTAACGGCCCGGCAGCACAGGTCGGCGAAATCCTGACTGTTGATCTGCCGCGTCCGCGCTCGCGGGTCGCGCTGGCGGATGAGCCGCGCTACCACCAGCTGCGCCAGAAAGTGCTGCATTTTCTTTATGAAAAACAGACCACGGCGGCATAAGGAGCAGACCATGAGGCAACGGTTGCTGGTGATAGGTAATGGCATGGCGGGGATGCAGATGGTGGAGAGCCTGCTGCAACGTGCGCCGCAGCGTTACGCCATCACGGTCATTGGCCGCGAGCCGCACGGCAACTACAACCGCGTGCTGTTGTCGCCGGTGCTGGCCGGTGAAAAATCCTTCAGTGACACCCTGATCCACGATCAGGCGTGGTATCAGCGGCACGGCGTCACGCTCCTGAACGGTGAAACCGTCCTGCAGGTCGATCTTGCCGCGCGTACTGTGCAGACCGATCGGCGCCAGCTCAGCTGGGATCAACTGGTGTTTGCCACCGGTTCGCAGCCTCGTCTGCCCGCGATTCCTGGCATCGATGCGGATTGCGTCCGGGTTTTTCGCAGCATTGCTGACGTCCGGCAACTGCTGGCAGGTCAGGGACCGGTGGTGGTGTTGGGCGGCGGCTTTCTGGGTATTGAAGCGGCAGCAGCACTCCGCGCCCGTGGCCGTGATGTCACGCTGGTCCACCACAAACCCTGGCTGCTGGATCGCCAGCTGGATGCAAAAGCGGGCGAGCTCTTGCTGACGGCATTAGCGCAGCGCGGCATCCGCTGTGAACTCAACAGCGGACTTGTGGCGATTGACGAGACGGGTGTGACGCTGACCAGCGGCCACCACGTTGCCGCCACACAGGTGGTCATCGCCATCGGCGTTCAGCCCGGGATAACGCTGGCGCAGGCGGCGGGTCTGCCGTGTCAGCGCGGCATTCTGGTGGATGGTCAGCTGCGCAGTGCCATTCCTGGAGTTTACGCGGTGGGTGAGTGCTGTGAAATCGCGGGCGAAACCTTTGGTCTGGTCGCGCCTTGTCTGGCGCAGGCGCAGATTCTGGCGGCGCAACTGGCCGGATCGCCGCTGGCGGATTTTGTCAGCCAGCCGCTGGCGACACGCCTCAAAGTGAGTGGCATTTCACTGTTCAGCGCGGGCGACGTCAGTGAGGCGCCCTCTATCAGCAGTTTTGACCCGATCTCTGGCGACTATCGCCGTCTTTTTCTTCGTCAGGGCCGCCTCTGTGGCGTGCTGCTTTCTGGCGACACCCGGCAAGGGCCTGCGCTGATGGAGCGTCTTCAGCACGCCGAACCTGTCACGTTCGCTGCCCTGTTCGATCACGATCAACCTGAACCGCAGCCACAGGCTGCAGAGAGTCCTGAAATGAGTAAACCGGTTTTAGCCGTGGTGGGTCACGGCATGGTCAGTCACCATTTTCTTGAGCAGCTGGTTGCCCGCGAAATGCATCAGCACTATCACATCGTGGTTTATGGCGAGGAGCGCCAGCAGGCTTACGATCGGGTGCATCTGTCGGACTATTTCAACGGCAAAACGGCCGACGACCTGTCGCTGGTCGACGGGGACTTCTTTGCCCGGCACGGTATCGAACTGCGGAGTGGCTATTCGGTTGTCGCGATCGACCGCCAGCAGCGCAGCCTGCGTGACAGCACGGGCAGTGAACTGGCCTGGGATAAGCTGGTGCTGGCGACTGGCTCACGCGCGTTTGTCCCCCCGGTGCCGGGCCACGACGGCGATCGCTGCTTTGTCTATCGCACGCTGGACGACCTTGATGCCATTGCCACCTGCGCCCGCCATAGCCAGCGCGGCATCGTGATTGGTGGCGGCCTGCTGGGTCTGGAGGCGGCGAATGCGCTGCGGCAGCTCGGGCTCGAAACGCACGTGGTGGAGTTTGCGCCGCGCCTGATGGCGGTGCAGCTTGATGAGGGCGGTGCGCTGATGCTGCGTCAGAAGATCGATGCGCTGGGCGTGACGGTTCACACCTCGAAACAGACCGAACTGATTGAGCGACAGCCTGACGGCAGCGTGGTGCTGCGCTTTGCCGACGGCAGCAGTTTACCCGGCGATCTGGTGCTGTTTTCCGCCGGTATCCGGCCGCGCGATGAGCTGGCGCGTGAGGCGGGTCTGACGCTGGGACCGCGCGGCGGCATTGAGATTAACGATCGCTGCCAGACCAGCGATGACGACGTGTTTGCCATCGGCGAATGCGCGCTGTGGAACGGTCAGATCTTTGGCCTGGTCGCGCCGGGTTATCAGATGGCGCGGGTGCTGGCCGGACATCTGGCGGCTGAACCCACCGCATTCAGCGGTGCAGACATGAGCACTAAGCTGAAACTGCTGGGCGTGGAGGTCGCCTCGTTTGGTGACGCTCACGGCCGCACGCCGGGCAGCCAGCACTATCACTGGACCGACGGGCCAAAAGGCATCTACAAGAAAATCGTGGTCTCTGCGGAGGGCACCCGGCTGCTGGGCGGCGTGCTGGTGGGTGACAGTAGCGATTACGCCACGCTGTTGCAGATGATGCTCAATGACTTACCGCTGCCGACCGCACCGGAAAGCCTGATTCTGCCTGCACTTGCCGGTGCGCCAAAAGCGCCCGGCGTCGCGGCGTTGCCGGACAGCGCCCAGGTCTGCTCCTGCCACAACGTCAGCAAGGGCGATATCTGCGCGGCGGTGAAAGGGGGCTGCGGTGAGATGAGCAGCATCAGGAGCTGCACCAAAGCGGCCACCGGCTGTGGCGGCTGTGCGGCGCTGGTGAAGCAGGTGATGGAGTTTCAGCTGGAAAATCTCGGCGTTGAGGTGAAAAAAGATGTCTGCGACCACTTCAGCTATTCACGCCAGGAGCTGTATCACCTGGTGCGGGCTGGCGAGTTTAAAACCTTCGATGCGCTGCTGGCATCGCACGGTCGGGGGAACGGCTGTGAAGTGTGCAAGCCGCTGGTGGCGTCATTGCTCGCCTCCTGCTGGAATGATTATCTGCTGAAACCGGCGCATCTGCCGCTGCAGGACACCAACGACCGCTACTTCGCCAACATCCAGAAAGATGGCACCTATTCCGTGGTGCCGCGCGTTCCGGCAGGCGAGATCACGCCGCAGGGGCTGATCGCCATTGGCGAGGTGGCGGCGCGTTACGACCTCTACACCAAAATCACCGGCGGGCAGCGTATCGACCTGTTTGGTGCGCAGCTCGACCAGTTGCCGGATATCTGGCAGACGCTGCTGGAAGCGGGTTTTGAAACCGGTCACGCCTACGGCAAATCGCTGCGAACGGTGAAGTCCTGTGTGGGATCGACCTGGTGCCGCTACGGCGTGCAGGATTCGACCGCCTTCGCCATTGCGCTGGAGAACCGCTACAAGGGGCTGCGCGCACCGCACAAGATCAAGATGGCGGTTTCGGGCTGTACCCGCGAGTGTGCAGAAGCGCAGAGCAAAGATATCGGGGTGATCGCCACTGAAAAGGGGTGGAACCTCTACGTCTGCGGGAATGGCGGGATGAAGCCGCGCCATGCTGATCTGTTCGCCAGCGATCTCGACGACGCGACGCTGCTGCGCTATGTCGATCGCCTGCTGATGTTTTACATCCGTACCGCCGATCGGCTGCAGCGTACCAGTGTCTGGATGGACAATCTGGAAGGTGGTCTGGATTATCTGCGGCAGGTCGTGATTGAGGATAGCCTCGGGCTGGGCGCGACGCTGGAGCAGGAGATGCAGCGGGTGGTTGACGCGTACCAGTGTGAGTGGCAGACCACGCTGGCGGACCCGTCGCGCCGTGCGCTGTTTACGCCAACGGTTAACAGCGACCACGCTGATGAAACCCTGCACTACAGCCGGGTACGCGGACAGCGTCAGCCTGAATCCGTGGCCGCGCGTCCGCTGCTGCAACTGCCCGCTGAGCCCTGGAGTGCTATCTGTGCGCTGGAGGCGATTCCCCCAGAGGCGGGGATTGGCGCACGACTTGGCAGTGAGCGTGTCGCGCTGTTCCGTCTGGGTGACGCGCTGTTTGCGCTGGAAGATCGCGAACCTGGCAGCGACGCCAGCGTGCTGTCGCGCGGGATCCTGGGCGATGTCGGCGGTGAGCCGGTGGTGATCTCTCCGCTTTACAAGCAGCGGATACGGTTGCGTGACGGCCAGAGTCTGGATAATCCGCAGCACCAGCTGCGCTGCTGGCCGGTGAAGCTCGAAGCGGGGCAGATCTGGCTGGCAAATCGTCCGCTCAATCAGCTGGCGCAGGCATCATGAACAGCACCTGTCCCTATTGCGGCGTCGGCTGTGGCGTCTGCGTCACGCCGCAGGGACCTCATCAGGCAACCGTGACTGGCGACCCGCAGCATCCGGCCAATGCGGGCCGGTTGTGCGTTAAGGGGGCGGCGCTGGGTGAGACGCTGACGTCGCAGGGACGTCTGCTGACCGCCGAAGTTAACGGCCGGCCGGTCAGCCTTGATGCGGCGCTGGATGCGGCGGCGGCGGGATTGCGTGCGGTGATCGATCAATATGGTCCGCAGGCAGTGGCATTTTATGGTTCTGGCCAGCTGCTGACGGAGGATTACTACGTCGCCAATAAGCTGATGAAAGGCTACATCGGTGTCGCCAACATCGACACCAATTCACGGCTCTGTATGGCATCGGCGGTGGTCGGCTATAAGCGGGCGCTGGGAGCCGATGCGGTGCCCTGCTGCTATGAGGATCTGGAGCAGACCGATCTGGTGTTGCTGGTTGGCTCCAATGCTGCCTGGGCGCATCCTGTGGTCTGGCAGCGGCTGATGCAGGCAAAGCAGCAACGACCTGCAATGCAAATTGTGGTGATTGATCCGCGCCGCACGGCAAGTTGTGACCAGGCCGATCTCCACCTGCCGCTCCGGCCCGGCAGTGATTCGGCGTTGTTCTCCGGTCTGCTGCACTGGCTGGCTCAGCACGATGGCCTTGATAGCAGCATGTTGCCTCACCTTAATGGCGTGAATGAAACGCTGGCCGCTGCTGCGCAGTGGGATGTGGCGCGGGTGGCTGATACCTGTGATTTAACGGAGCAGCAGGTCGCGCATTTTTTCCAGCTGTTCAGCCAGCATGAGCGTGTACTTACGCTGTGGTGTATGGGGATTAATCAGTCCGTCACCGGCAGCGACAATAACCAGGCGATTCTTAATCTGCATCTGCTGACGGGTAAAATAGGGCGCGTGGGCTGCGGACCTTTTTCGCTGACCGGACAGCCGAATGCGATGGGCGGACGTGAAGTGGGTGGCCTGGCAAATCAGCTGGCGGCGCACATGAGTTTTACGGCAGCAGAATGCGATCGGGTGCAGCGCTTCTGGCGCAGCCCGACGATTGCCCGCGAGCCGGGGCTGACCGCACTGGACCTTTTCAGGGCAATTGCGGCAGGCGAGGTGAAAGCGGTGTGGATTATGGGCACTAATCCGGCGGTGTCGATGCCGGAGGGGAATCGCGTAGCGCAGGCGCTGGCGGCCTGCCCGCTGGTGATTGTGTCGGATGTGATGGCGCAGACCGATACCAGCGCCTTTGCCGATATTCTGCTGCCGGCCCAAGGATGGGGTGAGAAGAACGGCACGGTGACAAATTCAGAACGGCGTATTTCGCGTCAGCGCGCTTTTGCCGCCGCGCCAGGTGATGCACGGCCTGACTGGTGGCTGCTGGCGCAGGTGGCGCAGCGGCTGGGCTTTGGTGAGGGCTTCAACTGGCAGCATCCGTCGGAGATTTTCCGCGAGCATGCCGCGCTGTCGGGCTTTGAAAATCATGGCCAGCGCGCGTTTGATATCAGCGGGCTGGCGCAGTTGAGTCAGGCTGAATGGGATGCACTGCGTCCGGTGCAGTGGCCGGTGAACTGTAATTTTCCACAGGGTTGCGCCCGACTGTTTGGCGATCGCCGCTTTTTCCATCCGGACGGTAAAGCCCGTCTGCTTGTCCCGGCCACGCCTCTCCTGCCGCGGCGAGATTCTGCTTACCCGCTGCTGATGAATAGCGGTCGGGTGCGCGATCAGTGGCATACCATGACGCGTACCGGGCTGGTGCCGCGTCTGATGCAGCATTGCGATGAGCCCTTTGTGGCGCTGCATCCTGCTGACGCCGCGCAGTATGGCGTGACGGTGGGCGTTCTGGCGCGGGTGCAGTCTGCGCAGGGCTGGATCAGCGCCCGGGTGCGTATTGATGCGGGGATGCGGCGCGGCGAGTTGTTTGTGCCGATGCACTGGAACCGGCAGTTCAGTCAGCAGAGTCACGTCGATATGCTGATCGCCGGCCAGGCCTGTTCGTTTTCAGGGCAGCCTGCGCTGAAGCAGACGCCGGTACGGATTCGTCCTCTGGCGGTGACCTGGCAGGGCTGGTTCTGGCAGCGTGAGATTGCGCCGCTCGCGGGATTACGTTACTGGTCGCGCGCGCCTTATCCGGCAGTGCAGCGCTATGCCGTGGCGGGTGCGGGATCGCCGCAGGCGTGGCTGGCAGAGCAGATTGATCTGTCAGGCTGTGACGTGCAGGTCGCCACTGGCAGCGGCGCTGATTACCGGTTGCTGGCATGGCGCGACGGTGCATTGCAGCTGGCGTTTTATGCCGGTAGCGCCTTGCCGTCGCTGGATAGTGCGTTTGTTGCGGCGGCGTTTGCGGATGCGCCGCAGGATGCAGCCGGGCGGCACAGCGTGCTGGCGGGGCAGGCGATGCAGCGGCGTGCAGCGGGACGGATTATCTGTAGCTGTATGTCGGTGGGTGAGCAGACGATTTTGCAGGCGATGGCGCAGGGGTGTCGCACTACTCAGGCGTTAGGCGAGAAGCTAAAGTGCGGCACACAGTGCGGCTCCTGTATTCCGGAGCTGAAGCAGTTATTGCTGTCCGATGTGGTTGTGGAGGAATGATGACACGAGCAATTGATTCTCTGGATAAGTTACTGGCTCCGGCCGGTGTGACAAAGCCGCAGGGTGCAGTATGGCTGGTGGGTGCAGGCCCTGGCGATGTGGAGTTGCTGACGGTGAAAGCATTGCGTTTACTGCAGCGGGCAGAGGTGGTGGTGTATGACCGGCTGGTGAGTGAAGCGGTGATGGCAGAGGTGCCGGAGAGTGCGTTATGCATTGATGTGGGTAAGCAGCCGGGGCAGCATGGGCTGAAGCAGGCGCAGATTAATCAGTTGCTGGTGGATCTGGCGCGTAGCGGGCGCAATGTGATCCGCCTGAAGGGAGGCGACCCGTTTATTTTTGGTCGGGGTGGCGAGGAGATGATGAGCCTGCAGGAGGCCGGGATTCGCTGTGAGGTGGTGCCAGGGATTACCGCGGCGGTGGGCTGTGCGGCGGCCAGCGGCATTCCGTTGACGCACCGGGATTGTGCGCAGTCTTTGCGGTTGATTACCGGTCATGGCCGGAGTGGCGAGCCGCAGCTGGATGCGGCTGCGCTGTCGGCAGAGAATCAGACACTGGTGTTTTATATGGGGTTGAGCTGGAGTGCGTCGATCAGTGCGCAGTTGCAGGCGCAGGGACGGGATGCGGAGACGCCGGTGGCGATTATTGAGAAGGGAACCCGGCCGGATCAGCGGGTGCTGATTACCACATTGGGTGGGCTGGCGGAGACGGTCGCGCGGGATCAGCCGGTGTCGCCGTCGCTGCTGGTGGTGGGTGAGGTGGTGCGGTTTTATCGGGCGGATTTGCAGGTTCGGGGTGGGGGAGTTGGGGAGAGATGCGTTGCGGAGGAAAGGCCTGCCTGATCGCAAAGGGATACCGCATCCTTGCCGTTTGTTCGGGTGAGCAGGCTGGGAGGGTATGGTGAGCGGGTGCGGCGGTGCGTCGTGCAGGAAAGGCCTGCCTGATCGCAAAGGGATCCCGCATCCCTGCGGATTGGGCTCGCCCTCCCTGGCTCGCACACTTTGCTCTTCAGGCAGGCCTTACCTGCACTGTTGGCGATGGTGCGGGGTTTTGCTGGAGCAGGTCTGCGAGTATGCGGGATTTTTCGGGTGAGCAGGCTGGGAGGGTTTGGTGAGCCGGTGCGTCGTGCAGGAAAAGCCTGCCTGATCGCAAAGGAATCCCGCATCCATGCGGATTGGGCTCGCCCTTCCTGGCTCGCACACTTTGCTCTTCAGGCAGGCCTTACCTGCACTGTTGGCGATGGTGCGGCGTTTTGCTGGAGCAGATCTGGAGAGTGTGCGGGTTAGTTCAGGTGAGCAGTTGTGTTTAATATCAACCAGGGAGGGGCTAAAGATGCGCAGTGACTATAGGTGATTAATGTCCGTTATGAGCGAAAAGCGGACGTACGACTAAAAGCTGCCATCAGACGGTTTTTATCTGGATGATCAGGTACTGATCTTAATTTACAAAGCTATCCAAAGATAAATGAAGCCGGATTGAAAAGGGGGACTATCCGCTTAATTAGGCGGAAATTCGGTTACGCAGGCCAGCATAGATTTTGGTAAAAAAATGGCCCCCATTCGGGAGCCAAATACCAGCAATGGGGGGCCATATATCCCTGGTGGAGGATTAATTATCTTGAGTGCGCAGGCTGCTTTAGCTGTGCATCCTGTACACGGGGAATAAAAAAAAGGGGCCACGGATAAAGACCCCCCGGCAGAACGGCATGCCCCTTAGCCGTCTGCCAACACAGCAAGGTTCATCAGGCGGTACGCCGTCCAAATCCCATCCTTTTCAGACGAGGAGACAGCTCTACCGACGTACGGCAGCCAAGCTTGAGCATGATATTTTTACGGTGATGGCTGATAGTTTTAACGCTCAGCTGAAGCCGGTGGCCAATGTCGGTCAGGCTGCGCTGAGTAGCGAGGAGGCGCAGTAACCCGAACTCCCGCGCTGTCAATGCCTCTTTGTTGTTTCTGACTGTCAGGGCTTGCTCCTGCGACTGAGGTCCGACTGCATAGCCGAACACTTCGCCTGCAAGCTGCAGTATGTCAGAACGCTTAGAGAGTACGCAGACACCGGGAAGGCGGCTGAGTACATGGCTGATAACTGCCTTTTCGCGCACATCCGTCAGTATAATCAGCCTGGTGTTCGGGGAAACGCGGCGAAGGCAAACCAGCAGCTCTGTTACGGCCTGTACGTCCCTGCCGAAAGCGCAGAGTTCGCTGATTACCACATTTGAGCCTGCGGCAATGCGCAGTGCAACATCAAATTCTTCCTGCTCAACCAGCCGGACCCTTATGTGCTTTTCACTGAAATAGCAGTTGATGCCCTGTGCTATCCACTGGTCGCTGTCCATCACGGTTACTGTGAACATAATATCTCCTCGCATTCTCTGAGTGTTATTACACCCCAGCCAGCAGCGTGGATGAATCAGATAGTGTCATGTATGGCTGTAGGTATTGTCCTGGTTTCAGCGAGGAGATTTGGCGTTAAAAGCAAGGGCGAAGGCTTCAAGCATATTTGCTGCCTTCAGGACGTGATGAAGGATGACATCAGGCTCTTCCCCCATTTCAGCGAGCTCCTCCAGCTTCGCGCACTGTTCGTCCAGACGGCGGATGCCGGTCACCCGCAGCGTACCGGCAATACGATGAAAAATCCGGCAGGCGCCAGGTAAATCGTTTTCCATAACGGCCTGTCTGGCGCTCTGCAGGTCGCTTCGGGTCTCACTGATGGCGGTGCGGATAAAAAGGTCCGCCTCCTGAGGGCTGTCCGGAATAAAGGCATCGAGCGCAGCGCGGTCAATCCACCCGCTCAGATCGTCATCCGGCCCTGAGCCGGGCGGCTCATACGCACTGATGGCCTGAGCCAGCCGTGAAAGCTCGACGGGTCTGAACAGACAGTCGTTCATGCCTGCGGCCAGACAGCGTTCGCGGGCGGACTCCTGTGCGTCAGCCGTAATGCCGATGATGATAACGTCCGAATCCTCCTGCCGGATGAGACGTGCCATTTCCGGACCGTCCATTTCCGGCATGCTGCAGTCGGTCAGGATGATATCCGGGTGTGACTCGCGCCAGGCCTGTATACCGGCGCGTCCGTCATAAGCGATCAGCGCCTGATGACCAAGGAGTGTGAGCTGCCGGGATATGAGCAGCCTGTTAGCCGGGTGGTCGTCTACCAACAGCACCCGGCGAGGCCGGCTGCGTGGCAGTTCGGGCATGTCTTCAGGCTCAGCCGTGTGGGGGCGGATCTGTACCGGCACGTCCAGCGTGAAAGTACTGCCGCGCCCGGGCATACTCTCAAGGGTGAGTGTGCCCCCCATCAGTGTGGCGATCTCGCGGCTGATGGCAAGGCCGAGTCCGCTGCCGCCCGGTGCCGTATCCTGTGCCTGTTCAAAAGGTGCAAAGAGCCGGACCTGGTCGCATTCCGCTATGCCGGGGCCGGTATCCTCCACGGCGACACTGAGCCTTTCTGTCATCAGGGTAACGGACACCCGTACCTGTCCCGCCTGTGTAAATTTCACTGCGTTTCCCGTGAGGTTTGCCAGCACCTGCCGCAGACGATGATCGTCGGCAAAAATGTCAGCGTCATCAGGCATATCCAGGGAAAGAACGACACCTTTCTGCCGTGCCAGGCCGCTGAATGCCTGTATCACCGGCCTGACGACCGCCCAGACCGGCGTCCAGCGGGGCTGTAGGCTCACCTTTCCAGACTCGATACGCGCGATATCCAGCACGTCACCTATCAGCGCCAGCAGGCTCAGCGAAGACTCATGGGCCACGCGGATGAGCTCCGTATCCGCCCGTTGCTCCTGCACCTGCAGTTCAAGCAGACCGATAACGGCACTAAGCGGTGTACGGATTTCATGGCTCATGGTGGCAAGAAAACGGCTCTTGGTTCTGCTCGCAAGTTCGGCATCGGCCCGAGCCTCCTGCAGTGCGGTCTGCATATTCAGGTAAGCCGTGACATCCTGCCAGCCCCCGATATATCCACCGGTTTCTCCGTCACCTTCCTGAAAGCTCGTCATCCAGTGCCGGATTGTCTGGCCAGACCCATTCCCGGCGTCAAGTTCAAACTCGGCCTCAAGCGGTATATCTCCTGAGGGCGGTGTTTGCATACACTCCGCCCATACCCTGTACAAAGGATGGCGGCTGTCCCAGAGCGGGAGGCTGAGATGACCGGCCGCATTACCGGTGAAGTAGCGTCTGAACGCCGCGTTAGTGTGGATAATATCTCCGTCGCGGCCGGTTACATAGACGGGACGGGGCGGCCCGTTAATCAGCCGATCGCGAAATGCGACTTCCTGACGTAGCAGAGACTTAGCCTGCCGGGTTCGCCGCACCTGCCTGCGCAACGATGCGGCCCAGGCGGCGGTGACAAGAATTAGCGCCAGCGCACCCGCCGCGCCTGTATAAAACTCGGTGCGATATATTTTCCATGTATCAAAACGTGCAGCCGGCGTGGACTGCCAGTGAGCGAGAATGGCGGTGACGATGTCTGGCGGGATGATTGCCAGGGTTTTATTCAGTATTGACAGTAACTCCGGATCGGCCCGGCGCACACCAAACACTACGGCTGCATCCTCCAGTGGCAGGCTCTCGCGAAGGGAAAGTCGGTCCCGGTAGAGGCCCTGAGTCAGATAGCGGGCTCCCGTGAGCGTAGTCAGGGTGGCGTCGGTGTCACCGTCGGCCACTCGCTGCATGGCAAGCCCTGGATTCCCGGTCCAGGATACCGTGGCAAGCGGCCACGTTGAGGTGAACCAGGCCGAGGCATCCTGCCCGGGCACCAGGTCGGCGCGCCGCATAGAGCCATCAAAATCACTGCGTGTCACCATCACCATTGGTGTGGACATAAACGGGGCGCTCAACAGCAGGCTTTGGCTGCGCTCCTGACTCCATATCAGGGGCGACGTCATCAGTACTTCGCCACGTACCAGCGCGTCGGGCAGGTCCCTGCTGTCACCGATATCTATGTAGCGGAACCGGATGCCCGTGCGGAGGCTCACAAGGGCGAGCAGCTCCGGGCCGATGCCGGCAGGTGCACTGCCAGAACCAGTGACGAAGAACGGTGCGTTGAAGGCTGAGCCGGCTACAGGCACCTCAGGGTGCTGGCTCAGCCATGCCTTCTCCTCACGGGTCAGGCTAAGTGGTGCGGCAACAAAGCGTGTCAGATCGTTCTGATCCCAGCGTGACGCAAGTATCTCGCCGACCTGACTGGCGCGCAGATTTTCTATCGCTGTGCGCAATGCGTCGCTGAATAATGGCTCGCGCCCGTCTGTGATAAGCCGGTAAGGGGACATGGGAGCATCCGAAAGGCGGCTGACTTCCAGGGAGTTAACGAAGTTTCGTCCGGTCAGATACCACGCCTCGCCAGCCGGCAGTATGACTGATGCTATGGCTCCCTCGTCGAGCAGAGCAAGCTGCCGCCCGGGACTGAGTTCAGACTGTACCCGGGCCGGCTTTTTAATGTTTGCAGCTCCGCGACGCGTTACCTCTACGGGAAGGGCTTCAGCTACGGTGACGAGATCACCCGCATTATAGTGTTTTGGGATAGCATCGCCGGCAGGAGTGAACACCGCATCCGCCCGTCCCGCGTCAAGCGCAGCGAAAGCCTCTTCTGCGCGGTCGTAATGCTCCACCTTCAGTGTCAGCCCCATACTACGGGCCGCGCTCCAGGCAAAGTCCGGCAGGTAACCGGTCAGGCGTCGTGACGGATCTGTTCTCACTACAGGGGGACGGGCTGGACCATATAACGCCAGCGTCATCTCGCGTTTTTGTCCCAGCCAGCGCCACTGCGCGTCGGAAAGTACCGGTGACTTAACATCCTGCAGGGCAGCAGGGGTGTAACTGAGCTTTACCGGCTCGGCACCCGCAGTCGGTAACAGTATGCACAACAGCAGAAGGCAGGCGCGCATCAGGAGATATTATTCCGGCGCGTAAAATCCAGCAGGTCGCGCTGGTTTTTAAGGCCGAGTTTCTCCATCAGCCGCGCCTTATAGGTACTTACAGTCTTGTTACTGATTTCCATTCGCGCAGCAATATTCATGATCTCCCGGCCCTCGCCCAGATAGCGCAGAACTTCGAACTCGCGCTTTGAGAGCTGGCGCAGACGGTCACTGTCAGGATCAGCCACACTTTCTGCCCAGGACTCGTGCATCCTGAGCGGAAAGTAGCCATAACCTGAAAATACCGCACTGACGGCGTGGGACAGATCGGCCAGGCTGTTCTGCTTGCTGATAAAACCATTGGCACCGGCCTTCATACTGAGCTGGGTGTAATATTCAGGATTTTTTCCACTCATAACGATGACCGGTACGCGGATGTTAGCCGCGCGTAACAGGGCAATAGCCTCCGTGCCACTTATACCCGGCAGGTCAATGTCCATTATCAGCGCCCCGGCGTCGTGCTGCCTGACAAGCTCTACGACGCGGTCAGCACTGTCAGACTCGGCCACCACATTATGTCCGTCTTTTTCTAACAGCATCCGGATAGCCAGGCGCGCCAGCGGATGGTCGTCAATGATTATAAACGCGGCCATATTCAATCTGCTCTGTTAAACATCATTCAACTATATTCTGCCGAATCATTACATGCAAAAAATATATTTATGTAGTCCCTTTCCTACGTCGTTTTTCCATTCTTCTTAGTTAAATCCGTGCTGGTTTAAAAATTAAGAATAAAAAAGTGCATCTGTAGTCCACGGCTTACAGAGCGCCTCCTGCCGTCTGATTCTTGATGTGGTCTTAAGGTGACAGAATTATCTTCGGACGTGCTCACACCTGCGCTGAGCCCCGGAGACAAGAGTAAAAAAATGAAAAAAATAGCTTCCCTGATGAATAACGAACTTCTGCGTCCTTCTGCCTGGATATTTATTACCGTTTTTTCACTGGGCTGGTGGTGCCTTGCGAGCGTCCTTATTCAATTTATTTTCTGACTTTTATTAATTAATGTGAGCACAACACCATGAATAAAATTTTTAAAGTAAAATGGAATGCCGCCTGTCAGCGATATGATGTTACTTCTGAGTTTGCGCGGGGAAAAACAAAGTCTTCGACGTCAGCAAATATCCGCACCGGCACCACAATCAGGGCACTGATTTTTTCAGCGGCCAGCCTGGCCTGTTTTTCAGCAGCAGCAGATATTGGTCTGGATGCGTTTCGACCGGACGATGGCGGACATGTCCAGAATATCACTGGTTCAGTGGAAACGATTGCCGCAACAGGATGGGGCAGCATTACAAAAGGTGATCAAGGATACAGGAACACCACCCTGAACGAGGCGCTTAGCAATGGATATCTTAGCGGCAGCGGTACAAATTACCTGGACCAGCAAATCCGGGTCGGTGACCGGGCTGGATTTGATTATTTTGATCAGCAGACGGGAACTGTAAAGACTTTCGAAGCATATGACAGCAATAGTATCCAGGAGTTTCAGGGTGGCACAGGCATCGTACCTGTTCATTATGCAGTGGGAATAGATGGCCAGTACGTTGACCGTAATCTGGTACAAATTTCTGCCGGTAGTGAGGTGACAGTACATATCGGCAGTAACTCGGCTGATTGGCTGAGCGATCCGCTGAATCAGCTGAATATGATCATGAAGGTGAGTAAATCAAACCCGGACTTTATCTCATCGGTCTTTAAGCTGACGTCTGCCAACACGTCAGCACCAGCGACACTTAACTACGATTCAAACACTCTTATTTATCTCGGTAATAACGCAAATGTGGCACGTCCTGAAACGCTGGCATATTCTTCATTTCAATCAGGATATACCGGAACGTTTAACAGTGCTATAGGCTCCCAAAATGTCAGTAATATTAATGAACTTAAAGAATATAATCAGGCCCTGATTGATGCTGTACAGAACGGTAATCTGGCCCCGGAAAACTACCTTGCGGAATTCAATAAGGCGTTCGAACAGCCCAATAAATATTTATACATTGATTACACTAACAACCCCATCCCTCAGGACGATGCGGTCTGGCAGAACGTTAGTTTTGATCGCGTGGCCTACACCCTTGCCGAGGGGTCTGGCGCCGTTGTTAATATTCTCTCCGGAGCCAATATCACCGCGCGCTATTCAGATGCTTCAATAGTCCGCCTGAAAGACAGCGCGACACTTAATAATGACGGCACAATTGAGTCGTACGCCAACACCACCCGCGGTTCAATGGGAGTGTATGCGACCAATGGTTCAGTTATCAATAACCGGGGCAGCATTAATGCGGGCAGTAACAGTGCATTGCCAAACGCCAGTCAGGGAACGAATACGGCTATTTACGCTCAAGACTCTACTGTAAACAACAGCGGTGTCATTAATGTCGGCCCACGTGGAGCGCTGGGTGGTAACCAGGGTATTACGCTTGCGGGCAACAGTACATTACGCAACACGGGAAATATCAACATTGTAACCCTCACTGAGCCCACCGCGACGACCAGCTATTCAGTTTTTACCCGCGGCGTAATGGTTCAGGACAGTGCCGTTTTTGATAATGATGGTGAGATGTATCTGGGCCGTGAAGCGCAGAAAACGCTGACGGATTCGGTAAGTGACGTCATTGTCAGAACCAGCGGTAACCGACTGGCTGACGTCACAGGCAGCAGTATCTTCCGTAATAACGCTGGCGGTAAGATTACTCTTGGCAGCCTGGTCCAGGGCGCCAGCGCGCTGGTTGCGCATGGCCCTCAGGCGAGCATATCCAATGCCGGGGACATAACCCTGCTTGGCCGTGCTCCGGGCGTGAATGGTCAGGCGCCGCTGCAGAACGCGGGCATGGTAGCAACAGAGGGTGCGGTTAACGTCATTAATACCATTACAGGTCTCATCAGCCTGAAAGGCATTAATTCTATTGCCATGCAGGCCATCAGCAGGATGACAGACCGCACGGGCTCAGCGGTTCGTAATGAGGGTACCATTGAGGTTGAGACCGGAGTCGACCCGGTGACGGGTACCGCCAACTATGGTCTGTGGGCCGAAGGACCTATGGCCACCGCCACTAATGCGGGCATCATTAATCTTGACGGCACAGGAGCTATCGCCGCACATGCGCGCAGTGGTGCGCAGCTGATTATCGAGGACGGTGCAGCCGTTAACTTCCGCGATAAAAATCAGACGGGTTACTACGTCTTCGGCGCCGGCTCACGCATCACCGACAACAGCGCCGGCAGGCAGGATGTCAGCACTGAAGGTTCCGTGCTTTACCGTATAGATGGCGGCGCTGCCTTTGACGGCGGCGGTACCGGTACACAGGTTGGAGTAAGCGGTAAAAACGCTACCGGCCTGCTGGTTACTGGCGTGAAGGGAGCAGGAAGTACTCTTAACACCGGCAACATGAACCTGAACGTCACCGGTGAAGGAGCCTCAGGCCTGCGTGTGGCGGGCGACGCCAGCGGCGTGCTCACGGCGGATACCATTATTAATCTCAGTGGTGCTGGAAGCTCGGCGGGCATCGTGGAGAACACCTACACCGACATCAGCGGCAATCAGAGTCAGGCTGAAGGGGCTACGCTCACAAGCTTTGCCACACTCAACAGCGCCAACGCAGCGCCAGGTGCGGTGGGCTACATCGCCCGCAACGGTGGCACGCTTGACCACCGTGGCACGATCGATTTTACCGCACTGGACACTACGGGCGTGCAGGTTGAGGGTGGCGTTCTTAACAACAGCGGCACCATCCGCGTAAACGGCACGGCTGTGGACGTGTCAGGCGCGGACTCATCGGTCAGCAACGCCGGGATGGTTGATGCTACCGATGGCACGGCCGCCTTCCGCGTCCGTGACGGCGCAGCACTGAACCTTAATGGTAACGGGACGGTGCGCGCGGGCGGCAGCGCCCACGGGGTGCTGCTGGACAGCGGCGCAACCGGGCTTATGGTTGACGGCGCCACTATTGAAATGTCCAGTGGCGGTACCGGGAGTGCCATCGAGAATGCTGCAGAAATCGCGGGTATTCAGCTGAAGAACACCACCATCACCGTGGGTGACGGCTACGGCGTGCGCACGGCCGCCACCCTGGCAGAGGAGAACAGCGGCACCATCACCGTCAGCGGTGCAGGCGCCGGCATCTACTTTGGTCACGCCGATGGTTCCCTGTCAGACAAGGATTTTGATACTTCAAAATCGCAGAATCTGGTCATCAACGTAGACAGCACGCAGGGCCGAGGCGTCGTCACTCATACCAGCGGCGACGTGAAGTCGGGCGCGAGCATCAACGTTAATAATGTGGCTGGCGGGGCGGCGCTGGCCGTTAGTGGCAGTACCCGCAACGTCGAACAGTCAGGTTCGCTCACCTCGCAGTCTCTGACCTCGGCGGTGGTGGATGTGTCCGGCGGCAGCGTCAGCAGCTTTATAAACAAAGGCGTGATTCAGGCGGCAGGTGCGGCCTATGACGCCCTGCGCGTGACGGCCGGCAGCTATCTTAACTTTACCAACGCACGTGGTGGTGACATCACCGGACGGGTTGCACTCGCCGATGGCAACAACAGCGTCACGCTGGAAGGCGGCAGTTCGGCTGACGACGTCACGACCGGCAGCGGCAACGACAATTTCTACCTGAGCGGAATCCGCCCCTCTGATACCGGGCTTTTCAGCTCACTCCAGGCCGGCGCGGGTGCGGATACGCTTAACCTCAGCGACTCCCTGCTGGCGGTAACCGATCCGGCGACCCTCACGGGCTTTGAGGCGGTGACGCTGACTCGTGGCTCAGAGCTCACGCTCGACGGCACGCTGCTGGCGCTCGGGGACACGAGGGATGACGCGGCGGGCACCGGCTACAGCGTCAGCGGGGATAGCACACTGCGCATCATTGGCGCGGGCGACACGGCCTTCGGCAGCTTCCTGCGTGGTGCGGGTACTCTGGCGGCGTCCGCACAGGGTAATGCCTTTGACTTTTCGTCAAACAATGCCGCAGCAGCGGGCCGGGACTTTACCGGCACCCTGATGCTGAACGACGCCACCTTCGCTCTGGGCGGCCTGAATGCACAGGCACTTGCCGCCTCCCGTCTGCTGGCAGGCTCTGGCAGCACAGTGCGCGTGGCGGACGGTGTGCAGCGCATCGGCGGACTCGCCTTTGACGGCGGCACCGTGGCCTTTGATACCGGCACGCCGGGCGAGAGCGAAGCTAAAGGCAGTGTGCAGACCGCAGGCCTGCTGAACCTGAACGGCAGCGGCACGGTGCAGGTAAATGCCGGAACCGTAGATAACTCCACGGTGCTGTCACCGGAGGCGCTGCCGCTGATGGCACAGGATGATGCAAACACCCTGCTTAAGCTGGCCGGCAGCGAGGGTACGGTCACCGGCAGCGGCGGTAACCTGGTGCTGAAGGACCAGAACGGCAACGTTATCAACGATGCGCTTTACACGCAGGTGACACAGAACGGTCAGACCGTGGCGAACGCCACTTACGACTACCGTCTGACCGGTGGCGCAGCTTCTGACGGCCTCTATGCAAGCTATGGTCTGACGGCGCTGACGCTTCTGACCTCCGGCAGTGATGCACTGGTGCTGGACGCACGCGGGCAGACCGGCAGTGCGACAGACATGAGCGCTATGCTCAGCGGTGGCGGTGACCTCGCTGTTGACACCGGTACCGGCCAGACCGTGTCGCTTTCAAATACCGGTAACACCTATACCGGTCGGACGGATGTGCGCAGTGGCACGCTGCAGATGGGGAACGATAACGTGCTCGGCCAGACGTCTGAGTTGTCACTTGCCGCAGGCACCGCGTTTGACATGAACGGGCACAGCCAGACCGTGGGAGTACTGAATGCGGCAGCAGGCTCCCTGACGGATCTTAACGGCGGCAGCCTGTCGGTCAGCCAGGGTGGCACGACGGACGGACGCCTGCAGGGTGCGGGTTCGCTTAACGTCAATGGCGGAACCCTGACGGTACATGGCAGCAATACCGGACTTACCGCCACCACCACCATTGGCAATGGTGCGGCGGCGGAGCTTGACGATGTGCAGGGACTGGGCAGCGGCAGCATCGTCAGTGATGGTCTGCTGGCCCTGAATCGTGCGACCGGACGGCTGGTCAACCGCCTGAGCGGCACCGGCTTGGTGGCACTTAACGATGCCAGCGACATTGTGGCTGAGGGTGACAACCGTGACTTCAGCGGTCGGTTCGCCATAACGGACGGTAGTACGCTGACCGCCACCGGCGAAAACAGTCTCGGAACGGCTGCGGTGGATAATGACGGCCTTCTGAACCTGAACGGTGCTGCAAGCTGGATGCTGGATAACGCCGTCACCGGAGGCGGTGCGCTGGCTCAGAACGGCGCCGGCGTGGTGACCCTGAGCAGCACGTCTGCTCAGTACACCGGTAATACGGCAGTGAACGCGGGCGGCCTGCAGCTTGGCAGCGCCGGACAGGATGTGACCCTGGCATCAGGCAGGACTGACGTGGCGGCCGGGGCGGTGTTCGGTGGCTTTGGCGGTACGGCGGGAGATGTAATCAACGCCGGTACCCTTAAGCTGGGGGGACTCGGTCCGGTGACGCGCGCAGCGGGTGGTGCCGTGCAGTTTACCATCGGCAGAGACCTGACCAGCAGCGGTACCCTGGCGGTGGCGCAGTCGGGTGTGGCAGGCAGCATGCTGCATGTGAAGGGCAACTATACGGGTAACGGCGGGCGTCTGGTGCTTAATACCGCGCTGGGCGGTGATGGCTCGCTCACTGACCGCCTGGAGGTTGACGGCAACACCAGCGGAACAACCGCGGTGACGGTGAACAATGCTGGCGGCAGCGGTGCAAAAACCATTGACGGCATTGAAGTGATAACCGTTCATGGCATGTCAGAAGGTGAGTTCACGCAGGAGGGCCGTATTGTAGCAGGTGCTTTTGAGTATCACCTGGCCCGGGGCAAGGATGCAGACAGTCCCAACTGGTACCTGCACAATACCGTGGAA
The DNA here is from genome assembly GCF_014155795.1 of Pantoea hericii. Classification (NCBI taxonomy): domain Bacteria; kingdom Pseudomonadati; phylum Pseudomonadota; class Gammaproteobacteria; order Enterobacterales; family Erwiniaceae; genus Pantoea; species Pantoea hericii. The sequence goes on from NZ_SCKV01000002.1 coordinate 100,296, forward strand.
GAGGCTGGTGGTAACGAAGGCAGCGAAGAGGAGAAACCCGCCGAAGAGGATGACGTTGTACGCGTTTACCGCCCGGAATCCGGTGCATATGCGTCAAATATGGCTGCAGCCAACACTCTGTTTAACACGCGTCTTCACGATCGCCTTGGTGAAACGCACTACGTGGATGCCATCACGGGTGAGACGAAGGTGACCAGCATGTGGCTGCGTAATACTGGCGGGCACACGCGCTTTGCCGACAGCAGCGGCCAGCAGAAAACACAGGCTAACCGCTATGTGATGCAACTTGGTGGTGATGTGGCGCAGTGGAGTTCTGACGGCGCTGATCGCTACCACCTTGGCGTGATGGCTGGTTATGCAAATCAGCACAGCAATACGCATAACCATTTAAGCGGGCAATCAGCGAAAGGCAGTATTAGCGGCTACAGCGCAGGTGTTTATGGTACCTGGCTTCAGGACAATGAACAGAAAACCGGCGCATACGTAGACACCTGGGCGCAGTACAGCTGGTTTAACAATAATGTGCAGGGCGATTCGCTGGCACCGGAGTCGTATAAGTCTAAGGGTATAACCGCCTCGGTTGAGAGCGGTTATACCTGGAAGCTTGGTGAGAAAAATGAGCGTGAAAGCTATTATATTCAGCCCAAGGCACAGCTGACCTGGATGGGCGTGGAGGCAGACAGTATCCGGGAAGGTAACGGAACACAGGTTCAGGGCACAGGAGATGGCAACATTCAGGCTCGCCTTGGTGTCCGGGCATTTATGAAAGGTCACAGCAAAATTGATGACGGAAAAAACCGTACGTTTGAGCCGTTTATGGAGGCCAACTGGATTGGTAATACCAAAACTTTTGGCAGCCAGCTTAACGGTGTCAAAGTTTCGCAAAAAGGCACCCGCAATATCGGGGAGCTGAAAGTGGGTGTTGAGGGCCAGATCAAGCCGGGCCTGAACCTGTGGGGGAACATCGGTCAGCAGGTGGGTAGCAGCGGCTACTCGGATACCAGCGCGCTGGTCGGTGTGAAAGTGAGTTTCTGACCGTTAACGTAAATCATAAGGCGCCTTCGGGCGCCTTTTTTATGACGCCCCTCTTCGGCAGGAAAGTCCGGGCCGCCGACGAGCACAATTGTTTATAAGGTGAGCGAAAGTGTTACGCCTGAGAATGCTCAGTGGCTGACAGTCCGGCTGACCTTTGTACGCGAACGTCAGCTTCTGGCACATAGCGGACGTTAGCCCTATCTCCCAATCGTAGTTGAAACAACTCCTTTACAATCTCACTTTTCAACAAGGGAAATACACCTGTCGCTGTTCGGGAGTACTGAGCTCTGCTTTTATCTCTGTATTACAGCTCACAGCCGAGAGTACAGCGATGTATAACAGTGAACGGATATCCCTGCGGATTGGGCTCGCCCTCCCTGGCTCGCACACGTTGCTCTTCAGGCAGGCCTTACCTGCACTGTTGGTGATGGTGCGGGTTTTTTAGTGGCTAACTGAAATGTCCGCGCTTACCTGTGCCTCACATTTTCGGGTCTCACCGCTCTGGAATCACTCACTTTAGCGGGGTACGAATTTTAAATTACATCGCCCGCTTCAGCGGCAGTGGGGCCACCAGCACTTTTACGCCCAGAGCTTCAAACGCTTTGACCTGCGCGGAGCTGATGCCGCTGTCGGTGATCAGGTAGTGGATGTTGCTCCAGTCACAGGGGAGCGCGAACATGGATACCTTGTCGATTTTGCTGGAGTCCGCCACCACATACACTGTGCTGGCGGATTTGATCATCGCCAGTTTTACTTTGATATCCGTTTCACTGGGGAAACTCAGGCCCAGACGCGGCGAGATGCAGGCGGTCGCCAGGAAGAGTTTTTCAGCCAGCACGTTTTCAAAAAAGCTGGCCGCTTTCTCGCCTGAGGTGGAGAGCGTCGGAAATTTAAAGGTGCCGCCGGTCAGCAGGATATTGATCCCCGGCTCGCCACCCAGTTTCAGGGCGATATTGACTGCCGTGGTCACCACTGACAGACGGCGGATGTGGCTGATGGCGTCAGTAATCGCGGTGGTCGTGGTACCGGAATCGAAAATCACCGTGTCGCCATTTTCGATATGCTGCGCCGCCAGCCGGCCAATTGCCTCTTTCTCTTCCAGATGGGTCTGCCGCTCCAGCAGCATCGCCCCGGTATTCTGCTTGCCCGTCATCAGCGTTGCGCCACCGTGGTAGCGCTGCACAAAGCCCTGTTTCTGCAGCATGCGCAGGTCGCTGCGTAATGTGGCTTCGGTCAGGCCAAAGGTCTCCGTCAGTGCTTTGACCGTGACCGTGCCATCCTCACGGATCATCTCCAGAATTTTCTCGCGGCGTTGCTGCATGTCAGCGAACTGCTCACTTTTGCTTTTCAATCGAAATGCTCCCTTTTCCAATAACCTGAGAGGTCGGGCAAACAAAGTCTCTGTGGCTGAGTTTAACGCGCCATTTTTATGAATGCGAGATAGCCAGATAGGTCATTGGTTTTCGAACGAAAATTAGCAATCCGCATGTTATTGAATCTCTCAGGCTTTCCCGATTGCAGCAGTGCGGCTTTATTTCGTGACTGGAAGCCAGATCACGTCTTTTCAATCAGATAAGCGGCTTTGAGAGGCAGATGGTCGAAATTTGATCTGCTCCACACATCATTTCTTTTCGATAGCATATATTTTTGTTCGAAAATGAATGAATCAACCGCATCAGCAAAAATCTGAGGGGAAGAGTGGGATGAGTGGCGAATATGACGTAAACCTGCGCTACGGCGTAGATACCGCAATGAATCTGGCTGACAAAGTGGCGGTAGTGACCGGTGGTCTGGGCGGTATCGCCATGGCGACGAATGGCATGTTGCTGGAGAAGGGTGCGCGTCTGGCTCTGCTCTATCCGCCGTTTGAAGCGGAGAAGGTTGCCAGTCTGCAGGCGGAGTTTGCGGCCGATCGGGTGCAGTTTGTCTGCTGTGATGTCACCGATCCCGCATCGGTGGAAGAGGCGTTTGACGCGGTCGTTTCACATTATGGCCGCATCGATATCCTGGTGAACTGCGCGGGCTACGTGATGCTGCAACCCGTGATTGAAACCGATTTTGCCGAGTGGCAGAAGCAGATCGCGGTGAATCTTACCGGGCCTTTTCTCTGCTCGCAGGCAGCTGCAAAGCTGATGATCCGTGCCGGTGCGGGCGGCAAAATTATTAATATCGCCTCTCAGGCGGCGTCCATCGCTATCGATAACCATGTCGCCTACACCTCCGCCAAAGCAGGTCTGCTGGGCATGACCAAAGTGATGGCCAAAGAGTTTGCGCCGCATCGCATCAACGTGAACACCCTGTCGCCCACCGTGGTGCTGACGCCTATGGGCGAGAAAGCCTGGCGCGGCGAAAAGGGCGAGCAGATGAAAAAACTGATTCCGCTGGGCCGCTTTGCCTATACCGATGAAATTGCCGCCGCCGTTCTGTTCTTCGCCAGTAACGGCAGCGACATGATTACCGGTGCCGATTTAATGATCGATGGTGGATTCACTATCTGGTAATGCCAGCCCAACATCCGGGACTTCATACCCTGCCATAACGATAAGAGAGAACATCATGAAAAAACGTACCCTGCTTTGCACTGCCGTGGCTGCCTGTCTGGTTTCGCAGGCGGCGTTTGCCGCCGAAAAAGGCACCATTATGATTCTGGTTAACTCACTCGATAATCCCTACTACGCCTCCGAAGCCAAAGGCGCCAATCTCAAAGCGCAGGAACTGGGTTACAAGACCACGGTGCTGTCGCATGGCGAAGATGTGAAGAAGCAGAGCGAACTGATTGATGCCGCTATCGGTAAGAAAGTGCAGGGTATCGTACTGGATAACGCCGACTCCACCGCCAGCGTGGCGGCAATTAAAAAGGCTAAAGATGCCGGCATTCCGGTGGTTTTAATTAACCGTGAAATCCCGGTCGATGACGTGGCACTGGCGCAGATTACCCATAACAACTTCCAGGCAGGTTCTGATGTAGCCAACGTCTTTGTTGAGAAAATGGGCGAAAAGGGCAAATACGCCGAGCTGGCCTGTAACCTGGCCGACAATAACTGCGTCACCCGCTCAAAATCGTTCCATCAGGTGCTGGATCAATATCCTGATATGCAGAGCGTGGCGCGTCAGGATGCGAAAGGTACGCTGATCGACGGCAAGCGCATTATGGACAGTATTCTGCAGGCGCATCCGGATGTAAAAGGGGTGATCTGCGGCAACGGCCCGGTTGCGCTGGGCGCGATCGCTGCGCTCAAGGCGGCCGGGCGCAACGATGTGATCGTGGTGGGCATTGATGGCAGTAACGATGAACGCGATGCAGTGAAAGCGGGCACGCTGAAAGCCACCGTGATGTTGCAGGCCCAGGCGATTGCCGCCGAAGGTGTCACCGATCTCGATAATTTCATTCAGAAGGGCGTGAAGCCGGAAAAACAGCGTGTGATGTTCCGCGGCATTCTGATTACCCCGGAAAATGCCAAAAACGTCCAGGACTTCAACTACAAGTCGTAACTAAACGCTGCCGCGCCTGCATTAGCGGGCGCCAGGGAGAAGAAGATGTCCCGAAGAGTCTGGCTGACGCTGGTGGTCTTACTGTTAAGCGGCTGCAAAATTGTGTCGCAGCAGGAGCTGGCTGACCTGAAAAATCCACCCAATCCAAAAATGGCTAACATCGACCAGCTGTGGCAGCAAAAACTGGTGCCGCAGGTCCAGGCAGAGGCGAAACCGCTGGCGACGCTGATGAAGTCGCTGCAGTCTGCCAAAGACTTTGACAGCGCCTGTCAGACTTATGGCTATCGCAGTCAGGCTGAGAATCCCTGTGTCTTTAGCGTCTCGGTTCGCGGTGAGGTGACCGCGGTAAACACAACGTCGCGCAGCGGAAAAATGACGGTGAAAGACGAATCAGGTGACAGTGTCACTATTCAGACCGGGCCGATTATTCGCGGGACCGCGTTGCGCGATGCCTATAAAGGTGCGAGCTATCAGGACTTTAATGACCAGGTGCTGTTTGGTGACTACGGTAAGGCGATCAACCAGCACGCTTCCACCCTGATGCAGCAGTTCGCGCCGAAAGTGGGCGATAAAGTGAGTGTTTCCGGTGTGTTCAGTAGCTGGGATATTCCGCAGCAGTTGCCGGATATCACCCCGGCTGCGATTACCCGGCAATAAGGAGCGGCAGATGCAAAACCCTCAACCGCAACCGTCCGGCGACGTGATTATCGAAACGCGCAATGTGTCGCGCCTCTATCCCGGTGTGACTGCGCTCGATCAGGTCAGCTATCGGGTTTACCGCAACAAAGTGAATGTCCTGATTGGTGAGAACGGGGCCGGTAAGTCCACCATGATGAAGATGCTGGCGGGGGTGGAAACACCGTCGTCGGGTGAGATTCTGCTGGATGGCAAAGTGGTTTCACTCAATTCCACACATCAGGCGGAAAAACAGGGTATCAGCATCATTTTTCAGGAGCTAAACCTGTTTCCGAACATGAACGTGATGGACAACATTTTTATCGCCAATGAGTTTTTCCAGCGCGGTGTAATCAATGAAAAGTATCAATACGCGCTGGCGAAGTCGCTGCTGGACCGGCTGAAACTGGATGTCGATCCCTATGCGCCGCTGGGCGAGCTGGGCATTGGTCATCAGCAGCTGGTGGAGATCGCCCGCGCGCTGTCGAAGGATACCCGGGTGTTGATCATGGATGAGCCGACCAGCGCCCTGAGCCAGTCGGAAGTCAAAGTGCTGTTCAGCGTTATCGACCAGCTGAAGCGGCGCGGCGTCACCATCATCTACATCTCTCACCGGCTGGAAGAGCTGATGGAGATTGGCGACCACATCACCATTTTCCGCGATGGCCGCTTCATCAGTGAGCGTGAGGTGCGCGACGCCAGCGTGCCCTGGATCATCGCTCAGATGGTGGGTGATAAGAAAAAACAGTTCGACTATCAGCCTGCGCCACAAGGGGAAACGGTGCTGGAGGTCGAGGGACTGACCGCGCTGCATCAGAACGGCGGCTACAAGCTGAATGAGGTCAGTTTTACCCTGCGCAAAGGCGAGGTGATTGGCATTTATGGACTGCTGGGGGCCGGACGTACTGAGTTGTTCAAGGGGCTGATTGGCCTGATGTCCTGTCAGTCGGGCCGGGTTCGGCTGGCCGGTAAAGATCTGGCGAAACGCAGTTTCCAGCAGCGGCTGAAAAGCGGCATCGCGCTGGTGCCTGAAGATCGCAAGGGCGAAGGGGTCATTGAACTGATGTCGGTGACGGCCAACATGACGCTTTCTGACTTCAGTCTGCGCGGTTTTCGCCGGGCGCTTGGGCTGCTGAATCCGGGCCGGGAGCATCAGCGGGTGAATGAGATGATCGGCCATCTGGCGATCAAGGTCAGCGATCCTGACCTGCCGGTGACGGCGCTGAGCGGCGGTAATCAGCAGAAGGTGGTGCTGGGTAAAGCGCTGATGACCGGACCGCAGGTGGTGTTACTCGATGAGCCAACGCGCGGCATTGATGTGGGCGCTAAAACCGACGTCTATCACCTTATTGGCAACCTGGCGCAGCAGGGGCTGGCCGTGATGTTTTCATCGTCCGAACTGGATGAGGTCATGGCGCTGGCAGACCGCATTTTAGTGATGGCCGATGGCAGGATCACGGCCGATCTGCCGCGCGCAGCGGCGACGCGGGAACATCTGATCGCGGCATCAACCCCGCAGGATTAAGCGCCTTATTTTATTTGTCAGTCTGAAGCGGGGCAGTGCTCACCATCCTCACGTACTGCGTGTACGTTTCGGTTGTTATGCGCTGTCCCTGTCCCGACTGCCTGCAACGATTACGCGAACTGGAACAGGCTCTAAGCTGGCCGGAGAATGTCATGAACCAAAAATATCTGCTTTATATGTATTTGCTTAAAGCGCGCACTTTTATTGCATTGCTGATAGTGGTCGGCTTTTTCAGCGTGATGGTGCCAAACTTTCTGACGCCCTCCAACCTGTTGATCATGACGCAGCACGTGGCGATTACCGGACTGCTGGCGATTGGTATGACGCTGGTGATCCTCACCGGCGGTATCGACCTTTCGGTGGGCGCGGTCGCGGGGATTTGCGGCATGGTGGCGGGTGCGCTGCTGACCAATGGCATTCCGTTGTGGGGCGGCAATACGCTATTTCTCAACGTGCCTGAAGTCATTCTGGTGGTGGCCATCTTTGGCGTGCTGGTGGGGCTGATTAACGGCACGGTGATCACCCGTCTGGGCGTGGCGCCCTTTATCTGCACCCTGGGAATGATGTATGTGGCGCGCGGTGCAGCGTTGCTGTTCAACGACGGCGGCACCTACGCCAACCTGATAGGGCTGCCCGCACTGGGCAACACCGGTTTTGCGCTGCTTGGCTCCGGCACTGTACTGGGTGTTTATCTGCCTATCTGGCTGATGCTCGGCTTTTTACTGCTCGGCCTCTACCTGACACGCAAAACCCCGCTGGGTCGTTATATCTATGCCATCGGCGGCAATGAGTCCGCCGCACGTCTGGCGGGCGTACCGATTATCAAAGTAAAAGTCTTCGTCTACGCCTTTTCTGGCCTTTGCGCCGGTCTGGTCGGGCTGGTAGTGGCCTCGCAATTACAGACCGCACATCCGATGACCGGCAATATGTTTGAGATGGACGCCATTGGTGCCACGGTACTCGGCGGTACGGCGCTGGCAGGCGGCCGTGGGCGGGTTTCCGGCTCGATTATTGGCGCGTTTGTTATCGTCTTTCTGGCGGATGGCATGGTGATGATGGGCGTCAGCGATTTCTGGCAGATGGTCATTAAAGGCCTGGTGATTGTTACTGCGGTGGTGATCGACCAGTTCCAGCAACGTCTGCAAAGCAAAGTGGTGCTGCTGCGTCGCCATGATAAAAAGCAGCAGGCAGCGCCTCTCACTGATGTCCGTCACACATAACAGGAGCAATTATGAGCCGCGAACAACGTGGAAAAACAGTGGTGATTACCGGTGCCTGTCGCGGCATTGGTGCCGGGATTGCGGCGCGTTTCGCCCGCGACGGGGCCAGGCTGGTGATGGTGTCAAATGCTGACCGGGTCTTCACGACCGCCGACCAGATTCAGCAGCAATACGGCAGTGAGATTCTGGCGCTGCAGGTCGATGTCACGGATGAAGCGGCGGTGCAGCAGCTCTATCAGCAGGCATCTGAGCGCTTTGGTCAGATTGACGTCTCAATACAGAATGCGGGTGTGATCACCATCGACCGCTTTGACACCATGCCGAAGAGCGACTTTGAACGGATTCTGGCGGTTAATACGACCGGCGTCTGGCTCTGTTGTCGTGAAGCGGCAAAATATATGGTGCAGCAACGCAGCGGCAGCCTGATCAACACGTCATCCGGGCAGGGACGGCAGGGCTTTATCTACACGCCGCACTATGCCGCCAGCAAAATGGGCGTGATTGGCATTACCCAGAGTCTGGCGCTGGAGCTGGCGCCGTGGAATATCACCGTCAACGCTTTCTGTCCCGGCATCATCGAAAGTGAGATGTGGGATTACAACGATCGTGTCTGGGGTGAGATCCTCAGCAGCGAGGAGAAAACCTACGGCAAAGGTGAGCTGATGGCGGAGTGGGTTAAAAACATTCCGCTGAAGCGCGCCGGTCAGCCGGAAGACGTGGCGGGACTGGTGGCCTTTCTTGCCTCGGACGATGCGCGCTATATCACCGGGCAGACCATTAACGTGGATGGCGGGTTAATCTTCTCCTGACAGAGGCTTTTCTGCGTTGGGCCTGCGTTAAATGCAGGCCTTATTGAGTGCGGATTTTTCTGTTATATGCACAATTTGCCGCTGCTGTCCTGCATCACCGTCACAATATGTTAAGGTAAGTGCTAATGATTTGTCTTTAATTACAGCAACGAACTGATCAATGTGCCGGGTGACATGATACGGAAAACAGGAGTTCTCTCTTTGATTGCGCTGTCGCTGACTGCGACGCAGAGTGCTCGCGCTTTCCAGACTGAAACAGCGGTGTCCGAAACGCCCTTCGATGATCCGGCGCGCTACAGTGAATCGCTGCCGACGCTGGGCGGTGCCAGCGATCAGGATGAAGAGTGGAGCAAAAAGCTGGCGGCCGTGGCCAAAAGTATCGGTGAAGCCAGTAACAACAGCGACAGCAATGTCACGTTTGGTCAACAGGCGGGTGTCTGGGCGTTCAATCATCTGCGGGATGAAGTGGCGGGCCGGGTTGAGAGCGAAGGGCAGTCACTGCTTTCCCCATACGGCAACGCGCAGCTGGACCTGAAAGTCGATATGAACGGGAACTTCGCGGGCACCGGTGGCGATCTCTTTAGCGCCCTGTCCGATGAGAACAGCCTGCTCACCTTCAGCCAGCTTGGCCTGCACGATACCGATGATGGTCTGGTTGGCAACGCGGGGCTGGGACAACGCTGGGACGCGGGTGACTGGCTGCTGGGCTATAACGGTTTTATTGATCGCACCTTCAGCAGCGGCCTGCAACGTGCATCGGTGGGCACAGAGGCGTGGAGCGATTCGATGCGCTTTTCTGCCAACTACTATCAGCCGCTTTCCGGCTGGAAAAACCTGAATGATTCACAGCAGCAGCGCATGGCGCGCGGCTATGACATCACCAGCCAGAGCTATCTGCCTTTTTATCGCCAACTGGGTGTCTCGGTGAGCTATCAGCAATATCTGGGTGAGAATGTCGATCTGTTTAATAGCGGCAACCGTTATCACAACCCCTCCGCCATGTCGTTTGGCCTCTCCTACACGCCGGTGCCGCTGGTCACCTTTTCAGCCACTCACAAAGCCAGTAGCGCTGGTGAAAGCCAGGATCAGCTGGGGCTTAAACTCAATTATCGCTTCGGCGTGGCGCTGAGCCGTCAGCTTGATGCCGGTAATGTCGCAGAGGCGCGCTCCCTGCGCGGCAGCCGTTATGATACCGTGACCCGCAGTGATACGCCGGTGCTCTCATTCCGTCAGCGCAAAACGCTCTCCGTATTTCTGGCAACGCCGCCATGGCAACTGAGCAGTGGCGAGAGTCTGCCGCTGAAGCTGCAGGTGCGGGCCAGCAATGACATCAGGGCGGTAAGCTGGCAGGGTGATACGCAGGCGCTGAGCCTGACGCCACCGGCCAATAATGCCGATCCGCAGGGCTGGAGTGTCATCTTACCGCAATGGGATCCCTCACCAGAGGCCAGCAATGAATACCGCCTGTCGGTAACCCTTGAGGACAGCAAGCAGCAGCGTGTGACCTCTAACTGGATTACCTTAAAAGTTGAGCCGCCCATGGGCCTGGACACGGCTCCGCAGAACGATCGCTATGATTTGATGGCGCCTGCTGGTGCAGCACTTTAGCGGGTAAGTTCTGCTAAAAGAGAGGAAGGAGGGCGGTCTGGAACGCCGTCAGGCAGAGTGATCTGATGATCAGTTAACCAGTTTTGTCACAACGCGAACGGCTTTGGCGTAAATTTCTCTCTGGCCGTTGAACGATCGCGCCTGTTGAGATTGCAGAAATGCGATGATTTCCAGTACACCCGCACTCTGGCCTGACTTCAGCAGGCTTGATACAGCATGGCCGACAACGGCATGGACATCATCCATATCCCCCGGTTTATCGCTACTCAAAAGAAACTCCAGCGGTAACTGGTTGGCTGAATTGCGCATAACGAAATACGCTGATTATTTAACATGTTCATTCGTTTATCAAAAGCACCTTTCATGGCAGAGCCCTGAGCAATTTTTCGCGCAGCATGGCGACCTGGGTTGTCAGCAGGCCGAGCTCACTACAGTCAGTATCCATTACCGACACCATATCCGCCGGGACGCCAGCCGCGTCGATTTTAAGCTGGTGGCCCTGTTCTGTCAGAAAGATGAACACCCGGCGCTCATCGTTACCGGTGTCACGCTGGCGGCAGAGGATGCCCGCACCTTCCAGCCGCTTCAGAAGCTGGCTAAGCGTGCCGGAATCGAGCCGAACGCGGGCACCAATCTCAGAGACGGTCAGGCCATCTTTTTCCCACAACACCAGCAGCACAAGATATTGCGGATAAGTGAGTCCCAGCGGTTTTAGCCGGGATTGATAGAGCTTTGTCATGGCAAGTGAGGCGGAATAGAGCGCAAAGCAGAGAAACTGATCAATGGTTTCAGGCGCTGCGCTGGCGGGAGGCGTTTCAGAGTTCCCCGCGATTTCGTCATTCATACTTTTACTCATTCTGAGTCGGGGGAGATAAAGCCCGATGACAGGCAGTTTGCCAGCCTTGAATTCTCGCTAAGTGTCTCAGGAGAAATGGCTTGTTGCAGCCTCTCTTTCCTGGTGTCAGACATCAGATGTTCAGGCGCTATCGCGACGGAGGGAGCAGGCTACAGTGCACGTCTGACTGAAAGAAAGCACAGTATTGAGTCAAACTAAATTGAAGTCAATATAACCGGATGTACCTTCCGGCTTACCTCGCGCTTATTGATGTAATACAGAGTAAATCGACTGCAAAATTTAAGCACTTTGGCGGGCTGACAGGAGCACATTGCCCGTGTAATCGACCTTCGGTGTCAGCCTTTCCGGGAATCGGGTGTGCTTTTAACGCGTCAGGGCGCGGCGTCCAGCTGCTGGCGATTTTATTATTTCCGTTAAGGACCACTGCGCACGAGTGTCCAGAGAAATGAGAGGTTTTCCGTCCCTCTGTCTCATGCGTTCACCCTGTTGTAATCGGGTGGATAGACATAAGCGGCCAATAGATTGATAAACCTGTTTTTATCGTCTGATGCCAGGGCTTGCTTTCCTCAGAATACCCGCAGGCTGTTCATACTGCTTAAGCGGTTAAAGCCGTCCGTGTTCACAAATATAACTGGACTGGCCTGTTAATTTTGCCCGCGCTGCCGATAGAACACTCAGCAGGATTGATAACGGAACCGACATGTTCGGGGCTCCGCCGATCGTTTGTCTTGCTGCCGTAAGGCTGAGAACGGGCGAATGCTATGTCCAGACATAGCGGAGGCGGGCTTATTGCAGACGGCTTAACTGATAGGGTATGAGAAGTACGCCCCGGTTTTTTTACTGATCATTAAAACAAAACTCTGATACTTGCCATCACCGGGAACTAACGCATGCGCCTGAAACTTTTCTGGCTCGCAATGCTGAATATTGCGACCATTATTTTACTCTCCACACTGTGGGAGTTTGGGCTTGAAGCGCGGATTTGCCGCCTGCTAGGCCTGGGCTACGATACAAGTTTTGAAATCAGCGAGCGATTGCGGTTTATTCTCACCTCCTCCTCGTTTGCCGGGCTGGCGATGGTTGTTCCTGCGCTGCTTATCGCGGGGCTGATTCGCAAAACCCGAAGGGCGGAAAAAAACGCACTCAGGCTAGCCGGAACCGATGAGCTGACCGGTGTTATGAACCGCCGATCCTTCAATGCACACATTGCTTCGCTTAAAGCATGCGGCGCGGCCTACACTCTGACTCTGCTGAACGTTAATCACTTCAAGAGTATCAATGATCTGAATGGCCATCGTCAGGGTGACGCGACCCTGATCGCACTGGCTGATCTGCTGACCGCTTCGGCAGGCAGCACGAGCAAGGTGTTTCGTGTGGGCGGGGATGAATTCGCCATTGTTGCCGAAGATTCACAGGCTGAGCAGGCGCAGACTTTCGCCGAAAGTTTATGCGAACAGGCAGCATCGATACGGACAGGGCCGCACACCTTTCTGAGCCTCTCAGCAGGCATTGCAAGTTCCGCCTGTACGGGGCAGGCTGATGTCATGCGGGCGGCCGACCTGGCGTTATATGAAGCGAAGCAGGATAAGTGCTCTCATCTGGCACGATTCTCCCCGGACATGGAGCTGCGCTTTCGCCAGCGTGAATGGCTGGAGCAGGAGGTGGTGGCCGCCGTCAGCGGTCACGCCATCGTTCCCTTTCTCCAGCCGCTGGTCTCTTTGCGCACCGGAAACATTACCGGTTTTGAGATACTGGCACGCTGGATCACTGCGTCAGGCCAGACGGTTTCACCCGCAGAGTTTCTGCCGGTGGTGGAGCGACTGGGGCTTATGGACAGTATGACCGTGGCGCTTCTGCAGGATGCGGTCAGTGCCACCCGTGCATGGCCCGCCGGGCTCTGCCTGTCGCTGAACATCACTCCGGAACAGCTGCTGAGACCGTCACTCACCAGCTGTCTGTCTCGCATTATGCAGCATGCCGGACCGGTAATGCTGGAACTCGAAATCACCGAACAAAATGTTATGGCCATTTCCGATGATGCCCGCGAGGCGATTCGTCAGCTGAAAGAGACAGGTATCGGCGTGGTACTGGATGATTTTGGCACCGGCTATTCCAACCTGTCGGTATTGCTGGGGCTGGGTATTACCAAAATCAAAATTGATCAGTCATTTATCGCCGGCATCGTGACCGGATCGGAGCAGCGGAAAGTCGTTGAAACGCTACTGGCGCTCTGTCAGGGGTTGAATGTGGTGATCACGGCAGAGGGGATAGAAGATGTCGCCACGCTGAGATGGCTGAGAAAACGCGGCTGTGATTACGGTCAGGGCTATCTTTTCAGTCGTCCGGTGCCTGCCGGACAGGCAACCACGCTGCTGGCGTCTGCCAATGTGGAAGAACTGATGCAGGAAGCGACGGTAGCCGTCAGCTTAGTCAGGGCACTGGGTTAACGCCGCGTGACGGTGTCTGAAGTGTGGCGTGAGACAATAAACGGGCCTGGCGTGAAGTGCCAGGCCCATAATGACATCAGAACTGGTAAATCAGACCCAGCGCGGTAATGTCGTCGGTTGCCAGACCCAGCGGATTGTTATCTTTCAGCAGGTTAATGCGGTATTCACCATAAACCGACATGTTCTTGTTGAAGTAGTAAGTCGCACCCACTGCGGTGTATTTAATGATGTCGGCATCGCCGATATTCTCAATGTCCTTGCCCTTTGATGAGACGTAACCCAGGGATGGACGGAAACCGTTCAGGAACTGGTACTGCGCCACAGCTTCAAAATTCTGCGCTTTGTTAGCGAAGCCGCCGCTAATTGGGGTGGCATTCAGGGTCTCACCGTACATGGCGGCCAGATAAACCTGGTTCGCATCATATTTGACCGACGTCGCCCAGTGCTGGGCTTTCTCGCCTTCACCACGTGCGGCTCTGTTTTGCGCGGTCGTGCGATCAAGACTGGCAAACGCGCCAGCGAAGCTCAGACCGAAATCAAAGTCATAAGACGCGGACAGGGCGAAACCATCACCGTTGGAGCGACGTACGCCATCGATATTATTGCTGCGGTCGTTTTTGCCCTGATACTGCGCTGCAAGGTTTAATCCGTCTACCAGACCAAAGAAATCACTATTACGCCAGGTGAGCACGCCGGTTGAGCGGCCAGAGAGGAAGGCATCGGTATAACCGGAGTCGCCGCCGAAGAATGGCAGCATATCCGTATAGCTCAACACGACATACACCAGGCCATAGTTGCGGCCATAATCCAGCGATCCCGCCTGGCCAAACTTCAGGCCTGCATAACCCAGACGGGTACGGTTGGTCGCCTGCGCATCACTGCCTTCGGAGTTGTGAAGGCTGTACTGATACTGCCAGAAACCATAGCCAGTGAGTTGATCAGTAATCTTTGTCTCACCTTTAAAACCAAAGCGGGCATAAGAGGAGGTATCACCGTTGTTATTATTATCATCTGAAAAAAGGTGAGATACGTTAATCTTGCCGACCAGATCCAGCTTATTGCCATCCTTGTTATAAACTTCTGCGGCCTGTGCGGAGGAGAGACCGATCAGTAACGGCATAACAACCGCCAGTGAAGTGCGCTTCATCATTTAATTATTATCCTGTCTTCATTAATTATTATTCCCCTGATGCGGGGCGAAAAGAAAATGACACAAAAAGATAAATTTACAAAGTGGAATATAAGTAACAAAATGTGATTTAGATATTCCGCAGGCAGGAAAGCGATAGAGAAGGAGATTAACTGAAAAGATAATAAGATTTTCTTCTTATATAAAATTATGGGTAATTTTAACTTAATCCTTTATAATCATGGGTTTGATTTGTTCCAGGGTGACATTAACAAATCCCGTCTGTTCATTTTTAAATCAACGCGTTCAATGCATTAATTATGAGTAACAGGTGTAGAAGAATAAAATTGTAATGTTTTTATTCTAACCATTAGCGTGCATATTAATATCTGAACATATTTTAATGAATAATATTTTTATTCCATATAATCACGCCAGAAATAATCTTTCCAGTCACTGATCAAATTATCGTCTGGTTGCTGATTAATTAATCAGGTTCAGATGCACGGATCTCTGCGTCAGTCGCGATAAATGAAATTATTATGTTAAATCTAAACGATCAGCGTCTTTTGGAAGGATGACTCATCGATCCCGCGCTGCACCAGTGTGAGGCAAACCGCGCTAAAACAGGGCGCCGGCGGGGGTTTTCTGGAGAGATAATTTATCAGCGATCACAAAAGCGATATTTCATCCCGTGAATGCATAATTCCGCTGTTTAAAACCCGGCTATGCCGCTGCAATCAGACAATTATTCACTATATATGCAAATTAAGTGAATATTGATTGGTTGTAAGTTATTGATATTACGTTGTGAAGACCATTTTATGCATTAATTCTCTGGCTGGCACGTTAACTGCACTCTACAGTAGGGCAGCATTACAACATCTTTTAACAATTTTAAAACATAAGCTTTACCCAGCCGGTAAAGTCACGCAGGAGAATGGGTTATGGCACTGCACGTTTCACGTCACGATTTCGATCAATGGATGATGCCGGTTTATGCACCTGCGACCTTTATACCGGTTCGCGCGGAAGGCTCCACCGTCTGGGATCAAAACGGCAAGGATTATATCGACTTTGCTGGTGGCATTGCCGTCAATGCGTTAGGACATGCGCATCCGGCTTTACAACAGGCGTTGCAGGAC
The DNA here is from genome assembly GCF_014155795.1 of Pantoea hericii. Taxonomy (NCBI): domain Bacteria; kingdom Pseudomonadati; phylum Pseudomonadota; class Gammaproteobacteria; order Enterobacterales; family Erwiniaceae; genus Pantoea; species Pantoea hericii. The sequence continues at coordinate 116,237 of NZ_SCKV01000002.1, forward strand.
CAGGCCGCACGGTTATGGCACACCGGGAATGGCTACACCAACGAACCGATCCTGCGGCTGGCGAAACAGTTAATTGACGCCACTTTTGCTGACCGTGTGTTCTTCTGTAACTCCGGCGCGGAAGCGAACGAAGCAGCCCTGAAACTGGCGCGTAAAGTGGCGCATGACCGGGTCGGGCCGCATAAAAGTGGTATCGTGGCGTTCAAAAATGCGTTTCACGGACGCACCCTGTTTACTGTGTCAGCCGGAGGGCAGCCCGCTTACTCAAAAGATTTTGCACCGCTGCCGCCAGAGATTCAGCATGCGCCATTTAACGATCTGGCCGCTGCGGCTGAACTGATTAATGACCACACCTGCGCGGTGATTGTTGAACCGATTCAGGGTGAGGGCGGCGTGTTGCCTGCCGATCCGGCGTTTCTGCGCGGACTGCGTGAACTTTGTGATAAGCATCAGGCCGTGCTGATTTTTGATGAGGTGCAGAGCGGCGTTGGCCGCACCGGCTCGCTTTACGCCTACATGCATTATGGTGTCACGCCGGATGTACTCACCAGCGCTAAAGCGCTGGGCGGCGGCTTCCCGATTGGTGCGATGCTGACCCGCGAAGATCTCGCAATGGTGATGGGCGTTGGCACCCACGGCACCACTTATGGCGGCAATCCGCTGGCGGGTGCGGTGGCCGGTAAAGTGATGGAGCTGATCAATCAGCCTGAGATGATGACCGGTGTCACACAACGTCACGCGTGGATTGTTGCGGCACTGGATGAGATCAACCAGCGTCTGCATCTGTTTAAAGAAGTGCGCGGTCTGGGGCTGCTGATTGGTGCCGTACTGAGCGACAACTTTGCCGGTAAAGCCAAAGAGATCAACCTGGCCGCCGCTGAGATGGGCGTGATGGTGCTGATTGCCGGTGCCAACGTGGTGCGTTTTGCCCCGGCACTGAATATCAGTGAGCAGGAAGTGAAGCTGGGCATGGCTCGCTTTGCCGAGGTGTGTGAGCGTCTGGTCCGAGGGTCCGCATCATGATGGTAATCCGTCCCGTTGAACGCGATGACTTAAGTCAGCTGATGGCACTGGCCGGCAAAACCGGTGGCGGGCTGACCTCGCTGCCCGTCGATAGCGCAACGTTACAGGCGCGTATTGATCGATCGCTGCAGACCTGGGAGGGTACGCTGCCCCGCGCTGAACAGGGCTATGTCTTTGTGCTGGCGGACAGCGAAGATAACCGCGCCGTCGGCATCTGTGCCATTGAAGTGGCTGTCGGCCTGCAGGAGCCCTGGTATAACTTTCGTGTCGGCACGCAGGTGCATGCCTCAAAAGAACTGAATGTCTATGCCGCGCTGCCAACCCTGTCACTGAGTAACGATCACACTGGCAGCAGTGAACTCTGCACGCTATTTCTCGATCCCGATTACCGTGACGGCAAAAATGGCTACCTGTTGTCGAAATCCCGCTTCCTCTTTATGGCTAATTTCCGTGAGCACTTCACGAATCGGGTTGTAGCTGAGATGCGTGGCGTCAGCGATGAGCAGGGGCATTCGCCATTCTGGGAGAGCGTGGGCAGCCGCTTCTTCTCAATGGAATTCAGCAAAGCCGATTTCCTCAGCGGCACCGGCCAGAAATCCTTTATTGCTGAGCTGATGCCGAAGCATCCGCTCTATATTGATTACCTGACGCCAGAGGCGCAGGCGGTCATCGGACAGGTGCATCCACAAACGGCACCTGCCCGTGCCGTGCTGGAGGCGGAGGGCTTCCGCTACCTTAACTATGTCGACATTTTTGATGGCGGCCCGACGCTGGAGTGCGATATCGACCACATCCGCGCCGTGCGTAAAAGTCGTCTGCGCAGCGCTGAACGGGGTGAAAATCCGGCGGATGCGCCACTCTGTCTGGTTGCTAATAACAATTACCGCCAGTTCCGTGTGGTGCTGATCCCGGCCCATGCCGACAGCGACAGCGTGCAACTGACGGATGAACAGATGCGGGCGCTCCACTGTCAGCCGGGCGACAGCCTGCGCGTAGTGACGCTCTGCAAAGAGGAGAAAACAGCATGACGCACCTGATAAAGGGAGAATGGGTAGACGGTGACGCGGAGGTCCTGACGAAAGCGGATCCGGTCAGCGGCGAGACGTTATGGCAGGGCAAGGCGGCATCAGTCGCACAGGTCACGGCAGCCTGTGACGCGGCGCGCGCTGCCTTTCCGGGCTGGGCCAGACGCCCGCTGGCGGAACGGCAGGCGATTATTGAGAAATTTGCGGCCGGGCTTGAGGTTCACAAAACAGACCTGGCAGAAACCATTGCCCGTGAAACCGGCAAGCCACGCTGGGAAGCACTGACCGAAGTCGGTGCGATGATCAACAAAATCGGCTTTTCGGTGAAGGCGTACCATAGCCGCACCGGTGAGCAGCATGAGGGCGAAAGCTCGCTGCGCCATCGTCCGCACGGCGTGCTGGCGGTATTTGGCCCTTACAACTTCCCCGGCCATCTGCCAAACGGTCATATTGTTCCGGCGCTGCTGGCGGGCAACTGCGTGGTCTTTAAACCCAGTGAACTGACGCCGCTGACCGCCGAAAAAACGGTTGAGATCTGGCTGGCTGCGGGTTTGCCTGCAGGTGTACTGGCGCTGTTACAGGGTGGTCGGGAGACCGGTCAGGCGCTGGCAACCTGCAGCCAGATCGATGGCCTGCTGTTTACCGGCAGCGCCCATACCGGCTATCAGCTGCATCGCCAGTTTGCCGGTCAGCCTGAGAAGATGCTGGCGCTGGAAATGGGCGGGAACAACGCCCTGATAGTGGAAGATCCGGCTGACCTGGATGCCGCCGTCAATATTACCGTGCAGTCAGCCTTTATTACTGCGGGTCAGCGCTGCACCTGCGCCCGGCGTCTGCTGGTTAAACGTGGTGATGCGGGCGATGCCTTTCTGCAGCGGCTGACAGAGGTGGCGGGGCGACTGCAGCCGGCCGCCTGGAATGCTGAACCGCAACCCTTTATGGGAAGCGTGATCTCTACCGGCGCGGCAGAGAAGATTATAGGTGAGTGGCAACGGCGGGTTGATGCGGGTGGCGAGGTGCTGCTGGCGATGCGCTGGCCGGATCGTCACAGTGCCATTCTTACACCGGGCATTATCGATTTAACCGGTGTGCAGGGCATTCCGGATGAAGAGGTCTTTGGCCCGCTGCTCGGCGTAATCCGCTATGACACCTTTGACGAGGCGATAGCACTGGCGAACCAGACCCGTTACGGCCTGTCGTGTGGTTTAATCTCGCCTTCACGTCAGCAGTTCGATCAGCTGCTGCTGGAAGCCCGTGCCGGTATCGTCAACTGGAACAAACCGCTGACCGGCGCAGCCAGCACCGCGCCATTTGGTGGCATCGGCGCTTCGGGCAACCATCGCGCCAGTGCCTGGTATGCGGCGGATTACTGTGCCTGGCCAATGGCCTCACTGGAGACGCCGGACCTGACGCTGCCCGCCACATTGTCGCCGGGACTCGATTTCTCCGCGCCGGAGAAGCGCTCATGAAGGCAACCGAAGCCAACTTTGATGGGCTGGTAGGATTAACGCACCACTATGCCGGGCTCTCTTTTGGGAACGAAGCCTCGACCCGCAACCAGCTGCAGCCGTCGAATCCCCGTCTGGCGGCAAAGCAGGGGTTGCTGAAGATGAAAGCGCTGGCTGATATGGGCTACGTGCAGGGCGTGATCCCGCCGCACGAGCGACCCAACATTGCGGTGCTGCGTCAGCTCGGCTTCAGCGGCAGCGATGAGCAGGTGCTGGCGTCAGCCGGGAAAACCGCGCCGGGATTACTCTCCGCCGCCAGCTCCGCGTCGGCGATGTGGGTGGCCAATGCCGCTACGGTTTCGCCGTCCGCAGACAGTCTGGATGGCCGGGTTCACCTGACGGTGGCGAACCTGAACAACAAGTTTCATCGGGCGATAGAAGCGCCAGAAACCGCCTGGCTGCTGCGTTCCATCTTCCGCGACGATCGCCATTTTGCCGTGCACGATGCGCTGCCGCAGGTGGCTATGTTTGGTGATGAAGGGGCGGCTAACCACAACCGTCTCGGCGGTGCCTATGGCGAGCGCGGCGTGCAGCTGTTTGTGTATGGCCGCGACAGCAGCCACGAAGGCAAAGCGCCGCAGCGCTATCCGGCGCGGCAAACCCGTGAGGCCAGCGAGGCGATTGCCCGCCTTCATCAGCTCTCACCCGAAAGCGTACTGTTCGCCCAACAGAATCCTGCGGTGATCGATCAGGGCGTATTTCATAATGATGTGATTGCGGTCAGCAACCAGCAGATGCTGTTCTGTCATCAGCACGCCTTTGTTGATCAGCCTGAACTGCTCGCGCAACTTCGGGCGCGCATCCCCGGCTTTGTCGCTCTGGAAGTGCCGGCAGACCGTGTCTCGGTGAAAGATGCGGTAGAGACTTATCTGTTTAACAGCCAGCTGCTGAGCCGTCCCGACGGCACGATGATGCTGGTATTGCCGGAAGAGTCACGCCAGCATCCGGGTGTGTGGCGCTACCTGTGTGAACAGGTCGAGGCGGATACACCACTGAAATCACTGAAGGTGTTTGATCTACGCGAAAGCATGTATAACGGAGGGGGGCCAGCCTGCCTGCGTTTGCGGGTCGTGCTGACGCCAGAGGAGCAGCAGGCAGTAAATCCGGCGGTGCTGATGAACGATAACCTCTTCAGCACACTGAATAGCTGGGTTGACCGTCATTACCGTGATCGCCTGACCCAGGCCGATCTGGTCGACCCACAGTTGCTGCGTGAGGGACGTGACGCGCTGGATGAACTGACGAAGCTGCTAGACTTAGGAAATGTTTACGCATTTCAGCAGTGAAGCAGGAGGCAGCACAGTCTGCCGTCTGCTCAGGGCGCAAAGGAGGAATGATGCAGGACTTTTTACAGCAAACGCTTTCCGGCGAGGTGCCGCGTAAGCGTAGTGGTGAAACGGCGCATCTTCGCTGGCAGTGGTTGTATCACGGCATACTGTTGATGGAGCCGACGGTGCCGGTTAAACAGGCGCTGGTGCTCTCTGCCGGGATCCACGGCAATGAAACGGCCCCGGTAGAAATCGTAAACCAGCTGGTTAACCCGCTGTTGCGAGGCGAAAAGCCGTTACAGCAGCGCATGCTGGTCATTCTGGGTAATCCCTCAGCGCTGCGCGCCGGTAAGCGCTATGTGCGTTATGACATCAACCGGCTATTTGGCGGACGCTGGCAGCAGATTGATGACGGTGATGAGGCCCGCCGCGTGTTGCGGCTGGAGCAGGCGCTGGAAACCTTCTGGCAGTTGGGTGAGTGCGATGAGACGCGCTGGCACCTCGACATGCACACCGCCATTCGCGGCTCTTATCACCCTCAGTTCGGGGTGATGCCGCATAACGAGCGTCCCTGGCCGCCTGCATTTTTGGACTGGCTGGCCGCTGCCGGGCTGGAAGCGCTGGTGTTTCATCGCTCGCCGGGCGGTACCTTTACCCATTTCAGCTGCGAGCACTTCGGTGCGGCCAGCTGCACGCTTGAACTGGGCAAGGCGCTGCCGTTCGGCGAGAACGATCTCAGCCAGTTCAGCGCGGCGCAGCAGGCGCTGGCTTCTCTGCTCTATGGCGAAGCGATGCCTGTCGCGAGGGTGAAACCGCGTCACTATCGGGTTGCGCAGCAGATCACCCGACTGAGTGAGCACTTTACGCTGCATATGTCGCCGGAAACGCTGAACTTTACCGCGTTTCCTCAAGGGACGTTGCTGGCGGAAGATGGTAATACGCGCTATTACGTGCAGCAGGCGCGGGAATATGTGCTGTTCCCCAATCCCAACGTGGCCGCCGGGCTGCGTGCCGGACTGATGCTGATTGAAGAGGGTGAACAGACTCAGGCGCTGGCGGTGTGATAACCGTTCTTACTGTTGCAGTTCATCGGCGCTAAAAAAATCGACACGAAAAGCGGGAGATCGCCTTCCGCTTTCCAGTCGTAACCATTACGCTCCTCCATGATTTCTGCCAAATTCGCTTTAAATTCATAAACTTTTTCAATTCCTCACGCCTTTCTTCTTATTCTCTTCATGATTGCCCGTTTTTTATCTTTTATGCTTTCACGGCTTTACTCAGGCTCTGAGTAGTTGACGTTCAGCGTCGTATGCTTGTTTCCGAAGACGCGACAGAGTGCTGTCGTCATTATCATGAATTATAAGGACACTATTATGCGCAAACTGACTTCCCTTTTACTGGCTTCTTCGCTGGCGTTTGGTGCAGCCAGCGCCGTCCATGCAGCAGCAGATAACCTGACTCCACCGCCAGCGGGCAGCGAAAAGGCGATGCACAAACCGCCAATGCGCCACGGCATGGAGATGATGTTTAAAGGTCTGAACCTGACCGATGCGCAGAAAACCCAGATGCGCGACATCATGAAAGAGAGCCACAAAGAGATGAAACGTCCGTCACTGGACGAGCGCCGCGCGGCTCACAGCATTATTGCGTCTGACAGCTTTGACCAGAGCAAAGCCGAAGCGCAGGCAGAGAAGATGTCCGCCAACGCGAAAGAGCATGCGCTGAAGATGCTGGAAACCCAGAACAAGCTCTATAACGTGCTGACGCCGGAGCAGAAGAAACAGTACAACGCGAACTTTGAAAAGCGTCTGACTGAGAAAGCCCCGCACGACGGCAAAATGGCGCCGCCAGCAGAACCGGCTGAATAATATTCGTTAAGCGAACGGTCTGAGACCGCCGACGCTGTCCACTGAACGTGAGTGGGCAGCGTCGGCGGTTTTTTTTATAGCGGAAGAATAGGGTAGACACCCGACAGAATCGGGCGGCAGAGGATTTTATAGCCGTCGTGATCAAAACCGCCTTTGGGCCGCTGCAGTTTTCTGGCCTCATCCATGCTGCTCACCGAACCGAGATAGAACCAGTGATCGATAACATGGATCTGCGTCATCTCTTTGCCTTCCTCCACCAGACCTACGGCACCCTGCCACGGCCAGCAGAAAACCCGCACATTTTCCAGTGCCTCCAGCAGCCGATCCTGATGGTCGCTGACCGGCTCTTTACCGCAACAGGCTCCGGCGCAGCGGCGCAGAGCCGAGCGGAAGCAGCCGCGTCCCGCACTCAGTGCTTCCAGACCCAGCAGCCCGTGACAGAGCTGATACTCATCCGCCAGTTGCTTGAGCCGTTCCAGCGCCGCAAAGCGGCTGCGATAAAGTCCAAACAGGTTGGGTGACTGACTGAAATCGAGATCTTTTGCGTAAACCACATTCGGTTTGCCGTCGGTAATCTGCAGCGAACAGAGCTGGCGATTTTTGCGCAGTCGCTTATTGAACAGCGGCTGCTGGGTTTTGATCATCTGCGCTTCCAGCAGCAGCGCACCGAGATCGCCGGCTGTGGGGATCCAGCTTACGCGCCGTGACTGGCGCAGCATTTTCGCCTCGTCCGGCGTGCGGAAATGGGACATCACCCGCGAACGCAGATTGACACTTTTACCGATATAAAGCGGAAGTGACTCACTTTCGCCATGAAAGGTGTAGACGCCAGGATGATTCGGCAGGCCTTCCAGCCATTCACGCAGGTGTTCGGGATATTGATAAATTGTATTCGCGTCGGGTTCGGGGCGAAGAATGGCAGCACGTCTGACCAAAATGGACTCCATTTACTGGTTGTCCATACAGCATAACAGGCAGGTGAAATGATCGCCAGCTGTCTGTTAAAGACGCCGTGTCGCCAGCCAGCAAATCAGCGAGCCCAGTGTAATCATCGCAACGCCCTGCCAGAAAGCCAGCGGCGGCGTCAGACCCAGCCACAGCGATCCCAGCAGAGCCGACAGCACTGGCGTGAAGTAGGACGCGGTGGCCAGCAGCGTCAGATTGCCCTGCTGAATCCCATGATTCCAGGCGGAATAGGCGATAGCAGTGGAGAGGCCGACAAACAGCACCTCCATTATCGGTATCAGATCGAACGTTAACGGCACAGGACGATCGCTGAAGGCATATTTCAGCCACAGCGCCAGCGCGGTCAGGATAAAAAACAGCGTGACGCCGTTCGAGCCGCGGGCAAAACGGCGGGTAAGGTTGTTGTAGACCGCCCATGTCAGGGCGGCGATAAAGGCGAGTGCATAGGCGACAGGGTTGCGCAGTATATTCTGCCACAGTAGCGCGGGCGAGCTGCTGCCACTGCCTTTCATCACCCAGACGATCCCCAGCAGCGACAGCAGCAATCCGGGCCAGAGCCAGACACGGAAGCGCTGCTGATTAAACGGAATCGCCAGCACGATGGTCAGGCAGGGCCAGAGATAATTGATCATTCCCAGCTCCAGCGACTGGGTGCGATCGCTGGCCAGCCCGATAGCCAGCGCCAGGCAGATCTCGTAACCGACAAAGAGGGCACCGCCCAGCCAAAGGTAGAGCGCGGGCAGCGCGCCAGGTCTGGGCAAACCGCGGGTCAGGCAAAGCAGGATCGCCGTGGTGGTGTAGATCAGCGCCGCGCCGCCAGTGGCACCGAAGGCTTCACTGACGCTGCGCAGCAGGCCCACGGTGGTGCTCCAGAGCAAAATGGCGATAAGCCCGATGAGGGTAGCGCGCGAGACGGTGGGAGGCATGCAGCGTTCAACAATTTAAATGAGTGAAGCCTCCTTTGCCGGAGCAAAGGAGGCGCAGGATTACTTCCAGAAGTCGTCGAACACAGTGATCGGCGGACGACGTTTGTGCTCAGTTTTCAGATACCAGCCTTCGATAATACGGGCGCTGTCAGGAGCAATGCTTTTGCCTTCCAGATAGTCATCAATCATCTCGTAGGTGACACCCAGCGCCACTTCATCCTGCAGGCCTGGACGATCATCTTCCAGATCGGCAGTCGGTTTCTTCAGATAAAGATGTTCCGGGCAGCCAAGATGCTTCAGCAGCTGTTTGCCCTGACGCTTATTCAGGCGGAAAAGGGGATTGATGTCAGTACCGCCATCGCCATATTTGGTAAAGAATCCGGTGACCGCTTCAGCGGCATGGTCGGTGCCGACCACCACCCCTTTGGTCATGCCGGCGATGCTGTATTGCGCCTTCATTCGCTCGCGCGCTTTTTCATTGCCGCGCACGAAATCAGACAACGTGATACCGGCATCTTTCAACGCGCGCTCACTGGCCAGCACGGACTCTTTGATGTTCACCGCCAGCGAACGGTCGGGCTGAATAAAGGCCAGCGCGTCCTGACAATCCTGCTCATCCGCCTGCACGCCATACGGCAGACGCACCGCAATAAAGGTGTAGTCGTTATCGCCGCTCTCCTGACGCAGCTCGCTGATCGCCGTTTGCGCCAGCTTGCCCGCAAGGGTTGAATCCTGACCGCCGCTAATCCCCAGCACCAGCGTTTTCAGTCCGCTGTGACGTTTCAGATAGGCTTTAAGAAAATCGACGCTGACACGCACTTCCTGGTCGGCGTCGATAACGGGCTTTACACCCAGTGCTTCAATAATTTCCTGCTGCAGTGACATGAACTTCTCCTCAGGTCAGTGGCCAGTCGGCACGATGCGAACGTTTTAGTAAAGCTAACGTGCCGAAGCGAAAACAACAAGCTTAAGCGGCAACTGATTGCGGCTAAACGTTGCGAAATCAGTGAGTTTTTAATTACGACAGCGGTTTTTTCGCCAGCACGTTAAACATCAGAATCGCCATCATAAAGCAGCCAAAAATGGTGGCGCACATGCTCAGTACCGACGTGCCGCCAATGCCGGTGAGCGGCAAGGTAATCGCACCCAGCGTGAACATGGTGACGCCAATGACTGCAGAGGCGCTGCCAGCACGGTGGCCCTGACTCTGCATCGCCAGTGACGAGGCAGTGGTAGCGATCACGCCGTTGCTGGCGATGGTAAAGAACAGCGCCAGCAGCAGCAGCGCTAACGGTGCGTGTAGTAGCGCGGCCAGCAGCAGCAGGCTAGAGGCGACAAAAGCCAGTGTCAGACCGCCTTTCAGCACCCGATATTCGCCCCACAACGGACAGAGGCGAGCGCTGGTCTGCGAAGCAATGATCAGGCCAAACCCGTTGGCCGCAAAGCAGAAGCTAAAGGCCTGGGGCGACAGGCCATAGAGCTGTTGCAGCACAAACGGCGAGGCACCGATATAGGCGAACATGCCGGACATCATAAAGCCCTGGGTCAGACAGAAGCCCATAAAGGGTCGATGAATGACCACCTGACCGAGTGCCGCGTAGGCGGAGAAAATAGAGCCCTGGTTGCGGCGGGCTTCAGGCAAGGTTTCATGCAGCTTCCAGCGCGCCAGCAGGATCAGCAGAATGGCAATGCCGCCCAGTACCATGAAGATGCCGCGCCAGTCGACTATCGTCATCAGCACACCACCCAGTACCGGCGCGCCGACTGGAGCCAGACCGTTAACCAGCATCAGTAGCGCGAAGAAGCGCGTCAGCTCATGACCACTGTACATATCGCGTGCAATCGCCCGCGACAATACCGCGCCGCCCGCCCCCGCTAATCCTTCAAACAGACGCGCCACCAGCAGTTGGTGGATGTCCTGCGCCAGCGCACAGCCGATTGAGGCGATAAACAGCAGTATCAGTGACAGGGTTAGCGGACGCAGGCGGCCGAATTTGTCACTCATCGGGCCAAACAGCAACTGCCCAAAGCCCAGGCCCAACAGACCGGCGGTCAGACTCAACTGCGCGGTCGCAGTTTCGGTGTGCAGATCCTGCGCCATTTGTGGCAGGGCTGGCAGATAAAGGTCGATACAGAGCGGGCCCAGTGCGGCCAGCAGGCCCAGTGTAATCGCATAAACCAGGCGGTCAGAGTGAGCAGGGGTCATTGTTCCTCGGGATAGTCAGCGATGGGTGAACAGAAGCGGGCATGACAAGCGAACAGCGTCCGAAGGGCGATAATCTCACCGCTCTGCGCGGATACCCATGAGGCAGAGGGTGTCTGAATCGGCGGGGCTATCCAAAACCTGTTTTGGCGGAAAGTATACGGCCGCATTGACAACAAAACAGCCTTCTTTACGAAATCCTGACATTTGATGTACCACTAATTGTTCCTCATAAACTTGATAAATCAGCATTTATGTTCCAGGCTTGTTTCCACATGGACAATAAATGAGGAACAACAAGATGAATAAAGTGATGGGATGTATCGCTGCGGCGCTGACACTGGCTGCACTGTCTGGTTGTACGACTTACGATCGTGCGGAAAGCTACGTGACTAAGCCAGTGGTAAAGGATGTTAAAAAGGGTATGACACGTGATCAGGTTCGTCAGATCGCGGGTGCACCTTCTACTGAAATCACCATGGTCCACGCGCGCGGCACCTGCCAGACTTATGTTCTGGGTCAGCGCGACGGTAAAGCACAGACTTATTTCGTGAGCTACAACGACACGGGCCGTGTGATGAACTACGGCTTCCAGAGCTGTGCGGAATATGACACCGACCCGCAGGTTCAGCAGTAAGTTTTCGTCTCTCTGAATAGTTAACGGCCCGTCATTTGACGGGCCGTTTTTCGTTGTGGCGCTGACTACAATCCTGCCGGGCGCGGCACCTCAACATAATCACCATCTATCTGCCGCTGGTAGAAATGACCTGCCTGCACATAGAAGCGTTTGCCGTTAAAGTCGAGTACCCGCATCTCACTGCTGACCCGCGACTCTGCTGGCGGCTCTACCACCACATATTCATCGCCGTGGCGCTGATAGTAACTGCCATTGAGCAGGTAGTAGGTCAGTCCGCCGATCAGCACCGCCGTTGCGGCTTCAGGCAGAAAGCGAATCGGTCCAGGTCCGCCCCAGTGATGTCCGGGACCGACCCAGTGTGGATCGGGTCCGCCATGTCGACCCCATCCCGGGCCCCAGTCGCCAGGATGGGCGAAAGCCAGAGCGGGTGTCAGAAGCGTCAGCGTCAGAAGCGAGGCGATTATCTTTTTCATCAGGTGTTCTCCTCATAAGACTGGATGCAGAATTCGCCTTTTACCGGGCAAAGACAAGCACTAAAGCGCGGATTTTTCGCCTGTTTACCATGCTTAACGCTTTCTTAACGGCGTCGCCATCAATGGGAGAGATTATGGAGAAGAGAGACGGAAAAAACCTGGCGCGGGCGCGCCAGGTTTAAGGCAGATTAACGGTGCGCCAGCTCGGCGTTGTCGTCACTTTCCAGTACGCGTTTATCGGTCATGCCTAACCAGCGGCTGGTCAGGGAACCTGCGGTCATCGAACCATTGACGTTCAGCGCTGTACGGCCCATATCAATCAGCGGCTCAATGGAGATCAGCAGCGCCACCAGGGTCACCGGCAGGCCCATCGCAGGCAGGACAATCAGTGCAGCAAACGTTGCACCTCCACCAACACCGGCCACACCGGCTGAGCTCAGCGTGACTATCCCAACCAGCGTGGCAATCCACAGTGGATCAAACGGGTTAATCCCGACGGTTGGCGCAACCATCACGGCCAGCATGGTCGGATAAAGACCGGCACAGCCATTCTGGCCGATTGTGGCACCAAAGGATGCCGCGAAGCTGGCAATCGACTCCGGCACGCCAAGACGACGGGTCTGGGTTTCAACGCTCAACGGAATGCTGGCTGCGCTGGAACGGCTGGTGAAGGCGAAGGTGATAACCGGCCACACTTTACGGAAGAAGCGCATTGGGTTGATACCATTAACCGACAGCAGCAGGGCGTGGACACCAAACATGATGGCCAGACCGAGGTATGAGGCGACCACAAAGCTGCCCAGTTTGATGATGTCCTGCAGGTTTGAACCGGCAACCACTTTAGTCATCAGCGCCAGCACACCATACGGCGTCAGCTTCATCACTAAACGCACCAGCTTCATGACCCACGACTGCAGCGTATCGATCGCCACCAGCACGCGCTGACCTTTCACTTCATCATCTTTAAGCAACTGCAGTGCAGCCACACCCAGGAACGCGGCAAAGATCACGACGCTGATGATTGAGGTCGGACTGGCGCCTGTCAGATCGGCAAACGGGTTTTTCGGGATAAAGGAGAGCACCAGCTGCGGCACGGTCAGGTCAGCCACTTTGCCGACATAGTTGCTCTGGATCGCACTGAGACGCGCGGTCTCCTGCACGCCCTGTACCAGACCTTCTGCGCTCAGACCAAACAGGCCGGTGACGAAGACGCCGACCAGTGCTGAGATGGCGGTGGTAAACAGCAGAACGCCGATGGTCAGTACGCTGATTTTTCCCAGCGAAGAGGCATTATGCAGACGGGCGACCGCACTCAGAATGGAAACGAACACCAGCGGCATGACGACCATCTGCAGCAACTGGACATAGCCATTACCGACGATGTTAAACCAGCTAATCGACTCTTTAACCACTGCGCTGTTTTCGCCGTAGATCAACTGCAACACCAGGCCGAACAGTACGCCGATCACCAGACCGGTCAGCACTTTTTTCGACAGGCTCCAGTTATGACGGCTGAAGCGGGAGAGCAATACCAGCAGCACCACAAAGGCCACGATATTAAGCGTAAGAGGAAGGTCCATGCTGAAACTCCAGAGTAATGCGGCCTTCCGTCATGGGAAGGCCGCATAATGTTAATCACGAATTAAGACAGCAGGAATGGTAACAGCAGGTGCAGAGGGTGCCTTATATCCAAATGGCATGGTTTATAACCAAATGGCGTTTTGCGCGGTTTATTGCGCAGTATGACTGGAAATTAATCGCCCGACACCATTTTGTAGCGTATCGAACAGCTGAGATGGCCAGCCGTTTGCACCAAAAGATGGCATCCCTACCGGGAACCACAGCGCATAGCCTACCAGTCCCAGACACAATGCCCGCTCCAGCTGATTGCCCTTCTGGCTGCGCAGAATCGGCAGGCGGAAGCGCCAGCGGCAGGGCCACAGCAGCGGAACCCCGGCGGGCGTCAGCATATCGGCCACTATATGGCTCAGGTAGCCGAGCGTCAGACCCTGCAGCACATCCGGTGGAATCGGTGACGACTGGGGCAGGTTAATCTGAAAAAGCCATAAACCGGCGGCAATCGCCAGCAGACTGTGGGTAAATCCCCGATGGCCGAACGCCCGTGCAATAGGATGAGAGAGCCAGCTGAGTCGCTGTCCCAGCAGAGATTTAGGATGATCGATGTCGGGCAGCAGACAGGTCAGCAGGGCTGAGGGAACAAGATGCCACCAGTCGGCCTGTGCCAGCACGGGTGTCAGCTCAGCACGCTTGGCAAAAATAGCGCTGGCAATGGCAAAAATGATGTGGCCTTCGCCCGTCATGATAGAACCTGGTTACAAAGAAAACTGTCGATGCATCCAGTATAGGGATTTATCCAGTAAATGAGAACATGTGACGCTGTAACGAAGCGTGAATTTTATTAATAAAATGGACAGTGCCAGGACACTGCCCGTTGGGGAAATTAACGCGCCAGCCAGCCGCCATCGACGGCCAGGGTGTAGCCGTTGACATAATCAGACGCAGCAGAAGCCATGAAGACTATCGGGCCCATCATGTCATCAGGCACGCCCCAGCGTCCGGCCGGTATCCGGCCCAGGATCTCTTCGCTGCGGGACGCGTCATTTCTCAACTGCTCGGTATTGTTGGTCGCCATATAGCCGGGTGCGATGGCATTGACGTTAATGCCATGCTTTGCCCACTCGTTTGCCATGAGACGGGTCAGGCCCATCACGGCACTTTTCGAGGCGGTATAAGAGGGCACCCGAATTCCGCCCTGGAAGGAGAGCATGGACGCGATATTGATAATCTTGCCGCCGTGTCCCTGCGCGATAAATTGACGGGCAACCTGCTGAGACAGGAAAAACAGGCTCTTGCTATTGATATTCATCACGTCATCCCAGTCCTGCTCGCTGAAGTCCAGGGCGTCTTCCCGGCGAATAATACCGGCATTATTGACCAGAATGTCAATTTTACCTGCAGCGGCCAGCGCCTGCTCAACCACAGAGGCTACTACGCTGGTCTGCAACAGATCGGCCTGCACCGGCCAGAAGCGGCGACCCAGCGCCTCCACCTTGCTTTGGGTGTCATCCGGGCCGTTACGGTTAACGCCGACAATATCGCAGCCCGCCTGTGCCAGACCCAGCGCCATGCCCTGACCTAAACCGGTGTTGCAGCCGGTTACCATTGCCACTTTACCTTCCAGGCTAAACGTATTCAGTACCATAGTATTTCTCCTCTGCTTAGCGCAGTTCACTGATTTTGACGTGATCCATGTCATCAAAGACCTGATTCTCACCCACCATGCCCCAGATAAAGGTGTAACGCTGGGTACCGACACCGGCGTGAATTGACCAGCTGGGTGAGATCACCGCCTGCTCGTTATGTACCAGCAGATGACGGGTCTGCTGCGGTTGCCCCATCATGTGGAAGACGGCGCTCTCTTCGCTCATATCGAAGTAGAAATAGACTTCCATGCGACGTTCGTGGGTGTGGCAGGGCATGGTGTTCCACAGACTGCCTTCATCCAGTTTGGTCAAGCCCATGGTGAGCTGACAGGTGGGCAGCACATCCGGCACGATGAATTTATGAATGGTTCGGCGGTTCGAGGTCGCGGCATCGCCCAGCGTGGCGGTAGCCGCCTCCTGCAGCGTGATTTTCCTGTCCGGGAAGGTGCTGTGTGCGGGTGCACTGTTGAAATAGAATTTGGCGGGCTGAGACGGATTCAGACTGCGGAACAGCAGGTTGCGGGCACCTTTGCCGATGTAAAGCGCCTCTTCGTGACCGATTTCCCACGCTTTACCGTCCACTTCCACACGCCCCGGTCCGCCAATATTGATCATGCCCAGCTCGCGGCGCTCGAGGAAATAGCTGACGCCCAGCTGTTTTCCCATTTCATCACCCATCGTCACGGGCGCGTTTACCGGCATGACGCCGCCAATGATGATGCGGTCGATGTGGCTGTAAGTCAGGGTGTAGTCATCGGCAGTGAAAATCGTTTCAATCAGGAACTCACGGCGCAACGCATCGGTGTCGAGTTGTTTAGCGTGATCGCTGTGAATGCTTTGACGAATGTCCATCTCAGGCCTCTCTGCAGGTCAGGTTTTTATGCCCCGAATGGGGACGCTTCGGGCATCTTAGGCAGAGTGGTACTGGAATTCAATAAAAATGAAACGTTGTTTTATTTTATTGCGAGTGAGATCAAGTGAGAAGATTGCCAGGCAAAAAAAAGCCCGCATCAGGCGGGCGGTTCTTCATCCCTGCAGATGCTGCAGGCTGAGCTGTGTCAGAGTATCCAGCCGGACATCCGCCAGCGCCCAGCGAGGGTCGTCACGGTATTCAGCGGCGGGTACCACAATTGACCGCATACGCGCCGCTTTGGTGGCGATCATGCCGTTAAAGGAATCTTCCAGCGTGACACAGTTAAGCGGATCGATTGCCAGGCTGTCGGCTGCGTTGAGATAGACCTGCGGATGAGGCTTACTGTAGGGCAGGGCTTCTGCGGAAGAGAGCACATCGAAATAGTGGCGCAGATTGAACATCTCCAGCACCTGCTCAAGCATCCTGAGCGGTGAGGCTGAGGCAAGGCCGATTTTCAGTCCCTGTTCGCGGCACAGTTGCAGCGCCGTTTCCACGCCTGGCAGCAGGGGCCGCGTCTGATCCACCAGCGTCATCGCACGGGCAATAATACGGTCAGTAACCTCCTGCTGCGAAGGACCCTGCCAGGGCAGTGTTTCGTACCACATCCGTACAGTCTGATCGATGCGCAGACCCAGAGTGTCGGGCATTTCACTGCGACGTGACAGGTCAACATCCAGCGTTGAAAAGATATCCAGCTCAGCCTGATCCCACAGCGGCTCAGAATCGATCAGTAAACCATCCATATCAAACAGGGCGGCGAGGACAGGGCGGTGATACGGCATCAGAGTTCTCCTTACAAAGTCGGCTTTACCTTAACATCATTCTCTGCGGGCGCACTCTCTGCCCGATCGACCACGCTTTATTTGGGAAATTTCACCGTTGGCAGGTAGACTGACGGCAAATTGGATTCCAGGTTCAGGAGATATCATGACCTATCAACAGGCTGGCCGTATCGCCATCCTTAAGCGCGTGGCGGGCTGGGTGCTCTTTTTAGTGGCGCTGATGTCGACCATTATTTCTGTGCTGAGCTTTATGTTTAAGCACAGCGAAAAGCAGCCCGGCATTGATGCCGTTATGCTTGATTTCGTTCATGTCATTGTCGATATGCTGCGCTTCAATACGCCGTTCCTGAACGTTTTCTGGCATAACTCGCCGGTACCCGAATTTAACGGTCAGATGAACCTGGGCTTCTGGCTGATCTACATTCTGATTTTTGTCGGGCTGGCGCTGGAGTCGTCAGGCGCGCGGATGGGACGTCAGGCGCGTCACGTTAAAGAGGGCATTGAGGACCAGATGATTCTGGAACAGGCAAAGGGCCCGGAAGGGCGCACCCGTCAGCAACTGGAAGAGAAGGTGCGCGTCCCCCGCCACACCATCTTCCTGCAGATTTTCCCGCTTTATGTGCTGCCAGTGGTGATTGCGATAGCCGGTTATTTTGCACTGTCGCTGCTGGGTTTTATCTGACGGTAAACCTCGTCAGGCCGGCCTGGCCTGACTGTTGCCGAGTGCATCTTCATCCAGCAACTCGCCAATAGCGAACTGTGCATCGCCAGGCCAGTGCCCGCCAAACACGTTAGCCCGGTTCAGCAGATAGTAAAGCTGATAAACGGGCAGGCGCTGTGAAAACCCATCGGGTAACGGCCACACCGACTGATAACCGTCGTAAATCTGGCGGGGCAGGTCGGGGTACCAGCTTAGCATCGCTAAATCACATTCACGGTCACCCCAGTAGCAGGCGGGATCGAACAGCCAGGGGCCCTGGTCGCTGCTGGCGCAGTTAGCGGGCCAGAGATCGCCATGCAGCAGCGACGGTTGCGGATGATGGGACGCGAGCACCCGCTGCACGGAGGCGATAATCAACTCCGTATCGCCGTACTGAATGCCTTTTTCCGCCGCCAGCTGCAATTGCCAGCCAATGCGCTGTTCGGCAAAAAACACCGACCAGCGCCGCAGCCAGCTGTTAGGTTGTGGCGTGGTGGTAATATTATTGTCGAAATCCAGTCCGAACTGGGTCTGCTCGCTCCACTGGTGCAGGCGAGCCAGTTGCTGTCCCAACTGAAACGCGCTCTGTTCATCCAGCGGCTGTGGCCGGATATATTCCAGCAGCAGAAAGCTCTCCTCACGGTGATGACCCACACCATAGACTTTAGGCACCCGAACTGTGCCGGTGCGCGCCAGCAAGGCCAGCTGATCGGCTTCCCAGGTAAAAAGCGAAAGCATATCGCGGCTGTTACTTTTGACAAAGACGTCATGTTCACCGTAGCGGATATGCCAGGCAGGATGGATATCACCACCCGCAAGGGCGTGACGTTGAGTGATTTCGGCGTTGCCTAACTGCTCGCTTAACAGACGACTAATGGCTGACCACATTGGGCTATCCTCGTTATTCGCTGCGTAAGAACGATTGTATTGCCTAAATATTCACCAAAACGCGCACGATTGCACCTCTTATTCTGGCGCGGAGGTGGCGGGGCGAGAATCCGCCGTGTTGCGCAGATACTCTTCAACGGTCATGACAGTCACTTCAGGTTTCTGACCCAACGCGCTTTCACCGGCCGCCGTAACCTGTTGTCGCAGATCTTCAGCCTCCAGTGAACTGACAATGCCATAGCTGTTCGTTCCCAGCTCATGGGGGTGACCGTCGTTGTCAGTCAGCGTGGTGGTAAAACCGGCGGCGGTCATTGCGCTGGTCAGTTCCAGGATGTCACTCAATCCCGACTCCTGATAATGAAAGGTCACAATGTAGCGGGTTAAATCATTGCTGCTCATGCGGTACCTCCAGGGGAAAAGAAACTGAACTGAGCGTAGACCATGGCGAAAAATCAGGCGAATTATGAAGGAGATGCCGGGTATCGGACGTGACGCACAGCGTAAATCTGTGTAAGGAGCCAGGAGGATGATGAAAAATTCTTCTGCCGTTACGTCTGGCTTTTCATTTGTGCAGCACTATAATGCGCGACGTTAATAAGATGAGTCCCAATTAACAGGGGTTGTCAGGGCAATTCCAGGCATTTTGTGTAAGTTAATAATTTTTTACAAAACTTACCGTAAATTGCATTGAATGCCTGGCAAAACGCTTCAGACTCTCCGTTTTTTAAACAGTCGCACGGATCACATTTAATGAAAGCCTATAACAAGCTGTCTGCTGTTCTTTTGCTCTCCGCCGGAGCTTTTTGTCACCAGGCACTGGCCGATAACGCCGTATTTACATCAATGGATGACCCTTCTACCGCTAAAAAGCCATTTGAAGGTTCTGCTGCTGCGGGATACCTGGCGCAAACCGGTAACACGACCAGCTCATCCACAACGGCCCAGACCAATATGACCTGGTATCAGTCATCTATGGCATACAGCTTGTGGGGTAACGCAGCTAATACCTCTTCAAATGATGAGCGCTCTTCTGAGACCTACAACATTGGTGGTCGTTCACGTTACAACCTTAACTCGTATGACTACCTGTTTGGACAGGCGAGCTGGTTAAGCGATCGTTTCAACGGTTACGATTCACGCGACGTCCTGACTGCCGGTTACGGTCGTCAGATTCTGAATGGCCCGGTACACTCGCTGCGTGCGGAATTCGGTCCGGGCGTACGTTATGATGATTACCACGCCGGTGGCCATGAGACCAAGGCGCTGGGCTATGGCGCAGTCAGCTATCAGTGGCAGCTGACCGATACCACTAAATTCATTCAGGGTGTCTCCGTGCTGAGTACCTTCGGAGAAGACACCACGGTGAACTCCGAAACCGGTCTGCAGGTAGCGATCAACAGCCATTTCGCGCTGAAACTGGCTTACAACGTGAGCTGGAACAACCATCCGGCTGAATCTGCGCCGGATCGTACGGATACCAAAACCTCAATCATGCTCTCTTACGCCATGTAAGCGCATTTTTGCCTGGGTGTATCCGGCGGCCTGACAGTGTGTCAGGCCGCTTTTTTTTGTCCTCTCCATGGCTTAGGGAAAAGGGGATGGGTTTTTCTCAACGGGGAAAACTGCTATTATCTGCCCCGCACTAAAATCCTGGCGACATTCCGACAATGTGGGTCTGATATCACGCCAGGTCACTCATTCTACATTACATTGCATGTAGGCTTTCGTGTGGCTTACCACTGCAAATAAGGATATGAAATGCCTGTAATTACGCTTCCTGATGGCAGCCAGCGTGTCTTTGACCGCCCCGTCAGTGTGATGGATATTGCGCTGGACATCGGTCCGGGTCTGGCAAAAGCCTGCATCGCTGGCCGCGTTAACGGTGAACTGGTTGATGCTGTCGATCCCATTACCGAAGATGCTGCTGTTGCGATTATTACCGCTAAAGATGAAGCGGGCCTGGAAATCATCCGTCACTCCTGTGCGCACCTGTTAGGGCATGCGATTAAACAGCTGTGGCCGGATACCAAAATGGCGATCGGTCCGGTCATTGATAACGGCTTCTATTATGATGTCGACATCGATCGTACCCTGACTCAGGAAGATATCGACCTGCTGGAAAAACGCATGCATCAGTTGGCTGAAACCAACTACGATGTGGTGAAGAAAAAGGTCAGCTGGCAGGAAGCACGTGACGTCTTTGCGGCGCGTGGCGAAATTTACAAGACCACCATACTTGATGAAAACATCAGCCATGACGATAAACCTGGCCTGTATCATCACGAAGAATATGTCGACATGTGCCGCGGTCCGCACGTGCCGAACATGCGGTTCTGCCATCATTTTAAACTGCAGAAGATCTCCGGTGCCTACTGGCGCGGCGACAGCAGCAACAAAATGCTGCAGCGTATTTATGGCACCGCATGGGCAGACAAAAAGCAGCTGGCAGCCTATCTGCAGCGTCTGGAAGAGGCGGCGAAGCGTGACCATCGTAAGATTGGTAAGCAGCTGGATCTCTACCATATGCAGGAAGAAGCACCAGGCATGGTCTTCTGGCATAATGACGGCTGGACCATCTTCCGCGAACTGGAAGTGTTTGTCCGCAGCAAATTAAAAGAGTACCAGTACCAGGAAGTGAAAGGTCCCTTCATGATGGACCGCGTCCTGTGGGAAAAAACCGGGCACTGGGAAAACTACAAAGAAGCGATGTTCACGACCTCGTCTGAGAACCGTGAATATTGCATCAAACCGATGAACTGTCCTGGGCATGTTCAGATCTTCAATCAGGGTCTGAAATCTTACCGTGACCTGCCATTGCGTATGGCGGAGTTCGGTAGCTGTCACCGTAATGAACCATCAGGTGCGCTGCACGGTCTGATGCGTGTACGTGGCTTTACCCAGGATGACGCGCACGTCTTCTGTACTGAAGAGCAGGTACGTGACGAAGTAAACAGCTGTATCCGCATGGTTTATGACATGTACAGCACCTTCGGCTTTGAAAAGATCGTGGTGAAGTTATCCACCCGTCCTGAGAAGCGCATCGGTACAGATGAAATGTGGGATCGTGCCGAGGAAGACCTGGCTGCCGCGCTGAACGAAAACAATATTGAGTTTGAGTTCCAGCCTGGCGAAGGTGCGTTCTACGGTCCTAAAATTGAGTTCACGTTGTATGATTGCCTTGATCGCGCCTGGCAGTGCGGCACAGTTCAGCTAGACTTCTCCCTGCCAAAACGCCTTGAAGCAACGTATGTGGGTGAAAACAATGATCGTCAGACGCCAGTGATGATTCACCGTGCGATTCTGGGATCAATGGAGCGTTTCATCGGTATTCTTACCGAAGAATTTGCCGGTTTCTTCCCAACCTGGCTGGCACCGCTGCAAGTCGTGGTAATGAATATTACCGATGGACAAGCGGAATATGTTGAGTCTTTGACGCGTAAGCTGCAGAATGCTGGCATTCGTGTGAAAGCAGACTTGAGAAATGAGAAGATAGGCTTTAAAATCCGCGAGCACACATTACGTCGCGTCCCTTATATGTTGGTCTGCGGTGATAAAGAGGTGGAAGCTGGCAAAGTTGCCGTTCGCACCCGCCGTGGTAAAGACCTTGGGTCGATGGATGTCGATGTGTTTGTTGCAAAATTGCAACAAGAGGTTCGCAGCCGAAATCTTCAACAATTGGAGGAATAAAGTATTAAAGGCGGAAAACGAGTACTACCTACGCGTCCGAACAAGATTAACAGTGAAATTCGCGCAACTGAAGTGCGCTTAACAGGCATGGATGGCGAGCCGATTGGCATTGTCACATTACGCGAAGCTTTGGAAAAAGCTGAGGAAGCGGGCGGCGATTTAGTCGAAATCAGCCCGAATGCCGAACCGCCGGTCTGCCGTATTATGGATTACGGCAAGTTCCTCTATGAAAAAAGCAAATCTTCTAAGGAACAGAAGAAGAAGCAGAAAGTTATTCAGGTTAAGGAAATCAAATTCCGTCCTGGAACCGATGATGGCGACTATCAGGTCAAACTACGCAACCTGATTCGCTTTCTGGAAGATGGCGATAAAGCCAAAATCACGCTGCGTTTCCGCGGTCGTGAGATGGCGCACCAGCAGATCGGTATGGAAGTGCTTAACCGCGTCCGTAAAGACCTGTGTGAAGATCTGGATTTGGCCATTGTCGAATCCTTCCCTTCGAAGATCGAAGGCCGCCAGATGATCATGGTGCTCGCTCCTAAGAAGAAACAGTAGGCTTTCAAGTAGCAGTAATCGCGCAACGCTTGCGTTGTGCGATTGTCTGTTCGCCTGTCTGGGTCATGTTATTAACAATGCGAAGTGGATATTTTTAAAATGCCAAAGATTAAAACTGTACGTGGCGCGGCTAAGCGCTTCAAGAAGACCGCTTCTGGCGGCTTCAAGCGTAAACACGCAAACCTGCGTCATATTCTGACTAAAAAATCTACTAAGCGTAAACGTCACCTGCGTCCGAAATGCATGGTGTCTAAAGGCGATCTGGGTCTGGTTATTGCCTGCCTGCCGTACGCATAAGTAAATTTTTTTCTTTAATTCAGAATATTAAACAGGAGAGCTAAATGGCTCGTGTAAAACGTGGTGTAGTTGCTCGCGCACGTCACAAAAAAATCTTAAAACAAGCTAAAGGCTATTACGGTGCACGTTCACGTGTTTACCGTGTTGCTTTCCAGGCTGTTATCAAAGCTGGTCAGTATGCTTACCGTGACCGTCGTCAGCGTAAGCGTCAGTTCCGTCAGCTGTGGATCGCGCGTATTAACGCAGCGGCACGTCAGAACGGCATGTCATACAGCCGTTTCATCAATGGTCTGAAGAAAGCAGCCATTGAGATTGACCGTAAGATCCTGGCCGACATCGCTGTATTCGACAAAGTGGCATTCTCTGCACTGGTCGAAAAAGCGAAATCAGCCCTGGCGTAAGTCAGATGGAAAAGGGAGCTTGCTCCCTTTTTTATTGCCTGTAACTTACGCAAATGATTGACATTTTAGTCGCTGAGCATTTCAATAGTACCCCTGTATAGCATCACAAGGTAACCGCAAGCATGAATGCTGCTATTTTCCGTTTCTTTTTTTACTTTAGCGCCTGACATTCGGGGGCTTTTGCGCATAAGAGAAGAAACGAAAAATCGCGCTGAAAGCCTCCCTCGTGGAGGCTTTTTTGTTTCTGGCGCTAGCATATTGGACCGGCAGGTCCCAACGAGAACTGACCAGCCTGACTGGAAAAAGAGGAAATTATGTCCCAACTCGCAGAACTGGTGGCCAGCGCCACGGCGGCCATCGACGGGGCGACGGATATCGCCGCCCTTGACGCGGTGCGCGTCGAATACCTCGGTAAGAAAGGACATCTGACACTGCAGATGACCACATTACGCGAGCTGCCAGCCGAAGAGCGTCCTGCAGCGGGTGCTGTTATCAACGAAGCGAAACAGCAGGTCACCGAGCGTCTCAATGCACGCAAAGATGCGCTGGAATCCGCAGTGCTGAACGCCCGTCTTGCGGAAGAGACCATTGATGTTTCTCTGCCGGGCCGTCGTATTGAGAATGGCGGTCTGCATCCTGTGACCCGCACCATGGATCGCATTGAGACTTTCTTCGGTGAGTTAGGCTTTGCTGTCGTGACCGGACCAGAAATTGAAGATGATTATCATAACTTCGATGCGCTGAATATTCCTGCCCATCATCCGGCGCGTGCCGATCATGATACCTTCTGGTTCGACGCTACCCGCCTGCTGCGCACCCAGACCTCTGGCGTACAGATCCGTACTATGCAGGCTCAGCAGCCGCCAATCCGCATTATTGCACCAGGCCGCGTCTACCGTAACGATTACGACCAGACGCATACGCCGATGTTCCATCAGATGGAAGGGCTGATTGTTGATAAAAACATCAGCTTTACCAATCTGAAAGGGACGCTGCACGATTTCCTTAACAACTTCTTCGAAGAAGATTTGCAGATCCGTTTCCGTCCTTCTTACTTCCCGTTTACTGAGCCGTCCGCAGAAGTGGACGTGATGGGTAAAAACGGTAAATGGCTCGAAGTGCTGGGTTGCGGCATGGTACATCCAAACGTGCTGCGTAATGTCGGCATCGATCCGGAAGTCTATTCCGGCTTCGCCTTTGGTATGGGCATGGAGCGTCTGACCATGTTGCGCTACGGCGTGACCGATCTGCGTGCTTTCTTCGAAAATGATTTACGTTTCCTCAAACAATTTAAGTAAGGGCAGGATATCCAATGAAATTCAGTGAACTCTGGTTACGCGAATGGGTAAATCCAGCCCTGGACAGCGCTGCGCTGTCTGAACAAATCACCATGGCTGGCCTGGAAGTGGACGGCGTTGAGCCGGTTGCGGGTGCGTTTCATGGCGTCGTGGTCGGTGAAGTGGTGGAGTGCGGTCAGCACCCCAATGCCGACAAGCTGCGTGTGACCAAAATCAATGTGGGCGGCGAGCGTCTGCTGGATATCGTCTGTGGCGCGCCGAACTGCCGTCAGGGACTGAAAGTCGCCGTCGCGACCGTGGGTGCCGTGCTGCCAGGTGATTTCAAAATCAAAGCGGCCAAACTGCGTGGCGAGCCGTCTGAAGGTATGCTCTGCTCGTTCTCCGAGCTGGGCATTTCCGACGACCACAACGGCATTATCGAACTGCCTGCCGATGCGCCCATTGGCACCGACATCCGCACATACCTGCAGCTGGATGACAACACCATTGAAATCAGCGTCACGCCTAACCGCGCCGACTGCCTGGGTCTGATCGGTATCGCCCGTGATGTCGCTGTGCTGAACGGTTTACCGCTGAACAAGCCGCAGATGCAGCCGGTCACGGCTACGCTCAACGAGACATTCCCGATCCAGGTTGACGCAACAGAAGCCTGTCCGCGCTATCTGGGCCGCGTAGTGAAAGGGATTAACGTTGCGGCGGCGACGCCACTGTGGATGAAAGAGAAGCTGCGTCGCTGCGGCATTCGCTCAATCGATCCGGTTGTAGACATCACTAACTACGTTCTGCTGGAACTGGGTCAGCCGATGCACGCCTTCGACCTCGACCGCATTGACGGCGGTATCGTGGTGCGCATGGCGAAAGAGGGCGAAAAGCTGACACTGCTGGATGGCACTGAAGCCAGTCTGCAAAGTGATACCTTAGTGATCGCCGATCACCAGAAAGCGCTGGCCATGGCCGGTATTTTTGGTGGCGAACATTCAGGTGTGAACGGCGAAACGCAAAACATCCTGTTCGAGTGCGCATACTTTGACCCGCTTTCTATCACCGGTCGCGCACGTCGTCACGGTCTGCATACCGACGCGTCACATCGCTACGAGCGTGGCGTTGACCCGGCGCTGCAACACACCGCGCTGGAGCGTGCGACCGAGCTGCTGCTGTCAATCTGCGGCGGTGAAGCGGGCCCAGTCATCGATCAGACCCATCAGACAGCCCTGCCTGTACCGGCGACGATCACCCTGCGCCGTGAAAAACTGGACCGTCTGATTGGCCACGTCATTGCGGATGATCAGGTCACTGACATCCTGACCCGCCTGGGCTGTGAAGTCACTGTGGGTGAAGGGCAGTGGCAGGCTGTGGCCCCGAGCTGGCGTTTCGATATGGCGATCGAAGAAGACCTGGTCGAAGAAGTGGCGCGTATTTACGGCTATAACAACATTCCGGATGTGCCAGTACAGGCCGGGCTGGTAATGACCCAGCACCGCGAAGCGAACCTGTCGCTGAAGCGCGCTAAAAACATGCTGGTGGATAAAGGTTATCAGGAAGCGATTACCTACAGCTTCGTTGATCCAAAAATCCAGCAGCTGCTTCATCCGGGTGAAGAGGCGCTGCTACTGCCAAGCCCGATCTCCAGCGACATGTCGACGATGCGTCTGTCACTCTGGACTGGCCTGCTCAGTGCAGTGGTTTACAACCAGAACCGTCAGCAGAGCCGCGTACGCCTGTTCGAGAGCGGCTTACGTTTTGTGCCCGATAGCCAGGCGGATTTAGGTATCCGTCAGGATCTTATGCTGGCTGGCGTGATCAGTGGCAACCGCGTTGAAGAGCACTGGGATCTGGCGCGTCAGACCGTTGACTTCTATGATTTGAAAGGCGATTTAGAGTCGCTGCTCGATTTAACCGGCAAACTGGATAACATCAGCTTCCGTGCTGAAGTGAATCCGGCGTTGCATCCAGGACAGAGCGCGGCGATTTATTTGCATGATGAACATATCGGTTTTATCGGCGTGGTTCATCCTGAGCTGGAACGTAAGCTTGATCTTAATGGCCGCACCTTAGTCTTTGAACTGCTTTGGAATAAGGTCGCAGACCGCGTCCTGCCTGACGCGCGCGAGATTTCTCGCTTCCCGGCGAACCGTCGTGATATTGCTGTTGTGGTGGCTGAAAACGTCCCTGCAGCAGATATCATCGCAGAGTGTAAGAAAGTTGGCGTAAATCAGGTAGTTGGCGTAAACTTGTTTGACGTGTACCGCGGTAAGGGCGTTTCTGAGGGCTACAAGAGCCTCGCAATCAGCCTGATTTTGCAGGATACCAGCCGGACACTCGAAGAAGAGGAGATTGCCGCGACCGTTGGCAAATGCGTTGCGGCATTAAAAGAGCGATTCCAGGCAACCTTGAGGGATTGAACCTATGGCGCTTACAAAAGCTGAGATGTCAGAGTACCTGTTTGAGAAACTCGGGTTAAGCAAACGCGATGCCAAAGAGTTAGTGGAGCTGTTTTTCGAAGAGGTTCGCCGCGCTTTGGAAAATGGAGAACAGGTTAAACTGTCTGGGTTTGGTAATTTCGACCTGCGTGACAAAAACCAGCGTCCTGGCAGAAACCCGAAAACGGGTGAAGATATTCCGATTACTGCGCGTCGCGTAGTAACGTTCCGCCCAGGACAGAAGCTGAAAAGCCGCGTAGAGAACGCTACACCCAAAGAGACTGACTGAATTTCAGCGTTTCAAAAAGGCCGCGAAAGCGGCCTTTTTTCATGGTTCCGGCACACAACATCACCGCTCCCCGCGCCGTTAATCGCCACGGCAGGCCTGCGCAAACCGCCTCATCAGCCTTTCTTTTTTCTGCAATCTCTCTACAATCAAATCACTGTTTTCTCAGCTAATCCTGCTTATGTCTCTGCTCGACACGTTCGCGCGCCAGTCCGACCAGCGCGGCCAGAAATGGCTGATTGCGCTGGCTCTTACGCTCTGTGCACTGCTCTGTCTCAGCCTCTGTGCCGGAGACAGCTGGATCGCGCCCGCAGCGTGGTTCACCGAGAGCGGCAGACTCTTTGTCTGGCAGTTGCGGTTGCCCCGCAGCCTGGCGGTGGTGCTGGTGGGGGCGTCTCTGGCGATATGCGGTGTGGTGATGCAGGCGCTGTTTACCAATCCGCTGGCAGAGCCTGGCCTCCTTGGCGTCTCGAACGGCGCCGGTATTGGCCTGGTGCTCGGCGTGCTGCTGGGCAGCGGCTCGCTGTGGAGCCTCGGGCTGGCGGCGATGGCCGGTGCGTTGATTATTACGCTAATTCTGCTGCATTTTGCGCATCGTCAGCTTTCGGTCACCCGGCTGTTGCTGACCGGTGTGGCGCTGGGGATTATTTGCAGCGCCATCATGACCTGGGCGGTCTACTTCAGCACCAGTCTCGATCTGCGTCAGTTGATGTACTGGATGATGGGGGGATTCAGCGGAATTGACTGGCGCTATGGCTGGATGATGCTGGCGCTGCTGCCGGTGATGCTGGCCCTGGGAGCGACCGGGCCCATCCTCAATCTGCTGGCGCTGGGCGAGACATCCGCCCGTCAGCTCGGACTGTCCCTCTTTTACTGGCGTAACCTGCTGGTGCTGGCGATGGGCTGGCTGGTGGGTATCAGCGTCGCGATGGCCGGTGCCATTGGTTTTGTCGGGCTGGTCATCCCGCATCTCCTGCGCCTGAGCGGTATCAGTGACCACCGTTATCTGCTGCCGGCCTCGGCGCTGGCGGGCGCGGCGGTGCTTCTGGCCGCCGATATCGTGGCACGTCTGGCGCTGACCTCGGCGGAATTGCCGATAGGTGTCGTGACCGCGACACTGGGCGCGCCGCTGTTTATTATTTTACTGGTGAAATCTTCGCGCTAGCTTCGGCTGGTTATTCTGGATCCACAACAGCATCCACAAAGGAAATAGCATGAACATTTATGATACTGAACTGGTTACGCTCGATGGGGAAAAAACCACGCTGTCACAGTGGCAGGGCAAGGTTCTGCTGGTGGTCAATGTGGCCTCTAAATGTGGTCTGACGCCGCAATATGAAGAGCTGGAAAACCTGCAGAAAGCCTGGCAGGATCAGGGCTTCAGCGTACTCGGTTTCCCCTGCAATCAGTTTCTGGAGCAGGAGCCGGGCAGCAGTGAGGAGATCAAAACCTTCTGCAGCACGACCTATGGCGTCACGTTCCCGATGTTTGCCAAAACCGAGGTCAACGGCGAAGGTCGTCATCCACTCTATGCGCAGATGATCGCGGCCCGTCCTGACGCGGTGCGTCCGGAAGGCAGCGGCTTTTACGAGCGTATGGAGAGTAAAGGCCGCGCGCCGAAAGCGCAGGGCGACATTCTGTGGAATTTCGAAAAATTCCTGATTGGCCGTGACGGCAGCGTGATCCAGCGTTTTGCACCTGATATGACGCCGGAAGATCCAATCATTCTGGAAACCATTAAGCAGGCGCTGGCAAAATAGATGCTGTTACGCCTGCATCAGGCTGCTGTTCCCGGGCGGCTGCTGCCAATGAACGGTGAACTTGCCGCCGGTCAGCTGCTGCACGTGGCAGGACCGAATGGCGCAGGTAAAAGCACCTTACTGAGTGTGATTGCGGGTCTGCAACCCGCCTCAGGGAGGGTGCTGCTGGATGAAAAGCCGCTGATTGACTGGCGCGGCGCGGCGCTCTCCAGGGTTCGGGGCTGGCTGCCCCAGCAGCAGGCGCCGCTGAGCCAGATGCCGGTCTGGCACTATTTACGTCTGCATCTGAAGCAGGCGGGGTCGCAGTCCGATGTCCGGCTCAGTACGCTGCTGCAACAGCTGCAGCTGCAGGATAAATTAACCCGTTCCCTGACCAGACTCTCCGGCGGTGAATGGCAGCGCGTCAGGCTGGCGGCAGTCTGCGCGCAGATTGATCCTCTCATCAATCCCCACGGGCGATTGTTAATTCTCGATGAGCCAATGACGGCGCTGGATATCGGCCAGCAGAAAGCGGCAGACGATCTGATTGCGGCGCTGTGCGCGGCAGGTATCAGCGTTATCGCCAGTAGTCACGACCTCAACCACAGCCTCCAACACGCCGATCGGGTCTGGCTGATGAACAGGGGACAGGTGGTTGCGCAGGGCGAACCGGCAAAGGTCCTGACGCCGCAGCGCCTGACTCCCCTTTACCAGATAACTTTCCGGCAGATTCAACTCGAAGGACGCACGCTACTGACCGTCCTGCCCTGACACTTGCTACATGGCGGGCTTTACCGCTACATTAAGCCGGTTGTAACTTCTGATAAGGACATTTGGCGATGCGCCTGGGTTTGCTGATTTTAGTTCTGCTGCTGTCGGGATGCAGTCATCACGCTCCGCCGATTAATGGCCGTCTTTCCGATTCGATCACTGTGATAGCGGAACTGAACGATCAGCTCGGTCACTGGCGTGGCACGCCTTATCGCTATGGCGGCATGAGTCGTAACGGCGTTGACTGCTCTGGCTTTGTCTATCTGACCTTCCGCGACAAATTTTCGCTACAGCTGCCGCGCACCACCTCAGCCCAAAGCGATATTGGCACCCGAATCAGTAAAGATGAACTGCTGCCAGGCGATCTGGTTTTTTTCAAAACCGGGCGTGGCGAAAATGGCCTGCATGTGGGTATTTATGACACCGATAATGCCTTCATCCACGCGTCAACCAGCCAGGGCGTAGTCCGCTCTTCGCTCGACAATGTCTACTGGCGGAAAGTGTTCTGGCAGGCGCGCCGTATTTAAACGCCGTTCGCCAAATCTGACTTAAGTCCAGTTTTAAATAGAGCCGAAACAGAGAGTAAAAGCTTTATTTTAAATGACAGTTATTGACTGTGGGTTTTAATAACCAGAATAAATGCTTTTTTAATTCCACTAATAAGCGGTATTTTATCGCTATTATTTGGCTTAAGCGTGACTGCCTGTTGTCAAACGGCGGTGGAAGGGCAAAGAAGTTCGTCTCTTCAATGATTTGGCACTATTGCCTGTACCCAACCATTACTATACGATATCTCCATCGCCGCTTATTCTGGCATCAAAATGAAAATTCATCTCTCGGCCGACTATCAGTCGGAAATCTGGTTCTATCCTGTCTGTGATGTTCACGGACGGTTGACCGCTGTCGAGCTGGTAACGCAGTTGGTGCATGAAAGTGCTCCCATCACTCTGCCGCAGGATCTGTTGCTGCCGCAGCTTGATGAGTCGCAGCAGCTGCGCCTTCTGCAAAGTCAGATTGGATTGCTGGAGCAGAATCGCGCGTTATTTGAAGCGCATTCTGTGTCAGCATTTATCCGTATTGATGAAGGGATGGCCCGGACACTGCTGGCCAGTGAATTAGTTATGCGGAAAATAAAGCAGCTGCCGTTCATTCTGTTGAATATTACTGAAACGTTTCCGCAACTGAAACTGGGCAAAAATAATCCCTTACTGGCTGACCTGCACGCAGAATTTAATTTAGCACTTTCACATTTCGGCGCGGGTAAGACACCCTCTAATGCAGTCTACGATAATTTATTCAGTTGTATCTGTCTGGATAAAGAGTTTATTCATTCGCTGACAAAACGCGCGTCATTCGTGCCGTTTATTCAGAGCATTATCGATAATTTTCGCGCCCATTGTGACCGACTCATTATTTGTGGCATTGACGATGAAGTGTTGTTCGATAAAGTCAGCCAGCTGAACGGTGTCGACTTCCAGGGTGCGCTCTTCCCGGTAGTAAAATCGGATGCACTGCGTTCACTGCTCTGCGCCGATGATCGTATGCCATCTTCTCAGCATCCTGGTTGATACCCTCTTTTAATCCCCGCTATCAGCGTTACACTAGAGGACTCATCTACGTACCGCTGAGCAGCGCATGGGAGAAATAATGTCTTCTGGTAAGGCCACTTTTGACAACACCTGGTTTCGGGAACTGACAGGGTGTTACACCGCGCTAAACCCCACACCGCTGACTGGCGGACGCCTGCTGTATCACAACGCACCGCTTGCAACCTCAATGGGTCTGGATCCCGAACTCTTTGCCGGTAACGGTCATGACGTCTGGCACGGCGCAGCCCTGTTACCCGGCATGCAGCCGCTGGCGCAGGTCTACAGTGGCCATCAGTTTGGCGTCTGGGCGGGCCAGCTTGGTGACGGGCGCGGCATTCTGCTGGGTGAACAGCGCCTTGATGATGGCAGTAAACTTGACTGGCATCTCAAGGGCGCAGGCCTGACGCCTTACTCAAGGATGGGGGATGGTCGCGCTGTAATCCGTTCCAGCGTGCGAGAGTTCCTCGCCTCAGAGGCGCTGCACCATCTTGGCATTCCCACCACGCGAGCATTGACCCTGTCGATAGGCGATGAGCCGGTCTACCGCGAAACCACCGAACGTGGCGCAATGCTGATGCGTATCTCACCGAGCCATCTGCGGTTCGGGCATTTCGAGCATTTCTTTTATAGTCAGCAGCAGGAGAAAGTGCAGCAGCTGGCCGACTACGCGATTCGTCATCACTGGCCGCATCTGGAAGCGGAAGCGGACCGCTATCAGCAATGGTTTACCGACATTGTGTTACGTACCGCGCGGCTGATTGCCCTGTGGCAGAGCGTGGGCTTTGCGCATGGGGTGATGAACACCGACAACATGTCGATTCTTGGCCTGACCATCGACTATGGCCCCTTTGGTTTTCTGGATGATTATCAGCCTGACTTCATCTGCAATCACAGCGACTATCAGGGTCGCTACAGCTTTGAAAATCAGCCGATGATTGGCCTGTGGAATCTTAACCGGCTGGCGCACGCGCTTTCGGGTCTGCTGACCACGGAGCAGTTGCGGACGGCACTGAGCGCCTATGAACCTGAACTGATGCGGGTCTGGGGCGAGCGGATGCGGGCGAAGCTCGGTCTGTTGACACAGCAGAGCAACGATAATGAGATTCTGACCGATCTGCTGGCCCTGATGACCCAGGAGCACAGCGATTACACGCTGACGTTCCGGCTGCTAAGTGAGACTCAACAGGCTGAAAGCCGCTCACCGTTGCGCGATGAGTTTATCGATCGTGAGGCGTTTGATGGCTGGTATCAGCGCTATCGCAGCCGTCTGATGGACGAGCAGGTCAGTGATACGGAACGTCAGGCAGTGATGAAGGCCGCTAATCCGGCGGTGATTCTGCGCAACTATCTGGCACAGCAGGCGATTGAAGAGGCGGAGCGGGGCGAGCAGGGTGCGCTGGCACGCCTGCATCAGGCGTTACAGCAGCCCTTTAGCGATGAGACGGCCGCTGAATATCGTCAGCGGCCGCCAGACTGGGGCAAAACGTTAGAGGTGAGCTGCTCCAGCTAACTGAAAATCAGAGGCGATGAGAAACCGCCTCGGCCAGCAGGGCGAGCACTTTTTCGCTCTCCTGCCAGCCGAGGCAGGGATCGGTAATCGACTTGCCGTAAACCAGCGGTTCGCCGCTCACCACTTTCTGATTACCCTCTTCCAGGAAGCTCTCAATCATCACACCGGCAACAGCCCGCGATCCTGCTTTAATCTGCTCCGCTACCTCTGCCGCCACATCCATCTGACGACGATGCTGCTTCAGGCAGTTGCCGTGACTGAAGTCGATTACCAGCTGCTCTGGCAGATTAAAGGCAGACAGACTCTCCGCCGCGGCAGCGACATCACTGGCATGATAGTTAGGCTGCTTGCCACCACGCAGGATCACATGTCCATGCGGGTTGCCGCTGGTCTGATAGATCGTCATCTGCCCCAGCTTGTCCGGCGACAGGAACATATGGCTGGCGCGTGCGGCGCGAATCGCATCCACGGCAATCTGAACGTTACCGTCGGTGCCGTTTTTAAAGCCGACCGGGCAGGAGAGGGCCGACGCCATTTCACGGTGGATCTGGCTTTCGGTGGTGCGTGCGCCAATCGCTCCCCAGCTGATCAGGTCGGCAATAAACTGGCCGATCACCATATCCAGAAATTCTGTGGCGGTAGGCAATCCCAGCGTGTTGATATCAATCAGCAGTTTGCGGGCGATACCAATGCCCCGGTTTACATCGTAGCTGCCATCCAGGTTCGGATCAGAGATTAAGCCTTTCCAGCCCACCACGGTGCGCGGCTTCTCGAAGTAGGCGCGCATCACAATCTCCAGCCGATCGTCATAGCGGCTGCGCAATGCGTTCAGACGCTCTGCATACTCCAGGGCTGCTTTCGGGTCGTGCAGTGAGCAGGGGCCAATCACCACCAGCAGGCGGGGATCTTCACCGGTCAGAATACGGGCTATACGTTTACGGGCAGCCGTGACATTGTCGGCAATGGCCGGGGAAACGGGATGGTCAGCCGCCAGGCTGGCGGGAGTAATCAGACTACCAATGCGTGCGGTACGCAGTTCGTCGGTTTTGTTCATGAGTTTCTCGAAAACGGTTCTTCGCAGCGGTGAAATACCGGGAAGTGATGGTGGTCACAATAAACCATTAGCCTGCGAATTCAACCCGGGATTTGATAATGAAATCAAAAGCGACGGCAGCATCGCTTTACAACTCAGCATCGATAACACTCTCAGTACATGCGGCGCGTCAGACCCATGATGTCGAGAATTTTGGTGGCAATCTCTTCCACCGAGTAGTTGGTGCTGTTGAGATAGCGGATCTGATGGGTGCGAAACAGCGCTTCTACTTCGCCCACTTCCAGTCGGCACTGACGCATTGAGGCGTAACGGGTATTTTCCGCCCGCTCCTGACGTATCGCCGCCAGGCGTTCCGGATCGATAGTCAGCCCGAACAGTTTATTCTGATGCGCGCGCAGCGCGGGCGGCAGTTTGAGGTTATCCATGTCATCTGCGATGAACGGGTAGTTGGCGGCGCGCACACCAAATTGCATCGCCAGATAGAGGCTGGTGGGAGTTTTACCACAGCGCGAGACACCCAACAGAATAACCTGCGCATCCTCGAGTCCGCGCAGCGAGATACCGTCATCATGCGCCAGTGCGTAATCGATCGCCGCAATACGCGCATCATATTTACCCAGATTACTGGCATCCAGTCCGTGAGTACGGTGAGCAACCGGTGCGGGGGACAAACCCAGCTCCTGCTGCAGCGGTGCCACCAGCGCCTGCACGATATCCTGACAAAAGCCGTCGCTCTGCACGATGATGTCGCGCACTTCCGGGGTGACGATCGAGAAAAACACCAGTGGCCGCACACCGCTCTGCTGATAAAGGGCGTTAATCTGGGCTTTAACCGCCAGCGCACGCTGGACATTTTCTACGAAGGGCAGCGTCAGACTGGTGATATTAACCGGAAATTGTGACAGCACCGCATGACCCAGTACTTCAGCCGTAATGGCCGTACCATCGGAGATATAAAAAACGCTTCTGTCAGTTGTCATAACGTAATCAGCCTCAGACAAGAGTGAGCCGTTAGCATGAGCCATGCGCTTAAATAATTCATCTCTGATTTTAGTTTCTGTAATGCCTGTCCGGATTTTTTGTCTGCTGTTTCATCAGGATAATTAAAAACTAACCGCGGTTTCGCTTCACCGGGATGCTTTAAACCCTTATTACGCTGCAAATAGTCACGCAACTGTTGCGCAACAAAACAGAGGGATTAAATGGCTGAAAATCTGTCATTTCCTGCTGCATCAATCATTTAGCGAAAAATAGCGTCATTGCGCAACAGCAAAAAATTTCGCTCACAATTCCGAAACTGTTGCTGAAATTCTGCTTTAACGATTCAACACATCGTTATTGAGGGGGGTGATATGCCAGGCTGAAAAGAGATAACTCCCTGTGTCCATTCATTGTTAATTGATAAAGGATAAGCGCAATGTCCATTAATGGCGAACAGCCACTCGTGCTCTGGTATAACCAGCTTGGTATGCATGATGTTGATCGGGTAGGCGGTAAGAATGCCTCTCTGGGTGAAATGATTACTAATCTCTCTTCGCTGGGTGTTTCTGTACCCAATGGATTCGCGACGACATCCTATGCCTTTAACCTGTTTCTTGATCAAAGCGGGCTCAATCAGCGAATTTACGCGCTGCTGGACGAGACCGATATTGATGATGTGAATGCGCTGGCATCAGCGGGTAAGCAGATTCGTCAGTGGGTGGTGGAGACCCCTTTTCTGCCGGAACTGGAGTCCGTCATTCTGGATGCCTATCAGCAACTTTCTGCCGATGATGAGGCCGCGTCGTTTGCTGTCCGCTCCTCGGCCACCGCGGAAGATATGCCCGATGCCTCCTTTGCTGGTCAGCAGGAAACCTTCCTGAATGTGCAGGGTATCGACGCCGTGATGGTGGCGGTGAAGCATGTCTTTGCTTCGCTGTTTAATGACCGCGCTATCTCTTACCGCGTGCACCAGGGCTATGATCACCGTGGCGTGGCGCTCTCTGCGGGTATTCAGCGTATGGTGCGCTCTGACCTGGCCTCTTCAGGTGTGATGTTCACCATTGATACGGAGTCTGGCTTTGATCAGGTGGTCTTTATTACTGCTGCGCTGGGACTGGGTGAAATGGTGGTGCAGGGTGCCGTTAACCCGGACGAATTCTACGTCCACAAGCCCACGCTGGCAGCGGATCGTCCCGCTATCGTGCGCCGCAATATGGGGTCGAAAAAGGTTCGCATGGTCTATGCCGATTCTCAGGCGCATGGCGAGCAGGTTCAGATCGAAGATGTGCCTGAAGCCGAACGCGATCGTTTTTGCTTAAGTGATGAGGAAGTGCAGGCCCTGGCTAAACAGGCTGTCTTAATTGAACAGCATTATCAGCGTCCGATGGATATTGAGTGGGCCAAAGATGGGCACACCGGTAAGTTGTTCATCGTTCAGGCGCGTCCTGAAACTGTGCGCTCAAATGGTCAGGTCATGGAACGTTATACGCTGCAGGGTCAGGGCAGCGTGGTGGTGGAAGGCCGTGCTATCGGTCATCGTATTGGCGCAGGCGTGGTGAAGGTCATCCACGATATCAGCGAAATGCACCGCATTGAAAAAGGTGATGTGCTGGTGACGGATATGACCGATCCGGACTGGGAACCGATCATGAAAAAGGCGTCAGCGATTGTCACTAACCGTGGCGGACGAACCTGTCATGCGGCAATCATCGCGCGTGAACTGGGTATCCCTGCTGTCGTTGGCTGTGGCGATGCAACCGATCGTTTGAAGGAGGGTCATCAGGTCACGGTTTCCTGTGCTGAGGGCGACACCGGCTACGTCTACGATCAGCTGCTTGATTTTGATGTCACCAGTTCTCAGGTCGATTCGCTGCCTGAACTGCCGCTGAAAATTATGATGAATGTGGGCAACCCCGATCGTGCCTTTGATTTCGCCTGTCTGCCTAACGAAGGTGTCGGTCTGGCGCGTCTGGAATTTATCATTAACCGTATGATTGGCGTCCACCCTAAAGCGCTACTGGAATTCGATCAACAGACACCGGAACTGCAGCAGCAGATCCGTAAAATGATGAAAGGATTTGATAATCCGGTCGAGTTTTACATTGGCCGCCTGACTGAAGGAATTGCCACACTTGGCGCGGCATTTGCACCGAAACGTGTAATTGTCCGACTTTCCGACTTCAAAACGAACGAATATGCCAATCTCGTGGGCGGTGAGCGCTACGAGCCTGAAGAAGAAAACCCGATGCTGGGATTCCGTGGGGCCGGCCGCTACGTAGCGGACAGCTTCCGGGATTGTTTCGCGCTTGAGTGTGAAGCGGTGAAGCGTGTTCGCAATGAGATGGGCCTTACGAACGTTGAGATCATGGTTCCGTTTGTCCGTACCGTGGATCAGGCGCAGGCGGTGGTGGAAGAGCTGGCACGTCAGGGACTGAAGCGCGGCGAAAACGGACTGAAAATCATTATGATGTGCGAGATTCCGTCCAATGCGCTACTGGCGGATCAGTTCCTGCAGCACTTTGATGGCTTCTCAATTGGATCTAACGACATGACCCAGCTGACGCTGGGGCTGGACCGCGACTCCGGCGTTGTCTCTGCACTGTTTGACGAGCGTAATGAAGCCGTGAAAGCGCTGCTTTCCATGGCGATCAAAGCGGCCAAAAAACAGGGTAAATATGTCGGAATCTGTGGGCAGGGACCGTCCGACCATCAGGATTTTGCCGCATGGCTGATGGAAGAGGGCATCGACAGCCTGTCGCTGAACCCGGATACCGTAGTGGAAACCTGGGTGAGTCTGGCGCAGTTAAATAAAACCGCCTGATCCCCGGTTGTAGCAAGCATAAAGGCCCGCATTGCGGGCCTTTTCTATTTATAGCTGGCTTATTTCAGGCAAAAAAAAGCCCATCACAGGGGATGGGCAAAGACTACACACAGCAATTCTTTACTCTACTCAGGGGAATAAGTTTGTCTGAAAATCATCAGGTTGATTTCGAACATAGGAAACATGTTATTCATACGGCTGGCTGTCGTCTTTAAGAATCCTCTTATTAGTTTAAAGCCGATAATCTTTTGTCATCTTTACCTGGTCATTTGGCTTAAGAAACAGTGCAGAAAGTAATCTTTTTTAGCCCTGAATGGTCGTTTTTAGGTCAAAGATGGCTTTTTTATTAAAAATCGCTAATGAAAAACAGAATTTATCTGAATGATGAAGAGAGGTGCGGTTAATCATCATTAACCGCACTAATCAATGTACATCAGGGGGATTGGCGCAAAGTGCCATTGCACCGCATTATACAGCTGGTGGGGTACCCTCGTGATCGGCCAGTGCATCAGCCGAGGCCATCGGGTCTTTATCCGGGGCGGGCGCTTCATGTACCCAGACCGAAACCAGACGGTAGGAAACCGCCAGAACCACCGGGCCGATAAACAGACCAATCATGCCGAACGCGAACAGGCCACCAATCACGCCTGAGAGGATCAGAATCATCGGCAGGTCTGCACCCATACGGATTAACATCGGGCGCAGAACGTTATCCATCGTGCCGACCACACAGCTCCAGACCAGCAGCACGGTGCCCCAGGTGGTATCGCCGCTCCAGTAGAGATAGATGATGGCAGGAACCAGCACCAGCAGTGGACCGAGCTGTACCAGGCAGCAGAGGATCATCAGTACCGTTAACAGCGTGGCATAAGGAATACCGGAAATCGCCAGACCGATGCCGCCCAGCACACCCTGCACCAGCGCCGTCACCACCACACCCAGCGCTACGGCACGAATGGACTGTGCCGCCAGCAGCACCGCAGCATCACCGCGTCGTCCCGCCATACGAAACGCGAAGTGACGGATGCCCTGGGCAGCCTGTTCGCCACGCCAGTAAAGCAGCACGCTGAACAGTAACATCACGCCCAGATGGATCATAAAGCGCCCGAAATGACCGGCCTGAGCCACAAAAAAGCCTGTGGTGCGGCCGATGTAAGGCTGTATTTTCGCCATCACGCCGGCACCGCCACTCGCCACCAGCGTGTCATAACTGACATACAGCTTTTTACCCACCATCGGGATTTCCCTGAGCCACGTCAGTTTCGGCATCGTGTGGCCCTGGGTCACCCAGGCAATCACAGGCGCACTGTTATCGATCAGGCTGCTGACCAGCAGGGCAATAGGAATAATAAACAGCAAGAGCAGCAGCAGTGTCATGACGATCACCGCGAGTGAACGGCGTCCCCATAACAGTCGCTGGAATTTCAGCATCAATGGCCAGGTGGCAATCACTACCATGCTGGCCCAGGCAAAGCCCAGAATAAACGGCTGCACCACCCATAAACAGGCGACGATCAGCAGCAGAATGAACATCAGGGTGAAGAGTATTTGCGGTAAATCCATATCCCGGTACTGGCTTTTCATCATTGACTCATAACCTCGTCTTAATCCTTCATTTTCGGGCATTCGGATGCCCGTTTTTATCATGATCTATTTGCCAGGGATTAAACAGCGTCGTGGTGAAAGGTTTTTGCCTTTTCTGAAAAAAGGGCAGACGCAGGAAAAATATGATAAAACGAGAAATCGCTAACGTATAAACGCAAACGTTTACAACACCTTCGGTCAGACAATCATGATCCCACAGATTTCGCAGGCGCCGGGCCTCGTTCAACTGGTGCTGACGTTCCTTGAGTCACTGAAAGAGCAGGGTTTTACCGGTGACATGGCAACCAGCTATGCCGATCGTCTTTCACTCTCTACCGATAACAGCATCTATCAGTTGCTGCCCGACGCGGCGCTCTTTCCACGTTCAACCGCCGATGTTGCACTGCTCGCCCGCGTGGCCGGCGAAGCGCGCTTTGCCAGTCTGGTCTTTACCCCACGTGGCGGCGGCACTGGCACCAACGGGCAGTCGCTGAATCAGGGGATCGTGGTGGATATGTCGCGCTACATGAACCGCATCCTGGAGATTAATACGGATGAGGGCTGGGTTCGGGTTGAAGCCGGGGTGATTAAAGATCAGCTGAATGCCTGGCTGAAACCATTTGGCTTTTTCTTCTCGCCAGAATTATCGACCAGTAACCGTGCGACACTGGGCGGAATGATCAATACCGATGCGTCTGGTCAGGGCTCGCTGGTTTACGGCAAAACGTCGGATCACGTTCTGGGCTTGCGGGCTGTGTTGCTGGGCGGCGATATGCTTGATACGCGGCCCATGGCGACGGCGCTGGCAGAAACACTGGCACAGACGGCCACCCCGGAAGGGCGGATCTATCAGCAGGTGCTGACGCGTTGCCGCGAGCATCGTGCGCTGATTCTGGAAAAGTTTCCAAAGCTGAATCGGTTCCTGACCGGCTATGATCTGCGCCACGTTTTCAGTGACGATATGCAGACCTTTGACCTGACACGCCTGTTGTGCGGCGCTGAAGGAACGCTGGCCTTTATCACCGAAGCGCGACTCGATATCACCCCGCTGCCAAAAGTGCGGCGGCTGGTGAACATTAAATATGACTCTTTTGACTCGGCCCTGCGCAACGCGCCATTGATGGTGGAAGCGCAGGCGCTCTCAGTCGAGACTGTTGACTCTAAAGTACTGAATCTGGCACGTGAAGATATCGTCTGGCACTCGGTGAGTGAATTAATTACTGACGTACCCGACAAAGCGATGCTGGGTCTCAATATTGTTGAATTCGCCGGTGACAACGCAGCGCTGATCGATCAGCAGATTGAACAACTTTGCGACCGCCTTGACGCGCTGATGGCGCAGCAGCAGGGAGGCGTCATTGGCTATCAGTTGTGTAACGATCTGGATGGCATTGAGCGCATTTATAACATGCGTAAAAAAGCGGTGGGTCTGCTGGGGAATGCCAAAGGCCGCGCTAAGCCGATTCCGTTTGTGGAAGACACTGCCGTTCCGCCGGAAAAACTGGCGGACTATATTGTCGAATTTCGCGCCCTGCTGGATAGCCACGGTTTGAGTTACGGCATGTTTGGTCACGTCGATGCAGGCGTCCTGCACGTGCGTCCGGCGCTGGATATGTGCGATCCGCAGCAGGAGATGATGATGAAGCAGATCTCCGACGATGTGGTGGCGCTGACTGCGCGCTACGGCGGCCTGCTGTGGGGCGAACATGGCAAAGGTTTCCGCGTCCAGTATAGTCCGGCATTCTTTGGCGAAACATTGTTTAACGAACTGCGCCGCATCAAAGCCGCCTTTGACCCGTTAAACCGTCTTAACCCAGGTAAAATCTGCACGCCCTTTAACCGCAACGACGAGATGATGCAGGTGGATGCAGTGAAGCGCGGCACCTTTGATCGGCAGATTCCGGTCACGGTGCGGGATGAATGGCGTGGGGCGATGGAGTGTAACGGCAACGGGTTGTGTTTTAACTTTGATGCCCGCAGCCCGATGTGTCCTTCCATGAAGATTACCCGCAACCGCATTCACTCTCCTAAGGGACGGGCGACGCTGACGCGGGAATGGCTGCGGCTGCTGGCTGAACAGGGTGTCGATCCCCTTGTACTGGAAAAGCAGCTGCCGGAAAACACGCTGTCGCTGCGCGGCTTGATTACCCGCACACGCAACAGCTGGCACGCCAGCAAAGGGGAGTATGACTTCTCTCACGAGGTAAAGGAGGCGATGTCGGGCTGTCTGGCCTGTAAGGCCTGCTCGACCCAGTGTCCGATCAAAATTGACGTACCCGCGTTCCGTTCGCGCTTCCTCCAGCTTTACCACACCCGCTATCTGCGGCCGGTCAGCGATCATCTGGTGGCGGCGGTTGAAAGCTATGCACCACTGATGGCGAAAGCGCCGAAGGTGTTCAATTTCTTCCTGCGTCAGCCCTGGGTGAAAGAGTTAAGTAAAACGCATATCGGCATGGTCGATCTGCCTCTGCTCTCGGCGCCAAATCTGAAACAGCAGCTCAGCGGTCATCCCGCCATGAACATGACGCTGGAACAGCTGGAAGCGTTGCCAGCTGCCGATCGCGCAAACTGTGTGCTGGTGGTGCAGGATCCGTTTACCAGCTTTTATGAAGCCCAGTTAGTAAATGATTTTGTCAGGCTGATTGAGAAGCTGGGCTACCGTCCGGTACTGCTGCCATTCTCGCCTAACGGCAAAGCGCAGCATGTGAAAGGTTTCCTGCAGCGTTTTGCACGCACGGCAGCTCGCACCGCCGATTTTCTTAATCGGGTAGCAAAACTGGAACTGCCTATGGTGGGTGTGGATCCCGCTACCGTGCTCTGCTATCGCGATGAGTATCGTCAGACGCTGGGTGAGTCGCGCGGCGACTTCAGCGTATTGCTGGTACATGAGTGGTTAGCGCGTGCGCTGGCAGAACGTGACGTGCAGGCAACAGGCGGGGAATCCTGGTATCTCTTCGCGCACTGCACTGAGGTGACCGCGCAGCCTTCCACACCGAATGAGTGGCAGGGTATCTTTGCCCGGTTTGGTGCAAAGCTGGAAAACATCAATGTCGGCTGCTGCGGCATGGCGGGCACCTACGGACACGAAAGTAAAAACCTCGAAAATTCGCTGGGAATCTATGCACTCTCCTGGCATCCACAGCTTCAGCGACTGCCTCGTCAGCGCTGCCTGGCCACGGGTTATTCATGCCGTAGTCAGGTCAAGCGTGTAGAAGGCAATGGCATGCGCCATCCGCTTCAGGCATTGTTAGAGATAATGTAAAAAAATTGTGCGCGACGTCACGCCGTGGCTGGATTAGAATATCCAGCCTGCGTGACGC
The DNA here is from genome assembly GCF_014155795.1 of Pantoea hericii. Lineage (NCBI taxonomy): Bacteria > Pseudomonadati > Pseudomonadota > Gammaproteobacteria > Enterobacterales > Erwiniaceae > Pantoea > Pantoea hericii. Next base: position 158,954 of record NZ_SCKV01000002.1, read on the forward strand.
ATAAAGTCACTTTGCAGCACGGTGGCTTTGTTCCATTCTCCGACCATGGCCAGTTGATGGCAGAGTCGGGTCAGGGACAATCGCGCCAGTTGATAAGCCTGAAGGCGAAACAGGCGATCGCGATCGTTGTTTCCCATCTCCTGCAGCAGTCGGTGATGCAGTTTACCCATGGCGTGCAGGTAACTCTGATCGTCACCGTTCATCTGGCAGATTTCTGCCATATCCTGACAGGCATCATTGAACTGACGTAGCTGATGGATCGTGCAGTCGGCCCGGTCAAGTTTTGCCTGTGCCATATAAAAGTCGACGGTGATATCCCGCATCGAAAACTGGTATTCGTCGATTTTATGCTGCAGCCAGGCTGAGACAGAAAGGGTCATCGCGTCGCCCTGAATGTTAATGATAATAATTATCGTATTCATTCCGGCCGTGATTGCAACGGGTGGGCAGAAAAATTTATCGATTTATCCTGCCTGTCGGTATAATCGGAAATAACAATCTGTTTACATCAAAGAAAGGTGTAACCTATCAATAAGCACTTTGATCAAAAATGGTTTTTTTAAAAAGAGTGATTTATTAATAGGTTATCACCCGCTTATTGACGCTGATTCTCTTACCGCAGGGTGAGCGGGAGCAGCTATGCTTAATAAATAAGCAGATAAAACAGCACTAGATGATTATCCCTGCAAAACAAGAGGTTGAAGTGATTGTACAGATCACTACCATAGGGGGATAGCCTGAAAAGGTCCGGACTCAAGAGGTATCAACATGGCATCCGTTAATACAGACTCTTTCTCACCCGACGATTTTGTCTGGAAAGGGTTGACGCTGACTGAAACCGCAGCACAACAAATTCTCAATCTGGCGGCTCAGGATCCTGAAGTCAAGGGTCTGCGGCTTGGCGTGAAACAATCCGGTTGCGCCGGGTTTGGCTACGTCATGGATCTGGTTAAAGAGCCTGTCGAAGACGATTTGCAGTTCTCATTCCACGGCGCAACGCTGTTTGTGCCGCTTCAGGCGATGCCATTCGTTGATGGCACCGAGCTGGATTACGTTCGCGAAGGCCTGAATCAGATTTTTAAATTCAATAACCCTAAAGCTCAGCACGCCTGCGGGTGCGGTGAAAGCTTTGGCGTCGAGTAAGTGAAATATGTCACGACACAGCGAAACATCTGACGATGTACAAATCTGGGAAGGCAAGCTCAACTATAAAGAGGGCTTCTTTACCCAACTGCAGACCGAAGAATTTGCCAACGGCATCAATGAAGATGTGGTGAGGGCGATCTCGGCCAAGCGTAACGAGCCAGAGTGGATGCTGGAGTTTCGTCTTAAGGCTTTTCGTGCCTGGCTTGAAATGGAAGAGCCACACTGGCTGAAAGCCCACTACGAAAAACTCGACTACCAGGATTACAGCTACTACTCCGCGCCCTCCTGCGGCAACTGCGACGACAGCTGTGCTTCCGAGCCGGGTGCCATGCAGGCTTCAGGCAGCGCGCCAGCCAGCGACTATCTGACGCAGGAAGTGGAAAATGCGTTTAATCAGCTGGGTGTACCGGTACGTGAAGGCCGTGAAGTGGCGGTTGACGCCATTTTCGACTCCGTGTCGGTCGCGACCACCTATCGTGGCAAGCTGGCGGAGCAGGGGATTATCTTCTGTTCATTCGGCGAAGCCATTCAGGAACATCCTGAGCTGGTGAAGCAGTACCTCGGCACGGTGGTTCCGGCGAATGATAACTTCTTTGCTGCGCTGAACTCAGCGGTCGCCTCAGACGGCACCTTCGTCTACATCCCGAAAGGGGTGCGTTGCCCGATGGAGCTGTCGACCTATTTCCGTATTAACGCGGCGAAAACCGGTCAGTTCGAGCGCACCATCCTCATTGCCGATGAAGACAGCTACGTCAGCTACATTGAAGGCTGTTCCGCGCCAGTACGTGATACTTACCAGCTGCACGCGGCCGTGGTGGAAGTGATTATCCATAAAAATGCTGAAGTGAAATATTCGACCGTTCAGAACTGGTTCCCTGGCGGCGAAGGTGAGGGCGGTATCCTTAACTTCGTGACCAAGCGTGCGCTGTGTGAAGGTGACCACAGCAAAATGTCCTGGACGCAGTCTGAAACCGGTTCTGCTATCACCTGGAAGTATCCGAGCTGCATTCTGCGCGGGGACTACTCGGTAGGCGAATTCTATTCAGTGGCATTGACCAGCGGTCGTCAGCAGGCCGACACCGGCACCAAGATGATCCACATTGGTAAAAACACCAAATCGACCATTATCTCTAAGGGGATCTCGGCCGGTAAAAGTCAGAACACCTATCGCGGGCTGGTGAAGATCATGCCAACCGCCACCAATGCCCGTAACTTTACGCAGTGTGACTCGATGCTGATCGGTCCGGATTGCGGTGCGCATACTTTCCCGTATGTCGAAACCCGCAACAATACCGCCCAGCTGGAGCATGAAGCTACTACCTCACGTATCGGCGAAGATCAGATGTTCTACTGTCTGCAACGCGGTATCAGTGAAGAAGATGCGATCTCGATGATCGTGAACGGCTTCTGTAAAGACGTATTCTCGGAGTTGCCACTGGAATTTGCCGTGGAAGCCCAGAAATTGTTAGCCATCAGCCTTGAGCACAGTGTGGGCTGATGCCGTCACACGCCTTGCCGGAAGCAATGTGAAGGAATAAGAATGTTAAGCATTAAAGATTTGCAGGTCAGTGTTGAAGATAAAGCCATTCTGCGTGGCCTGAATCTCGAAATTAAACCAGGCGAAGTGCATGCCATCATGGGCCCGAACGGCTCAGGTAAAAGTACGCTGTCGGCTACGCTGGCAGGCCGCGAAGATTATGAAGTCACGGGCGGTTCGGTGACCTTCAAAGGCAAAGATTTGCTGGAACTGGCGCCTGAAGAGCGTGCCGGTGAAGGTATCTTTATGGCCTTCCAGTATCCGGTCGAAATTCCAGGCGTCAGCAACCAGTTTTTCCTGCAAACCTCGGTGAACGCGGTGCGCAAATATCGTCAGCAGGAAGAGCTGGATCGCTTCGATTTCCAGGACTTCATTGAAGAGAAAATTCAGCTGCTGAAGATGCCGGAAGATCTGCTGACCCGTTCAGTTAACGTCGGCTTCTCCGGTGGTGAGAAGAAGCGTAACGATATTCTGCAGATGGCTGCGCTGGAACCTGAGCTCTGCATCCTGGATGAGACCGACTCCGGTCTGGATATTGATGCCCTGAAAATTGTTGCGAATGGCGTGAACAGCCTGCGCGACGAGAAGCGCGCCTTTATCATCGTGACGCACTACCAGCGTATTCTGGACTACATCAAGCCAGACTTCGTTCATGTGCTGTATCAAGGCAAAATCGTGAAATCTGGCGACTTCTCGCTGGTGAAACAGCTGGAGGAGCAAGGTTATGGCTGGCTTACCGACGAAGAGTGATTCTGCGCTGCAACAGTGGCATCACCTGTTTGAATCACGCGGCGACGTGCGTTCTCTGCAGGCTCAGCAGCACTGGCAGCAACTGATGCGCGTTGGCCTGCCAACCCGCAAGCATGAAAACTGGAAGTACACGCCGCTGGATACGCTGCTGTCTCAGCAGTTTGTGCTGCCCGATGCGCCTCAGACCCTGAGCGCTGAACAGGTTGATGCGCTGGCACTGCCGCTGGATGCGATCCGTCTGGTGTATGTTGACGGTCAGTTTCAGCCTGAATTCAGCAGCCGTGATGTCGAACTGTTTGAGGTTCAGCACTGCGTGGCCTCAGAGCGTCGTCCGCTGCCCGCTGCGGTTCAGCCGGAAATTTTCCTGCATCTGACAGAAAGTCTGGCGGAAGAGGTCACGACCCTGCGTCTGGCACGCGGTAAATCCGCTGCGCGTCCGATCTACCTGCTGCATATCACCAGCGGCCAGCAGACGGGCATGAATACGGTTCACTATCGTCATCACCTGCAGCTTGAAGAGAGTGCAGAAGCGGAAGTCATTGAGCACTACGTTTCCCTGGATGAGCGCGCCCATTTCACTGGCACGCGCTTTACCTTTGCGGTCGGCGACAATGCAAAGCTGACCCACACTAAGCTGGCCTTTGAAAGCAGTGCCAGCTACCACTTCGCGCACAACGATCTGGTGATTGGTAACGATGGCCAGGTCAGCAGCACCAGCTTCCTGCTGGGTGCCGGCCTGTCGCGTCACAACACCAGTACGCAGCTGAACGGCGAAAATACCACGCTGGCGATTAACAGCCTGGTGCTGCCGGTGAAACAGGAAGTGGCGGACACCCGCACCTACCTGGAGCACAATAAAGGCCACTGTATGAGCCGCCAGATGCATAAAACCATCGTGCGTGATAAAGGCCGCGCGGTGTTTAATGGTCACATCAAAGTGGCTCAGCATGCGCTGAAAACTGACGGGCAGATGACCAACAACAACCTGTTGCTGGGCAAACTCTCTGAAGTCGATACCAAACCGCAGCTGGAAATTTATGCGGATGACGTGAAATGCAGTCACGGTGCCACCATTGGTCGCATCGATGATGAGCAGATGTTCTACCTGCGTTCGCGCGGTATTGAACAGGATGCGGCGCAGACCATGATCATTCATGCATTTGCCGCAGAACTGACAGAAACGCTGGAAAACAGTGTGATGCGTCAGGCCGTGCTGCAGCGTATTGCTGAACGCTTTCCCGGAGGCGACGTATGATGAACTTCGATCTCGAACGCATCAGGGCTGATTTTCCTATCCTGAAGCGTGAGGTCAACGGTCATCCGCTGGCCTATCTTGACAGTGCAGCCAGCGCACAGCGTCCACTCTCGGTGATTAACGCCGAGAGTCATTTCTACCAGCATGGCTGTGCGGCCGTGCATCGCGGCATTCATACGCTGAGCCAGCAGGCAACCAGCGACATGGAGAATGTGCGCGAACAGGCTGCCCGTTTCATCAATGCGCAGTCGCAGGAAGAGATCGTCTTTGTCAAAGGCACCACCGAAGGTATCAATCTGGTGGCGAACACCTGGGGTAGCAGTAACCTCCAGGCGGGCGACAACCTGATCATCACCGAGATGGAGCATCACGCCAATATCGTTCCCTGGCAAATGCTGGCACAGCGTACGGGTGCAGAAGTGCGCGTGCTGCCATTAAATGACAATGGTGAGCTGGCGCTGGAGCATCTGGCGAGTCTGATTGACAGCCGCACCCGGTTACTGGCCGTCACGCACGTTTCAAACGTACTCGGCACCGTTAACCCGGTTAAAGCGATTGTTGCCCAGGCCAAAGCCGCTGGCGTCGTCACACTGGTGGATGGCGCACAGGCGGTGATGCATGACAAGGTCGACATGCAGGATATCGGCTGCGACTTCTATGTCTTCTCCAGCCATAAACTCTATGGCCCGAACGGCGTGGGTATTCTTTACGGCCGCAAAGCGCTGCTGGATGAGATGCCACCGTGGGAAGGCGGCGGTTCGATGATTGGTCAGGTCATGCTGCCCACCGGCACCACCTGGAACAGTGCGCCGTGGCGTTTTGAAGCGGGTACGCCGAATACCGGCGGTATCATCGGCTTTGGTGCGGCACTGGACTATGTACAGGCGCTGGGGCTGGACACCATTCATCAGCGTGAAACTGCACTGATGAACTACGCGCTCGATAAGCTGGGCACCGTACCCGATATTCAGATTTACGGCCCGCAGTCACGTGCCGGTGTGATTGCCTTTAATCTGGGCAAACATCACGCCTACGACGTCGGCAGCTTCCTGGATCAATATGGTATTGCGATTCGCACCGGACATCACTGTGCGATGCCGCTGATGCAGCACTACAATGTTCCGGCGATGTGCCGTGCCTCCTTCACCTTCTATAACAGTGAAGAGGAAGTGGATCGTCTGGCTGCCGGTCTGACGCGCATTCATCGTCTGCTGGGCGGCTGAACAGTTTTAACGGAGTGAGTGATGGCGACTTTGCCTGAAAAAGAGAAACTGGTTCGCAACTTTAATCGTTGCGCCAACTGGGAAGAGAAGTACCTCTACATTATCGAACTGGGTTCAAAGCTTCCGGAATCTTCTGAAACCTTACACCAGCCGGAAAACGTGATTTCGGGTTGTCAGAGTCAGGTGTGGATCAGAATGACCCCGCAGGAAGATGGTTCGATTGCGTTTGAAGGCGACAGCGATGCCGCTATCGTTAAAGGACTGATTGCTATCGTATTTAGTCTTTATCAGAACCTTCAGCCCGCCGACATTCTGGCGCTGGATGTGCGCCACTGGTTTGGCGAACTGGCCCTGATGCAGCACCTGACGCCCACCCGGTCGCAGGGGCTGGAGGCGATGATTCGGTCTATTCGCCATACCGCTCAGAACCTCAGCTAAGTTACACTCCACAGACGCCATCCGGCGTCTGTTTTTTATCTGACGAGAAAATTGCATGAAACCTGCTTTACGTTTAGCCGGTGCATTGCTGCTGACCTGTTTTGGGCTCTCTGCACCCGCGTTCGCCACCGAATATCCGCTGCCACCGCCTGACAGTCGCCTGATTGGCGAGAACGTCCTGACACAGGTTCCCGATGATAAACAACCCCTGGAATCGATCGCGTCCCGTTACCAGGTCGGCCTGCTGGGTCTGCTGGAGGCAAATCCCGGAACCGATCCCTGGCTGCCCAAAGCGGGCACCCAGCTGACGGTGCCGCTGCAGATGATCCTGCCCGATACGCCGCGCGAAGGGATTGTGGTGAATCTCGCCGAGCTTCGCCTCTACTACTATCCCAAAGGGGAAGATAAAGTCATCGTCTATCCCATCGGCATTGGCCAGCTGGGCGCAGCAACACCCGTCATGGTGACGCAAATCAGCCAGAAAATCCCGAATCCTACCTGGACGCCCACTCCGAACATCCGCAAGCGTTACGCCAAAGAGGGCATTACGCTACCCGGCGTGGTCCCGGCCGGACCGGATAACCCGATGGGACAGTTTGCCATGCGTCTGGCGCGCGGCACTGGCCAGTACCTGATCCACGGCACCAATGCGAAGTTTGGCATCGGCATGCGCGTCAGTTCAGGCTGCATCCGCCTGCGCTCAGAGGATATTGAAGCGCTGTTTAACGCGGCGCCAAAAGGCACGCGTGTTCAGATCATCAATCAGCCGGTGAAGTACGCCGTGGAGCCGGATGGGAAACGCTACGTGGAAGTACACCAGCCGCTATCCCATAGCGACAAAGACGATCCCCAGACCATGCCGATTGCGATCACCGGTGACCTGAAGAAGTTTATGAAAAGTGAGAAGAGTGATAGCGCGCTGATTAAAGCCAGCTTAACGCGCCGCTCAGGCATGCCTGTGCTGGTGAGCAGTGGAGAGCCGGTACAGAGTGACACCGTGCTGCCTGCGGGGCTGGAGAGTGCCTCTGCGAGCGCGGAGAATCCGGTTTCACAGACTGAAGGTAAAGCGGTTCAACCCTGAAGCAACACGTACCCGAAAGGGTGCTGAATTCAGGCAAAAAAAATGGCGCCATAAAGGCGCCATTTTTAAACCAGAACTCTTACTTACGGTAAGAGTGAGCCTGGTTGTCCAGACGCTGGTTAGCGCGAGCTGCGTCATCTTTAGCAGCCTGAACGTCTGAACGCACTGCGTTCACGTCGTTGCTCAGCTGGTCAACTTTAGCGTTCAGAGTCTGAACGTCTGAAGACAGCTGGTCGATTTTAGCGTTGCTTGAGCAACCAGCCAGCATAGTTGAAGCCAGAACTACCGCGCCCAGTACCAGTTTAGTACGATTCATTATTTATACCCTCTAGATTGAGTTAATCTCCATGTAGCGTTACAAGTATTACACAAAGCTTTTTAAGTTGAGAATAAATTTTTGATGAGAAGATGCTTAAATTTGATCGTTCGCTCAAAGAAGCAGCGGATCACAGAATATGATAAAAAAATTAAGGGAAAACAGAGAGATTTAATCGGATTAACCTTAATATTAAGAGTATTTGAATAGTTATTTTCGATTGGAATTTTCTGGTATTTGGTTTAGGTAGAAATAAAAAAAGCGCCTGACTCAGGCGCTTCAAAATAATGGCTTAAGAAAGTTTTACAGGACGTGAACGGAAGCGGTGTTGGTAGTTCCGCTTGGTACTAATGCACCAGACACCAGAACCACGACATCACCTTTCTGGCCAAAGCCACTTTCCAGCGCCGCTTCTTTACCCAGACGATAGAAATCGTCGGTTGATGCGATCTCAGTCACCAGACGCGTCTCAATGCCTTTACTCAGGATCAGCTGACGTGCAGTGGTCGGATTGGTAGTCAGCGCCAGGATAGTTGCGTTCGGGAAATATTTACGTACAGATTTCGCCGACTTACCGCCTTCGGTAGCCACCACAATCAGAGGCGCTTCCAGCTTCTCAGCGGTCTCAACAGCACCACGGCAGACGGCTTCTGTGATACGCATTTTGCGGTTATCACTCTGGCTGTCGATGCGTGACTTCATCACACGGTCGGTACGTTCGCAGATGGTCGCCATAATGGTGACTGACTCCAGCGGATAACGGCCTTTGGCGCTCTCACCTGACAGCATGACAGCATCAGTCCCATCAAGGATGGCGTTGGCGACGTCACCGGCTTCTGCGCGGGTAGGGCGCGGGTTCTTGATCATGGAATCAAGCATCTGGGTGGCTGTGATAACCACTTTGCGTGCTTTATTACATTTTTTGATCATCATCTTCTGCGCGAAGATCACTTCTTCAACCGGGATCTCAACGCCCAGGTCGCCACGTGCAACCATGATGCCGTCTGACGCTTCGAGGATTTCGTCGAAGTTATTCAGGCCTTCCTGGTTTTCAATTTTGGAGATGATCTGGATGTGTTCGCCACCGTTCTGTTTCAGGTGCTCACGAATTTCCAGCACGTCTGAACGTTTACGGATGAAAGAGGCAGCGACAAAGTCAACGCCCTGCTCACAACCAAAAATCAGATCGCGCTTATCTTTTTCAGCCAGAGCGGGCAGCTGGATAGAAACACCTGGCAGGTTAACGCCTTTGTTCTCACCCAGATCGCCATTGTTCAGGACTTTACACACCACGGTATTTTCAGTGACTTCTGTCACTTCCATGCCGATCAGGCCATCATCGACCAGCACTGTGTTGCCGATTTTCAGGTCAGCCGTGAAGCCTGGATAGGTAACTGCAACGCGTTCGCTGTTACCGATCACGCTCTGATCAGTCGTAAAGGTAAATGTCTGGCCGGCTTTCAACGCTGCATCGTTACCGCCTTCCAGCTTCATGGTGCGGATTTCAGGGCCTTTGGTATCCAGCAGGATCGCGGCCTGACGACCGGTTTTTTGCATAACGGCACGCATATTGGTGATGCGCTGACCATGTTCGGCATAGTCGCCGTGAGAGAAGTTAAGACGCATGACATTCATGCCAGCTTCGAGGAGCTGAGTCAGCATCTCTTCGGATTCGGTTTTCGGGCCGATTGTACAAACGATTTTAGTCTTTTTCATGACGGATTTTCTGTAAGTTGTGATGGATGAATAAGGGCGGAATTCGATGGCAGCGCATCGAAGTGAAATTTCTGATTGAGACTGAAAAGGGCAGTACTGAGTAAGAATAGGTGACGAAGGCCAGGCGTGCAGGGAAGTTGTGCGGTTACGGTTGGTAACCACCACGCTGTTGTTGCGCAAATCATTTGAGTTATCGCAGTAAGCACGTGATCGCTGAAACCTTTCAAGTAAGCAACGCGGGACAGTATAGACGCTAAGTATGCGAAAACCAATCAAAAAGCAGAGGGGAGAAACGATGCAGATCAATAAAAGGAGGCGTTGCGCAAACTGAAGGAATTCTGAAAGTGGTGCGCTCTAATGGACTCGAACCATCGACCCCCACCATGTCAAGGTGGTGCTCTAACCAACTGAGCTAAGAGCGCATACTAAATATTGGTGCGTCCGAGTGGACTCGAACCACCGACCCCCACCATGTCAAGGTGGTGCTCTAACCAACTGAGCTACGGACGCACTTGGTGCGCTCTAATGGACTCGAACCATCGACCCCCACCATGTCAAGGTGGTGCTCTAACCAACTGAGCTAAGAGCGCAACATGCTGTCAGGGCGACAGCGGGGACGAATATTAACGGCAGTGTGTAAGCCTGGCAAGGGGAAAATAGTTTTTTCGCCATGACTGAGCAGCAACTGTGCTAACCGTCGTTTTTTTCGACATTGCGGGCCACGAATGACCCGCGTTTAAAGCTATCGCGCTGCACGTGTCAGGATGATGTCCGCCGGTAACTGCTGTAACCGCCTGATACGCCAGAGCATCATCAAAGCCGCTGAGGTCAGACCGATAATAAAACCGCACCAGAAACCCGCCGGACCCATCCGCGGCACAATCCAGTCGGTCAGTGCCAGCAGGTAGCCCGCGGGCAGTCCCAGCAGCCAGTAAGCAATAAAGGTAATAAAGAAAATCGACCGCGTATCTTTATAGCCGCGCAGGATCCCGCTGCCAATCACCTGTATCGAGTCCGAAAACTGATAAATGGCCGCCAGCAGCATCAGCTGTGCCGCCAGTGTCACCACCTCGGGATTATCGTTATAGAGCAGGGCGATCTGATGACGAAACGTGACGGTAAAAATCGCGGTCAGCGCGGCCATGCTGATGCCCACACCCTGGGCGGTCCAGGCCGCGACCCGTGCCTGCTCGGTGGATCCCTGACCCAGACGATAACCGACGCGAATGGTGGTCGCGACACCCAGCGACAGCGGCAACACAAACATCAGTGAACTGAAGTTCAGCGCAATCTGGTGACCCGCCACATTGACGATACCCAGTGGCGAGACCAGCAGAGCAACAACGGCAAACAAGGTGACCTCAAAAAAGAGTGCCAATGCCACCGGCAATCCCAGCGTCATCAGGCGGCTCAGAATCGGACGCGAAGGAGGCGACCAGCGGCTCTCAAGCCGGATATCACGCATGCTGCCCATCCGGCGCACCCAGAAGCGCATACAGATAAACATCACCCAGTAAACAGAGGCGGTCGCTACACCACAGCCGACACCACCCAGGGCAGGCATGCCGAAGTGCCCATAAATAAAGACATAGTTGAGCGGGATGTTGAACATCAAGCCCAGAAAGCCCAGCACCATGCCGGGTTTGGTTTTCGACAGCCCCTCGCACTGATTGCGCAGCACCTGAAAGAAGAGATAGCCAGGCGCGCCAAACAGCAGGGCATGCAGATAGCCTTCTGCTTTCAGCGCCAGCGCAGGATCGATGTCATGCATCGCCCGGATGAGATAGCCTGCATGCCATAACAGCACCATAATCAGCAGCGAGACGAAGAAAGCGAGCCAGTATCCCTGGCGAATCTGTTCGCCGATGCGTTCGCGGCGACCTGAACCGTTGAGTTGCGCAACGGTGGGCGTCAATGCAAGCAGAAGACCATGACCAAACAGGATGGCCGGAAGCCAGACAGAGGTGCCGACAGCAACGGCGGCCATATCCGTGGCGCTGACTGCACCGGCCATAATGGTATCCACAAATCCCATTGCGGTTTGCGCCACCTGAGCAAGGATGACTGGAATCGCAAGGGCCAGCAATTGACGCGCTTCTGTTAAATACTTCTGCACGTTAACACCTGACTTGTTGAAAGAATTAAAAGGGCAGAAAAGCCCAGGAAATTGCGCGGGCTAGTGTAACTGGCGCAATAGCATTCGCCAATCTTTGTCACACAATGCGTTTTACGCCGTCATTAAAAAGAGGGCGTCGGCTGAAATCTAACACCTGACCTGAGCTGTGATAAACTAGCGCAAACTTCGCAGAGGCAAAGACTATGTTTACCGGTATTGTGCAGGGCACCGCAGAAATCGTGTCCATTGAAGAGAAAGAACTGTTTCGTACCCACACTGTCCGACTGCCGGAAGCGCTTTTACCGGGTCTGGCGCTGGGCGCATCTGTCGCGCACAACGGTTGCTGTTTAACCGTGACGGCAATTGACGGCGACTGCGTCAGTTTTGATTTAATTAAAGAGACCTTGCGGGTAACTAACCTGGGTGATTTACGTCAGGGTGATGTGGTCAATATTGAGCGTGCAGCCCGATTCAGCGATGAAATAGGCGGTCATCTGATGTCAGGTCATATTATGACCACCGCTGAGATCTGCAAGATTATCCAGTCAGAACATAACCGCGAAATCTGGTTTAAAATCCAGGACCCGACGCAGATGAAATATATTCTGCATAAAGGTTTTGTCGGCATCGACGGTATCAGCCTGACAGTCGGCGATGTGACGAAGACCAAATTCTGCGTCTATCTGATCCCGGAAACGCTGGAGCGCACCACGCTGGGCGCGAAGACGTTTGGCGATCGGGTTAATATTGAGATCGATCCACACACGCAGGCAATCGTAGAGACCGTTGAGCGGGTATTAGCACAGCGCGATGCCGCGGCAGCGATGAGCATGCTGACCGGCCAGACTGACGCCGAGAGCTAATAAGCGTCAAAGATTGCTGGGGAGCCCATCCGGGTGAATCTGGCAGCGATATAATAGCCTGAAGCACAGGGAACACAGTCAGAAGAGGAAAGCGTCCCCCGCCACGGATAACGGGTTTGTCTCTTTCAAATCTTTCTGTGTTCCTGTGCTGTTACACGCTCAAAACTGAACAGGCCCCTTTTTAAAGCCTTTAGCGCGGCAGCATCTTCTTAACATGACCCTACCGCGCCACCCGTAATCCGCCCTCAACACCGCGACTGAACACAATCTGCCACAGCTGAATATCACGCGCCCGGAAGGCACCGGCACAGGCATTGAGATAATAAGAGAACATCCGCTTAAAGCGTTCACCATATTTATCAGCCAGTTCTGGCCAGGCCTGCACAAAGCGTTCATGCCAGGCCATCAATGTTTTGTCGTAATCAGCACCAAAGTTATGCCAGTCTTCCAGAATAAAGTGGGGCTCGCTGGCATCCGCTACATGACGCACTGACGGCAGACAACCATTGGGGAAGATATATTTATCGATCCAGGGATCGACGCTCATATCGGTCTTAATTGCACCAATAGTGTGAAGCAGGAAAATACCGTCAGGTTTTAAATTACGATCGACCACATCAAAATAGGTGGCGTAATTTTTTGGCCCGACATGTTCGAACATTCCCACTGAAACAATACGATCAAACTGCTCATTCAGATCGCGATAATCCTGCAACAGAATTGTGACGTCTAATCCGTTACAGCGCTGCTGCGCCAGTTTTTGCTGTTCGGCGGAAATCGTCACGCCATGCACTTTGACGCCGTAATGACGTGCAGCAAATTCCGCGAGTCCGCCCCAGCCACAGCCAATATCCAGCAGCGACATCCCGGGTTCCAGCGCTAATTTCCGGCAGATCATATCCAGCTTGGCTTCCTGTGCTGTCGCCAGCGTCGTGGCCTCTTTCCAGTAGCCACAGGAATATTGCATATAAGGATCAAGCATCAGTGAAAAAAGATCGTTGCCGAGATCGTAATGTTCTTTACCGACAATCCAGGCCCGTTTTTTTGATTGCAGATTCGTTAAGCGAGCGGCGGCAATGCGCAACGTATCTTTAAAGTGGTGAGGCAATTGCTGATCGAGTTTATGTTTAAGTACGTGGTGAAAGAACATATCCAGCCGGTCACACTCCCACCATCCATCCATATAGCTCTCACCGAGCCCAAGTGAACCCTCCTGCAGAACACGTTTAAAAAAACCTGGATGCGTAACATGAATATCCCATGGACGTGAACCATTGATTTCGACATCCGCTGATTCCAGCAGTTCATGAACGATGCGATACCAATGGTTCTCTTCCGGGCTCACTACTTCAGCATAAGATGAACTCATAGCTTTTCCACCACCTGTCCAATCTGAACCTGAACAAAGAGTAGCCAATTTCGTCAGGCATTGAGAAACGTTACGGATGACTCCGCACACCGGTTATTGTGTGATACAGAGGACTGGAATAGCCTGCAGCTGGACGGGCAAGATGAGAATAACGCGCGCGAATACCGTCCCGGCAACAGGGTGCCAATCAGATTATTACGTTATTATATTGTTGATTTATTACAGATTTGTTGACCCGAATGAGTATATTCTCACGCGGGTCAATATTCAATGACTTATTGTTAGGATGCTAACTAAGAAGTCAGTGTGTCAGTGATTATCCTGGCAGGCAGGTTGCGCTGAGGCAACAACACTTTGTGCGCTGGCGGCACGCTGCATGGCGAAGCCGAACAGCGCGAGCACAATGGTCGCCGTCATCGTGAGTGTGGTGGTAAACAGCGCCTGAGTTAATCCGGCTGATACTGCCAGGCTTGCGGCGAAGCACAGACCTAACTGCAGTGTGTTCTGCAATGCGGCCGCTTTGCCGGTAGCATTCGGGAAGGGCATTAATGCACTGGAGACCACAATCGGATAGATCGCGCCGTTCGCCAGCGCCATGCCGCAGAATGGAACCATCAGGCTAACCAGCGTGCTGTTGCCGGCAAGCGCAACAGCAAACAGCGCCAGAATGCTCAGGCTGTAGATACCCAGTAACCAGGGCAGCAACTGTGAACCGTTAAAGCGGTTGAGCAGGGCGCGACAGCCGAAGCCACCTATCAAAAAGGCGAGGGTCTGTGGCACATAACTCAGGCCGATGTCGGCAGGCGAGAGACCTAAATCTGCCAGAATAAACGGCGAACCCGTCAGCCAGGCAAAGAAGCTGGCAGAACAGGCTGAGTAGATCAGCACGTTGCCGCTATAAACCCGCGATTTGAGCAGGGTAAAGAAACCTGGCTGTGCCTTTTTTTCACCTGCGACTTTGCGAACAGTGGGCAGACGCAACGTGGTCAGAATCAGCGCTACCGCAATCAGGGTCAGCACCAGGAAGATTGAACGCCAGTGGAAATGACCAATCAGCCAGGCGCCCAGCAACGGGGCCAGTGCCGGAGAGAGTGCAACCAGCGGCATAATGGTGGCAAAGACTTTGTTTGCACGTGCGGCAGGGTAGCGATCCACGACCAGTGCCTGCCAGCTAACAGCAGCAGCACAGACGCCAATCGCCTGAACAAAACGCAGCGCCAGCATCAGATAGATATCATTGACCCACAGCATGCCTGCACAACCGACCCCAAACATGGCCAGCCCGGTCAGCAGCACAGGTTTACGGCCGATGCGATCGGAGAGGGGTCCCCAGAAGAGCTGACCCACAGCGAAGCCTCCCAGAAAGAGACTCATACTGGCGCTGATCAGGCCGGGTGAGGTGTTAAACGTTTGCTGCATCGCGCCGAAGGCGGGCAGGTACATATCGGTGGCTAAAAAGCCGAGCATGCTCAGCAGGGCAAGGTAAGGCATAAATCCTTTATTCGACAACATCTCATTCTCATTTTTGCAGGATAAACGCGGCAGAGTGTAAAAGGTGCGTTTGCTGCTGTGAAACGGTAATATTTGCCGCTTGCTGTTAAAAATTTTGAAGGCAGATTATGTGGTCAGAATATGCATTAGAAGTGGTTGACGCAGTCGCCCGTGGCGGCAGCTTTAGCGCTGCTGCGCAGGAGTTACATCGGGTGCCCTCTGCCATCAGTTACACGGTGCGGCAGCTGGAGAGCTGGCTGGCGGTGCCGCTGTTTGAGCGTCAGCACCGTGAAGTGGTACTGACTCCGGCAGGCGAGCATTTTGTCCGTGAAGGGCGCAGCGTCATCAAAAAAATGCTAGCCACACGACGACAGTGTCAGCAGCTGGCCAACGGCTGGCGCGGTCAGCTCAGCATCGCGGTTGACCGTATCGCTAAACCTCAGCGCACCCGGCAACTGGTTAAAGATTTCTATCGCCATTTCCCCGACATGGAGCTGATCATCAGTTATGAAGTTTTTAACGGCGTCTGGGATGCGCTGGCCGATGGCCGGGTAGAAGTGGCCATTGGGGCCACCCAGGCGATTCCGGTGGGCGGACGTTTTGCGTTTCGCGATATGGGCACACTCAACTGGCGCTGCGTGGTCGCGCCCGATCATCCCCTGACGCAGGCGAGCCAGATCGATGACGACACGCTGCGTAGCTGGCCGTCACTGGTGCTGGAAGATACTTCACGCGCACTGCCGCGCCGAATGACATGGACGCTGGATAACCAGCGCAGGCTGGTGGTGCCGGAATGGCAAACCGGGCTGGAGTGCGTGCAGGCGGGATTGTGTGTGGCGATGGTGCCCGGTCATCTTGCCAGGCCACTGCTCGACAGCGGCGATCTGGTTGAACTGACTCTGCCGGTGGCGTTTCCGGACAGTCCCTGCTGTGTCAGCTGGGCTGAGGATCGTGCATCACCGGCGACTGGCTGGTTGCTCAGCTACCTGGGTGATGCGCAAACGCTTAATCAGGAGTGGTTAAGCGAGGATTAACGGCGATAGTCGCGGAATGGACCGTCGGCCACCGAGCGGCGCTCAATCAGCGTAGGGTGTACTTCAATCGTCTGTGACACTTCACGCTTACTGGTGATGCGGTCCAGCAGCATATCCAGCGCTTTTTCACCTAACTGAGCTTTAGGCTGATGCACGGTGGTCAGGGCCGGTGCGAAATAGCGGGCGTTGCGCACATTATCATAACCGATCACCGAAATATCCTGCGGTACGCGCAAACCCATTTCGTCGGCGGCGCAAATTGCACCCATTGCCATGATATCACCACCGCAGAACACCGCCGTCGGGCGCTGTTTCTGTGACAGGATCTGCTGCATCGCCTGATAGCCCGACTCCGGCTCAAAGTCACCCTGGACAATCCACTCGGCGCGCGGCTGAATGCTGGCTTCTTCCAGCGCCTTCAGGAAACCGGCATGACGTCCGCCACCGGTATTACGCTCCATCTGACCGGGGATAGCACCAATGTCGCGGTGACCGCGTTCAATCAGATAGCGTCCTGCCAGATAGCCGCCCTGGAACGCGTTATCCAGAACCGTGTCGGTGAAGTCGGCGCGCGATTCGCCCCAGTCCATTACCACCATCGGGATGTTACGGTTCTCTTCCAGCATCTGCAGCAGGTCGTCTGGATATTCTGAGCACATCACCAGCAGACCATCGACACGCTTCTGCGCCATCATGCTGAGATAGGCGCGCTGTTTTTGCAGATCGTTATGCGAATTCCCCAGAATCAGCGTATAGCCTTTGTCAAAACAGTGATTCTCAATCGCTTCAATAATCTCTGCGAAATAGGGGGCTTCGCTGGAGGTCGCCAGCAGGCCCAGCGTTCTGGTGTGATTCACTTTCAGGCTGCGCGCCACGGCGCTTGGCGAATAGTGCAGTTCTTTTATCGCCTGCCAGACCGCGTTGCGCGTCTCTTCTGCGACAAAGCGGGTTTTATTGATGACGTGCGAAACCGTCGTCGTTGAGACGCCAGCGCGTTTCGCCACATCTTTAATTGTTGCCATGAAAATCGGACTCCAGTGCTTATCTAACTCTATGATAAGCGTAGTGTTAAACGTTTGCGTCTGCTCAGGGTTTTTTCCGCAAAAATGCCGCGTTTTTGGCCGGTTTACAGGCCGCTGGCGAAAATAAAACGCCTGAAAACCGGCGCAAACGGAATCAGGATTGCGCGCGTTGCGCAACAAAGGCGGGATTCTAACAAGGCTGAACGGATAAAACGAGATTTTTACCGGGCCCTGTGGGAAAATGCGATATCCCCACAAATTGTGTGACTAAGGAGCAAACAATGAGTACCGATCTTAAACTGGCTTTAATGACGACTGCGGGCTGTCTGCTGATGATTGTAGCCTTTAGTTTTACCGCCATTCTGCACTAAAAAAAAGCCGGGAATCTCCCGGCTTTTTACGACTGTTTTCTGGTTAGCGTATGGTTTTCGGCGTCATCACACGGCGGGCACCAATGTAATGACGCTGCCAGTAATCTTCCCCTAATGCGCTAATCTGAATGTCTTTTCCGGTACGCGGTGACTGGATAAACTTGCCATCTCCCAGGTACACGCCAACGTGATCCGCTGTACCGCGACCATTAATACGGAAGAAGACCAGATCGCCTTTCT
This sequence comes from Pantoea hericii, assembly GCF_014155795.1. Lineage (NCBI taxonomy): Bacteria > Pseudomonadati > Pseudomonadota > Gammaproteobacteria > Enterobacterales > Erwiniaceae > Pantoea > Pantoea hericii. Next base: position 176,922 of record NZ_SCKV01000002.1, read on the forward strand.
CCAGCGACTCACGCTTGATGGGTGCGGCGTCACGCAGGTGATACATCTCATTAGCGGTACGCGGAATCTTAAACTTCACCAGATCTTTATAGGCGTACCAGACCAGGCCGCTGCAATCGAAGCCGGTATGCGGCGAAGTGCCGCCCCACTGGTAGGGTTTACCCAGCTGGCCCATCAGTTTGGTCATCGCGGTTTCGCGAGCCTTCTGATAACGCTGACGGTGGGATTTGCTCATTTTAATCGTGCCCGGCTCGCTGGTGGTGACCTCAGCGGTTTTTAGCAGGCGCTGATGGCCATAGCGTTTCTTCTCTTTGTTCTTTTGCTGGCTTTTGCTTATACGGGCGGTTTTAAGCGAGGTCTTCTTAGCAGGCGTCTGTTTGGCAGTGAGTTCAACTTTTTTCTGTTTTTTCGTTTTAAGTTTTTGAACAGGGCTGAGGCGAGTCTTTTTCGTCACCGTTTTTACCTGGCGACGTTTGCGGCGTTCATCGTCGCGCGCACTCTTTTTTTCTGCTTTATGCGTACTGACGTTCACCGGCGTGTGCGGTGAAGCAGCAGCGACGTTGAAAAACAGTTGCGCAATGGCCAGCATGAAAAGCGTAATGATTAAACGCATAGTCCGTTGATTAGTTAAGTTGTCAGGGCCACTACGCACCGCGACAAAGTTGAGATTAATCTGATCCAGGATCAGGGCCCAGGCCATTCTAGTCCAGTTCGTTTAAAAACTGTAATGCCTTTTAATATTAATCTGTGCAACCCACGTAATCGCGCTGAAAATGAACATTTTCAGCGTCTTATATCAGCGAAATTATTACGAATTATTAAACTGTTACCCGCTGTTAATAATCAGAGGGTCGTGCATCCCGCTGCAGGACTTAACAATGATGGCGGTATAATCGGTAGCGGACAAAATCTCGTTTTCAGTCACGCTGCGAAGTCGCTACAATAAACAAACACGAAGTCACGATTTAAGGAAGGCAATTATGAGTACTGTAGAAAAAATTCAGCGCCAGATCGCAGAAAATCCGATCCTGCTGTACATGAAAGGTTCCCCGAAACTGCCTAGCTGCGGTTTCTCTGCACAGGCGGTACAGGCGCTGTCAGCCTGTGGTGAGCGTTTTGCTTACGTGGATATTCTGCAGAACCCGGACATTCGTGCCGAGATGCCGAAATTCGCTAACTGGCCAACCTTCCCGCAGTTGTGGGTTGATGGCGAGCTGGTCGGTGGCTGCGACATCATCGTTGAGATGTTACAGCGTGGTGAACTGCAGACGCTGATCAAAGAGACTGCAGAAAAATTTAAAGAAGCAGAATAAAAAAAGGCCGACATCACGTCGGCCTTTTCCATTGCAGCATCCCTTATGCGGATGCACTGGCTTCTGCATCGCCTTCCGCGAAAGGCAGTGGCCAGCCGCCTAAGCGTTTCCAGCGGTTCACCAGCTCGCAGAACAGTGTTGCTGTCTGCTGCGTGTCATAAAGCGCCGAATGCGCCTGGGTACTGTCAAACTCCATTCCCGCCGCAATACAGGCTTTCGCCAGAACCGTCTGACCCAGCACCAGTCCGCTGAGTGCCGCGGTGTCAAAGGTGGCAAAGGGGTGAAACGGATTGCGCTTCAGGCTGGCACGCTCTGCCGCTGCTGACATAAAGTTCAGGTCAAAAGTGGCATTGTGCGCCACCATAATGGCGCGATTGCAGCCACTGTCCTTAATCCCCTTGCGCACCATTTTGAAAATGGCATGCAGCGCTTCATATTCACTGACTGCTCCGCGCAGCGGATTGCTGGGATCGATACCGGTAAACGCCAGCGCTTCAGGATGCAGCAGCGAACCGACAAACGGTTCGACGTTGAAATGCAGCGTCTGGTCAATCTGAATCCAGCCCTCTTCATCCATTTTCAGCGTGATGGCAGCAATCTCCAGTAACGCATCGGTTTGCGCGTTGAAACCTGCGGTTTCAACGTCGATCACCACCGGATAGAAGCCACGGAAACGTTGATTGAGTGCATTAGGGGAATTCGATTCAGACATCAGGATCTCGTTGCAGAAAAAGGGCAGCGCGTATTATGGCAAAAAACGGGGCCGGGTGCAGCAGATGAAGCGCAGAGAAGGGGATTCAGCCCACCCGAACGGGCAGGCTGAGGGGCAGGTTTAGTTGCCCAGGCCGTTGCCGGCATCTTTGTTTTCGATCAGCTCGATTTTGTAACCATCGGGATCTTCAACAAAGGCAATAATGGTAGAGCCGCCTTTGACCGGGCCAGCCTCACGCGTCACGTTGCCGCCATCTTTACGGATGCGTTCGCAGGCAGCTGCCGCGTCATCCACGCCCAGTGCAATGTGACCATACGCATTACCGAGGTCATACTTATCGACGCCCCAGTTATAGGTCAGTTCGATTACCGCACCTTCGCTCTCGTCGGTGTAGCCCACAAAGGCCAGGGTATATTTATATTCGGTGTTTTCGCTCTGACGCAGCACGCGCATGCCGAGCACACGAGTGTAGAAATCGATTGAACGTTGCAGATCGCCAACGCGCAGCATGGTATGAAGTAAACGCATAACATCCTCTTTTAAATAAAACGCCATCGCCGGATGACCCAAGCGATAAGTATAGCGATGAAAATCGCCATTGAATAATGGCTGCCGTCATCGTCCCGGACGGCAGCCCAAAACGATTACAGCGTCGGGTAGTCGATATACCCTTCAGCGCCGCCGCCGTAGAAGCTTTCCGGGCGCTGTGGATTGAGCGGCGCATCCTGCTGCAGACGCTCAACCAGGTCCGGGTTAGCTATGTAATCGCGACCAAAGGCAACGGCATCGATCAGACCACGACCAATCAGGTCATCGGCTTTCTCAACGGTGTAGGCACCCGCACCGATGATGGCACCCGGGAAGAGATCACGCACTTTCTGGCGGAAAGCGTCGGTGTAAGGCTGACCACCGGCCCAGTCTGGCTCAGAGAGGTGCAGATAGGCGATATTGCGTTTTGCCAGCTCGCCGATGTACCACAACGCCGCTTCTTCTTCGTCCGGACCGTTATCCAGATTCTGGAAGCTACCGATAGGTGATACGCGAATACCAATGCGATCGGCAGACCAGTTAGCAATGACCGCATCAACTACTTCAAGCGCAAAGCGACCGCGTTTTTCAATGCTGCCACCGTATTCATCGGTACGCTGGTTGGAGTCTGGTGCCAGGAACTGGTGAATCAGATAACCGTGCGCCGAGTGCAGCTCAAGCAGATCAAAGTCCGCTTCACGTGCGTTGGCCGCAGCCTGACCGAAATCGGCCACGATCTGCTTGATCTCCGGCACGGTCAGTTCACGCGGTGTTGAGGTATCTTCGCGATAAACGCTGCCATCTTCCGCACGCAGTGAAGTACGGGTGCCTGCAGCAATCGCCGAGGGAGCCACCGGTGCTTTACCTTCCGGCTGCACGCTGTTATGAGAGATACGACCGGTATGCCAAAGCTGCACGGCGGTGTGGCCGCCAGCCTGATGCACGCCTTCGTTAATCGCTTTCCACGCTGCAATCTGTGGCTGCGTATGTAAGCCTGGTGCACCAGCATAGCCTTTCGCCTGGAAAGAGATCTGGGTTGCTTCAGTGATGATCAGACCGGCGCTGGCGCGCTGACGGTAATATTCCGCCATCATCGGGGTAGGGATGTCGCCAGGCTCGATGCTGCGCAGACGGGTCAGCGGTGCCATGAATACGCGGTTTGGGACGGTAATTGCGCCGACTTTCAGCGGATTAAACAGCTGGGTACTCGCCATAATAGCTCCTGATTAGTAGACCAGTCGTCTACAAATGCGTTTTTTAAAAATCAGTGGCTCTTAAGCCACTGTTCGATGGTACTCAATGCCAGGCGCAGTGGCTGCGCCTCGCGGGAAATTTTGCTCTGCAGGCTGGCGCCAAGCCACAGCAACGACAGTAATTCCGCCATCTGCGCGGGAGGCTGTGGCAGGTTCATCGACTCCTGCTGTTCTGCAGCGATCAGCGTCCGGGCGTAGAGGGCCGTGATTTTCGCTGCGCCCTGCTGCAGTGCGTCACGCATTGGCTCAGAAAGATCGCATACCTCAGCGGAGATCTTAACGCCCAGACAACCCATAATGTGACCCTGCTGCACAAACAGCTCAACGGCCGCACGAAAGTGGTTCAGCAGACGCTCACGCGGGGTGCCGCTGGTCTGGTTGAGCTGCAGCTCGACATCCTGCAGGAAACGCGCAAAGTAACGTTCCAGTAACGCCACGCCAAACGCTTCTTTAGAGCGGAAATAGTAGTAGAAGGAGCCTTTCGGCACCGCCGCCTGCGTCAGCAGCTCACTGAGGCCCATTCCGGCAAAGCCGCGCTGAAGACAGAGTGTCTCCCCTGTCTGGAGCAGGTGTTCACGGGTTTCATTACGTTGCAGCGTCTTATTCATGGCTCTGAGATTAGTAGACCAGTCGGTCTAACGCAACTCAGTCTGTTGCATTTGGCACAGAGTGTTCACCCCAGAGAGAAAGAAAAGGATAATTCTGACCGGTCAGGATTTTCTTCCTGCGCAACCAGGCTACGCTTTTGAGTGGACTGATTTTGCTTTTTATTTAATGAATCTGGAGTCGTGGTGGCCGAGCAGCTTGAGTTTTTTCCGGTTCCCAGCCCCTGTCGCGGCATCTGCCAGACGGATGCACGCGGTTACTGCCTGGGATGTTTACGCAGCCGCGATGAGCGGTTCAACTGGCTGCGCTTTAGTGATGCGCAAAAGCGTGAGGTGATACGCCTTTGTCAGCAGCGTCGACAGCGTCTGCAGCGTCAACAGAAAGGCGACGAGCCACCCGAGCCACAACAGCCAGAGTTATTCTGACGACTTTGCGCTTTCCGTTATACTCTCTGACACATTAATTACAGCCCACGCGCAACAGGGAGAACGTCATGTTAGAACCGCAAGCCATCGCTTCACAGGGGCCAGAATTTTCACCGCTGGTTATGGGGTACTGGCGCCTGATGGAGTGGGGCATGTCACCTCAGGAGCGCGTCGCGTTTATTGAGCACCATCTGCGGCTTGGCATTACCACCGTTGACCATGCCGACATCTACGGTGACTACCAGTGTGAAGCGGCATTTGGCGAGGCGCTGAAACTGGCACCCGGACTGCGCGACCAGCTGCAGATTGTGACCAAATGCGGTATTGCTACCCGCGCCCGGCCTGAGCATCAGATTGGCCACTACATCACCGATAAAAACCATATCCTGCAGAGCGCTGAAAACTCGCTGCGCCATCTCCACACCGATCGCCTTGATTTGCTCCTGATCCATCGCCCCGATCCGCTGATGGCGGCTGACGACGTGGCTGAAGCCTTTATGGCATTGCATCAGAGCGGCAAGGTTCTGCATTTTGGCGTCTCAAACTTCACACCCTCTCAGTTCTCCCTGCTGCAATCCCGCTTGCCGTTCTCGCTGGTCACCAATCAGCTGGAGATTTCACCGGTTCAGCAAAGCGTGCTGCTGGATGGATCGCTGGATCAATGCCAGCAACTGCGCATTCGTCCGATGGCCTGGTCCTGTCTGGGAGGAGGCCGCCTGTTTAACGATCCGCACTATCAGCCACTGCGTAACGAACTGGAAGCTGTGCGGCAGGAAACCGGCGCCACCAGCCTGGATCAGGTCGTTTATGCCTGGATACTGATGCTGCCGTCGCGCCCACTGCCCATTATCGGTTCAGGTAAAACATCCCGGGTCAGCGAAGCCGCTGGTGCACTGAATGTCATGCTGACACGTCAGCAGTGGTTCCGCATTCGTAAGGCGGCGCTGGGTTTTGATGTGCCCTGAAGCGTAAAAGTGCGTCAATCTTCAGCAAAATAGCGCAACAGCGACCAGACTTACCTCAATCCCTGGGATGAAAAAGGAGTCATCATGAAAATGAAAGCTGTTGCGCTATTCGCCCTGATCGCCTGCGGTGCAGCACAGGCTGCCAGCGAGCAGGTTACGGTCCATCAGGTTACCGCTGAAGGCATCGGAAAATCGGTTGGTACGGTAAAAATTGACGAGACACAGTATGGTCTGCAGTTCACGCCCGATCTGAAAGGCCTTCAGCCAGGCATTCATGGTTTCCATGTCCATGCTAAAGGCAGCTGTGAGCCGGGCGAGTCTGAAGGCAAAGTGGTCGCCGCCGGTGCTGCGGGCGGTCACCTTGATCCTGCCAACAGTGGCAAACATCTGGGGCCTTACGCTGAGGGACATCTCGGGGATTTGCCTGCGATTTATGTCGATGACAAAGGCAATGCAACCTATCCGGTGCTGGCACCTCGTCTGAAATCCTTAAACGAGATCAAAGGAAAAGCGCTGATGGTGCATGCTGGCGGGGATAACCACGCCGATCATCCTAAACCGCTGGGCGGCGGCGGGGCGCGTTATGCCTGCGGTGTAATCTGAGTGTCAGGGCGGCAGATAATGGCCGCCCGATTTTCTCCTGACTGTTTATGAAATGTTGTACCATCCCTGACATTTCCCCCCTATGATGTTGATTCAGGTAAGAAAGCGTGATGGGGAAAGGAGCAGGATAATGAAATTCAAGGGCGCATTACTGCTATGTCTGCTGCTGGTGGGATGCGATAAACCCAATGATACGCAGCTGGTGACCGAAACCGGTCGGGAACTTCAGCGCACCATTGATACCAGCCCGATGCGTGCCACCTGTGAAAAGATTGCTCAGGGTCGTGAATGGCTGAGTCGCAGCAGGGTGCGTAAGCTGGAGGCACAGGGTTGTGATCAGGTTTTTCGTAGCGCAACCGAAACCAATTTCACGGATACCACCATCTATCGTCGCACCATGACGATGGTGTGTGGTGGCATCCACGGTCAAAGTTTTACCGGCACTGAACTGACACGCCGGTTCATCTTTTCACCCGACGAGAAAGCGCTGGTCATTGAACCGATGACCGAGATGGATAAAACCCGCTTTGAAGGTCATAAAACGCTGCAGCAGTTGCAGGAAGATTTTAACCGGCAGCAACAGCAATATTGCCAGTAATCACGCCGGCACCGCCTGTTTCAGTTGTGCGAGCGAACAGCGCAGACGCCAGATTATGCCAGCCAGTTCGCTGGCTTCGTTGTTTTCCAGCGCCAGTAATGCGGTGATACTCTCCTCCAGTTCCCTTAGCATCTGATCCAGCGAGGTGTGGCGCACGCCACGGCTGCTGATGATCTGCTGCAGATTGTGCAGACTGCTATCACGAAACCCTGTCAGGGCCGCCGAACCGGCGCGCCATTCACGCAGTTGCCAGACAATATGTGAGCAGTTGAGTAGCACTACGCCCCAGCGAAGTAGCCAGGTGCGCGCCTGCTCATCCCGGCTATGGCTGAGCTGGCTGATGCGGTGGTAAATCTGCGATTCGAAGCGACTCTCACTGAGTCGGGGCCGCTGCCGCAGCTGATCGAGAAATGCCAGCCGCAGCGCGCGGATATGGCGTCGGCTGCGCCGCGCATCAGAGCTGGGCCGCAGAATCTGGAACGCCAGCCAGGCGAGCAGCACCCCGCAGACTTTGGCAATGTTATCGTTGAAAAAGTCCTGATAATCCCAGGTCGGTGGGTTTGTCACTGCGATAAACGAGCCCATAAAGACGATGAACTGTCCCCACATCCCGGCGCGCTGTTTCTGCTGCAGCTTGAAGAGTTGTAACGTCACCAGCAGCGGAAAGAGAAACAGTAAAAACGGCCACAGCTGACTGATCTGCACCATCAGGCCAAACTTCATCACAAAACTGAACGCAAACAGCCACAGCAGGGTTTTCAGCAGCAACGTGACGCTGCCGCCGGGTGAGGGCACGGAGGCGTAAAGCACGCAGGCAATAGCGGTCAGGGTGAGCGCGGAAGCGCCGGAAGACCATTGTGTATTGATCCAGAAGGCGCAGCCCAGCACGATCACGCAGAAGGTGCGCAGGGCGCTCCAGCCCGCTTCGGCACTGTCACTGTCGCGCGCCAGCGCCGGAACCGGCGGGGGTTGAAAGCGGGTATCGGCATCGGCACGATCCAGCAGACGAATCCAGCGCAGTACGTTGAGGTACATCCAGCAGAAGTAGCGCAGCCGCTGACAAAACGCGCGCTGCCGGTAGTCGCCGTCTGCGCCAGGCGTCACGCTGCGCAGGATTTGCGCAAGACGATATTTATCACACGCCGGTTTCGCCAGCTCAGCCAGCAGGCGCTGCAAGGCTTCAAACAGCGGCTCTGGCGCATCGGGCCAGTTCAGCAACATGCGCCGCAGGCTCGAAAGCACGCTGGTGAGTCGCAGCTGCTGATGCAGCACATAGTTCAGGACGTTGTTCTGTCGGCGAAAGCGGTAGTGGCTCCAGAACGCCTGAATCCGCAGCAGATTCATGGTCAGGATCTGGCTGATGACGTTTTCATGCGCGACACGAATGGTATCACTGGCCGAGGGCTGCAGCAGTAACACCGCATGCTCCAGCAAACGGGCATGCATCTGCTTCAGTGAGGTAATCAGCGCCTCGCCATCCGAGGTACTCGGCAGCACCATCATCATCAATCCGGCGCAGAGAATGCCGGAGATCACCTCGCAGACGCGTGCCTGCGCAATCGTCCACAGCGTGGTGATATCGGTGATATTCACGCTGCTGAAAGCGATGATGGCAGCGGTGTAACCCGCCAGTGAAAACGCGTAAGCGACGTTGTTCTGGTAGTGGTTCGAAATGCCGGTGCAGAGCGCCAGCCAGCCGGCAATGGCAAAGGTAAACAGCCAGGGCTCGTTCAGGGTGTGGCCGGCGATCAGCAGTGCGGCGGTGGCCCCCAGCAGGCTGCCGACAATGCGGCCAAGACTTTTGCTGATCGCGCCGCCAACGGTGGGAAAGCTGATCACGGCGGCAGAGGTCATCGCCCAGTAGGGTTCATCGAGATCCAGTCCATAGGCGATGCTCAGTGCCAGACACATGGCGATCGCGTTACGTAACGCATAGCGCCACTGGCCTCTGTTCGCTTTAATCCAGGGCAGTTGATCCCAGGCCAGCCACTGAACATTCATGGCTGGATGGTGATGGTGCAGCTGGTGCCGGCCACCAGATCAGCATTGGCCGGAAGCGAATCGAGACGAATGCGTACCGGTACCCGCTGCGCCAGCCGCACCCAGGGCACGTTTGGCTTGATATCGGGCACCAGGCCGCTGTCAGTCTCAATGCTCTGGTCATAGATGGCGCGGCCAATGCTGTCTACCTTGCCCTGCAGCCGCATGCTACTGCTGTAGAGCACCACCTGTGCCGTTGCGCCTGGATGAATATGGCGCAGCTTGGTCTCTTCGAAATAGCCCATGACGTAGTAAGAGTGGCTGTCGACCAGGGCAAACAGAGGCGAACCCGCAGTGGCATAGCTGCCGGGCCGAAGCGTGAGATTAGTGATCCAGCCATCCGCCGGTGCGGTCAGCGTTGTCTGTTGCAGATTCCAGCGCGCCCGTTCCCACTCCGCCTGCGCGGCTTTAGTGCTGGCAGCCGCAGCTCCGGCGCTTAAGCGTGCCGCATCGAGATCCTCGGCAGAGATGATGTTGCGCGGCAGGCTGCTGCGCCGGTTAAACTCGTGCTGCGCTTTCGCCAGGTCCGCCTGCGCTTTGCTGAGCTGAGCGGCGGCGTTGTCGAGCGCAATCTGCCACGGCACCGTGTCCAGCGTGACCAGCAGCTCGCCCTTGTGCACAAATTGATTGTCTTTGACCTTCAGTTCCGTAACCCGGCCCGAGACCTGAGGCGTGATATCCACCAGCTCTGCCCGCACTTTCCCGTCACGGGTCCAGGGCGACTGCATGTAGTAGTTCCACAGCCAGCCGCCGGCCAGTAACGCCAGTGCAAAGACAATGAGCGTTGAAAAATATTTTACCGCGTTAAATTTCATATCGATTATCCATGACCGATGAGCCAGAGAGCGGCGGTGACGCACAGCACAAACAGCGAGAGATCAAACAGGGTGGGATGCCAGATATCACCGGAGTAGATCCAGCCGCGAACCAGCGGGTGAATCAGCAGCCAGAAAAAGAAACCGAGGATCACCGCCTTGAACATCGGCGGGAAAAAGAGTGAGGCGCCAACCACCAGATCGGTCAGCGGGTTCTCACCTGAAAAAGCAGGAGTGAGCACGTGATAACATCCTTCGTTAACCCAAACAGCAGACGGGATGCGCTGCCGCGTTATCGTGGCCTGGCCCGGGATTTGTAATTTGTCCTGTAAACTCGCAGAATAGTGTAAAATCTGGCTTGATAGCTAGCAAGCTAATTATAAGGAGATGAAATGGATACGCCCCTCGGAACGGATTTATCTCGCCTGGTGCGCATCTGGCGCGCGTTGATTGATCAGCGGCTGAAACCGCTTGAGCTGACTCAGACACACTGGGTGACGTTGCACAATATTCATCAACTGCCGCCAGAACAGTCGCAGATTCAGTTAGCCAAAGCAATTGGGATTGAACAACCTTCGCTGGTGCGCACGCTGGATCAGCTGGAAGAGAAAGGACTTATAACCCGTTCGACCTGCGCTAACGATCGTCGTGCCAAGCGCATTAAGCTGACGCAGCAGGCTGAGCCGATTATCGAACAGGTTGAGACGGTAATTGATGAGACGCGGGATGACATTCTTTCCGGCATCAGCCAGGAAGAGATCCGTCAGATGGTGACGCTGATCGCCCGGCTTGAGAAAAATATTCTCGAACTTCAGAACAAAGAGAAATAAAAAAACCGACGCCCAGGCGTCGGTTTTTTGTTTCACAACATCAGCGAGGTGAAACCGTCACCTGGCTGCCGTTGGATGCCATTGCAACACGCTGGCCAACAGAATAGCGCGAGGCGGCCTGCTTCTGAACCACCATGATGGTGTTGCCATCATCCTTACGGATTTCCAGCTCTACGCCATCCGTTTTATTCACTGCGCCCTGAACGCCCTGACCCGCAACGCCACCCAGAACGGCACCACCGGCTGTCGCCAGGCTACGTCCGGTGCCGCCACCAATGGTATTACCCAGGAAGCCACCTAACACCGCACCACCAATGGCACCGATGACGTTGCTCTCATCGCCGCCCTGGATCTTCACAGGACGAACGGAGACTAAGGTACCGTACGAAACGCTCTGGATTTGCTTTGCTTCACTGGCACTGTAGGTATCACCCGACAGCGTACTGGTATTGCTACAACCTGCGAGCATAGCACCGGTCAGAGCGACCACAATTACACGCTTAATCATTTGAAACTCCTTTAGTCGAGAAGGCGCCACGTTTACCGCTGTATCCTGCACACAGTATAAGACACAAACCTGGCAAATTAATCCCTGTCCGAATAAAACACGGTTGAACGAAGCATAGACTATGCAGGATTAACAATAATTCAATCGTGGTCTAAAAATAGTCCCATAACGTTATCAGTGAGCACGATTGGATAAAAACAATTTAATCATAGAATTAGCGATCATTATTTGTCAGGCTAGCCGCAGACGAATTGCACTTCCTGCCGGAAGTAAGGAATAGCTATGAAATCAGGACGCTATATCGGTGTGATGTCAGGCACCAGCCTGGATGGGGTGGATGTGGTGCTGGCTGCCATTGATGAAAATATGGTGGCACAGCAGGCAAGCTACTGCCATCCGATGCCAGCCGCGCTGCGTCAGGCGATTCTGGGAGTGTGTCAGGGGCAAACTCTGACGCTGTCGCAGCTTGGCCAGCTTGATACCCGCCTCGGCCAGCTCTTTGCTGAAGCCGTGGTGACATTGATGAAGCGTGAAGCGCTGGAGGCCAGTGACATCACGGCGATTGGCTGTCATGGTCAGACCGTCTGGCATGAGCCCCAGAGTGACGCACCTAATACGCTGCAGATAGGTGACAATAATCAGATTGTCGCGGCGACCGGCGTGACGGTGGTGGGTGACTTCCGCCGCCGTGACATGGCGCTGGGTGGGCAGGGTGCGCCGCTGGTGCCTGCCTTTCATCAGGCGCTGCTGATGGATGCCACTGAACGCCGCATGGTGCTGAATATTGGTGGCATTGCCAATCTCTCGCTGCTCATCCCGGGTCAGCCAGTGCGCGGCTTTGATACCGGCCCGGGGAATATGCTGCTGGATGCCTGGATCTGGCGCAATCAGGGGCAGCCGTATGACAAAGATGCACAGTGGGCGCGCAGCGGAACCGTGATTCAGCCACTGCTGGAGGCGCTGTTGCGTGAGCCATGGTTTGCGTTGCCGCCGCCGAAAAGTACCGGGCGCGAACACTTCAATCTTGGCTGGCTTGAACAGCATCTGCGCTATTTCCCGGGGCTGGCCCCACAGGATGTGCAGGCCACACTGGTTGAGCTGAGCGCCATCACTATCACGCAGCAGGTGTTACTCAATGATGGCTGCGACCGTCTGCTGGTGTGTGGCGGCGGGAGTCGTAATCCCCAGCTGATGGCGCGCCTGGCGGCGCATCTTCCTGGAACGGAAGTCACCCCTACTGATGCGGCGGGAATCAGTGGCGATGACATGGAAGCGCTGGCATTTGCGTGGCTGGCGTTTCGCACACTCTCCGGCCTGCCGGGCAATCTGCCTGCGGTAACGGGCGCACGGGAAAAGAGTGTGATTGGCGCAATCTATCCGGCCAATTCTCTCTATCGCCGTTAAGCGGGGATGGCGGGGGCACTTTGCCCCCGCGCTATGACAAGCGGCCGTCAGGCGGCGCCGGAGAGGTGCGTCAGATTGCGGACTCCGGTAATGACCGTAGCAACCATGGTTTCGCGTCGGGTAATCACCTCAACCTGGTAAAACCGGCTGCGGTAGGCGATAGAATAGATAATGGGATGGTACTTATTACCTTCTCCGTAGCGTGAGTAGTGCGCTTCAAGCGCACGGGTCGCTGCCAGGATATGGGAGGGCTCTTTATCACCGCGGATGATTTGCTTCATTCAGTTCCTCAAATGCTGTCCCTGGAGTCACGTCGCACGCATGGCGCGTAGCGCTGGCCTAAACACTGAACATCTGACTGCTAAACATTTAATCACTGACTGGGTAAGGTCTGACTGTGATGCGGGAAGATGACAGAAAGATGATCCCCCGGCGCTGTTAATTATTTAGCAGCCGCCGGGAAATCCAGCAAGGCAGGGGATTGAAAATTCATCCAAATCGCAGTGGAATTAAACCAGCTCGGGCCAGGCGACGGCTGCAAGGCCATTAAGTTGCGGTTGTGAGAACAGGAAACCCTGGAACTGAGTCACGCCTGCCGCTTCAAGCCACATCCACTCTTCTGGCTTTTCAATGCCCTCGGCGATAACGCCGATCTCCAGCGAGGAGCAGCATTTCAGAATGGCATGAATGATCGCCTGCTTGGGCCCGCTTTTATGCACATCCGAAATGATGGCACGATCAATCTTAATCTTGTCGGGCTGAATGCGGGTCAGCAGCGAAAGCCCGGCAAAGCCGGCACCAAAATCATCCAGCGCCAGGCTGATGCCGGCGGCTTTCAGCTGCCTGATAGCGGCTTCAAATGCCTCAGGTTGCGAGATGATTTCATTCTCGGTGAATTCCACCATAATCTGCTCCGGTACCAGCCCCTGGGCAGCAATCTCAGCCAGCAAAAACGGCACCGCGTCGGGCATTTCCACCAGAGTCATCGGCAGCAGATTGATCGACAAGGTCATCCCCTCGATCCCCAACTGCTTTGCCTGGGCAAACGCGACCTTTTTAGAGGTCAGATCAACCTGATAGAGCTGCTCCCGAGACAATCGGGAAAAATAGGCCAGCGGGGATTCACCCTGTGGGCCACGCAGCAGGGCCTCCAGCGAGACAATTTCGCAGGCAAAAGGATCGACGATAGGCTGAAAAGCAAAGCTGACGGCATTCTCAGCCAACAGTGCCGCGTCGCCTTCGCGCTGTTCTGATTCGTTACGGATAAACGTCCAGCCGCTGGCGGCTGGAATTTCAAAATAGTTCTCTTTTTCCCGCGCTTCGACAAAAGTTCGCAGGAACTGCAGGGCACGATCAGCGTAGGTCAGCTGATATTTCGTGGTGCATTTTGCCAGCACCGCTTCCAGCACCGTCTCTTTATCATGCAGCCGCAGATCGAACAGCTCCATTCCGACGTGACCAAAACGACGCGCTGGGGCGTAGTCACGCAGCAGTTCGACCAGATTATGATGGCGCGGGTCCTGGCAAATCCGGCTGTAGACCGCCTTAACCGCCGCCTCTGGACCTTCGAGCAGTTGGAAAAAGTGCGTGCCATTGAACAGCAAAATTCCGGTGACATTGGATGATTTATTGATTTTATTCGCTTTTAACGCCAGATCATTCAGGGTTTTCAGCGGCACATTCTCTGTAATGTGGCTGCGATAAATGATTGTCGACAACATAAAGTTTTCCGGAATTTTTAATTTTTGTTAACACACTTTACCAGAAGGTTCTCTACGGGAGAACGTGGGGCCGTGTGCCTTTCTCGCCAGCGCAATATTTAGTCTTTACTCGGTAACGCTGAATCGCCCTGTCCCAGAGTACGCTGCATAAAAACGGTATCCAGCCAGCGGCCCTGTTTAAAACCCACCGATCGCAGAATGCCGGTCATTTCAAAGCCCGCGGCGCGATGCAGGGCAATCGAACCCTGATTCTCGCTGTCACCAATGTTAGCGATCAACTGGCGATATCCTGCCTGCTCAGCCCACCTGATGGCATGTGCTAACAGATGTGAACCGGCTCCACGCTTTTGAAATCCGGGATCGATATAAATAGAGTCTTCCAGCGTATGCCTGTAGGCATGCCGTGGACGATAGGGGGCCAGATAGCAAAATCCACGGACGTCACCTTCACTGACAGCGACGAACCACGGCAGGCCCGCCTGCTGAATCTTACCTATACGCTCGCCAATCGCGTCAGCGTCGGGCGGCACGGTCTCAAAGGAGCCGGTTCCGTTAATGACATGCCAGGCGTAGATTTGCTGAATCGCTGTGATGTGGCGCTCATCAGCCTCAAAAAATTCCATTATCTGGTTTTACCCCAAAAATCTGCACCTGGTGAAAAAACAACGGTATAGCGAGAGGTAAGAGGTCGCAATATAAATATTTCGCCTTTCAATGATTTTTTATAGCGCCGTTCTCCAGGAAAAGTCCTGGCAGGTATAGTTAAATAAAACAGGTGGATTTAGTGCCACGACTCAATGGCGGTTAAGCCTATTCTGAAAACGGTGTTCGTCAGATGATCCGGGCCAGAGTTAACGTTATTATCTTTGCAATCAGGGCAGGGGCGATTATTTATCTGGAGGCGTGGCGTGATGCGATTTGTGGATTTTCTGAATAGTAAGCAGGGGCTGCATGCAGCCAGAAATCACTGCTTTGAATTAAATGGCGTGGTGCTGGGCCATTTCACGGCGCTATTTCTGCACGACAATCAGATTATTTTCACTAAAGACGGTAAGCAGTGCGCTGTGCCTTATTACCTGGGTCCTGAAGACGATTTACTCCAGCAGCAAATTAATCCTCGCATTAAAAATATCCGCGCTATCTGATTCGCGCGGGTGATTGTTATCACGCGATAGAGTCCGCCGCGTAAAATTATTACGCCTCATTCTCCGGATACCTATTTTCGGGCTGTCTGGCATGGCACGTTAGCGACTATTAATTACGTTTGCCGGCGCTTTTATTTCTTTCATCTCCGCCTGTTTATTTAACCGCCTCACCGCTGTTCTCTGCCGGTAAAACAAACAGCAACAGCAGAGCAACGATCACAAAGAGCGTTAAGGCCGTAGTGGCACCCCAGCAGGCGTAGAGCTGGCCAAACAGCAGCGATCCCACAACCTGACCTACCGCCAGCATAAAAAACAGGATGCCGACGCCAGTCGCCGGGTCTTCGGCGGTGGCGCGAGCGCCCCAGACCAACAGCACGCCCGACAGGGTAACGTAACCTGCGCCGCAACAGGCAACCGCGATACCTAAGCCGATAGATTCACCCTGACTCAACGCCAGCACAAGCAGCGGCAGTGCCATACCACACAATGACAGCCGGTAAACGCCATTTAGCCCTATACGGGCAGCGACCAGGCCGGTTGCCGCACCCACAATGCCTGCACTTCCCGCAATCAGCCAGAGTAAGCGGGCGGTATCTGCATCAACACCGACATGCTGACGCAGAAGCGCCGACCCAAAGCTCCACCAGGCTGCACTGACCAGGCCCGACGTCAGCGCGATACCCATCAGCTGACGCATAGCGCGGCGATACAATCGCTGCTGCCAGTGACGCACTCTGGAGGTACGTTCCGCCGCTTGATCCTTTAACACGCGTATTACCGGCAGCACACAGAACAGTGATAGCAGGGCAAACAGCAGGCAGGCCGCGCGCCAGCCGCCTGGCAGCATGCTCAGGATCACTACCGTCAGGATAATGCCCGCGCTGGTACCTGCATTAATCAGCGTATTTATGCGCAGCTGACGTGCTGCAGGAATTCTGTGACTGACTGCCGCGGCCAGTGCGGGTGAAGCCAGACCAGAACTCAATCCGGCGATAAACAGTCCGGCCGCCAGCATCAGTACTGACGAGGCACTGGCGAGCAGAAGCAGACCTGCCGTTGCACTGAGTGAGGCCAGCAGCGCGGTCACGCGTGTGCCATAGCGATCTGTCAGCGCGGCTGAAGTGAGAATAGTGAAGCAGTAAGCCGCAAAGCTGCATGCCGACAGCAACCCCGCCTGCTGTGGGGTAAACGGGATATCTGACGAGATAGCGGGCAGCATCAATCCCCATGAGAAGCGGGCCATGCCATAAGTCGCGGCGATCAGACTGAAGCCGGTGAGTGCCAGGGCGGTAGACGATCTCATCCGGTCACGCCGTTTTGACGCAGTAGCTGACGGGCGACCTGAGCCGCCTGTCGGGCTGCGGCGGGACCGGTGAGCAGCGCCGTAGTAATCGCGCCTTCGAAGAGTATCCAGATGGCATCACTCAGTTGCCGATCTTCAGCACCGTACAGATGCGTCACACACTGTGTTATGTAGTGGCGCATTGTGGCACGGAAGGCCAGTGCCTGAGCGGCCAGCTCACTGTCACGCTCAGCGTATTCCCCCCAGGCTTTCAGGAAGAAGCAGCCGTGGGCACCGTTCGCCCTGGTCCAGTCGCCCAGCACCACAAACAGCTGCTCTATCGCCTCTGGCTGTTGCGGTGGCAGCAGTTCAGCCATAAAACGCTGCTCGCGCGCACTCAGCACGGCAGAGGTCAGTGCTTCGCGTGAAGCGAAATGATGATAAAACGTACGCGTAGAGACGCCGGCTTCCCGACAGAGTTGATCGGTGCTGGTGGCGTGAAAGCCATGTGTGTAGAAGAGCCGCTCGGCAGCCTGAATGATATCGTTTCTCTTTTTCATGACTCAAAAGTAAACCGATCGTTTTACTTTTTCAAGCCCATTCCTATTCTTTGCACACGGCGGTATTGATAAATCCCCGACGGCGGGCACACTGGCGCTTCGCTTAAAGGGGCGCTGGAGGCTGCTTTTTTTCTTTTTCAGTCTCTGTTTATCAATACTCATACTTACCCCGGCGGGGGTTAATTTTGTTAGTTGTGACTCTAATCATAACGGAGGGTACTTACAGGGAATGCTTGCCGGTTTAATCATTAGACTGTTGTTTTTAATGCATTATTTTAAGTTTTGCTGATTTATTGATGCATTAGCATTACAAATACAATCGGGGGTGTAAAACGGGTGGGAATGTTTCAGTGCGTCGAATGCCTGAAGCGATGTAAACGGCAAAAAAGGGTATATTCTCAAAGTCAGTTTGAGTTACGCAATAAAGTGGTTTTAGGGATAATTCTCAGTTAGTTTAATAACACTTCAGATTACAACAAAAACCTCTTACGAATTTTGGTTCGTTTTTTAAGATACATACAGCAACTATCAGGATGACTACCATGCTTAAAGCCAGCTATTATTATCTGTGCCCGCGCCCCATGGGTGGGTGGATTTTACACAAAGAAGGTTGCGTTAATCTGTCAAAGAACGACAAACGCATTTTTATTGGTTCACTTTATACCCGCCAGCAGGCGCTGGCCGTGGCAAAAGTTCATCACGCAAATGCTATGCTCTGTAATGCCTGCCTGAGCACGTTTATTTGCCCGACCAGTAGCAGTACGGCCATTAAAACGGCGCGTGCGGCAACGCCAACCCGTCATACGCCAAGACATTAATGTATTCACATTAATTTGCTGTATAAAAAAGAGAATAAAGCGAATTAATCAGGACAGGTGCTCAGAATATACAGGCAGCGTAATAACGCTGCCCTGATATTTATGCCTGCTTAGGCTGACCATTTGATGCGGTAATTCCGCCATCGACCGGCAAATTAACACCTGTAATATAACTGGCTTCTTCGCTGGCAATAAACAGAATGGCATGGGCGATATCATCGGCTTTCCCGGCGCGCTGCAGCGGAATACGATCGTAAAAGCGCTCCATCAACTCCTGGTCCTGACTGGCATCTTCAGTCAGATCGGTTAAGGTAAAGCCAGGACAGATAGCATTGACCCTTACGCCATCTGCGCCGTAGTCCATAGCCAGCGCACGGGTGAAGTTGGTAATCGCCCCTTTGGCTGCATTATAAATGCTCATGCCCCAGTCGCCGCCTAAGCCGGAAACGGAAGAGATGTTGATCACGTTGCCTTTGCTTTTTAGCAGGGCAGGCATGAAATAGTGCACACCATGGAAAACGCCATCAAGGTCGGTTTTCATCAGGGTTTTCCATGCGTCGAGTCCGACTTCATGAACGCGGCCCTGCACGATAACACCTGCATTATTCACCAGCACGTCAACACGGCCATATTTCTTCAGCACGGTTTCTGACAACTGCTTAACCTGTTCGGCTTCTGAGACGTCGCATGCTGCCACCAGGTGGTCGCCCGGTGTCATCCCAGCCAGCGTCTCTTCCAGTTTCTGTGCGGTACGTCCCACCAGCACCACTGATGCCCCTTCTTCAGCGAAGCGCTTCGCGCTGGCTTCGCCAATGCCGGACCCGGCACCTGTCACAACCACAACTTTCTGCGTAAATCTGGACATCATGCCTCCTTATCAGCATCAATTCTTACTATTAACAACCGGTTAAGCCTGGCACCCATTGGCAGAAACACAAGCGCAGCGCGAAATGCGCTGCGCCAGATGACGGCTTTTTAACCGGAGTTAACGGCTAGGGACGTCTGAAAAGGGCGAAACTGCGTCCTTCCAGTTCGAAATCCTTCTCTTTGGTGATCACCAGACCGCGCTTCGCGGTGTCGCTGGTGGTCAGCTCCAGCACCCAGCCACCTTCACCGAACTGCGGAATGCGGAACGGCACATTGCCTTCAAACGGGTTAAGCAGCATCAGTACGTCATGCCAGATGCCTTCCTCGGTCTGCAGATCCGGCCGGCCGATATAAACCCCCAGCGTTGAGCCTTCATCCCACTGCTCAGACTGCTGGAAGCCGCCACCGGCGTTAAACCATTTGATATCCATACCGTCGCGCCAGTTTTCGCGGCGCAGCAACGGCTGTTGAGCACGCAGCGTCAGGATCTGACGAGTGAACTCGCGCAGTGCCTCAGCAGACTCGGGCAGGTTATCCCAGTGTACCCAGGAGATTTCGCTGTCCTGACAGTAGCCGTTGTTGTTGCCCATCTGGCTGCGGCCAAATTCGTCGCCTGCCAGCAGCATCGGCGTGCCGTGAGAGAAGATCAGCGTTGCAAGGAAGTTACGTTTCTGACGCTCACGCACCGCGTTAATGCCTTCGTCATCGGTCGGGCCTTCAACGCCGTAGTTGTATGAGCGGTTGTCGTTGTGACCGTCGTTATTATCTTCGCCATTCTCATCGTTATGTTTGTCGTTGTACGACACCAGATCGTTGAGGGTGAAGCCATCGTGTGCGGTAATGAAATTGACGCTGGCCCACGGACGACGGCCGTGCTGATCGTAAAGGTCGCCAGACCCCAGCAGGCGGGCGGCAAAGTCGGTAGAGACGTTGTTGCCTTTCCAGTAATCACGCACGGTATCGCGGTACTGATCGTTCCATTCTGCCCAGCCAGGCGGGAAGCTGCCCACCTGGTAGCCGCCCGGACCGATATCCCAGGGTTCGCCAATCAGCTTTTTCTGCGACAGGATTGGGTCCTGCATGATGGCATCGAAGAAGCCGCCGCGCGGGTCGAATCCATCGGGCTCACGACCGAGAATGGTGCCGAGGTCAAAACGGAAACCGTCGATATGCATCGACTCTGACCAGTAACGCAGGGAGTCGAGCACCATCTGCAGCACGCGCGGATGTGAGGTGTTGACGGTATTGCCGGTGCCGGTGTCGTTGATGTAGTAACGATGCTGGTCTGGCATCGTACGGTAATAGGAAAAGTTATCGATGCCCTTAAACGACAGCGTCGGGCCCAGCTCATTGCCCTCGGCGGTGTGGTTGTAGACCACGTCGAGGATCACTTCGATACCGGCATCATGGAATGCGCGCACCATGTCACGGAAGCCCTGAATGCCGCGCGGCCCGAAATAGCGGGTCGCGGGCGCAAAGAAGCCCAGCGTGTTGTAACCCCAGAAGTTTTTCAGCCCTTTATCCAGCAGATGCTGATCATCCGGGAACCAGTGCACCGGCAGCAGTTCAACCGAGGTAATGCCCAGGCTTTTAATGTAGTTGACGGTCGATTTATGGCTCATGCCGTCAAAGGTGCCGCGCATCTCCGGTGGCAGTGCCGTGTTGAGCTGCGTGAAGCCTTTGACGTGGGTTTCATAGATGACGGTTTTCGGCCATGGCACGTTCGGGCGGTTTTGATCGTGCCAGTCGAATTCATTAGGATCGATAACCCGGCACTTTGGTGTAAACGGTGCGCTGTCGCGGGTGTCGAACGTCAGATCTTTATCGTCGTGGTAGAGATCGTACGCGAAGTGTGCCTCGTTCCAGGCGATATCACCTGCCAGTTCACGCGCGTACGGGTCGAGCAGTAACTTGTTCGGGTTAAAGCGATGACCATTTTCCGGATCATAAGGGCCATAGACGCGATAGCCATAGAGCGCGCCGGGTTTCAGCCCCGGAATGTAGCCGTGCCACACTTCATGGGTATATTCCGGCAGTTCCAGACGGGCAATTTCCGTTTTGCCGCTGGGATCGTACAGACAGAGTTCAACCCGCTCGGCGTGGGCGCTGAACAGGGCGAAGTTCACGCCCTGACCATCAAAGTTTGCCCCCAGTAAATGGCTGTAACCCGCCGTAATTTCAAAACGCTGACTGTTTGACATTTATGCCTCGTTATTCAATGAACAGATTGACGCGTATAAAACATTAATGCCGGTTTTCATTTTGCGACCAGCACAGCGCACCACTGTGCCGCCAGCGCTGTAAGCGGCAACTGGTCGCCTGCATCAAGCGTTTTACCGCTCAGGACATCCTGATACTCACGCTGGCCCAGTGCCGCAGGCAGGGCGATAACCGTATCAGCCCAGCGCGCGGCGGGTGGCTGATCGAGATTCTCTGGCAGCGCGTTAAACACCCGGCGTGACACAATCACAATCACCGCCTGATCCTGAAGCGTGCGGGCAAAAGCCAGCACCTTATCCTGCTGCTCGCCCTCCGCCGACAGCGCCAGATAGTCGCCGCGACGGAACAGCTCAGGCTGCTGCTGACGCAACGCCAGCAGCTTCACAATTGCCTGCTGATTGACCTGACCACGCAGCCAGTGCGCTTCGCTGCCGTCGTGCTGTGGCGCGGTAAGCATCGCCGCCAGGGCATCGAAATCAGGCTCGCGGCGGTTATCGGGATCGACCAGGCTGAAGTCCAGCGCCTCGCTGCCCTGGTAAATATCGGGTACGCCAGGTGCGGTAAGTTTCACCACGGTCTGGGTCAGACTGTTAACCAGTCCGGCACGCATAAAGGGTTGAAGCGACTGGCAGAAGTCATTGAGGAATGCGCTGTTAGCGGGCGCGAGCAGGTGACGGGCATAACCCAGCACCGCCTCTTCATAGGCGTCGTTGTTATCGGCCCAGTCGGTGCGGAGTTTGGCTTCACGCAGCGCTTTCTCCACATAGACCACAAAGCGGGCTTCCAGCGCCGCCAGGCCGTCAGCATCCTGCGGCTGAAGCGTCGTAGGCCAGACCCCGGCCAGTGCTTCATACAGCATCCACTCGACGGCCGGCTCCGGTGCCGGACCATCTTTCAGGCGAACGACATGATCCTGATTGATCTCCCGCCAGCGGCTGACGCACTCGGCCCAGCGCTGCGGCGCTTCGGTCAGCGTATAGAGACGCGCACGGGCATCTTCACCGCGCTTGGTATCGTGCGTTGAGGTGCCTGACAGCGCATCGGGCTGATGTTCGCGCCGCGCCTGCATCTCGGCATGAAACTGATCCAGCGAGAAGTGACGTGCCAGCGGTTCAGCGCCGACTTCATTCAGCGCCAGCGCCATATGCTGACGGAAGAAGAGGGTGTCCTCGACTGATTTCGCCATCAACGGCCCGGTCAGCTGCTGGAAGCGGGTGCGGAAGTGCGTGGCATCGTCGCGAGCAGCGTCGGCAACGTCAGCGCGCAGAATACGCGTCAGGAAGTCGAGCGCCTGGGTGTCTGGCGCGTGGTCGCTGGCTTTGACCTCGCTGACCACCTGTTGCAGCAGCGCGGTGTCGGCGGGTGTCAGGCCTTCTGGCGTGCCATAGGTGCGATAAACCGGAAAGGCAACCAGCAGTTCCCGCAGCGCATTTTTCAGTTCCGCCTCCGGCTGTGGTTTGCCGTCTGCATCGGCAATCTTCAGTGCCAGTTGTTGTAACCGGTTAAATTCACCGGCGAAATTGCGGTTCGCCATCAGCAGTTTGGCGGCACGCAGCTCTGCTTTCATGTCAACGGTTTTGCCGATAACGGCCTGATACGCCTTGCGCAGGCCGCTCAGGCGGTCGCTGTCGACCAGCAGATTGGCGAGAGCAGCCATAAACTCATACCCGGTGGTGCCGGAAACCGGCCACTCGTCAGGCAGCTGTTCATTGTCGCCGAGGATTTTCTCCACGGTAAGATAGCAGTCGGGACCGGCAGCCTGGCGTAACTGCTCCAGATAGCCGCGCGGGTCGGCCAGACCATCCACGTGGTCAACGCGCAATCCCTGCACCGCGCCGCTGTGGACCAGTTCGAGGATCAGCTGATGTGCGGCATCAAAGACCGTTTTATCTTCCACACGCACGCCCACCAGACCGGTCACTTCGAAGAAGCGACGGTAGGAGAGATTGTTGGGCGCATCGCGCCAGGAGATCAGTTGCCACGGCTGCTGGTCATGCAGTTCAGCAATCTGTGCGGCATCACGCAGGGCCAGTACGGCCTCTTCCCGATCCTGCCAGGTCTCCGGCTTCAGCGGATAGAAATTATCGAAGTAGGCCAGCGCCGGCTTGCCGGTTTGCGGATCCCGCTGCACGCTGATTTCACCTTTTTCCAGCACCGCCTCAAAAGTGTCACCGAGGAACGGCAGCGTCAGGCGGCGTGACCAGTCGATATCGAAATAATGGGCATAGCGACTCTGTTCGCCATGCTCAATAACGTCGCGCCACCAGGTGTTCTCCAGCGAGGCGGCCATATGGTTAGGGACGATATCGAGAATCAGCCCCAGACCGGCGGCTTTCAGTGCGCCAGCCATGCGATCAAAGCCTTCACGGCCGCCAATCGACGGCTCGATCTGGTTAACGTCGGTCACGTCATAGCCGTGAGTCGACTCTGCGGTCGCGCTGAAGATCGGCGACGCATAGAGGTGGCTGATACCCAGCTGTTTCAGGTAGGGCACCAGCGCCGCCGCACGGTCAAAGGTCATGCCGTTGCGGAACTGAATGCGGTACGTTGCGGTTGGAATATTCATTCTGCTTCTCTCTTTTCCAGACGCACGACAATCGCGTTGGGAATCAGTTCGGTGGCGGTCTGCGGCCAGGCAAACAGGGTTTCGCCCGGTAAATCCGGGATCGGCTGCGTGCTGTCGCCGACGTTCAGCGCCAGTGACAGTGTGCCCAGCGGGAAGTCCCAGCGAACGGCCAGGAAACCTTCTGACGTTTTCACTATCTGACCGGCATCACCCCCGGCCGTCTGCAGCAGCGGCACAATATGTTCCTGACGCAGTGCCAGCAGATGACGCGTCAGCGCCAGCCACTGCTGACCTTCCGGCGTTTCTGTGCGCGGCCAGTTAAGCTTCGACTGTTCAAAGGTGGTGACATCATTGGGATCCGGCACCGTTTCACCGTGACCGGCATGGCCTTCAAACTCGCGGGCGCGACCTTCACGCACAGCTTTCGCCAGATCGCCGTGGAAATCGGTAAAGAACAGGAACGGCCGGGTTTCACCATACTCTTCACCCATAAACAGCAGCGGGATGTGCGGCGAGACCAGTAACATGGCCAGCAGCACCTGCGTCCGCTCTGCACCTGCCAGCGAGACCAGCCTTTCGCCCTGTGCACGGTTACCCGTCTGATCATGGTTCTGGATAAAGTCGACAAAGGCGACAGGTGGCTGACGGCTGCTTTTCACGCCGCGTGGCTCACCCGACTGCGGTGAAACCTCGCCCTGATAGACAAAGCCTTCGGCCAGCGCCCGCGCGACCCGCTGTTCCGGCTGGTCGGCGAAATCCTGGTAGTAAGCGTGCGTTTCACCGGTTGCCAGCACATGCACGGCGTTATGGAAGTCATCGTTCCATTCGCCGGTGAACAGCGGCGCTTCTCCGTTTTCATCACGCGGATGCAGGAAGGTGACGTTACGGCAGTCTTCGGTAGTGAGATGAACAGGGCGGTCGGTAATGGTGGCGCGGATGCGCTCAGCAATCTCAATCAGCACATGTTTTTCGCTCGGGTCATCAATCTGATCGATGGCGTCAAAGCGCAGGCCATCCAGATTAAACTCCTGCAGCCAGTAGAGCGGCGCTTCCACGATATAGCGGCGTACCGCATCCACGTCATAGGCGATACCCGCGCCCCACGGCGTCTGGCGCTCTTTGTGGAAGAAGTCTGGCGCCAGCAGCG
The DNA here is from genome assembly GCF_014155795.1 of Pantoea hericii. Lineage (NCBI taxonomy): Bacteria > Pseudomonadati > Pseudomonadota > Gammaproteobacteria > Enterobacterales > Erwiniaceae > Pantoea > Pantoea hericii. The sequence goes on from NZ_SCKV01000002.1 coordinate 201,848, forward strand.
GCAGATAGTTGCCCTCCGGGCCGAAGTGGTTCAGCACGATATCCAGCACAACAGACAGACCATGGCCGTGCGCCGCATCGATAAAGGCTTTGAAATCATCGGGCGAACCGTAGGCAGCATGGGGTGCATAGAGCAGCACGCCATCGTAGCCCCAGCCGCGATTACCGCCAAACTGCGACACCGGCAGCACTTCAATCATGGTGATGCCGGTTTCAGCCAGCATCGGCAGTTTTTCAATTGCCGCCCGGAAGGTGCCTTCAGGCGTAAAGGTGCCGATGTGCAGTTCATACACTACCGACTCCTGCCACGGACGGCCCTTCCAGCCTGTGTTTTGCCACTGATACGCATCAGGATCGATCACCAGCGACGGGCCGTTAACCTCCGCTTTCTGAGCGCGGGCGGCGGGATCGGGCACGGTCGTGCCATCCGCCAGCACAAAATCATATTCGGCATTTGCTGCCACACCCGCGACCTGGGTTTCAAACCAGCCATCCGCCTGCGGTGTCATTTCAATGTCTTTACCGGAGAGCCGCAGCGTCACGCGTTGCTGACCGGTTGCCCAGAGGCGGAAACGCACCTCATCACTGGCAACCCGTTCAGCGCCCCAACTTTTAAAAAAAGATTTGGATTCCATTCAGTTGCCTCATTTAGCCTGGAAATACGCGATGGCGGCCACCGCGTGAAAAGGATGTCGATGACGTAAGCGTCAGAAATCATAAACCGTGCAGCGAGACCAGGATGCCAGGTGGGCTGGCGCGTCTCTTCAGCCAGAACGCAGGACTGATGTTCAGCGTTATGCGGCGGGAAGGGGGGAGTGAGACCGCTTCCACGCGGCATACAGAAAGTAATCATAGACTAAGATGTTGCAATCGCAGGGCGGCGAGGTGTCTGGTGGCATTAATTTGCGTTAATTACCCTGAATCGGCCTCTGCCTGGGGAAAGGAGACGGTGCAGGCGCAGAAAACCCTGCCGGATAGCGAGGATTCGCTATAAGCTTAAGCGCGATCGCGCAGGTCGTACTGGATGACCTGCGGCGCTGAACACTTCAAAAGGATGTTACGTGAGGAAACGCGTTCTGTTAGCCACGCTTTTACTGCTCGCCGCCTGTTCTAATCGGGTCGGACATCGGCTGGACAACAGTAATCTGCAGCAGATTCATGCCGGTCAGACCACCAAAGCTCAGTTGATTGCGCTGTTTGGTCAGCCTGACAGTGAAACGCCTTACCCGGACGGGCAGAGGCTGCTGAAATGGACCTACAGCGAGGCGCGCACCCTGAACACCACCGAGGGGCAGACGCTGACCGTGCAGATGAAAAATGACAAAGTGCTGAACTATGCGCTCAGCAAGAGCTAAGGCTTAGCTAAGTTTACTACGGCGGTGGCAGGAGATTGCCACCGCGCATCATCGGTTACTGTATGCCGCTCTGCTGCGCATCCCGGCTCTCGGGCCGTGGCTGAGCCAGTCGGGCGAAATCGGAACCTGCCGGATGCTGGTAGATTTGCAGTTCAAACACGCGGGCTATTGCATAGATATACTCAAAAATCGCCGCCTGGGTATTTTCATAATCCGCCCAGAAAATCGATGAGGTGAAGCAGTAGATCTCCACCGGCAGCCCATCCGGCGACGGCTTCAGCGGCCGTACCACGATATACATCTCTTTCATAATGTCATCGCGTTGGGCCAGCCAGGCAGACAGGTATTTGCGGAACACCATCAGATTGGTGATGCCGTTCTCCATAAACCAGCGTTCGCCGACGGCATTGATATCGCGTCCATCCAGCAGTTCAGTGATCGTTTCACCTGCAAGGCGGATCTGGCTCATCGATTGCAGCATCTCCTGATTCACAAAGGTGATCGACTTCTGATCCAGATGAAAGCTGCGCATGATGCGGCGCGCACCCGACGAGAACATCGCCTGCCAGTTGGTGTAGGTTTCGGTCAGGAAGTTCTTGGTCGGAATACGTGAAATAGTGTTATCCCAGTTGCGGATGGTGATGGTATGCAGCGCAATGTCGATCACCTCACCGCTGATGTTTCTGTCCGGCATCTCAATCCAGTCGCCCAGTTGCAGGACATCGTTGGAGGAGAGCTGAATGTTCGCCACCAGCGACAGGAGCGTATGCTGGAAGATCAGCATCAACACCGCGGCAACCGCACCCAGCGAGGAGATAATAATGGCAGGTGACTTATTGGACATAATCGCCAGAATCATGATTGCGGCGATGATATGCACCAGGATTTTGCCAATCTGGATATAGCCCTTGATCGAGTGATTCTTGCGCTTGGATTTGCGCGTATAGGAGTTGTTAACAATCTCCAGCACTTCGTTGAAGAAGATCGACAGATAGACAAAAAACAGGATGCCGCAGATGGTCTGAATCGCCACTTTCAGGTTTTCAGGCAGGCCTGGCATAAATTGCAGAAAGTTGTAGACCACAATTACCGGCACAAAATTTGACAGCTTCTGAGAGAGGCGAATGTCCTTATCCAGTGGCACACCCTTTTTATGGCTGCTGAAAAAGACCTTCCTGATCACTTTGACGATGAAGAATTTGCAGATCAGGTGAGTGACCAGCCCGGCCACGATCAGCAGCAACAGGCTAAAGCTGATCGACAGCACTCTGTTTCCCTCTATAAAACTCATCAGACTCTGAATGTAATGCATGTTAACCACGTGCGAAAAAGTAAGGGGCGAATTCAACCACAGCACAGGGTCGGTTGTTAAGCGTCAAATGCGTTCAGGCAGAGCCGCAACTTTATTCTGTCCTGAGCGGCGCGCTGGCTGCGCCCGGCAGGTGGCGTCTTGTTAACTTCTTTGTTCGCAGACTCAGATAAATCTCAAGCCAGCCGATAACCACTCTAACTTCTCTGATATGAGCCTGCAGACATGCTTAAAAATCTTAAAATAACCCACGGTATTCTGGCGGTGCTTGCCGTCTTTATTACGTTACTGACCCTGACCGGATTTCTGTTTTACAACGGCGTCTCAAACGCCGACAAAAACTTCGTGGCAGCAGAACAGCTGACCCTGCAGCAGCAGCACCTGAGCGATGCGGTGAAAACCCTGATTAAAACCCGCGTTACCATCAACCGCGTCGCTATCCGTTTCCTGAAAAACCAGCAGGATCCTAAATCACTGGCCGCCATCGCCACGCTGCTGGAGCAGGCGGGCCAGTCTGCGGACAGAGCCGATGCCGACTTTAAAGCCTGGCAGGCGATGCCACGCAAAGAGGGGCAGAGCGAAGCGCAGTCGGCGCAGGTTCAGACCGCCTATCAGCAGATGCATGAGACCATGCTGGCCTCAATTACCTTTTTAAAGCAGGGTAATTACGCGGCCTATGGCAACCTCGAAGCACAGGCGGCGCAGGACCAGCTCGACAGTGCCTATGAGGCCTGGCGTGCGGTGAACATCCAGCTGATGAAAGATACTTCAGAACATAACCAGCGTAGTCTGACAGATGCGCTCTGGGCGCTGCTGACGATTAGCCTGATCACTGGCGTGATTGGCGTGGCGGTCTGGATGGGACTGCAAAAATTGCTGATTAGTCCGCTGGCCAGGCTGACAGGGCATATGCGCACCATTTCGGCAGGTGATTTAACCTCTGATATTCAGCACGAAGGCCGCAATGAGATGGGCCTGCTGATTCAGGAACTGCAACAGATGCGCGATGCGCTGGTGGTGACCATTACTTCGGTCGATGACGCGACCCGCTCTATTTTTACCGGTGCCGCGGAAATTTCTGCTGGCAGCACCGATCTCTCTTCCCGTACTGAACAGCAGGCTGCTGCACTGGAACAGACCGCCGCCAGCATGGAGCAGCTCACCTCAACGGTGAAGCTCAACGCAGACAATGCGCAGCAGGCGACAACGGTGTCGAAAGAGGCGTCAGCCACCGCCCTGCAGGGCGGCGAAACCGTTGCCCGCGTTATCGCCAACATGGATCAGATCAGCGAAAGCTCGAATCAGATCGCCGGTATTATCGCCATTATCGACAGCATCGCCTTCCAGACCAATATTCTGGCGCTGAACGCTGCGGTTGAAGCCGCGCGTGCCGGTGAGCAGGGGCGTGGATTCGCCGTTGTCGCAGGTGAAGTACGCTCGCTGGCCGGACGCAGCGCCAGTGCCGCGCAGGAGATTCGTGGATTGATTGACCGCTCAGCCGAGCGCATTAAAACCGGTGCCGGTCACGCTTCCCAGGCGGGCATCGCCATGGAGAGCATCGTGAAGTCGGTGAGCCGGGTGACGCAGCTGATCGAAGAGATCGCTGCCTCCTCCACTGAACAGACCCGCGGCATTGAGCAGGTCTGCATTGCGGTTTCTGAGATGGATGGTGTAACGCAGCAGAACGCCGCGCTGGTGGAGGAGTCTGCGACTGCTGCTGCCTCACTGGAAGAGCAGGCGAGCTACCTGCGTAAAACGGTATCGGTCTTTAAAACCGGCAGCATGCACGCCGCGTTCTCCGCCGCACCGGTTGCGAAGGCGATTGCCGTGCCCAAACGTCAGCCTGTCGCCGTGACAGACAATGAGAACTGGCAGACTTTCTGATAACGGAATATCTGACGGATCACTGCGCACGCGGCCGTGCTACAGTTTCAGCATAAAAAAACCGCCCCCAGGGGCGGTTTTTTATTCACTTAACGCATCAGGCAGGAACGGACTGTGCCTTCTGGCTGCGTGACCAGACGCGGTGCGCTTTCATCGCCTGCGTAAAATCAGACATCAGTGCGTCCTCCGCCGCGTCGCCCTGCACAATGCCTTCTTCCTGATCGGCATCTTCCAGACCGAACTGCGCTTTAAAGCGACGCGCGTCGCCCACCAGACCAATCACCTTGAGGTGTTTGTAGGCTTCCAGCAGGAAGTAGCGGGCATCGCCGCTTAACAGCAGGGCATCAATATTACCATTCGGCACCATCACCGCATCAAAAGTCAGAGACGGCAGGCCGGCAAAGGTGGCATCGATCGGCAGCACAGAACCGTCATCCGCGCGCACCTGGCCCATATGCGGCGCCAGCAGTTTTGTGTGCACACCTTCCGCTTTCAGCGCCTGCAGAATCGCCAGCACATCCGCCGCCTTCACACCATCGCTCAACAGCAGCGCCACCTGACGGCCTTTAATCTCACCATCCGGGATAGCGTAGAGGCTCAGGCTGTCATCTTTCGTCAGGCCATTCACCGCCGCAGGAGGCTGGATATTGCGCTGCTCATCGGTCAGGGCGAGGCCCAGATTATCCGCTACGCCCTGTGCCAGTTTAGTATCGATACGCGCCAGAAGATCCACCACGCGCTCACGGATGTAGGCACGGCCCACTTTACTCAGTTCAAATGAGTAGGCACCAATGATGTGCTGCTGTTCGACTTCTGTCTGGCTGTTCCAGAACAGGCGCGGCTGGGAATAATATTCACCAAATGAAGGGCTGCGCTCGCGCACTTTGTGGCCCTCAACCCGCTCCTGATAGCTCTCGAAACCGCCGCCTTTCGCAGCCGGTGGCGTTTCGCGCGGCCAGTTGTCGTTGATCGAGTTCGGCTCGTAGTTCGCCGGGTTGGTGTCGATGTCCTGACGATGCATGCCCTGACGCTGGAAGTTATGGTACGGGCAGGTCGGACGGTTAATCGGGATCTCATGGAAGTTCGGTCCGCCCAGACGACTGATCTGCGTGTCGGTATAGGAGAACAGACGGCCCTGCAGCAGTGGATCGTTGGAGAAATCCAGGCCCGGCACGATATGGCCCGGGTGGAACGCCACCTGCTCGGTTTCCGCAAAGAAGTTATCCGGGTTACGGTTCAGCACCATCTTGCCGACAATTTCCACCGGCACCAGCGCTTCCGGGATCAGCTTGGTGGCATCCAGAATATCGAAGTCGAATTTGAATTCATCCTCTTCCGGGATTAGCTGCAGACCCAGTTCATATTCCGGGAAATCACCGGCTTCAATCGCTTCCCACAGATCGCGGCGATGGAAGTCGGGATCGCGACCGGTCAGTTTCTGCGACTCATCCCACAGCAGCGAAGCTTTACCGGCCACCGGCTTCCAGTGGAAGCGGACAAAGGTCGCTTTGCCTTCGGCGTTGATCAGGCGGAAGGTGTGAATACCAAAACCTTCCATGGTGCGATAGCTGCGCGGAATACCCCGGTCAGACATCGCCCAGATGACGTTGTGCATGGTTTCCGGCTGAAGAGAGACGTAATCCCAGAAGGTGTCATGAGCACTCTGACCCTGCGGGATTTCATTGTGCGGTTCCGGCTTAACGGCGTGCACAAAGTCAGGGAATTTATGGGCATCCTGAATAAAGAACACCGGCGTGTTGTTACCGACCAGATCAAAGACACCCTCTTCGGTGTAGAACTTGGCGGCGAAACCGCGGATATCACGCACGGTATCCGCAGAGCCAGCGCCACCCTGAACCGTGGAGAAACGCACGAATACCGGCGTGGTCTGCTCGGGGTCGCTCAGGAACTGCGCTTTGGTCAGATCTTTCAGTGAGCGGTAAGGCTGAAAATAGCCGTGTGCGGCAGAACCACGGGCGTGAACGATACGCTCCGGGATACGCTCATGGTCAAAATGCGTGATTTTCTCACGCAGTATAAAGTCTTCCAGCAGCGTCGGACCTCGCGAACCCGCGAGCAATGAGCTTTGGTCATTGGCGATGCGCGTGCCCTGGTTCGTGGTGAGGGCCTGATGGGTGCCGTTTTTACGGCTGGCTTCAAGCTGGTCAAGTTTGGCGCTGTGTGTCTGCGGCGCTTTCAGACTGCCCGGGGCGGTGGGCTGTTTGCCTGGCGGGGTCGGTTCGGCTGGGGGCTGATGCGAACCATCTTTCGGTGCCAGCGATCCCAGACCCGGTTCTGATGATTCCGGACCGGTGGTGGGGGCGTGTTCGCTCAGGGGTTTCTTCTCTGTTTCTTTCGACATGAATCTATGCTCCAGCTGTTATTTTACTTTCGACGACACTAAATATAGAACAACCTGAACAATACTGAGGGTAAACCGGCCATTTAACCGCTGTCACTGTCCCTTTTTTGTCCGGCAGAAAAACCACGCTTACGTCTGAATGTCTGTTATCGCTTCGCTTATCCACGCCTTGTGCCGTCTGGCTTAGCGGCGTGTCAGCCCGCACCCGCTATGCTGGCTACCTGCTTTGTAACCCTGTCAGATTCGCCTCTCGCCGGACTGCGTGATATTCCGCGAGAGGGTGAAAATCTATAAATAAAATTAATAGGGAGAGGTGTCATTCCTGATTGAGTTTAGAAATGTTATATCATAACATTTCATTTCATTTTGTAATGTTGACTGAGGATCAGGCTTTGACGAATCATGCAGGTAAATGGATGGGAATCATGGGCGCGCTGCTCATCAGCCAGCAGGCGCTGGCACATAGCACGCATACACATGGCAAACCGCTATCAGTAATGGAGCAGAAAGCAGCCGAAGGGGTTTTTGCTGACAGCGACGTGAAAGATCGCCCACTCTCTGACTGGGACGGGCTGTGGCAGTCAGTTTATCCGCTGCTGCAAAGCGGCGAGCTGGATCCGGTCTGGCAGAAGAAAGCGCAGCAGGACAAGAGCAAAACGGCAGAGGAGATTAAAGCTTATTATCGCAAAGGCTACGCCACCGACGTCGATACTATCGGTATTGAAAACGGGGTAATGGAGTTCCATGTCGGTGATCGAGTCAGCGCCTGCCACTATCGCTATGCAGGCCACAAAATCCTGACCTATACCTCAGGTAAAAAAGGGGTGCGTTACCTGTTTGAGTGTCAGGACGCCAGCAGCAACGCCCCGAAATATGTGCAGTTCAGCGATCATACCATCGGCCCACGCAAGTCTGCTCACTTCCACATCTTTATGGGTAATCAGTCTCAGCAGACGTTGCTGGCTGAAATGGACAACTGGCCAACTTATTACCCTTACCAGATGACAAATCCACAGGTCGTGGAAGAGATGCTGCACCATTAAGTGAAGGGCCGGGATCGGATGGCCCGCTGATGACAGCGGGGTTTCTGTGACGCGCTGTCACTGCCTTTATCCCACCCAGGCCGGACGGCGTGAGGCGGGGATGCCGCGCACCACTCGCTGATACGACTCTTCAACCAGTTGCTGAATCAGGCCGGGTGAGAGGCCGTCACCCGGATACACCGTGATCCAGTGACGTTTATTCATATGATAACCGGCGGTGATCGAGGGATAGATCACCCTGTGCAGCTCTGCCTGCTGCGGTTCACACTTCAGGGTGATAATCGGCACGCCCCGCAGTTCCGTCAGCAGTAAAAACACTTTTCCACACACTTTATAAACCTGATGTTCCGGCCCGAAGGGATAGCCTGATTCGGCGGCGGGCAGCCGTTCAGCCGCGTCGATAGCGGTGCGCTGGATCTCGTGACCCTGCATAGTGATTCTCCCTGTCATGGTTAACCCCGATCTCTGTGGCCCGCGACTGGCTGGTCGCCAGAGGCCTGTTACACTTCTGATAAGCATAAATCAGGAGCAGACATGAAATTAGGTTTTGCATGTAAGTATCTCAATAGCGACGGTAAACAGTTTTTCCCGTTTCGCGCCACCACCCGTAAACGATTTCTGAGTTTACCTCAGGCTGAACGTCATCAGCTGATTCATGAGATTACCGTTACTAACCTTAATAATCTCTACCTGACACTGGAGCATCTGGCTACGTTACCGGCGCCACTCAGAATGATGCGCATCGGCAGCGACCTGCTGCCGCTCTATACGGTTCCCGAAGCCACGCCGCTCTTTGCGGAATTTCTGCCTGAGCTTTATCCACTCTTTGCCCGCAGTGGCGAGCTGGCGCGGACGCATCAAATCCGGCTCTCATTCCATCCGGGACAATATACGGTGCTGGCTTCCGATAATCCGGATGTGGTGACGCGCGCACTGGAAGATGTGGAGTATCACGCGCTTTGCGCCTGTCTCATGGGCTACGGTAAGACCTTCCAGGATTTTAAAATCAACATTCATATGAATGGCAGGGCGGGATTCGACGGTTTTAAACGCGCGTTTACTCAGCTCAGCCCGGAAGCGCGGCGGATGCTGACGGTTGAAAATGATGAGATTTCCTGCTCGCTGGATGATGTGCTGCAGGCGGCACCCCTCTGTCCGGTGGTGCTGGATATTCACCATCACTGGGTAAAAGAGAGTGAGTTTATTCAGCCGGATGACGCGCGTGTTGCCAGCGTCATTGACTCATGGCGGGGTGTGCGGCCGGTGCTGCACTATTCGATTTCTCAGGAGGGAATTATTCCGGAGGAGGGCTGGCCCGATCAGCAGCAGCTGGGTGTGAGCAAAAGCAAACTGCGGGCGCACTCCGACTACTTCTTTAATCCGACGCTGAATGCGTGGGCACTGTCGTTCCAGGATTTCGATATCATGTGCGAAGTGAAAATGAAGAATCTGGCGCGGGAACCGCTTTATCAGTGGGGGATCGCGCAGAAACTGATAGGAAATTCCCTGGCCGAAGAGACCAGGGAAGCGGCGAACGTTAAATAATAGCCACGCCGCCCGTAACGGCGATAGTCGCGCCGGAAATGTAGCTGGCTTCGTCACTGGCCAGCATCACGTAGGTGGGTGCCAGCTCAGCAGGTTGACCGGCACGCTGCAGCGGCACTTCACTGCCAAAGTTTTTCACCTGTTCAACCGGCATGGTCGAGGGGATTAGCGGTGTCCAGATAGGACCGGGCGCGACCACATTAGCTCGTATACCTTTCTCTGCCAGCAGGGCAGCCATGCCTCCGGAGAAGTTAATAATGGCGGCTTTAGTCGCGGAGTAGGCGAGCAGCTTCGGTTTCGGCTGGTCGGCATTGATCGAGGCGGTGTTGATGATCGATCCGCCCGCTGGCATGTGCTTTGTGGCCGCTTTAGTGATGTAGAACATCGCGTAAAGATTCGTTTTCATGGTGCGATCAAACTCGTCGTCGCTGATCTCCTCCAGCGACTCGCGTGTCATCTGATATGCCGCATTATTGACCACAATGTTAATCTCACCAAAGGCTTCAACGGCTTTATCAACCAGCGCATTACAGTGTGAGGCATCGGTGATGTCGCCTGGCACCAGCAGCGCTTTCTGACCGGCGGCCTCGACAAGCCGGGCGGTGTCCTGCGCATCCTCATGCTCATCAAGATAAGAGATCAGCACATCGGCACCTTCCCGGGCAAAGGCAATGGCCACGGCCCGGCCAATGCCAGAATCCCCGCCGGTAATAATCGCTTTTTTACCCGCCAGACGGCCGGAACCCTGATAGCTCTCTTCGCCGTGATCGGGCTGTGGCTGCATCGCGGCAGTACTGCCTGGCCACGTCTGCTGCTGCGCGGCAAAAGGGGGGAGTGGACGCTGAGTGGATGACATGACTTTTCCTCCGTAAAAAGGGATCAACCCTGTCAGGGCATTGGACCCTGACAGGCGAGGGATTAAGGTTTTGGTGGTGTGACGCCATCGATCTGTTCTGACTGTGCACCGGAACCGGGACGGGCATTGCCGAGTATCGGTTCATCACCCAGAATATCGGGCTGCTGTTTCGCGCTGAACTGACCATGACCATCGTAAGCTGGACCACTGCTCCAGCGACCTTCCGGCAGCGGTTTATCCAGCGAGGTATTCAGGCAGTAGTAAGCGTGCTCCTGCGCTTCATGTTCCTGCGGGAAGCTGTTGGGGATCGGCAGCGACGCGTTCAATCCGCCCATCTCTTCGATCACCGCCAGCCACTGCTGCTGGTGCATGGTGTCACGGGCAATCAGGAAGGAGAGGAAATCCTTCATGCCTTTGTCTTCGGTCATGTTGTAGAGGCGGGTCGCCAGAACACGACCGGTGGCTTCTGCGGTGACATTAGCCAGCATATCGGCGGCCACGTTGCCGGACGCGTAGATGTGGCTCATGTCGAACGGCATGCCGTTGGCGTTTACCGGCATCGCGGCCAGACCGGAAGAGAGAATATGGCGTGGGTTCATGCCGCCCAGAATGGCATTAACCACCGGGTCTTTGGCTGATGCTTCCTGGTAAGAGAGCGGTGCGCCTTCAAGGTTCAGCGCCACAGCGTAGCCCAGCATTTCGATATGACTCAGCTCTTCGGTGGCGGTGGAGATCAGCAGATCCCGAATCCGCGCATCACCTCGCGCGCCCATCGCCTGGAAAAAGTATTGCATCGCTACACGAATCTCACCTTCGACGCCGCCGATGGCTTGCTGTAACAGCATGGCAAACTCTGGGTCGGGCTTCTCTACACGAACCGGGAATTGAAGTTTTGATGAATGATGAAACATAGCTATTTTCCTCGCCTGTGTTTGCAGTAGATGCAGGAAAAGCCTGGACACAGATATCGGATAAATAAAGCGAAACGAGAGCAATTAATCGGAATTTACGGTAAAAAAAGCGGGGAAATAGGTCATTTTCGGAGCTATATCTGGTACGACAGGACAGGCAATATCAACGATGAGAAAGTGACATATGACTCAGTGCAGAAGAGATAAAAAAGCCCCCATTAAAAGGGGCTGATTCAGTACGGGAAAGCATCCTCACTTCCGCTATAGCTGTTTAACAATTCAGCTTTCACTGGTGGCCGTTGCACGTTGCAAAACGTGTTCCAGAGCCTGACGGTAAATATCCTGCTTAACTACGTCACGCTCGCTCTCCAGGCGATGAATCAGGCCCAGCACAATGTCTTTATCTGAGACATGGGCTTTTGAATGGGCGAGTTCAGCGTGAACCGCAGCGATAACCTGTTTTTCTGTCGTCATCGCGGCGCCAGAGTTCATAAAGTAATCAGAAATCTGAGACTCTGTATTCATTGTTGTTTGCATGTCAGGCCTCATAAAGAATTGGGGAGTGTGCGTCGGTTGATAGCCGGTTGCCGGCTGACGCAAAAAAATTGCATCTGAAGGTGGAAATCCACAACACCTTCAGATGCGGTGCAAAGCACCTCGTTACAAGTGATTTAACATCACGAGATAAAGTTATACAGCAATTTAAAAGTTGTACAAGAAACTTTGACAGAATATTTCATTTTTTTAGCCTGGTATAAGCCGTGGTAAAGTGCGCTGAATGCGATTTTTTTATTTAATTAAACTAATACAATAAGTTATGAGTTTTTTTGTCAGGCGGGTTTTTTTGAGGCGGCCGTTTCTGCGTTTTTTACCCGGATTGTCTGACGGGGTGAAAACGGTTTTTCAGGAGAATTTTAGCAAAAGCTGTACAGCTTTTTACACCACAAATGGAGAGCAGTGTCAGAGTGCGGTGGCAGGCTGCTGCAATCTTGTGCTTCTGACGGCACAGGCTGCATAATTCACTTCCCACGCCTGATGCAGAAAGCTAAGGTGGCCTCTTATTCATCACAAGGAAATGATCATGGTTCACGACTATTTCGCGATTCCGCCTGCGGGCGTGACTCAGGAACAACATAAACGTTCAGTTGCTGTGGCGGCCGCGCTGTCAGTGGCAAAGGAGTCCGTCAGCGCTTCTACGTCGGCAACCGGCTCAAAAACCTCCTGGGACCTGCAGGCTGTGGCGAATGAAATTGGTAATCTGGCCGATGCGATTCAGGATGCGCTGGAGAGTGACAGCCAGCCTTAATCTCTGACCGCTTCGCCTGAAACGGCTGCTGAAGCAGGCCGATCAGGGAAGGGCAGCGTTCAGGAGCCGATAACGTGGTCGGCAAGCGAACGTTGCCCAACGTTTGCTTATTCCATTGCGGGCGGTTCATATTTAATATATTCACGCAGGGCATCATGGATGGCCTGATTATTACCTTCCTCCAGACCGCGTTCGGCATATTCTTTCGCCAGCGCCGCCAGTACATCGTCAAACTTCCCTTTGTAATTGAGATTATTCAGTGCAATTTGCTGACCGAGTATCGCTTTTAATACCGTCGTCTCAACGGTTAACTGTGCGACTGCCTCTTCCAGATGTTTGATGCGATCGTCGTCTGCCATAACCCCTCCATGCTTTAAAAAGGCAGAATAACCAGCCCGCGCTAAATATTCAAACCTCACTCCATGCCAGAGAGTCGTTGTCGGATTTTCCTTAAGTCAAAATAATCGGCGGATTAATTTATAAGAGGCGTGACTGTAAGTAAAAAGCGAGACTATTACCGCAGTGCGGCGAAAGTAACCTGTTTCCGTTTATTCTCACACCAGTAAGAGAAAAACGGTTAAAAAAAAGTGCATTACCATCAATCTCTTCGCGTAAAAGGGGTCCACGTCACTTGATTAAAAGGGGGATTAGCTATTACTGTATTTATATACAGTAATCTGAAAAAGGAGTGAAATTGTGGAATTCATTAAACCTGCGGACGTCCGCGCCGTCATGTCTTTACCGCTTTATATCGAACGTGTGCCGTGTGGATTTCCCTCACCGGCGCAGGATTATGTCGAACAACGTATCGATCTCAATGCGCTCATGGTTCAGCATCCCAGCGCCACCTATTTTGTGCGGGTCAGCGGTGAATCAATGATTGAGGCGGGCATCAATGATGGTGACATGCTGGTCGTCGACAGCTCGCTCACCGCCTCACACGGCGATATCGTGGTCGCTGCCGTCGACGGTGAATTCACCGTTAAACGTCTTCAGCTTCATCCCTGCCTGCAACTGATGCCGATGAACACCAAATTTAAACCGATCGCTATCCAGACCGAAGATGCGCTGGAGGTGTTTGGCGTAGTGACGTTTGTGATTAAAGCGACACATTGAGCATGTTCGCGCTGGTGGATGTGAACTGCTTTTATGCGTCGTGCGAAACCGTTTTCCGGCCTGACCTTAAAGGCAAGCCCGTCGTCGTGCTATCGAACAACGACGGCTGTGTGATTGCGCGCAGCGCCGAGGCGAAGAAAGCCGGCATCAAAATGGGCGCGCCCTATTTCAAAATGCGCGAAGCGCTGACCCATCACAATGTACAGGTTTTCAGCTCAAATTACGCGCTTTACGCCGACATGAGCCTTCGGGTGATGACGATTCTGGAAGAGATGGCGCCGTCGGTGGAGATCTACTCGATCGATGAGGCCTTTATGGATCTCACCGGCGTGCAGAACTGTATGGCGCTGGAGAGCTTTGGTCACCAGGTCAGAGAGCGGATACGCAAAGAGACCCATCTGACGGTGGGCGTTGGCATTGCACAGACCAAAACGCTGGCCAAACTGGCGAATTTTGCGGCCAAAAAGTGGAGCAAAACCGGCGGCATTGTCGATCTGTCGGATCCCGAACGGCAGAAAAAGCTACTGGCACTCGTCGATGTGGCTGAGGTCTGGGGTGTCGGTCACCGTATCGGCAAGCGGCTCAACGCCATGGGCATTACGACGGCGAAAGATCTGGCCTGCCAAAGCACCGAGTCTATTCGCAAACAGTTCAGCGTAGTGCTGGAACGTACCGTCAGAGAGCTGCGTGGTGAATCCTGCCTGGAGCTGGAGTCGGTGATACCGGATAAACAGCAGATCATGTGTTCGCGTTCGTTCGGCAGCCGTATTTCCAGCTACGACCAGATGCGCGAAGCCGTCTGCGCCTATGCTGAACGTGCGGCAGAGAAACTACGTCGTGACAATCAATATTGCCGTCAGGTAGGGGTCTTTGTGCGTACCAGCCCCCATGCTACGGATGAACCCTTTTATGGTAATCAGTCTACCGGTCAGTTGCTGATCCCGACGCAGGACACGCGCGACATTGTCGGCGTTGCAATGGCGTGTCTGGATAACATCTGGATTGAGGGGCATCGCTACATGAAAGCGGGCATCGTACTGGGAGATTTTTTCAGCCATGGCGTGGCTCAGCTTGATCTGTTTGACGAACATCAGCCACGCCGCAATAGCGAAGAGCTGATGACGCTGATCGATAAGATTAACAAAAGCGGCAGCGGCAAACTCTGGTTTGCCGGGCAGGGGATCAACAAGGCCTGGGCGATGAAGCGCGAGATGCTGTCACCTGCCTATACTACGCGGGTAACGGATTTGCCGGTGGCGGCGGTTAAGTAGGTTGGGTGGTTTTCCTCAGCTACTGAAACCGCAAGGTCTGCTAAATTTCTTTTAACCTGGTTTCTTCCGCAAAGCACTGCTCCAGCGCCGTAATCACTGCCCTGATACGTGCGACTTTTTGCAGATCCGGATGGAGCACCAGCCAGATATCAACCGGGTCGCGCTTTTCAGGAAATACCGGGATTAATTGCGGATCGCAGTTAGCTAAAAATGTCGAAAGCAGGCCGATGCCAATCCCGCGTTTAATAGCGGATTGCATCAGCAGTTGTGTATTACATTCCAGCACGACTTGCTGGCTGTTTACTGCAAAGCCACACAGGTTTTGTCGATGACGAGGCACCATGTCTGCCGGAAACATGACCAGTTGATGATCAGTCAATCCGCTTTCTTGCTGCGGTTCTCCGAGCCGATCAAAATAACGCTGGCTGGCGTAAAGCCCCATATCAATGGTCGCTAGTCGTTTAACTATTAACTCTTCAGAATCGGGTCGGGCACCACGAATGGCTATATCCACACTACGGTAAGAGATATCGGAGAAGCCTATTCCGGTCAATAAGGTTACGGTGATATCCGGGTATTGTTCGCGCAGGCGCTGAATGGCAGGTATGACAAACACAGTGGCGAGTGTGTCTGTGCTGGCGATGCGAACGTTACCTGCAGGGATGCTATCGCCGCAGGCGGCTTTACGACTCATCGCCTGCATAGCGCTTTCCATAGCACTGGCTTCTGCCATCACCTGTTCGCCAAACTCGCTCAGCATAAAAGCGCGGGGCGTACGTATAAATAACCGGGAACTGAGCGCGCTTTCGAACGCGGCGATACGGCGCCCGACTGTCGCCTGATCGACGTTCAACGATTTTGAGGCACCCCGCAACGTTTTTTGTCTCGCTAATGCGAGGAAAAAGCGAACATCATCCCAGTTCATCCACTGCTCCATGTTATTTTTAACTAAACGGATATCTTCAACGTGGCTAAAAAATTATCAAAACTCATAAGCCATATCATAAACAGCACCATAAAATTATAAGTATTTCTGCATTGTTGTGAAGCATTAATGCAACTTTAAAAATTTCGAATTGTGACTATGATGGGCCGTTTTTTGGATATAGGCGCGATGTGTTTTGTTATGTGAAGCCTTTCATATAACGCACATTTTTTCCTCATTACTTCTGATTATCTTTATTTTTATTCTAATGGATTTAGAAAATGAAATTTTTTGAAGATGATTTTTTTAACACTACCTGCCCGGCGTTTACCTCAGATAAAGTTGTTGGAAGAGAAACTATCAAAGCAGATGTTGCTTTGAATTATGCCGAGGCCCTTATTGCTCAATTACAGAATAAGCAAATCAGTCACATTTATACGAGTGGTTATCTATCCTTCCATATGTTTGAGCTTATGGGGATCGAAAAGCGGTAGTTATAAATGATTAATAGCAGCGCTAATTAATCATTTTTCATGGGCAGGCCTTATTAGCGATTTGCATTGCTATAACCCGTATCCAGCGTAACACGACACATTCAGTGCGGATTATCAAGCTGCATAAATGAATGCTTGTGATGCAATCTTGTCTCTACCATAGGGAATAAGCAGGTTTTATCATCACTTTGTTTGCTGCTCTGTGGTATTCGCATTCGCTGCACAGAGTTGATTTATCTACAGCTCAGGAAATAAAAATGTCAGAAGTGTTAACTATTGATAGTCGTCCGACAGACAAAAAGAATTCTGCTTCCAAAAAGAGCGTTTTATTCTTTCTTACACTGGCGCTAGTCGCTGCCTTATTGAACAGCAGTGCACCAACGCCGCTTTATCCCCTCTATCAACAGCAGTTGGGCTTAACCGCCGTCAGCCTGACAATCATTTATGGCGCGTATGCGGCAGGTGTTTTGATTGCGTTGTTCAGTGTAGGAAATCTTGCAGGGAAAGTTGCTGACCTGCGCAGCCTGATGATGCCTGCACTACTGGCCGTCTTCGCAGGTGCATTGCTGTTTTCACTCGCCGATTCGTTTGCCTGTCTGTTTATGGCACGCCTGCTGGCGGGCGTAGGAACCGGGGCATTAACCGGCGCAGCTAATATTGCCCTTTTGCGTTTTGGCCCTAAAGATGGCGGTAAAGCTGCAGCTCTGCTCGCAACGCTTTCTTTCACCACCGGTCTGGCACTGGGGCCAGTTTTTAGCGGCGTGGCGATTCAGACAAATTTCCACAGCCAGACGTTGCCGTTTCTGCTGATTATGATCACGGCTGCGATTGCCCTGATCGGATTACGTTTTAGCTGGCCAGCGCGTCATCACGACCAACCCAAGGCTGCGCCATCCTCGTCTGCCATTTCAGCGGGTACGACACTTAAAGCCGGACTGAAAGCGACTGGCATACGTTTTTTCCTGTGCGCTGGCGCTCTGTTTATGAGCTGGGCGTTTGCCGCCAGTATTTTGTCGATTGGACCGGCAGTATCGGAGCATCTGCTCGGCATTCATAGTCAGGGCGTTTATGGCTATGTGATTGCGGTATACTTAATGGTGGCCGGTATCAGTCAGATTTTGAGCCGCCGGATTAGCGCTCGCACATCTCTTGCTGCCGGCTGTCTTACTCAGGCCATTTCGATTGTGTTTTTTACCTGGGCTATTAGCACCCACTCTTTAGTATGGGCATGCACAGGACTGCTTGTGGCTGGATATTCCTATGGCGCCATCTTTGTGGGAAGTGCGACCCTGCTAAATATGATCTCTCCTGCAGCCAGTCACGCAAAACTGATTTCATTGTTCTACGTCATTGCCTATATCGCTAACTGGGTGCCCGTGCTGTTAGGTGCGGTGGTGGATCATGCCAGCCTGAATCTGGCTGTTGATTTGCTGTTCAGCGTCGGTGCTGTTATCTGTCTACTGCTGAGCATCGCGGTATTTTGGATAAAGATGGAAAAACGCGACTAATTCAGAATCAGACCGTGCCTGATTCCTCCCAGGCCGGTCTGAGGACCAGCGAATGGACGCTTAAAATCACATCAACTGACTGACTGTCTCGGTCAGCAAAGCCGTGCTTCGCATCATTTTGCTATTGAGGAATACACCACTCGTCGTCTGATGCCGCTGATTAATAAAATTAACAAACCTGGCAGCAGAAAACTCTGGTTTGCCGGGCAGGGGATCAACAAGGCCTGGGCGATGAAGCGCGAGATGCTGTCACCTGCCTATACCACGCGGGTAACGGATTTGCCGGTGGTTGTGCTGAAGTAGATGCTGGTCCGCCATCATCATGAATATGAGCTTTACGCGGTCGACGATAACAGCGATATAAAAAACCGACTCTTTTTATATGTTGCTGACAATGAGAACCACGCCAGGCTGTTAATTAAGCCGCTCAGATTATGGCTGACCATAATAAACACACAGCAACGGGCTGATTGCCGCAAAAAAAACGCGTTACTACCTGAGTGAATCATGAGCGGTTTGTCCTGTAACCTGAGCCGGATTGCAGGTCACAACCGGTTAAACCCCCTCTGCCATTCAGCGACAGGAACAGAGATCTGTCCGAATGTATGCTGCGGGCTGATCGCCGCCAGCTATACTTGTTACCCGAGCCTGGGATAGAATCCCTGTTGATTCTGACAGGAACGCACTTCTTCAGGCCGGTAATTAATGAGCACGACAGCGACAGCGCATAAAAACAAAGAGCGGGGACGGCCCAGGGAGTTCGACATTGAACAGGCTCTGGATCGTGCCATGATCGTTTTCCGGCAAAAAGGCTATCACGCGGCATCAATAGGCGATCTGGGGGAGGCGATGAACCTCTCCGCAGGCAGCATCTATAAAGCGTTTAAAGACAAACGCTCCCTCTTTCTGCTGGTGTTCGAACGTTATCTGTTGCTGAGAAATACCGAACTGCGCCGCCGTCTGGCACCCTGTGTCAGCGGACGGGATAAAATCACGGAGTTGTTACAGTTCTACCTGGATTCGGCGCGTGCCATTGAGGGGCGATGCGGCTGTCTGGTGGTGTCCAGCGCCATTGCGCTGCAGACGATGGATGAAGATCTTGCGCAGCGCATTGATGATGTCATCAAGCGTAGTCAGCGCTTCTTGGTTTCATTGCTGGAGTTGGGACAACAGGATGGCTCTATCAATCGCACGCTGGACAGTGAAGCGGCAGCCGGTTTAATTCTCTGCATCGCATACGGTATGCGCGTGTCGGGCAAAGTCAGTGATGTGATCCATGAAGAGCAGACGCTGGCGCTGGCATTGAAAATACTGGGATAAGTGTTCTGAGTGGGGACAGCAGCATCCGTAAACAGGCGCTTCTCTGATATACGCTTTCCGGACAGAGAAATTCTTCCGCTTCCTTTCCCCGGGTCTGATTATGTGCCAGGCTTTTACGCTTTATTCTATTGCGTGGAAAATTAAGGCCCGTTTCGTGAAAACTTCAATCTTACTGACACTCGTGGCAGCCATTGGCTGTTCTGTTTTTGCCGCCCGTGGTGGGTTTGAAACCCAGACAGCGAAACATCCTCAGGCACAGCGGGTGACGGAGAGTGGGGAGCCACTGACGCGCTGACCGGGGCGAAGCGTGGCGATGATTAACGACCAAACAGCAGGCTGATGAGCGCGCGATAGTGGCGCTCTTCTTCCTCAGTGGACGCTGTTTCGAGGCGACGCAGGAGTTTGGTACAGATCGACTTACGGTTCACATTCCCGCCGGCATGCAAAATTTCCACGACTACCTGTCCCAGTGTCTCCTGCTGTGAGGGCAGGCTTGCCGCATTGAAATAACGGGCGATATCGTCTGCCGTCCGCGGCAGTCTCGGGTTCGGGTACATGGTGCGTTTCCTGGCTGTTGATGTAAAAACGATCGAATAGCCGCGAAGTTATACGCAAAAAGTGAATCTGTACAGTTATTTCAGCGTAATGATGAATGACGTTTTTTGGTCAGGATGCCGGGCAGCGAGAGAGCGGCCGTAAAGAGAAGCAAAGGGACAGCAGTATGAAGCGCATGAGAGCCAGAAGGGCGTCCGGCTCTCATGAGAAATGAACGTCGAAGCCTTATGACTACCGATAATCTTTCAGGGAAACCGGTGCCTGCCCGGTCTCGACCAGCCAGTTTAATTCGGCGCGGTCACGAGGCGAATCTTCAATGAAACCTTTGAGCCAGTGTCGTGCATCAGCAATCTGCTCTACACGTTCATCGCTGCACTCCTTTTCGGCCATTTCGCCCAACTGACGAATCAGCGATACCAGCGTAATATCCTGTTCTTCAAATGCCAGATTAATTGCTGCTTCACCAAGAATCATATGACCAGTCGTTGTATCGTGATAAATCATTTATAGCCTCCTGATTGATAGCGATATAAATAGTCTAGTTAAAGAGGCGCTGGACTAAAAGGTCATAAGTTACAGACGGCACCAGATAATTTTGTTAAAAATAAAGGGAACCTTTGTGTCATGATATAACTTCATGATAGTAAATAATAAAAAACAATAGATTATTTTTGAAGTGAACAGGTTGAACTATTGTTCTGGTTAAAGAAGCAGACGTTTGCCTGAAATTCAGATAAGTGATGTGGCCTGTGCGCAACAGCATTTTCCAGTCGGTTTTTTACGCCTGTATAAACGATAAATTGCACAGTTCCTTATAATGCTCTGCAATATTATTGCCATATCGCATCGGATGTTTCTGCTTTAAAAAAGCCCGCTCTGAGAGTGGGGCTATATCAGGTAAAAGGCGAAAAAAGGCAAAAATAAAGCCGCTCTTAAGCGGCTTTATTAACGCGAGAACAGCATTGCGATTATTTGTGCGGAACTTCAGAGACGGCTTTAACGTCTGCTTTATTAATCTGCTGCTTCACACCATTGGCATCGGTATAGGCCAGCAGGCCAGCGTCCGATTCAGAAGGCTTGCCATCACTAATAATGGTGCGTCCATCGTTAGTCTGAATCGCATAACTGGTACGGGTGCAGCCAGTTAATACGGTCATACCAATCAATGCGGCGAGAGGTAAAATCAGCGCTTTTTTCATCGTCTTCACCTTATATTAGTTGTCGAGTTCGCTCATATTACTGATTTCATTACGATTGATCTGCTCAGTTTTTCCTGTCTGAGCATCACGGTAAGAAACAAGACCGGTATCTGAATCAATCTGCGGTTTGCCGTCAGTCACAATCGTGCGGCCATCGGTCGTCTTAATAGACTGATTCGAGGCGCAACCTGCAAGCGTACCTAAAGAGAGTGCCAGCAGCGCGATGGCTGACAGGGTTTTCATTTTCATTTTTCTGCTCCATGAAGTATATCCAGACGTTTACAGCATAGACGGCTTTATAAATTTTGCTGGCTCTGTCGCGCGTCGATGCCTGTTTTTTATACAAAAACAGAGTGTATTGCGTTAATTAGCAGGCATGGCGCCGGCGAATAGCATTTATTGCAAATGCATGCGGCTGTTTATGCGTTTCAGCTGAGCCCTGACCGCATCGAAATAAAAAACGGAGCAAAAGCGGGAAATAGAGAGCGCAGATAATTCCGTTAACGCGGAAGAATCGCATGCAGGATGCCACATCGATGGCGGCACCTGGCGCTATTCGCGGGTCCGACGCCTGAAGGGCTATCGGACCCGTGAAAAAGGATCAGAGAATAGAGTCTTCGCCCGCTTTGGCGGCCGCTTTTTCCGCTTTCATGGCGCTGACCGGGTCAGATGCGCTCAGCCAGCGGTCAAACTTCTGGTAGGTGTCGATAAAGGTTTTAAAGTAGCTGCTGGCGATGGTGGCATTCTCTTTATGGTTCATAAACGCCACGGCCAGCTTAAATGCATCTTCGTTATCAAATTTCATGTTTGTCTTCCTCGCTTAAGATCTATAGAGCGTAGCCTGATAACACGGCCTGTGCATTCAGACAACCGTCTGAAAAGGCGCAATAATTCAGCCTGGCTGACAGCATCCTCCAGATTGGCGCGGATTCCCACTTACTTCGCGACAAATCCTTCTTATAATGCCAGCTTCACTCGTGAAGGAGACCCGCTTATGTTGAAAGGATTAACCGTTGTCGCGGTGCTGCTATTGTCAGGCTGTAGCCTGATGCATAAACAGCCGGCATCGCCACAGACCCTGCATTATCGCTGCGGAACAATGCCCCTGACCGTGACGCTGGACGAGGCGCAGGAGCAGGTAAGTTTCATTATGGATGGCAAGCCTTTAACGTTGAAGCAGACCGTCTCCGCCTCCGGCGCGCGCTACAGCGATGACACCTATGTTTTCTGGTCCAAAGGAAACGGCGCATTTATCGAACGTAACGATAAAATTGTCGTGAATGATTGTGAGCTGCAACCTGCCAGCTGACTTTATCTCTGAATAGGCGAGCATTAATGAGCGACAGCGAAACGCTACACACCATTGCCCATCTGCGGCGTGAATATACCCGCGGCGGATTGCGTCGCAAGGATCTGCCGGACAATCCGATCGCGCTGTTTGAACAGTGGCTGAGCCAGGCCTGTGAGGCAAAACTGCCCGATCCTACTGCCATGACCGTGGCCACCGTGGATGAGCAGGGTCAGCCGTGGCAGCGTATTGTGCTGCTGAAACACTTTGATGCGCAGGGCATGGTGTTTTACACCAACCTCGGCAGCCGTAAGGCGTTACAGCTGGCGCACAATCCGCGCATTTGCCTGCACTTCCCGTGGCACTTTCTGGAACGTCAGGTGATGGTGCTGGGCGAAGTGGAAAAACTGTCGCCGCTGGAGGTGCTGAAATATTTCCACAGCCGCCCGCGTGACAGTCAGATTGGTGCCTGGGTATCGAAGCAGTCGAGCCGGATTTCGGCGCGCGGGATTCTGGAAGGGAAGTTCCTTGAGCTTAAACAGAAGTTTCAGCAGGGCGAGGTGCCGCTGCCCAGCTTCTGGGGCGGTTACCGGGTGAAATTTCACACAATGGAGTTCTGGCAGGGGGGCGAACATCGTCTGCACGATCGTTTCATCTACCAGCGTGACAATGACGGCTGGAAAATCGACCGTCTGGCTCCCTGAATCTGCACGATTTCTCCCTATCAGCGCTGGCACAGAAAGCGCCAGCGCTTTATGCTATAGCCCTGATTTTTTTCGATTCCGCAAGTCAGCGGAAAGCTGTGTACCAGCATAGGTGCAGTCTGATCAATTTGGAGTCAGTAATGACCAGCAGTAACCTGATACAACAATTGCAGGAGAGGGGCCTTATCGCCCAGGTGACGGATGAAGCCGCGTTAACAGAGAAACTGGCACAGGGGCCAATTTCGCTCTATTGCGGCTTCGACCCCACTGCTGACAGCTTGCATTTGGGTCATCTGGTACCGCTGCTCTGCCTGAAGCGTTTTCAGGATGCCGGCCACAAGCCGGTAGCCCTGGTCGGGGGTGCAACCGGCCTGATTGGCGATCCAAGCTTTAAAGCCGCAGAGCGTAAACTTAATACCAGTGACACCGTCAACGAATGGGTTGAAAAGATCCGCCAGCAGGTGGCGCCATTCCTCGACTTCGATTGCGGCAGCAACAGCGCCATCGCCGCCAACAACTACGACTGGTTCGGCAGCATGAACGTGCTGACCTTCCTGCGTGATATCGGCAAGCACTTCTCTGTTAACCAGATGATTAACAAAGAAGCAGTGAAGCAGCGTCTGAACCGTGACGATCAGGGCATCTCCTTTACCGAGTTCTCCTACAATCTGCTGCAGGGTTATGACTTTGCCTGCCTGAATGAACTGCACGGCGTATCGCTGCAGATCGGCGGCTCCGATCAGTGGGGTAACATCACCTCTGGTATCGATCTGACCCGTCGTCTGCATCAGAACCAGGTCTTTGGCCTGACCGTTCCGCTGATCACCAAGTCTGACGGCACCAAATTCGGTAAAACGGAAGGCGGCGCAGTCTGGCTGGATGCGAAGAAAACCAGTCCGTACAAGTTCTATCAGTTCTGGATCAACACCGCGGATGCTGACGTCTATCGTTTCCTGAAGTTCTTCACCTTCCTGAGCATAGAAGAGATCAACGCGCTGGAAGAAGAGGACAAAAACAGCGGTACCGCGCCACGCGCGCAGTATGTGCTGGCTGAGCAGGTCACGCGTCTGGTGCATGGCGAAGCGGGCCTGACGGCGGCGAAACGCATCACCGCCAGCCTCTTCTCCGGTTCGGTAAGCGAAATGACGGAAGCTGACTTTGAGCAACTGGCGCAGGATGGTATGCCAACTATCGCGCTGGGCGCAGACGATGACCTGCAGCAGGCGCTGGTGAAAGCGGAGCTCGTGCCGTCTCGCGGCCAGGCTCGCACCATGATCGGTTCGAATGCCGTCTCACTGAACGGTGAAAAACAGTCCGATGCGGAATACCGCTTCAGCGACAGCGACAAACTGTTTAACCGCTACACGCTGCTGCGTCGCGGTAAGAAACATTACTGCCTGATTAACTGGCAGTAAGATTTAGGGCCGGTTTCCGGCCCTTTTTTATGGCAAGGCAGGACAGGGCAAACTAGTGAAAAATATCTTAGCGATTCAGTCGCACGTTGTATTTGGTCATGCAGGTAACGCGGCAGCTGAATTTCCGATGCGTCGCCTGGGTGCAAACGTCTGGCCGCTGAACACCGTGCAGTTTTCCAACCATACGCAGTATGGCCACTGGACCGGCACGGTCATGCCTGCAACGCATTTAACCGACATCGTTAAAGGCATTGCGGATATCGACCGCCTGAAGACCTGTGACGCGGTGCTGAGCGGTTATCTGGGCTCGGCGGAGCAGGGCGAGCAGATTCTGCAGATTGTTCGTCAGGTCAAAGCGGCTAACCCACAGGCCTGGTATTTCTGCGACCCGGTGATGGGTCATCCGGAAAAAGGCTGCATCGTGGCACCGGGTGTGGCGGAGTTCCACTGCAAGATGGCGATGCCAGCCAGCGACATTATCGCCCCGAACCTGCTTGAGCTGGAGATGCTAAGTGAACGTACAATCACTGACGTCGACGCGGCGGTAGACGCTGCGCGGGCACTGATTGCCCAGGGACCACGTGTGGTGCTGGTGAAGCATCTGGCACGCGCAGGGCGTCGCAGCGACCGTTTTGAGATGCTGCTGGTAACAGCAGAAGACGCGTGGCACATCAGCCGTCCGCTGGTCGATTTCGGTGTCCGTCAGCCCGTCGGCGTGGGCGATCTTACCAGTGGTTTGCTGCTGGTTAATCTGCTGCACGGCAAATCACTGCAGGATGCGCTGGAGCACGTCACTGCAGCGGTGTATGAGGTGATGCTGAAAACTCATGAGATGGGCGAGTATGAGCTGCAGCTGGTGGCGGCACAGGATGCCATTGCCCGTCCGACGCAGCACTTCACGGCAGAAAAGCTGTAACGCATCAGGGCCGGTTAACCGGCCCTGTTCTCTCAGGCTAAGCCTTCCGCTTTCAGCGCCGCCTGCACCGCAGGACGTTCCGCGACACGATCAAACCATGCCCCAAGTGCCGTAAAGCCGGACAAATCCAGCCCCAGCGCTTTTGCCCAGCGCGTCACCACAAACAGATAAGCATCCGCGACGCTGAAATGCATCCCCATCAGCCACTGCCTGTCACGTAATGACTCATCGACATAGCGGAATTTCGCTTCCAGCTGGTTGCGGGTCTGCGCTTTCACCTCATCGGAGTATCCGGGGCGAAACAGCGGCCCAAAGCTTTTGTGCAGCTCGCTGCCGATGTAGCTCAGCCACTCCAGAGTGTGATAACGCGTCAGGCTGCCAACCGGCGCCAGAAGATGGCGATCGGGTTTGAGGTCTGCCAGATACTGTACAATCGCGGCGCCTTCCGTCAGCACGGTACCATCGCTGAGCTGCAGCGCGGGCACCTGACCTTTAGGGTTGATTTGGCGAAAATCGTCGCCCCGTTCGGTGAGTTTGGTTGCCAGATCAACATTCACCTGCGTGAAGTCCAGCCCGCATTCGCGCATAACAATGTGGGGAGAGAGAGAGCAGGCTCCTGCTTTGCAAAACAGTTTCATGACCATGTACTCCTTGTTGCAGTGGGATCACAGCATAGTAAAGACTCAGGATGGAATTACCAGTGATAAGGATCAGGGATCTGTTAAGGGGGAGTGTGAGGCATAAAAAAGCCGGGCAGAGCCCGGCTGATTTGTCACGTGGCAGCGATTACGCTTTCACATCGTTTGATCTGGCGTCGCTATCCTGCGCCTGTGTCATGCGGTTCAGCAACGGCGCCGTAATCAGCATCAGCAGAGCAATCACCGCCGTCACGATACCAATCTGCTGGAATACGCGACTGTAGGTTGCCAGCGAAATCAGCGGATCGGTTACGTTTTCAGGCACGGCCATCAGGTTTGCTACTTTACCTGCAATCACAGCTGCACCTGCCGTGGTCAGGAACCAGGAACCCATAATGAAGCCCATCAGGCGCTGTGGCACGAGCTGCGCGACCATCGCCAGGCCGAGGCCGGAGATCATCAGCTCACCAATACTCTGCAGCGCATAGCTCAGGATCAGCCAGTTTACAGAAACGATGCCTGCATCACTGGCGAACTTTGCACCCACCGGCAGCACCAGGAACGCAGCGGAGCAGAGCACCATACCAAAGGCAAACTTGTGCGGCATGGGCAGTTTATCGCCCAGCTTGTTATAGAGCGCCGCCAGCAGCGGACTGGCCAGCATGATCCAGAACGGGTTCAGTGCCTGGAACTGCTCTGGCGCAAACGTAATACCAAGAATGGTGTGTTCAACGTTACGGATAGCGAAGAAGTTGAGCGATGTTGGCATCTGCATATAGAGGACGAAGAACAGAATCGCTTCGACCATCAGCAGGAAGGCCACAATCATCTTACGACGCGCCGCGCCGTGCAGCGCAAAGGCTTCTTTGGCAAACACCAGCAAAATACCCAGCGCAATCACCGCCAGCACCAGTCGTGCAATAACCTGATGATGCAGCATCCAGTTGGCCAGCGCGATCAGCACAACGACGCCCATAAGAGTCATCAGCAGTTTACCGACCTGCAACGGCGCAAAGTCTGGCTTAGAGCCGTAATCCTTGACCATATGTTTACAGAACAGGAAGTTAAACAGGGTAATAACCAGGCCAATGACGCACAGTGAGAAGGCGACGCTGTAGCCATATTTCGCGGCTAACCACGGTGTCAGCATCATCGAAAACAGGGAACCGATGTTGATCGACATATAGAACATGGTGAACGCACCGTCGAGACGCGGATCATCTTTGTCGTAACAGGTCGAGAGCAGCGAAGAGGGGTTTGCCTTGAACAGGCCGCTACCGACCGCGATGGTCGCCATGCCAATATAGACAATGCTGACGTTATGACCGGAGAACGCGACCAGCGCATAACCCAATGCCAGCACCAGCACGCCCAACACGATGACGCGTTTGGTGCCCAGCACTTTATCACCGAGCCAGCCGCCAATCGCGACCAGCCCATAAACCAGCGCACTGAATGAAGAGAACAGGGTAATGGAGTCTGATTCAGACAATCCCAGTTGCTTCACCAGGTAAACCGCCATAATGGCCTGCAGGCCATAGAATCCAAAACGTTCCCATAATTCGATCGAGAAAATTAAATAGAACGCCTTCGGCTGTTTAAACGCATTGAGACTGACAGCCTCATCAGTGTGTTTGTTTGCAGTTGACACATGTACCTCAGTTTTTTCATACCCTGTTTCGGGACAGGAATTAAGTCCGCGTCATGTGAGTTTTCCATGCGCAAGATTGTTATTAGAAGGGAAAAGCGGCGACTAATTTGGCTGATTACGGGCGTCAGGGCAAGAATTTTCTGGCAACCCGTTGAATCCAGGGATGTTGGGTTAAAAAACTTATAACAAATCGTTAATTGGTTTTAAATGTTGAAGCAGCAAAAAATATTAGTACAGATACTCTGAATGAGCACCTTGCACTAGCGAGTAATGATATTAACTGCTAAATCGAAGCTAACCAGATAAATCGGTTGTTGAATAATAATCAGACAGTGCTAATGACAGGTTACTGGCTGAATCACAGTCAATCTGACGAATTATCAGACATTACCTGCCCGGCACTGGCGAAAAAAGAGTCAAAAGGCGATCCGGCGCACAATCAGATGATTTATTTCAGAAAGCAAAAAAAGAAACCGATTGCGTCGTGAGATCGGGAGGGGAAGTGGAGGTCATGGGGCGGCCAGCAGGAAGTTAAAATGACCTCAGACCGCCGGTGAAAAACCGCGCAGTCATATTAAAATCTTATCAATACGCGGATGCACAATGTCACCCTCGACAGAAAATTAACATTACTGTAACCTCTCAATTTCTCCAGGAAGGATCAGTTCATGTCGTCTCCACTGCATTTATCTCTCGTCGGTGACTACCGCGCCGATGCGGTTGCCCATCAGGCTATCCCCCTTGCTATTGAACGTGCTTCACGTCGGCTAAATCTTATCGTTGAAACGAACTGGATCGCTACTGACCACCTCGAACAGACAGACCTGACGCGCAGTGATGCGGTCTGGGTTGTTCCTGGCAGTCCTTACCGCAACGATAATGGCGTATTTGAAACCCTACGCTGGGCGCGGGAGAGCGGTAAACCTTTCCTGGGTTCCTGTGGGGGATTCCAGTATGCGGTGATCGAGTATGCGCGCAACGTCCTGGGCTGGCACGATGCCCGTCATGCTGAAACGGATACCGGCGGACGGATGGTCATTGCCCCGCTGAGTTGCTCTTTGGTGGAGCAGCGTGGCAAGGTGAGGTTTGAAGCGGGTTCCCGTATTGCTCTGGCTTACGGGACGCTGGAGAGCGACGAGGGCTACCACTGTAACTTTGGCGTTAACCCGGAATTCAGTGACGCGCTGGGCGATAATACGCTGCGCATTACCGCCTGGGATGATGCCGGTGACGTTCGCGGCGTGGAGTTACCGGATCATCCTTTCTATGTGGCTACGCTGTTCCAGTCTGAGCGCGCGGCACTGCAGGAAAAAGACTCTCCGCTGGTGATTGCATGGATGCAGGCGGCACTGGCGCAACGCTAAACAAAGCCATCCTGTGACACTGTCACAGGATGGCGGTCATCAGCGCAACAGGGCCGGTCGTTTCGCGTTGAACGTCCAGTTATCAATCAGAAACTGCATGCCCAACGCGTCGTTTCGGTTTTTATCAGGTAGCGAGTGGTAGAGTTCATGGGCAGCTTCGACCCGCGCCATGTCCAGGGTAATACCCAATCCTGGCCCCTCAGGCAGTTCCAGAAAGCCATCCCGAATCTGCGGCGCATGCTGCGTCAGCTGCTGACCATCCTGCCAGATCCAGTGGGTATCAAACGCAGTCAGTCTGTCGCCCGGTGCCGCGGCTCCCAGATGCGCCACCATTGCCAGTGATACATCAAAATGGTTGTTTGAGTGGCAGCCGGTTGTCAGGCCCCATTCATGGCACAACTGCGCCACGGTATGTGCATTACGCATCGTCCAGAAATGCGGGTCGGCCAGGGGGATGTCGATGGCATTAAGCTGTAAGGCATGCTGCAACTGTCGCCAGTCATTGGCGATCATATTGGTGGCGACCGGAATACCCGTGGCTCGCTTAAACTCCGCCAGCGTTTCCCTGCCGGAATAGCCCTGCTCCGCGCCGCAGGGATCTTCCAGATAGGGAATCCGGCCCGCCAGCTGTTTACCATAATAAATGGCCTCATCCAGCGACCAGCTGGCATTGGGATCAACCGTTACCCGTGCCTGAGGAAAACGTGTCAGCAGGGCGTTAACCGTCTCCACTTCCACTTCGGCATGATGAACGCCGCCCTTCAGTTTAAAATCCCGGAAGCCATAGCGATCGGCTGCCGCCTCCGCCAGCCGCACCACGCTATCCGCATCCATCGCTTTCTCATGACGCAGTTGCAGCCAGGCATCACCACCAGCGTGGCCCGCCTGATAGTCCATGCTGGTCAGGTTACGGTCGGCGATATAGAACAGATAGCCAAGTACCGGCACGCGATCGCGCTGCTTGCCGCTGGCAAGTAACTCGGCAACCGGCAGATTCAGGTGCTGGCCCAGCAGGTCAAGTAGCGCAGCTTCAATGGCTGCGGTGGCGTTGTAAAACTTCTCGGGATTCATCTGCGGAATATGAATGTCGTCGGTGTGCGCGGTCTGCTGGTGTCGTGCGTCGCTGGCAAACAGCGTCGCGACGGTGGCATTCAGCCGCAGCAGATCGCTGCCCTCAATCTGCGGACGAAAGCGCGCCAGCAGCGCCAGTGTTGAGGCGTGGCAGGGACTTTCGCCGACGCCGGTACGGCCAGCGGAATCGGTCAGGATCACCAGAATGCGGGTAAAATAGCAGTTGTGCGCGCCGCCAATGTTCAGCAGCATGCTGTCATATCCGGCGACAGGCACCACCCGCATTGTTTTAATGACTGGACTGTCTGACATTGTGATTCTCCATAGGATCAAGGGAAGGCGGGGAGGGCTTGCGGCGCAGCAGCAGCCACAGCCCGGTCAGCAGCGAGACGCTGGTCAGGGCATAGAGACCGCCGGTGGTGGAGCCTGTCTTCATCTCCAGATAGCCAAACACCGTCGGTGCGAAGAAGCCGCCAAGGTTGCCAACAGAGTTCACCAGCGCAATCCCAGGCGCAACAATTGAGGCAGGCAGTTCTCCCTGCGGCATCGGCCAGAAAAAGGTGGCGCTGACTTTCGAGCCGATACAGGCCACGATCATCGCCAGGAAGCCAAACCATGGAGAACCCAGCGTAGCCATAAAGGTGCCGCAGGCCGCGACCAGCATGGCGACGCCCAGCGCTTTATCGAGTTTGTCGCGGTGGCGGTCTGAAAAGCGACTCAGCAGGTTGATGGCAATAATGGCGCAAAGCCAGGGTACGGCGGTGAGAATGCCGATGCCAAAACTGCTGAAGCCCTGAATACGCTGAATAATCTGCGGTAGCCAGAACACCAGGGTATAGCCTGTCATGGTCATGGTGAAGAAGATCGCGCAGAAGAACAGCAGGCTGCGATTACGTAACAGCGACATTTTACCGGGCGCGCGGTTAAGCTCGTCACGCTGTGCCTCTTCACTATTCAGCTGCTGTATCAGGGCCTGTTTCTCCGCATCGCTCAGCCAGCGTGCGTCGCCGGGGCGTGACACCAGTACCCATGCGGCGAGAATACCGACCAGCACGGAAGCACCGCCTTCAAGAAACATCACCCATTTCCAGCCGGCAATGCCTGAAAAATCGTGCATCATCAGAATGGCGCCAGTGATTGGCCCGGAGAAGAGGAAGGCGCCCGCAGTTGCACTCAGCACCATCGCAGTGGCCCGGCCGCGCCAGGCATTCGGGACCCACTGACGGAAATAGAACAGTACGCCGGGAAAGAAACCTGCTTCAGCCACGCCGAGTAAAAAACGCAGCAGGTAAAACTGGATGGGTGAGGTGACGAAACCCGTCATGACCACCACCAGTCCCCAGGTAATCATAATGCGTGTCAGCCAGACGCGGGCGCCAAAGCGCTTCATCATCAGATTACTGGGAACTTCAAACAGCGCATAGCCGATAAAAAACAGGCCCGCACCCAGACCAAAAGCCGCCGCGCTGATCCCGGCATCGGTACGCAGTTCCGCCTTGATAAAGCCAATATTGGCGCGATCGATCTGGTTAATGATCAGCATCACCACCAGCATGGGGATGATATGGGTGAAGAATTTTTTGATGGCGGAGGCGATCAGCTCATCTTGCTGGGGGGACAAGGCGCTATCCATCGGTCTTCCTCGTAAGAAACGTAAAGAAGAGCAAAGTGTAGGGCGCGCAAAAGGGCAGCTCTATGGGCATTCGCCCAGGACCCGATGGGCGTCCGGCCTGGGTGGCTGTGTTATCAATATGTTATTGGATATGGCTGGCGCAGCGGCTAAGCAAAAGTGTGGCAGCGATCAATGTCGGCATCCCCGCCTCCGCAAGGAGAAAAGCGGAGGACCGACAGCCACAACAGGCAGGTTTCAGCCGTTAACCTGACGGCGTCCGGCAATCTCTTCGGCTCGCAGCAGCAATTCCTGCAGATCGTCTTCATCAATATCCAGCAGTTCACCGCCCTGTAAAGCCTGATGCAGATCGGCGCGCGTCAGCGAGACCGGCATCGCGATCGGCTCCGGTTTAACTTCCTGTGGCGCCAGCGGGTGGGGATAGCGGCGACCGGCCAGATTATTAAACAGCAATGCAAGCAGCGCCAGTGTCAGTGAGTTAAGCATGATCGGCGTCAGGACAAACTGATAACCCAGTTGCTCCACGGAAGGTCCGCCCAGAATAGCTGTTAGCGCGACTGCGCCGCCGGGTGGATGCAGACAGCGCAGTTGAAACATCAACAGGATCGCCACGCAGGCCGCGACGCCGCAGGCAATCGCCGGATCGGGGATGAGCTGGCTGACGGTGACGCCCGCCAGCGCGGACAGGGTGTTGCCGCCGACGATGGCCCACGGCTGCGCCAGCGGACTGGCGGGCAGACCAAAGAGTAAAACGGCCGAAGCACCCACCGGGGCAACAAACCACAGATTCAGCTCCCCCAGCATCCAGTGACTCAGCAGACTGGTGAGTACCAGGCCAATGCCCGCACCCAGTCCGGCAATCACCACATGCTTTTTACTTACTGTCAGCGGATGTGGCCAGAATCGTGCCAGAAACAGGCGCAGCGGATGTCTCTCCGCAGAAGAACCTTTGATCATTACTTTACTCACCGTGTCATAACATTTTCTTATCGTCAGGGGCGGCGATTTTCCATCATCAACCTCAATGTAACAACCCGACAAACAGTGGGGGTATTCAGACGAGCCAGAGCGTGCGGCGAAAAGGGGAACCGGACTGGAAAGAAGGTTACAGAGGGTTCAACCAGACAATAAAAAACCCGCCGCAGCGGGTTAGTCAGGCGAATCACTCGACTTTGTCGGGATACTCGCAGAGGTCTTCAATCAGGCATGAGCCGCAACGGGGCTTGCGCGCCACGCAGGTGTAACGGCCATGCAGAATCAGCCAGTGGTGGCAGTCAACTTTATAGGCAGCCGGAACCACCTTCAGCAGCTTCTGCTCCACCTCTTCCACATTCTTACCCGGCGCAAATTTTGTCCGGTTGCTGACGCGGAAGATGTGAGTATCAACGGCAATTGTCGGCCAGCCAAAGGCGGTATTCAGCACCACATTGGCCGTTTTACGGCCAACACCAGGCAGGGCTTCCAGCGCCGCACGATCTTCCGGCACTTCTCCGTTGTGCTGCTCAAGCAGAATGCGGCAGGTCTTAATCACATTTTCCGCTTTGCTGTTAAACAGGCCGATAGTCTTGATGTATTCCTTTACGCCATCCACACCCAGCGCCAGCATCGCGGCAGGCGTATTCGCCACCGGATAGAGCTTTGCGGTGGCTTTGTTGACGCTGACATCGGTCGCCTGCGCCGACAGCAGTACCGCAATCAGCAGCTCAAACGGCGAGCTGAAGTTCAGCTCGGTGGTGGGATGCGGATTGTTCTGCTGCAGGCGATGAAGAATCTCGGTGCGTTTAGTCTGGTTCACACCGGCTTCCCGACGGCGTTCTGAGGTGCCGCGTTTTCAGCTGCCTGAGCACGCAGAGCTGCCCGCTGTTTCATCTTCTGATCAATCAGGTATTTACCCGCCAGCATCATGCCGAGGCCGATAAAGGCGCCTGGCGGCAGCATTGCCAGCAGCATCGGTGAATCGAAATGGACCACTTCGATACGCAGCGATTTCGCCCATGGGCCGAGCAGCTGATCGGCGCCGTTAAACAGTGTGCCACTGCCGATAATTTCACGCAGCGAACCCAGCACTACCATGGCGCAGGTCGCGCCCATGCCGATGGCAAAACCATCCAGCGCGGCAAGCGGGATGCTGCTTTTAGAGGCGACCGCTTCAGCGCGACCAACCACAATGCAGTTGGTGACAATGAGCGGGATAAAAATCCCCAGCGACTGATAGAGACCATAGGCGTAGGCGTTGATCAGCATCTGCACGCAGCTCACCACGGAGGCGATGATCATCACATAAATCGGGATACGAATTTCAGACGGCACCCAACGGCGCGAGGCCGAAATAAAACTGTTGGTCAGGGTCAGCACCAGCGTGGTGGCCAGCCCTAAACCCAGCGCATTCGTTGCCGTCGCCGTAACCGCCAGCAGTGGGCACAGGCCCAGTAACTGCACCAGTGCCGAGTTGTTTTTCCACAGTCCACCCACCAGCAGACTTTTAGCTTCACTCATTTGCGTCTCCACATGCCGGTAACGAAGAGAGTTTCTCCGGAAGCGTTTTCATCAACAGCGCGGTGCGTTTGGTCGCATTGACCACCGCGCGTGGGGTAATGGTGGCGCCGGTGAACTGATCGAAGTCGCCGCCATCTTTCTTAACCGCAAACGCTTTATCCGCCGGACCATGAACCACTTTGCCATTAAAGCTGTTGATCCAGTCAGAAATGCGTAATTCAATCTTATCGCCCAGACCAGGCGTCTCATGGTGTTCGATCACCCGCACGCCCAGTACTTTACCCTGGAAATCAGCACCGACCAGCATCTGTATCGCACCAGAGTAGCCGTCAGGCGCAGTTGTCTCCAGTGCGGCAGCGACCGGCTGGCCGCCTTTACGCGCCAGGAAGAGGTGGTGCGGGGCGCTATTCCCCAGTGCAGCATCTGTGACAACGTAACAATCCTGCTGAATATTGTTGTCATAAAGGTCTTCAGGCACCACCTGATCCAGCAAATTTTTCTGCTGCAGCAGGGTCTGATGCTCCACTGTCGGTTTAGTGACCGTATTGACTACTGCAGTAGCAGCCGTGGTAATTGCGGCGAAAATCGCCAGCGTCACACCATTTTTGCGAATCGTCTCCAGCATCGCTTAATCCTTCTGATGGCCGTAAACGCGCGGCTGGGTGTAGTAATCGATGAGCGGCACGCAGATGTTTGCCAGCAGCACAGCAAATGCCACGCCATCAGGATAGCCGCCAAAGCTGCGAATCAGCCAGACCAGCAATCCAATCAGCGCACCATAGATCAGGCGACCCCGATTGGTGGTGGAGGCGGTCACCGGATCGGTGGCAATAAAGAACGCCCCCAGCATGGTGGCACCGGAGAACAGGTGAATCAGCGGACTGTTGAGTGATTCCGGTGAGAAGAACCAGCCCAGCGTGGCGCAGAACGCCAGTGACAGCAGCATGGCTGCAGGGATATGCCAGCGAATCGCACTTTTCCACAGCAGGAACAGGCCGCCCACCAGATATCCGACATTGACCCACTGCCAGCCCAGGCCCGCCAGCACGCCGCTGTAAATCGGCTGGGCCAGCAAATGCTCTGCGCTGTGACCGGCGCGTAAACCGGTTTTAAAGGTATCAAGCGGCGTCGCCTGGCTGATGCCATCCACACCCATCTGCAACTGCTGCATGGTTTCGCCCGCCAGCGTATGGCCACTGAACACCATGCTAAGACTGTCCATCAGCCCCGGTTTGATCGCCTGAAGGGTGTCAGGCGGCAGCCAGCTGGTCATTTGCACCGGGAAGGAGATCAGCAGCACTACATAGCCGACCATCGCTGGATTAAACGGGTTCTGTCCCAGACCGCCATAAAGCTGTTTAGCAATGACCACAGCAAACAGCGTACCGATCACCACCAGCCACCAGGGCGCCAGCGGCGGCAGGCTGATACCAATCAGCACAGCGGTCAGTAACGCGGAGTTATCCGCCAGGGTGCTGCCAACGGGCGCTTTACGCAGCCGCAGAATGGCCGCCTCGGTCAGCCATGCGGTGAGCGTCGCAAGCAGGACCTGCAAAAAGGTGCCGTAACCAAAGAAATAACACTGTGCAGCAAAACCCGGCACTGCAGCCAGCACCACCAGCAGCATGATGTTGCCTGTGCTGCGGCGGTTATGGGTGTAAGGAGAACTTGCGATACGAAAAGCCATTTAATCCTCAAGCGTCTTAGACGACTGCGCTTTACGCGCTTTGGCACGGGCGATGGCGGCAGCAATAGCGGCTTTGCGCGCATCATCGGGTTGATTCAGTTCAGGTGCCTGTTCAGGTTCAGCATTCGCATTGTTTGCCTGCTCCTGCGCCTCCTCCGCTTTCTCCACCGCAAAATGCGCGGCAGTGGCGACTGCTGCGGCATCGCGTGAAGCTGTCTCCGCGTCATTTTCAGCCTGCGCGGCTTTCTTCGCTTTGGCACGGGCAATCGCCGCCTGAATGGCAGCTTTGCGCGGGTCAGTTTCGGCAGCGGCGTCTGGCGCGGCTTCCGAAACGCTCGGGGTGTCAGCCGGAGTCGCCGCATCCGTATCTTCAGCCTGCGCGGCTTTCTTCGCTTTGACACGGGCAATGGCGGCCTGCACCGCAGCTTTACGCGGATCGGTTTCAGCAGCGGCGTCTGGCGCGGCTTCAGTAACGCTCGCCGCGTCAGCCGGAGTCGTCGCATCCACGCCTTCAGCCTGTGCGGCTTTCTTCGCTTTGGCGCGGGCAATGGCGGCCTGCACCGCAGCTTTGCGCGGGTCAGTTTCGGCAGCGGCGTCTGGCGCGGCTTCAGACACGCTCACGGTGTCAGCCGGAGCCGCCGCATCCGCGCCTTCAGCCTGTGCGGCTTTCTTCGCTTTGGCGCGGGCAATCGCGGCCTGTACCGCAGCTTTACGCGGGTCGGTTTCGGCAGCGGCGTCTGGCGCGGCTTCAGAAACGCTCGCCGTGTCAGCCGGAGCCGAGGCTTCAGCCTGCGCGGCTTTCTTCGCTTTGGCGCGGGCAATCGCGGCCTGCACCGCAGCTTTGCGCGGGTCAGTTTCTGCAGGGGCGTCTGGCGCGGCTTCAGAAAAGCTCGCCGTGTCATCCGGAGCCGCGGCTTCAGCCTGCGCCGCTTTCTTCGCTTTGGCGCGGGCAATCGCGGCCTGCACCGCAGCTTTGCGCGGGTCGGTTTCAGCAGCGGCGTCTGGCGCGGCGTCAGAAACGTTCGCCGTGTCAGCCGGAGCCGCGGCTTCAGCCTGTGCAGCTTTCTTCGCCTTAGCGCGGGCTACCGCCGCTTCGACAGCGGCTTTGCGCGGATCGACGCTGGCTTCAGCCACGGTCTCCACCGCATCAACCGGTGACACTTTCTTCGCCTTAGCTCGGGCAATGGCCGCTTCAACCGCGGCTTTGCGCGGATCGACAGTCTGACGCGTTACCGGTTGGGTTTCCGCCTGAGCCTCGGCCTGACGCAGACGCGCCTGCGCATGACGGGCTTCACGTTGCGCTTCAAGCGTCGCTTCATCCGGTTCAGCGGCCTGGCGGGCTTTCACCCGCGCTTTCGCAGCCGCCAGCTCACTGGTATCGGTACGGGCTACACGCTGTTTTGCCTCCTCATGACGCGCTTCACGGGCCTGTTTCTCGCGCTCCAGCCTTGCCTGACGGGCTTCGAAGCGAGCTTTGGCTTCCAGCGTGCGTTTCGCTTCCAGATCGATGGCGCGCAGCTCCGCTTTTTCCTGGCGATAATATTGCACCAGCGGAATATTGCTCGGGCAGACATAGGCGCAGGCGCCACATTCAATACAGTCATCAATGTGGTGTGAGCGCGCTTTATCGTGATCGCCGCCCTGGCTGAACCAGTAAAGCTGCTGAGGCAGCAGCTTAGCCGGACAGGCATCGGCACAGGCGGAACAGCGAATGCAGGACTGCTCTTCATCGTTGTTACCCATCTCACTGGGAGAGGGGGCGAGAATACAGTTGGTGATCTTCACCACCGGCACATCCAGCGACGGCAGGGTAAAGCCCATCAGCGGGCCGCCCATGATCACCATCTGACGCGGTGCTGGTGTAAAACCGACATGGTGCAAGAGATGGCTGATTGGGGTGCCGAGACGACTCCAGACGTTACGCGGCTGGGCAATTGACTCGCCAGTCAGCGTCACGACACGTTCGGTAATCGGCTCACCATTAATTATGGCGCGTTTAACCGCCCAGGCGGTGCCAACGTTTTGCATCAGCACACCGATATCGGTGGAACGTCCGCCGTGTGGCACTTCCATGCCGGTCAGAATACGGGTCAGCTGCTTTGCGCCGCCAGAAGGGTATTTAGTCGGGATGACGCGAATGTGCAGATCGCGTTCGTTACCCAATGCCTGTTTCAGCGCGGCAATCGCCTTTGGTTTATTATCTTCAATACCAATCAAAACCCGCTCAGCCTGCAACACCCATGCGAGAATGCGACTGCCTTCCAGCACTTCAGCGGCGTAATCCTGCATCAGACGATCGTCCGCGGTGATGTAGGGCTCGCACTCGGCCGCATTAATAATCAGGGTTTTCACCCCGCGCAGGCCGCCTTTGAGTTTGGTGGCGGTAGGGAAGCCCGCGCCACCCAGGCCCGCAACGCCGGCGTCGTGAATACGTTGCACAATGTCGGCGCGCGGATGCTGACGGTAGTCAGGCAGAGGATCAAGCGGTATCCAGCGGTCGTCGCCGTCGGGCGTCAGAAAAATACACAGTTCTGACAAACCCGAAGGATGCGCGGTCATATGCTGACCAATATCATCAATGACACCAGAAGTGGGTGCATGGACCGGCAGCATACGGCCCGTGCCAAACGTCAGGGGCTGACCGCGCAACACCTTGTCGCCAGGCGCAACGCAGATCTCACCTTCATGTCCGATATGCTGTTTCAGCGGGATAATAAAACGGTGTGGCAACGGCAGTTCGCTGAGCGGCGTACCGTTAGACTGGGTTTTCATTTCCGGCGGATGAATACCGCCCTGAAAATCCCAGACCTTCTCTTTTTTCAGGAAGTTAAACAGATTAAGCATGAGTATCTACCGGAATCACCCGTACAGGAATGGTATTCAAATCCCACTTCCAGTTAGCTGGTGTGGTGGCAACCGGACGCATTTCAATACAGTCTGTCGGGCAGGGTGCGACGCAGAGATCGCAGCCGGTACAGACATCGCTCAGCACGGTGTGCATGGCGCGGGTTGCCCCGACAATCGCATCCACCGGACAGGCCTGAATACATTTGGTGCAGCCAATACAGTTGGCTTCGTCAATGAACGCCACCGTGCGCACCGGCTCTTTCGCCGATTCATCGCCATCAATCGGCTGCGGATCAACGTTAAGCAGCGCAGCCAGTTTGAGCATGGTCTGCTCGCCGCCTGGCGCGCATTTATTGATCGCTTCGCCGTTGTTGCCGACCGCATCCGCATAGGGACGGCAGCCTGGATAGCCACACTGACCACACTGGCTCTGCGGCAGAATGGCATCAATCTGCTCAACGATAGGATCTTCTTCGACTTCAAAGCGGCGCGAGGCGTAACCCAGCAGCGCGCCGAACACCAGGCTCAGCGCACTTAATACGGCAACAGCAATCCAGATCGCGGTCATCAGAATTTCACCAGACCGCTGAAGCCCATAAATGCCAGCGCCATCAGGCCCGCAGTGATCAGGGCGATGGAGTTGCCTTTGAACGGGGCCGGAACATTCGCCAGCACCAGGCGCTCACGCATACCGGCGAACAGGACCATTACCAGCGAAAAACCGATGGAAGCACTGAAACCATACAGCGCAGCCTGCATAAAGGTGTGGTTGAGGTTAACACTCAGCAGCGGCACGCCCAGCACCGCACAGTTGGTGGTAATTAGCGGCAGAAAAATACCCAGCAGGCGATAGAGCGACGGGCTGGTCTTACGTACTACCATCTCGGTGAACTGCACGACAACCGCGATCACCAGGATATACGCCATGGTGCGCAGATAGACCAGATCCAGCGGCAGCAGGATCAGATGATTGACCAGCCAGGCGCAGATCGACGCCAGCGTGATGACGAATGTCGTGGCGAGGCCCATGCCAATTGCCGTTTCCAGTTTTTTGGAAACGCCCATAAAAGGACAAAGGCCGAGAAACTTCACTAATACGAAGTTATTCACCAGCACAGTGCCAACAAAGAGAAGCAGATAATCGGTCATTTTTTCGCCTGGGAGCCAGAAAGCGGCTTATTATCATTCATAGCGCGACGTATCTCAACACCCGCGCCACCCGCAAGGCGGCAGACCGCACTCAGAATTAAATTCCTGACACAACTCACCGCGTTACGGCGCGATAAAGGTCTTTTTTACCCGTTCTGAGCGTTTGAAATAGGGCACAAACACCGCCGCGGCCAGCAGCGACAGCAGTAATGTCTGAAGGGCTCGGCTATCAGCGACGGGTGTGAAAGCAAAGGTTTTCAGCGCCAGTAGCACGGTAATCAGCAGCCAGAGCAGATAATGGCGCGGCAGGCGTCGGGAGCGCTTCAGGAACAGCCAGCTGATCCAAAGACTATAGGCCCAGACCGCCACGGCGGTAAGCAGGGAAATGGCCCAGTATGAGAAGAGGGTGCTGCCGTGAGAAAACAGCGCCACACGCCACGCCGGATTAAACAGGGGAGTCAGATACATCGCCAGCACCAGAACGGTGGTTAACAGGGTCATTATCAGCCAGGCCAGAGGCAGCAAAAGCCAGCCACCAATGCGCGGCGCAGCAACCTGTTCATTCATCGTAGTTATTCCTGTCTCGGAGAGTCAAAGCGCAGCAGAATAACATGTCCAGAGAGGCACGCCCATCCGGACAACGTCAGCAGTAAACGAAGCGATAAATCAGTGAGAAATCAGACCACGTAGCGCCACACCGTTTTTGGTACGCAGCCCAGATCATATAACCGTCCGCCAGAGACCAGTTCAGCGCGTCGATGGTCGGCAGCCCGGTACATATTGATAATTTCCAGATCATTGGTCAGGGAGTAATTAAGATGATCGAAAAGCTTTTCCAGACTGTCTGAATTATTTACTTTGCGGAATTTAAGCAGGTAATCGTGCGCAGTCATCATTGCCATAATAGATAGAAGTAACAAAGGAGTGCTCAGTATAGGGGGCGGGCTTGGTCTGTCCAGATCATGCAGGTGAAAAAAGCCGAAAATCAGACAAAATCACCTTATTAGTCACTAAAAGTCCATATTCCTCGTTCTGATTATGCACGATGTTGGTAACTCAGCGCCTTAGTTTACTACGTCAGCCTGACTGGTTTGGGTTACTGCGGCAATTAAACGTTAAAAATAAGCAGCACAATATTATTTTTTATTCCATTTGACCCTGACAGCACATGAATACCTTATTTATTACACTTTAACCGCAGGAAATTTAACCGTTAAATAACGAATGCCATAGAAACGTTTCGCGCCTGATTCGTCTTCACCATCGATTGTGCGGACAATCACAAATCCCATTTTTTGTTCACCGCAAACCGGATAACCCATTTTGTACGCCTGCCTGTAATCGTTTCCAGTGGCATTAAACATAAGCGATTCTGTTTATTACATTTATTTAACCGGCATTGTAATTTTACTCAGCGATTTTATCCATAACACCCCTGTTGGAAAACTGCTCGCTCTGCACGTAACTCCTTTAAATTGCTCTGTTTTGTGAAGTGTGTCGCCATTATGCACGCTTTTTTAGTCCAGTCTAAGCAGGCTCTCTACCCTAAACAGCAAACGCCTTTCAGAGGATTAAAAACTATGTGGAAACGTTTACTTCTGACCACGCTGGTCAGCGCCGCGTTAACCGGCCCGGTACTCGCTGCTGATATGACGGTCGGCTTCTCGCAGGTCGGTTCAGAATCTGGCTGGCGCTCAGCGGAAACTAACGTAGCGAAAAGCGAAGCCAAAAAACGCGGAATCACCCTGAAAATCGCCGACGGACAGCAGAAACAAGAGAATCAGATCAAAGCCGTGCGTTCGTTCATTGCTCAGGGCGTTGATGCCATCTTTATCGCGCCTGTGG
The DNA here is from genome assembly GCF_014155795.1 of Pantoea hericii. NCBI lineage: Bacteria > Pseudomonadati > Pseudomonadota > Gammaproteobacteria > Enterobacterales > Erwiniaceae > Pantoea > Pantoea hericii. The sequence continues at coordinate 243,507 of NZ_SCKV01000002.1, forward strand.
TACAGACCGGCTGGGAGCCGGTACTGGAAGAAGCCAAAGATGCCAAAATACCGGTTTACCTGCTGGATCGCGCCATCGTGGTCAAAGACAAATCGCTCTATCAGGCGGTGGTGACAGCTGACAACGTGCTGGAAGGCAAGCTGATTGGCGACTGGCTGGTAAAAACCGTAGGCGACAAAAAATGTAACGTGGTCGAACTGCAGGGCACGGTCGGTGCCAGCGTGGCAATCGACCGCAAGAAAGGCTTTGCCGAGGCAATCAGCAACCACCCTAACATTAAAGTGATCCGTTCTCAGTCGGGTGACTTTACCCGCAGTAAAGGTAAAGAGGTGATGGAGAGCTTTATCAAGGCGGAAAACAACGGCAAAAACATCTGCATGGTTTACGCGCATAACGATGACATGGCGATCGGTGCCATTCAGGCCATTAAGGAAGCCGGTCTGAAACCGGGCAAAGATATTCTGACTGGCTCAATTGATGGCGTACCGGATATCTACAAAGCGATGCTGGCGGGTGAGGCTAACGCCAACGTGGAACTGACGCCAAATATGGCGGGTCCGGCGTTTGATGCGCTGGAAAAATTCAAAAAAGATGGCACGCTGCCGCCAAAAGTGATCAAGACCGAATCGAAGCTGTTCCTGCCTGCTGATGCACAGGCGGAGCTGGATAAGAAAAACGGTATGGGTTACTGATTCACCGACCCGTCAAAGACCAGCCGCAGACCGCCCTCCGGGGCGGTTTTTCATGACGTAAGGCGGAGTGAGCAGAATGACCACGCAAAATGAAACACCGCTGCTATCCATCAGCGGCATTAGCAAAGGTTTTCCCGGCGTCAAAGCGCTGAATAATGTTTCCTTTGATATACGCAAAGGGGAGATCATGGCGCTGCTGGGCGAGAACGGTGCCGGTAAATCCACGCTGATTAAAGTGCTGACCGGTGTTTACAGCCGCGACGCCGGCACCATTACCCTGAACGGCGAGCCGATTACACCGCACAATACGGCGCAGGCGCAGGAGATGGGTATCGGCACCGTTTATCAGGAAGTGAATATGCTGCCGAACATGTCGGTGGCAGATAACCTCTATATAGGGCGTGAGCCGCGTCGTTTTGGCATGATTGACCGTCGGAAGATGGTGCGTGATGCCGATGCGCTGATGCGAAATTACGGTTTTTCCCTTGATGTCACGCGTCCGCTGGGCCACTACTCGGTGGCAATGCAGCAGATTATTGCTATCTGTCGCGCGGTCGACCTTTCTGCTCAGGTGCTGATCCTCGACGAGCCAACAGCCAGTCTGGATGCCAGTGAAGTCGAGATGCTGTTTACCCTGATGGCGCAGTTAAAAGCCAAAGGGATGAGCCTGATTTTTGTGACCCATTTTCTTGACCAGGTGTACCGAATTACTGACCGGATTACCGTGCTGCGTAACGGGCAATTTATCGCGACTCGTGAGACCGCCACGCTGCCACAGATTGAACTGATTAAGCTGATGTTAGGACGTGAACTGCTTCAGACGGCGTTACAGCGTCAGGGCAGCACGCTGCGCAGCAATCAGCCGGTGGTGTCATTTGAAGATTACGGCAGAAAGGGCACCATTGAGCCTTTTAACCTGGCCGTGCGTCCCGGTGAGGTGGTGGGACTGGCGGGTCTGCTGGGCTCTGGCCGCACCGAAACCGCAGAAGTGTTGTTTGGTATTCGTCGCGCCGATCGTGGAACCGCGACGATCAAAGGTAAAGTGCAGCGTATTACCAACCCGGCGAAAGCCTCACAGCTTGGCATGGGGTTTTGCCCGGAAGATCGTAAGACAGACGGGATTATTGGCGCGGCCTCCGTGCGCGAAAATATTATTCTGGCATTGCAGGCGCAGCGCGGCTGGTTACGGCCCATTAAAAAACGCGAGCAGCAGGCGATTGCCGATCGTTTCATCAAAAGTCTGGGCATTCGCACGCCGCACGCTGAGCAGCCGGTAGAGCTGTTATCGGGTGGCAATCAGCAGAAGGTGTTGCTGTCGCGCTGGCTGGTGACCAAACCGCAGTTTTTGATCCTCGACGAGCCGACGCGCGGTATTGATGTGGGTGCGCACGCCGAGATTATCCGTTTAATCGAATCCCTTTGCGCCGATGGTCTGGCGCTGCTGGTGATCTCCTCTGAACTCGAAGAGCTGGTCGGTTATGCCGATCGGGTGCTGATCATGCGCGATCTGAAGCAGGTGGCAGAAATTCCGCTGGAGCAGCTTTCGGTGGCGTCGATCGTGAATGCTATCGCGGACGGAGGGGCAAAACATGCTTGAGTCACCTATGACATCTGAAAAAACGCCACGTCGTAAGCTGAAACTCCCGCCGGGGATGCCGCAAATCGCCGCGCTGCTGTTGGTGCTGTTAATCGACAGTCTGGTGGCCAATAACTTTTTTGCAGTGCATCTGCAGGATGGCCGTCTGTTCGGCAGTCCGATCGATATTCTTAACCGTGCGGCACCGGTTGCCCTGCTGGCGATAGGGATGACGCTGGTGATCGCGACTGGCGGCATCGATCTTTCCGTAGGGGCGGTGATGGCGATAGCGGGCGCAACGGCCGCCACACTGACCGTCGCCGGGCACGGTGTGCCGTTTATTATTCTCTGCACGCTGGCAACCGGTTTAGCCTGTGGTTTGTGGAACGGGGTGCTGGTGGCGCTGCTGCGTATTCAGCCATTTGTTGCGACGCTGATTCTGATGGTTGCCGGGCGCGGTATTGCTCAGCTGATTACCCAGGGTCAGATTGTGACGTTCGACAGTGACAGTCTTGGCTGGTTTGGTAACGGCTCGCTGTGGATGTTGCCGGTGCCGGTCTGGATCACGCTGGTGGTCGCGCTGGCCGTCTGGCTGCTGACGCGCAAAACCGCGCTGGGTCTGTTTATCGAAGCGGTGGGGATTAACCTGCGCGCTGCCCGCAATGCGGGTGTGACGGGCTGGCTGGTGGTGATGTCCACCTACGCGATCAGTGGCGTCTGTGCGGCAGTGGCCGGGCTCATCGTCGCGGCGGATATTCGCGGTGCAGATGCCAATAACGCCGGTTTGTGGCTGGAGCTGGACGCGATTCTCGCCGTGGTGATAGGCGGTGCATCCCTGATGGGTGGCCGTTTTAATCTGGTGCTGTCGCTGATTGGTGCGCTGATTATTCAGTCGATGAATACCGGGATTCTGCTCTCCGGCTTCCCGCCTGAGCTGAATCAGGTGGTGAAAGCGGTGGTGGTGATGTGCGTGTTGTTACTGCAGTCACCGCGATTTATTGCGATGTTAAAACGGAGGCGTCCGACATGATTAAACGTCATCTTCCGCTGATGATTACCTTGCTGGTGTTTGTGGCGGGTTATCTGTTTTGTCTGAGTCAGTTTCCGGGTTTTGCTTCTACCCGGGTAATTTGCAATATCCTGACCGATAACGCGTTCCTTGGCATTATCGCCGTCGGCATGACTTTTGTGATTTTATCTGGCGGTATCGATCTGTCGGTCGGCGCAGTGATTGCTTTTACCGGTGTGTTTCTGGCGCGGGCAATTGGTGATTTCCATGTCGATCCGCTGCTGGCCTTTGCGTTGATTCTGTCAATGGGCGCGCTGTTTGGTGCCATGATGGGCTGGCTGATCGATGCGCTTAAGATCCCGGCGTTTATTATTACGCTGGCAGGAATGTTTTTCCTGCGTGGCTGTTCTTATCTGGTGTCTGAGAACTCGATTCCTATTGATCATCCGCTTTATACCATGCTTTCCAGTCTGGCGTGGAAAGTGCCGGGTGGTGGGCGTCTGAGCCTGCTGGCCGTGATTATGCTGGTGGTGGTGATTGGCGGGATTATTCTGGCGCACCGCACGCGCTTTGGTAATCGGGTTTATGCTATTGGCGGGAATCTGACCTCCGCTCAGCTGATGGGTGTTTCAACCCGTGCGACCACCATTAAGATTTATATGCTTTCCACCACGCTGGCGACGCTGGCTGGCATCGTGTTCTCGATCTATACCTCGGCAGGTTATGCGCTGGCCGGGTTGGGTGTGGAGCTGGATGCGATTGCATCGGTGGTGATTGGCGGCACGTTGTTGTCGGGTGGTGTCGGTACGGTGCTGGGTACGCTGTTTGGTGTGTTGATTCAGGGGCTGATTCAGACGTGGATTAATTTTGACGGCACGCTGAGTTCGTGGTGGACCAAGATCGCCATCGGGATTCTGCTGTTTGCGTTTATCGCGCTGCAGCGGTTACTGACGGTGATCTGGGATCGTCAGCAGAACGCACCGGTTAAACGCATCCCAACCTGAGTATTGCGTATCCCGGTTAATGGCGGCTCTCAGGAGCCGCCTTTTACTGCGCCAGATGCAGGACCATCACCGTGACTTCTTCTCCCGCTATGTGCCGCTGTTCCACCGCCTGCCATCCTGAACGCTGATAGTACGCCTGCTGATCGGGAGTATAGAGCCAGAGTTCACTAATTCGCTTTTGTCTGGCCCGCGCAATTACCTGCTGGATCAACGCTTTTGCTACGCCCTGACCGCGAAATTTTTTGTCCGTCACCACTTCACCCATCCAGTATTCTCTTGCCGGGATGTCGTCCAGTTCATAGCGGATGACGCTACAGGTCGCGATGACCGTTTCGCCATCCGGCGTGGCAACAAGGGTAAATTCCGCCGAGCCTGTCTGGTTCCTTTGGTGTAAATGCGCAAGGATGGTGGGTTGATGTGACCAGGCTGGATGATGTGACCATTCAGTGTGCAGCAGTTTTGCTGTTTGTCTGGCGTAGTCGGGATGTTGGTTCAGATCGACAACTTGCATGGCGCTGGCTACCTTCGTTTTGTCAGGCTACAAGCAATACAGGCTGGTGGGGAAAAGTGCAAGATGATGGCAGGATTGCGTTATAGCAAAGAATTAAGCTCTCTTTTGTATGACAGGAAAAACAATCGCTATTGAATGTTGATGCAAGGTCAGGAAATGACTGCCTGATCGCAAAGGATTCCCGCATCCATGCGGATCGGCCGCGCCATCCCTGGTGCGGACGCTTTGCTCTTCAGGCATACCATTCCTTCCCGGTTGGGCTTGATCATTGCTGTAATGGACAGTGCGAGATTGAAAGAATGGAGTGCACAGTTGCAGCGAAATGGGACTTTCGCAGTAAGGGCTTTTATTACATGCTGAGCTTTTGAATATTCGCAAAAATGCAAAATTAAGGAGGGGATGGCGGGCAGTGGAGTAAAGCGTCCGCCGCAGGGACGCGGCGGCCGAGCCTACAGGGATGTATTTACGGCGACTTTACGGAACGCCCGCCATTCCCGACTGAATAGCACGAACCTGCAAACAAACGGCGCTTTATCGATCCTGAACCGATTTCTTTTCAGAACCCCTAAAGCGCCGTTTAATCACTTATTAACGTTTAAGACGGTAATAAGCTTCGTTCCAGCGCAGCGCATCTTTAAACGCAGGCAAGGTGGTGTGCTCATCAATCACCAGCACTTCAATATCGTTCATCTCGCCGTACAGATACATATCCTCCAGCGTCAGCGCCTGGCTGAACACCGTATGGTGTGCACCGCCGCCCAGAATCCATGCTTCAGAGGCGGTCGCCAGTGATGGCTGCGCTTTCCACAGCGCGCGCGCAACCGGCAACTTCGGCAGCGGTTTCGGCTGTTCGATAGCATCCACCACGTTAACCAGCAGACGGAAACGGTCGCCCATATCAATCACGCTGGCGTTAACCGCACGGCCCGCTGGGGTGGAGAAAATCATACGCGCTGGATCGGCTTTATCACCAATGCCCAGGAACTGCACATCGATCAATGGTTTCTCTTCAATGGCAATTGACGGGCAGACTTCCAGCATGTGCGAGCCAAGCACTAAATCGTTGCCTGGTGAGAAGTGATAGGTGTAATCCTCCATAAAGGAGGTGCCACCTTTGCGGTCACCGGACAGCACTTTGAAAATGCGCAGCAGGGCAGCGGTTTTCCAGTCGCCTTCGCCGGCGAAGCCATAACCCTGACCCATCAGACGCTGAACCGCCAGACCGGGCAACTGCGTCATGCCGTGCAGCGTCTGGAAGTTAGTAGTAAAGGCGTGGCAGCCTTCTGCTTCCAGAAAACGCTTCAGACCGAGTTCGATGCGTGCAGCATCCAGCACGTTCTGACGTTTCTCACCGCCAGATGCGGCGACATCGGTAAAGCGATAAAGACTTTCATATTCGTCGATCAGCGCATTCACGTCGCCATCGCTGACGCCATTGATCACCTCAACCAGATCGCCAACGCCCCAGCCATTCACTGAATAGCCGAACTGAATCTGCGCGGCGACTTTATCGCCTTCGGTTACGGCCACTTCACGCATGTTGTCGCCAAAGCGAGCGACTTTCAGCTGCTGGCTGGCCTGTTTAGCCAGTGCTGCACGCATCCAGTTGCCCAGGCGCTGCTGGCTGGCGCTGTCTTTCCAGTGACCGGTCACCACGCTGTGTTGCAGACCCATGCGCGCGCCGATGAAACCGAACTCACGGCCGCCATGTGCGGTCTGGTTCAGGTTCATAAAGTCCATGTCCATGCTGTCCCACGGGATCTCGGCATTGAACTGGGTATGGAATTGCAGCAGCGGCTTATTCAGTACGCTCAGGCCGCCGATCCACATTTTGGCCGGGGAGAAAGTGTGCAGCCAGGTAATGATCCCAACGCACTGCTTGTCATAATTAGCATCGCGACACAGGGCCAGCGCTTCATCCGGTGACTTCACTAGCGGTTTCAGCTCCAGACGCAGTGGTAAACCGGCCTGATTTAAACCCTCGACGACCTGACGTGCATTCTGTTCAACCTGGCGTAACGTTTCCGCCCCATAGAGATGCTGCGTGCCGATAACAAACCACACGCTGTAATTGTTTGACTGTTCCATAAAACCACTCCTTCACTTAGCGCCTACCTGATAGGCTATTTTATTTGTCATTCCGAACCTGGGCAGCGCTCACACAGGCTGCTTTAGCAACCTGAACGCCCGTCAGGGCGGCCCTGAAGGGGCGAGCGCAGCGAGTAATCCTCACGTACGCCCTCTACGCTCCGGTTGCTCCGCACTGTCCGTGTCCAGACTGCCTGCAACAATTACGCCTGTTGGGAGAGGCTCGTCGCGGAAGCGGGGCGGGCGGCGTATTGCGGTTCAGCCGTCACGCACCATTGTTGATAGCGTTGATACAGTTGTTGATAGCGGGCAACGCGCGCCGGATCGGGCTGCAGCGTCACGGCAATCGGACTGGCCATGACCTGCTGAGCATCCGGGACGCTGGCGTGAACACCGGCGGCAACGGCGGCGAAAATGGCCGCACCCAATGCACAGCACTCGTCAGAGGCGACGATATCCAGTGGCCGGTTCATCACATCGCAGCAGGCCTGCATAATCGCCGGAGATTTTCGCGCGATGCCGCCGAGAGTCAGAATGCTCTCGACCGGGATCTGCTGCTGCTCAAAGCACTCCATAATGGCGCGCGCGCCAAACGCGGTTGCTGCGACCAGACCACCAAACAATGCAGGGGCATCAGTGCCCAGATTCAGGTCGGTAATCACCCCTTTCAGACGCTGATTTGCATTCGGTGTGCGGCGCCCGTTAAACCAGTCCAGTACCACCGGCAGGTGATCGAGCTGCGGATTGGCAGCCCAGGCCTCGGTTAAATCCTTAATCAGCGTTTTTTGCATCTCAGCCAGCTGAGGCTTCAGTTCCGGATGCTGCTGCGCCGCCAGCTTTAATGGCCAGCCCAGCAAACGGCTGAACCAGGCGTAGATATCACCAAAGGCAGACTGACCCGCCTCCAGTCCGATAGCGCCGGGCATGACGCTGCCATCGACCTGACCGCAGATGCCTTTGATATCGCGATCGCCGACCTTTTCTGCGTCAGCAATCAGAATGTCGCAGGTTGAGGTGCCGATCACTTTCACCAGGGTATAAGGTTTAGCCCCGCCGCCGACCGCGCCCATGTGACAGTCAAACGCGCCACCGGAAAGCGTCACGGTCTGCGTCAGACCAAGACGCTGCGCCCATTCCGGGCTGAGGGTGCCCACCGGCATATCAGCGGTCCAGGTGTCAGTGAACAGCGGGGAGTCGAGCTGCTGCGTTAACAGCGGGTCGAGCGCATTCAGGAAATCGACATCGGGCAGGCCGTTCCAGTCGCCGTGCCACAACGCTTTATGTCCGGCGGCACAACGGCCGCGACGCAGCTTATCTGGTGCGGTGGTGCCGCTTAACAGGGCGGGCACCCAGTCGCACAGCTCCACCCAGGAGACGGCGGCTTCGCGCACAGCCGAATCTTCACGCGACACGTGCAGAATCTTCGCCCAGAACCACTCCGAAGAATAAATGCCGCCGATATAGCGGCTGTAATCCTGGAAGCGGCCACTGTGGCAAAGCTGATTAATCTCTTCCGCTTCTTCTATAGCCGTGTGATCTTTCCACAACACGAACATCGCGTTGGGGTTCTCAGCGAACTCCGGACGCAGCGCCAGCACGTTGCCGTCGCGGTCAATAGGCGCCGGGGTAGAACCGGTGCTGTCAACGCCAATGCCGACCACGGCGTTGCGCTGATCTTCACTCAGTGCATTCAGAACGCCGAGCAGCGCCTGCTCCATAGCGTCAATATAATCCTGTGGATGGTGGCGAAAACGGTTGGTGTGCGGATCGCTGTATAAGCCCTGTTGCCAGCGCGGATAGCTGAACACCGCACTCTGCAGCTCTTTGCCGCTATGACAATCCACGGCCAGCGCACGCACCGAATCACTACCAAAGTCCAGCCCAAGGGTGATGGCTCCAGCACGCATCGGAATCTCCTGTAGTTAGTTAACGCCTTTATCCTGGGTTCGGTGCGCCAAATCAGTTAGTCATGGCTGGCTGACAATATGCACTTTTCTGTCATCGGCAGTGATTTTGTGATCCATTGCATAAGTTAAGGGCCGGTTAAATTTGCTGAATATATGGATGATTTTGCCGTGATTTTAAGATGTGATACCGCTCTACATTTTTCTTCGCTAATACCGCTAAAACTAGCCCAGCGTCTGGACACTCTGTCAGCACATGCCAGCCTAACGCACTGATTTATGGCTGTACCCACAAAACAAAACTTACTGGTAGCGTTTACACCGATTCGTTATTAGCAGCGAAAAATAACCTGGTACCGGAGAGCATCATGCATAAATTCACTAAAGCATTCGCGGCCATCGGCCTGGCAGCGGTTATGTCACAATCCGCTATCGCCGAGACCATGAAGCTGGGTTTTTTAGTCAAGCAACCAGAAGAACCCTGGTTCCAGACTGAATGGAAATTCGCCGATAAAGCGGGCAAAGATCTTGGCTTTGATGTCATCAAAATTGCCGTGCCGGATGGTGAAAAAACCCTGAATGCCATCGACAGTCTGGCGGCGAACGGCGCAAAAGGTTTTGTCATCTGTACGCCCGATCCAAAACTCGGTTCCGCCATCATGGCAAAAGCGCGCGGCTACGGCCTGAAAGTCATCGCAGTGGATGATCAGTTCGTCACCGCCAAAGGCAAGCCAATGGATACCGTGCCACTGGTGATGATGGCGGCCACTAAAATTGGTGAGCGTCAGGGTCAGGAGCTTTATAAAGAGATGCAGAAACGCGGCTGGGATGTGAAAACCACCGGCGTGATGGCCATTACCGCCAACGAACTCGACACCGCTCGTCGTCGTACTGGCGGCTCAATGGACGCGATCAAAGCCGCTGGCTTCCCGGCAGCCCAGATCTACCAGGTCCCAACCAAATCTAACGACATCCCTGGCGCGTTTGATGCCGGTAACTCCCTGCTGGTGCAGCATCCTGAAGTCAAACACTGGCTGATTGTCGGCATGAACGACAACACCGTGCTGGGCGGCGTACGTGCGACTGAAGGTCAGGGCTTTAAAGCGGCTGACGTCATCGGTATCGGCATCAACGGCGTCGATGCCATCAGCGAACTGTCGAAAGACAAGGCGACCGGCTTCTACGGTTCGCTGCTGCCAAGCCCGGATATCCACGGCTACAAAAGCAGCCAGATGCTCTACAACTGGGTCAGCAAAGGTGAAGAGCCACCTAAATTCACCGAAGTTACTGATGTGGTGCTGATCACCCGTGACAACTTCAAAACTGAACTGGCGAAAAAAGGACTGATGTAACTGTGAGCCTGCCGGGCTGTTCGTTGCCCGGCATCCTTAATAGCCCATTTCGCGTCGCCCGCCATAACCGGCCGGTGGCGCGAAAGAGTGAGGATTAACATGAACACTGATTCAGCATTTCTGTCGTTTCATGGCATCAGTAAAACTTTCCCTGGCGTGAAAGCGTTGCAGGATATCTCCTTCGACTGCCGTGGCGGTGAAGTTCACGCTCTGATGGGCGAGAACGGCGCAGGCAAATCGACGCTGTTAAAAATACTCAGCGGCAGTTATCAGCCGAGCGGCGGTGAGATTCGTATTAAAGGCAAGCCGATGAGTTTTCAGCGCACGACGGATGCACTGGACGCGGGCGTCGCCATTATTTACCAGGAACTGCATCTGGTGCCGGAAATGAGCGTGGCGGAGAACATCTATCTCGGTCAGATTCCGCACAAACATGGACTGGTCAACCGTAAGCTGATGCGTTTTGAGGCGGGCGTACAGCTGAAAAATCTCGGCATGGATATCGATCCCGATATGCCGCTGAAATACCTGTCGCTGGGCCAGTGGCAGATGGTGGAGATTGCCAAAGCGCTGGCGCGCAATGCACGTATTATCGCCTTTGATGAGCCAACCAGCTCCCTGTCGGCGCGTGAAATCGACAACCTGTTCCGCGTCATTCGCCAGCTCCGCGAGGAGGGCCGGGTAGTGCTCTACGTGTCTCACCGTATGGAAGAGATTTTCGCCCTTAGCGATGCCATCACCGTGTTTAAAGATGGCCGCTACGTGCGGACGTTTACTGACATGGCGAACACCCATCACGACGATCTGGTGCAGGCGATGGTAGGGCGCAACCTGGGCGATATCTATGGCTACTCACCGCGTCCCAAAGGGGAAGTGCGGCTGGAGCTGGACAAGGTTGAAGCGAAGGGCGTGCGTACGCCAATTTCACTGAAAGTCCATGCCGGTGAAATCGTTGGACTGTTTGGACTGGTCGGTGCCGGACGCAGTGAACTGCTGAAGGGCCTGTTCGGCGGCACGCGTTTGCGTGGTGGTCAGGTCATCCTGGACGGCAAGCCACTGCCGCTGCGTGAGCCGATTGACGCCATTCGTGCCGGCATCATGCTCTGCCCGGAAGATCGTAAAGCTGAGGGCATTATTCCGGTGCACTCGGTGCGCGACAACATCAACATCAGCGCCCGCCGTCACAACCTGACTGCCGGTTGCCTGATAAAAAACGGCTGGGAAAACAAGAACGCCGACAGCCATATCCGCTCGCTGAATATTAAAACGCCCAGCGCCGATCAGCTGATCATGAACCTTTCCGGCGGTAATCAGCAGAAGGCGATCCTGGGACGCTGGCTCTCTGAGGATATGAAAGTGATCCTGCTGGATGAGCCAACGCGCGGCATCGATGTCGGTGCCAAACATGAAATTTATAACCTGATTTATCAGCTGGCGAACCGGGGCATTGCGGTGCTGTTCGCCTCGAGCGATTTACCGGAAGTGATGGGCCTGGCCGATCGCATCGTTGTGATGCGTGAAGGTGCCATTGCCGGTGAACTGCTGCACGACGACGCCACGGAGCAGCAGACGCTGAGCCTGGCGATGCCCAAAACCACTCAAGCGGCCGCCGTGGCCTGACAGGAGATCATCATGGCTTCATCTACGACCTCAAATACACCGCAGCCCGCTTCACGCGGCGGCCTGCAGTTAGGTCGCATCTGGGACAACTTCGGCATGCTGGTGGTATTTGCACTGCTGTTTATTGTCTGTGCGATTTTTGTGCCGAACTTCGGCTCGTTTATCAATATGAAAGGCTTAGGGCTGGCGATGTCGATGTCCGGCATGGTCGCCTGCGGCATGCTGTTCTGTCTGGCTTCCGGTGACTTTGACCTGTCGGTCGCTTCCGTCATCGCCTGTGCGGGTGTCGTCACCGCCGTGGTCATCAATATGACGGAAAGCCTGTGGATTGGTGTGGGTGCCGGACTGGTGCTCGGCATGATCACCGGCTTTATCAACGGCTTTGTGATTGCGCGACTGAAGATCAATGCCCTGATCACCACGCTGGCGACGATGCAGATCGTACGCGGCCTGGCTTATATCTTCTCTGACGGTAAAGCCGTTGGTATTGAAGATGAGCGCTTCTTTGAACTGGGCTTTGCCAACTGGCTGGGTGTGCCCGCGCCGATCTGGCTGACTCTGGCCACCATGGTGATCTTCGGCTTCCTGCTCAACAAAACCACCTTTGGTCGTAATACGCTCGCGATTGGTGGCAATGAAGAGGCGGCGCGCCTGGCGGGTGTACCGGTAGTGCGCACCCGTATCATCATCTTTATCCTCTCCGGCCTGGTCTCTGCGGCGGCGGGCATTATTCTGGCGTCACGTATGACCAGCGGCCAGCCGATGACCTCCATCGGCTATGAACTGGTGGTGATTTCTGCCTGCGTACTGGGTGGTGTTTCACTGAAGGGCGGCATCGGTAAGATCTCTTACGTGGTGGCGGGGGTATTGATCCTCGGCACGGTAGAGAATGCGATGAATTTATTGAATATCTCGCCATTCTCACAGTATGTGGTGCGCGGTCTGATACTGTTAGCTGCGGTGATTTTTGACCGTTACAAACAGAAAAAAGCCTGATTGAGCGAGCCGTTGGCCTGCGGACGCAGAGGTGTCTGCAGGCTATCCGAACAATAACAGACTGAGTGAGGACGCTATGTATCACCGCGAATTACCGGCTGAGCAGCAAAACCCCTTGTTGCCGGGCTATTCATTCAATGCCTGGCTGGTGGCAGGGCTGACGCCCATCACTGCCGATGGTCCGCTCGATTTTTTTATCGACCGCCCGCACGGCATGAAAGGTTACATTCTGAATCTCACCATTAAAGGCAAAGGGCGGGTATTCGACGGCGAGCGGGCATTTGACTGCGAGCCCGGCGAAATGCTGCTGTTTCAGCCAAAAACTGCCCACTACTATGGTCGCGCGCCGGACAGTCCGCAGTGGTTCCACCGCTGGGTCTATTTCCGTCCGCGCGCCTACTGGCACGACTGGCTGCGCTGGCAGGATGAGCAGGAGGGTGTGGGACGACTGCTGCTGCCTGAGTCACTGCGTGGCGAGTTTGACCGACTGTTTGCCAGTATCGAACAGACCCATAATTCGGGTCGGCGCTTTGCGGAAGAGCTGGCGATGAACCTGCTGGAGCGACTACTGCTACGTGCCGTTGAAGAAGATCCGCGTAGTCATCAGCTCATCCGCGATCCACGCGTAATTGAAGCCTGCCAGTATGTGACCAACCATCTTGCAAGCGAAGTGAAGATTGAAGAGGTGGCGCGTCACGTCTGCCTGTCACCGTCGCGGCTGGCACACCTGTTCCGCGAGCAGATGGGTGTAAATCTGCTGCGCTGGCGTGAAGATCAGCGCGTTATTCGCGCCAAACTGTTGCTGCAGACCACCCAGGAACCGATCGCCTCGGTAGGGCGTGAAGTGGGTTACGACGACCAGCTCTACTTCTCGCGCGTGTTTCGCAAGCGTGTTGGTGTCAGTCCCAGCGATTTCCGCCGCCGCAATCAGGACGCACATGACAACCTGGCGGCGCAGACGGCCTGGCCCCTGGCGCGGAGTGCTATCTCTTAGTTTTTTCGGGAGATTCCGCCTTGTCCTCACCTGGTTAATAGTCTTAAATCAATCAGGTTAGCGACAAAGAGGAATCAAAATGAGCGATAAATTACGTGTTGGTCTGATCGGCTACGGTTTTGCCAGTAAAACGTTTCACGCCCCGCTGATTGCAGGGACACCGGACGTCGAGCTGGCAGCCATTTCCAGTAGCAACGCCAGCAAAGTCCACGCCGACTGGCCTGCTGTTAAAGTGGTGGCCGATCCTCAGGCGCTGCTGGACGACCCTACGCTGCAACTGATTGTTATTCCTACCCCCAACGACACCCACTTCCCGCTGGCAAAAGCGGCGCTGAACGCCGGTAAACATGTGGTGGTCGACAAGCCGTTTACCGTGACGTTGTCACAGGCGCGCGAACTGGATGCGCTGGCGAAAGCCAAAGGTTTGCTGCTATCGGTGTTCCATAACCGCCGCTGGGACAGTGACTTTCTGACGCTGAAATCCCTCCTTGAGACAGGCTCACTGGGTGAAGTGCGCTATTTCGAATCGCACTTTGACCGCTTCCGTCTGGAAGTGCGTAATCGCTGGCGCGAAATGAAGGGCGCAGGCAGCGGAATCTGGTATGACCTGGGGCCACATCTGCTGGACCAGGCGCTGCAGCTGTTTGGCCCGCCGGTCGCTATTAATGTCGACCTGGCCGAGATGCGTCCGGGCGCGCAGACCACCGACTACTTCCACGCCACGCTGACCTACCCGCAGCGCCGCGTGGTGCTGCACGCCAGCATGCTGGTGGCAGCAGAATCTGCCCGTTATACCGTCCACGGCACGCGCGGCAGTTACGTCAAATATGGTCTGGACCCACAGGAAGATCGCCTGAAGTCGGGGGATTTCCCGCCGCAGGAGGACTGGGGTTATGACATGCGCGACGGCACGCTGACGTTAGTTGACGGTGATTCACTGACGGAAACTACTCAACTGACTCAGCCGGGCAACTATCCCGCTTACTATGCGGGCATCCGCGATGCGATTGCCGGACGCGGTAACAATCCGGTGACGGCGGAAGAGGCGATTCAGGTGATGGAGCTGATTGAACTGGGTCTGCAATCCGCTGAGAAACGCCAGACGATGTCGCTGAAGCGCGTCTGATCTGCAGGTGCTTAATGCAGAAAGCAGAACGGGCCGGTTATCCGGCCCGTTTTTTGTCGCTACGCTTCAGGATTACTGCACGCGTGCGCGGATAGCCGCTTTCTCAGCCTCGCTGAGGAAGGCAATCGTCAGACCATTCTCCTGCGCCTGACGCATCTGCGCTGCGCTCAGACCGGCAGCCGGTGCGGCGTGCTGATACTCATGCGCCAGTTCAATGCCCTGAACCGCCGGATCATCCGTGTTGATGGTCGCCAGAATGCCATGCTCCAGGAAGGTTTTCAGCGGATGCTGCGCCAGTGAGGGCACAGTGCTGGTCTGAATATTGGAGGTCAGGCAGGATTCAATACCAATCCGGTGCTCCGCCAGGAAATCCATCAGCGCGCGATCTTCGATCGCTTTCACACCGTGACCAATACGTTCAGCGCCCAGCTCCCGAATCGCCTGCCAGATGCTCTCTGGTCCAGCCGCTTCGCCCGCATGTACGGTAACGCGGAAGCCGGCATCGCGCGCCTGGGTAAAGTGGCTCAGGAACTCGCTGCCCGGGAAGCCCAGCTCATCTCCCGCCAGATCGACCCCAGTGATGTGATCGCGATGGGCAAGCAAACCTTCCAGCTCGCCGAGGCAGGCATCTTCGCCAAAGGTACGGCTCATAATACCAATCAGACGCACGTCGATATCGTGTTGCTGCCGACCTGCGCGTACGCCCTCGATCACCGCTTCGACCACACCGGCAATCGGCAGGTTGTGGGTCATCGCCATATAACCAGGGGAAAAACGCAGTTCAGTGTAGTGAATGCCGGCGCGCGCGGCATCTTCGACATTCTCCTGCGCGATCCGGCGGCAGGCATCCAGATCGCCCAACACTTTCACGCCCCAGTCGAGCTTCTGCAGGAAGCTCACCAGGTCAGGTTCATTCTCGCCGACCTGCACGTGCGGAAGCAGAGTCTCAAGCGTGGTGGCGGGCAGGGTAAGGTTAAACTGGCGACCTAAATCGAGAATGGTTTGTGCACGAATGTTGCCATCAAGGTGGCGGTGAATATCAGTCAGTGGGATTTTTGAATCGATCATGGCGCACTCGCTCAGTTGTCGGTGAAGTGCAGAGCATTATAAAAATATCTTGCGCAACAGCGCCAGCTATTTGCGCAACAGCCTCGCCGGATGCTGCTTAATTACCCATAACCAGCGAGTGAGAGCCACTTCGCCGATGGATGTCAGCCCTGCAACTGATGTATCGCCGCAATAAGGCGCGAAATGCCATCTTCAATCTTACTACGCGGACAGCCAACGTTAAGACGCAGAAACCCGCTGCCTGCGTCGCCGTAGGTTGAGCCGGGCATAATCGCCACCAGTTGCTGGATCAGCGCCTGTTGCAGTGCCTCTTCAGGAATACCCAGCGCATTCATATCGATCCAGGCGAGATAGGTCGCTTCAGGGATGTGCCAGTCAAGTCCGGGAAACTCAGTGTTGAGGCGATCGGCAACCCGCGTGAAATTGCCGTAAAGATAGCTGCGTAGCGCATCCAGCCACGGCTCGCCATGTCGGTAGGCGGCAACGTGTGCCGTGACGGCCAGCACCGCCGGAGACGAAAGGCCGTCAGCATTTTTCAGCGCCTGAAACCAGGCTGCTCTGTCCGCCGCATCCGGGATGATGCCCCACGCACCCGTCAGGCCCGGCACGTTGAAGCTTTTAGACGCCGAGGTAAACAGCGCCCAGTCACTGCGTGCCACGCTGGCCCACGGAGTATGGGGTTGATTACCCATGATCATATCCATATGGATTTCATCGCTGATCACCCGCACGCCGTGACGATCGCAGAGCGCCGCCATCTGTTGCAGCTCCGTTGTCGTCCAGACTTTGCCGGTGGGATTGTGGGGGCTGCAGAGCAACAGGATTTTGCAGCGCGGGCGCGCCAGTCGCGTCTCCAGCGCGGCCATATCACATCGCCAGCGCCCGCGATCCCGCTGCAACGGCATCTCCAGCACCTGTCGCTGATTGCCGCGTACAGTTTTATAAAAGGCATCGTAGGCGGGAGTATGAAGTACCACTTCATCATCCAGGTGACTCCAGCGACGCAGCATCTGCGCCACCATATAGATCACTGACGGGCCATAAACCAGCGTGTCAGCATCGGGCTGGTAGCCGAAACGACTGGACATCCAGTGACAGCAGGCGGAAAGAAAATCGTCATGCTGCCAGCGACTATAACCCAACACGCCGTGTGCCACGCGCTGCGCCAGCGCCTGCTGAACCGCTGGTGCTGTTCTGAAGTCCATATCGGAAATGGTAAATGGCAACAGATCGGATACGCCAAAGCGGTCAGCCACAAAATCCCACTGCGTAGACCAGCTGCCACGGCGATCGATGACTTCGTCAAAGTTAAACATTATCGGCTCCAGCGCATCATGCAGTCACATTCATCAGGTGTGACAGTTCATCTTTCACCGACTGCACCTGCGGGCCAATGACCACCTGCAGGCTGGTCTGATTGAGATGCACAACCCCAATCGCGCCGTTGGCTTTCAGCGCCGCATCGTCCACCTTACTCATATCCGCCATGGTTAAACGCAGACGTGTCAGGCAGTTGTCCAGCGAGGTAATATTCTCAACGCCGCCCAGCGCCGCCAGGATAGCCGGTGAGTTATAGCCCGATTTACCTTTACCGGCATTGCTGACCTGCTGCGCAACCGCACTGGTATTTTCTACTTCCCGGCCCGGCGTTTTGATGTTGAAGTGCAGAATGGCGAAACGGAAAATCAGGTAGTAACCGGCAAACCATATCGCTGCAACAACCGGTACCCAGTACCACTTTGTCGACAGGCCGTGTAGTACACCAAACACGACAAAGTCGATGATATTGCCATCTGTATTGCCGATAGTAACCCCGAGTATCGCCATGATGGTGAAGCCCACACCGGTCAGCAGAGCGTGGATAAGATAGAGGAAGGGGGCGACAAACAGAAACAGAAATTCGATCGGTTCAGTGGTGCCGCCGACCACGCAGGCCACTACGCCAGAGATTAACAGACCTTTAATCTTATGGCGATTCTCCGGCCGGGCGCAGTGATAGATGGCCAGGGCGGCACCAGGCAGACCACCGAGGAAGGCCGGCATTTTGCCCTGAGACAGGAAGCGGGTCGCGCTTTCAGCAAAACCGTGGGTTTCCGGGCAGGCGAGCTGCGCCTGGAAAATGGTTAACGCACCGCTGACGCTCCTGCCACACACATCCAGTGTGCCGCCTGCATCGGTAAAGCGCATGATCGCCACCAGAATATGCTGCAGGCCAAACGGCAGTAGCAGGCGTTCGCCGGTACCAAAAATCATCGGGCCAAAGTCACCCGCGCTATTAATCATCCAGCCTAATCCGGTAATGCCCTGTGCGAAAAATGGCCAGATCAGCGGCACGACCAGCCCCATTAACCCAATCACCAGCGTGGTGATAATCGGGACAAACCGGGTGCCGCCAAAAAAGGCCAGCGCATCGGGTAGTCGGATGTTATGGAAGCGCTCGTGTAGCCAGAACACGACGATACCCACAATCACCGCACCCAGTATGCCTGTATCGATCGACGGAATCCCCATGATCGGCTGAACGTTATTCGCTTTCAGCAGGGCGGCATCAGTGGTTGGCAGAATGCCATTGATATTTAGCCAGAAGTTGATGCTGAGGTTTAATACAGCATAACCCACGAAACCGGCAAACGCTGCAACACCTTTATTCTCGCGCGCCATACCCAGCGGAATCGCAATAGCGAACATCAGCGGCAGATAGCTGAAGGCAAACGATCCCAGCTTGGCCATCCACAGAAAGAGATATTGGAGCCAGGAGTGATCAAGCACAGGTAACAGAGTCAGAACGTCATGGCTGCTCAGTGAACTGCCAATCCCGAGCATGATGCCGCAGAATGAGAGCAGGGCAACCGGCAGCATAAAGGTTTTCCCCAGACTCTGGAAAAATTCCCAGACGGACATTTTTTGGTGAGAGGGTGACATGAACGCTCCTGGATAAAAGGACCATTGAGTAAAGTGGCGGGATGATAAAACGTTTTACCTGGATCTTATGCGCGCTGAATCACAATCCTCAGGTCATGGGTGATATTATTCTGACGTCATAAGGTGTAACGTTTTACCTTGTTTTCTAATGCTGTAGTTCAGTTGAGTAATCTGATGAGTAAAATCACCATCAATGATGTTGCGGCGGCGGCGGGCGTCTCGGTGACCACGGTATCGCTGGTGTTATCCGGTAAAGGACGGATCTCTGTGGCCACCATGGCACGCGTGAATGAGGCCATTGAGCAACTCGGCTTCGTCCGTAACCGTTCAGCGACCATGCTGCGTGGCGGTGAGAGTGGTGTGATTGGATTGATTGTCCGCGATCTCAGTCAGCCGTTTTATGCCGAGATGACGGCAGGTCTGAGCGAAGCGCTGGAGAAGCAGGGCAAATTGCTGTTCCTGACGCAAAGCGGTGCTCAGGGGCAGCATCTGCATCGCTGCTTTGAGTCACTGATCGCTCATGGGGTGGATGGTATAGTGCTGGGAGGCGGTGCCGACAAGGCCAGCCAGATTGTGACGAGAGCCAGCGAACTGAATATGGCGTTAGTCTGCGCCGCGCGCGCCAGTAGCCTGGAAGAGGTGGACGCTATCCGTCCCGATAATGCTCAGGCTGCGCGTCTTGCCACTGAATACCTGATTCGTCAGGGACATCAGCGGATTGCCTGGCTGGGCGGCCATAGCGCTTCACTGACGCGGGCGGAACGGCTTGGCGGCTATTGCGCCACACTGCTGCAATATGGTCTGCCGTTCAGGCCTGAATGGATTATTGAATGCGGCAGTACCCAGAAAGAGGCTGCCGAAGCGGCGGTCCAGTTGTTTCAGCACCATCCCCGATTGACCGCCGTGCTGGCTTACAATGCCACTACCGCGCTGGGGTGTTATTTTGGGCTGATGCGCACCGGGCGCACATTTTCCCGTGGTGCAGTCGACAGCTATTACGATCAACAACTGGCTTTAATGGGGTTTGGCGATGAACCGCAGGCGGAACTCACCGATCCCCCTCTGACGTTTGTCACCAGTTCCGCACGGGAGATTGGCCGCGTGGCCGCAGATCGTATCCTGCAGCGGATGGCGCATCCTGACGCCGCCCGGCAAAACGTGATTATGCCGCCACAGCTGGTTATTCGCGGGTCGGCATAAAAAAGGCGACCCGGAGGTCGCCTTTGATGGAAGACAGCGCAATTACTGTGGCATGCCTTCGCTGGTGGGCATGCCCAGCATATAGCGGGACATGAACTGCTCCAGCGTCATCTTGTCGCCGTTCATGTTCACCTGACCGTTGGCATACTGCAGGCTGGTCACGATGTTGTTATCCTGCTGCTGAGTCAGGCGGAACATCTGACCCATCGCCGCCAGACCCTTCACCTGCTGATCCGCCAGCTTTTGCGCGTCGTCGGCCTGATAACCTTCAGCCAGACCTACCTTACGCATGGTTTCGGTGGCCATCGGCATGTTGATGACCAGTTTGCTATCCAGGCTTTTCAGCACCCGATCAACCATGGCGCTGAGGGTCTGCGCTTCGCCGGTGACGGTGGACGGATCGTTGAAGCTGGCGGTCAGATTGAAGGTACTTTCACCTTTATCGTTTTTCCAGCTCAGCGGAGCGATGCTGATGGATGGCGAGCCTTTCAGCAGCATCGACAGGTTGTTCATCAGAATCTGATGAACGCCCGCCTGATAGCGAATAGGGTCTTCCGCAACGCCAGGCTGGCTCAGCAGTTCCTGCATCTGCGCGTTGTAACGATCGGAGAAGGCTTTGACTGCCTGGGCATCAAACTGGGACAGCTTCATTTTCAGGGCTGCCTGACCAAAATCCTGTTTCTGCAGCTGAACGCCTTCAACCTTGTAATCGATATTGCCGCCAATCTTACCGGCACTATTATCGAACGAGGAGGTGCCTTTCATTTTATTCAGCGTCAGGGCATCCTGACCATTGATGCTGGCATTCACCTTCTCAATGTCTACCGACTGGTCGCCGATACGCACGCCTTCCGGGCTGAGATGTGTGTTACCGCTTAGCTTCAGACCATTAATGGTGAAGAGGACAGGCTGGCCCATCTCATTTTTGCTGGTCAGCGCGAGGCTATCAACGTCACCGTCCAGCGACACTTTATCGCCTTTGTTATCTGCACTGACGTTGAAGGTGCCGCCATTGGTGGCCAGGCGTTCGCCGGTTTGGGCATTCTGATAGTCAACCGGCAAGACGCGCAGCGCGGTATCCGTGGCGCCGCTGTAACCAATGCGGGTGTCTGCGTTAATCAGAGACTTGTTCCCGGTCAGTTCAAACAGTTTTTTCACCGCATCGGTGTTAGCCAGTTCGGTATGAACGGACGCCATGCTTGGGATCAGATTGAAATGCTTCAGCTGCGCGAACGGGAAAGGACCATGATCGATAGTCTCATTCAGGATGATGCTCTGACCCGGTTTCAGCAGCGGATTATCTTCCGTCTGTGAGCTGGCCTGAACCACCAGATTTACTTTGCTGCTGAACACGCCGCGCTGATAGTCCTGATAGCTGATCTTCAGTCGGCTGTTCGGGGCATAAGCATTCAGCTGAGCGTTGGCGTTTTGCACCAGCTGGTCCCTGTGGCTTTCAATCTGCTTGCCGGTGAACCATGCCGCGCCAGTCCAGACTACGCCCAGTGCGATGATCACACCTACGGCAACATTGGTCTTTTTCATTGCTGATTCGTCCTTATCCTTGAGTCCGCTTATGCCGCAGGTTTAGCCTGGCGACCGAAGAAAAACGCCCGCAGGCGTTTAAAAGCTAATAGGTTGAAATAATAGCAGTTAACAGGCATGCCGTCAGCCGCTTCACCCTAAGTCGTTAAACACCCGCGCCAGTCGGCCCGTGCCAGCCGCCGTAACCGGTGATTCGCTGGCGGCAATGAAGCAGGACTCGCCAGGCTTCAGCGTCACCTGCTGCTCGCCTTTGGCGATCACGGCCTGGCCTTCGATGCAGAACATTATCGCGGCGCTCTGCTGCGCCAGCGACTGGGGTTGTGCATTGAGACTGTGAATAGCAAAGGCAAAATCGTCGACCGGAATCGGGAAGCGCAGTGTGTTGCCCTGGTGCTCCGGCGCTGTCAGCAACGCATTAGCGGGCTTCTCATCGAATTTCAGATTAGCCATCAACTCGGCAATATCGATATATTTCGGGGTTAAACCGGCCCGCAGGACGTTATCGGAGTTTGCCATCACCTCCAGTGCCACGCCTTTCAGATAGGCGTGCGGGGTTTCCGCGTAGAGGAACATCGCCTCGCCAGGTTGCAGGGTAATGACATTCAGCAGCAGCGGTGAAAACAGGCCACTGTCGTCAGGATACTCTGCCGCAATCATACGGATGGTTTCCCATGGCTCGCCCTGTTGCACGTCAAGCGCAGATTTCAGCACGCCCAGCGCCAGCGATTTCGCCTCGCCCTCCAGTGACAGCAGGGTAGAGAACAGCGCGGCCAGCGTATCCTTTTCAGGGTGCTGCAAAAAATGCGCAATCTGTTGATGTGCGCCCGCCACCGGTTCCAGCAGTGAAACCATCTGCGTCAGTGTGCGAAAGCCATTCATCGCCTGAAACGCAGTCAGCGCGTAGACCAGCTCTGGCTTGTGGTTGGCATCTTTATAATTGCGCTCAGCCGCAGCCAGTGGAATACCCGCTGCATTCTCACGCGCAAAACCCACTTCGGCGGCATGCTTGCTGGGATGAACCTGAATCGACAGCGGTTGATCGGCACATAACACTTTGAACAGGAAAGGCAATTCACCAAAACGCTGCGCCACTGCATCGCCCAGCATCGCCGCAGGCGAAGCATCAATCACGTCACGCAAAGAACGCTCGCTGCCCTGATCAATAACGGTTGAAGGGCTTTTCGGATGTGCGCCCATCCAGAGTTCCGCCATCGGCAGCCCTTTTGGGTTCTCAACCCCATAAAGTTCAGTCAACGCAGTTTTGCTGCCCCACGCGTAGTTTTGCAGCGAATTGTTCATTTTTTGCATCGCATAATCCTTTATCACGGGAAATTATTGCGGCTATTAAAGCAGAAACTACCGGTAAAAATACATATCCAGCGCAAAAGGACGCTAAGCTCTGATAATGTTAAATTATTGTATATTACTATTCTGACTGCCTGGCAGCCGATCGTGATCACGGACCAGGCGGTCATTCTTTAAAACAAGGTGAAGGAGACGTATTCATGGCAGCCAACCGCATTGAGAAAGATTCAATGGGCCCCATCGACGTACCGGTAGACAAACTGTGGGGCGCGCAGACGCAGCGCTCACTGGAACACTTCCGCATCTCAACTGAAAAAATGCCGACCGCGCTGGTGCATGCACTGGCACTGACCAAGCGCGCCGCCGCCAGCGTGAACCGCGATCTGGGCCTGCTGCCCGCAGATCGCGCCGATGCGATTATCAGCGCGGCGGATGAAGTGCTGGCGGACAAGCATGCGGATGAATTCCCGCTGGCAATCTGGCAAACCGGTTCCGGCACGCAGACCAATATGAACATGAACGAAGTGCTGGCGAATCGCGCAAGTGAAATCCTCGGCGGCGAGCGCGGTATGTCGCGCCTGGTCCATCCCAACGACGATGTGAACAAGAGCCAGAGCTCCAACGATGTCTTCCCGACGGCGATGCATGTCGCCGCCGTGATTGCCCTGCGCGAACAGCTGATCCCACAAATTCAGGTACTGAAAAAGACGTTGAGCCAGAAGTCTGACGCCTTTAAAGATATCGTCAAAATTGGCCGTACTCACCTGCAGGATGCGACGCCGCTGACGCTGGGCCAGGAGATTTCCGGCTGGGTGGCGATGCTGGAGCATAATCTGAAGCATATCGAACAGAGCATTCCGCACGTGGCGGAACTGGCGCTGGGCGGAACCGCAGTTGGCACCGGCCTGAATACCCACCCGGAATATGCAGTGCGCGTGGCGAAGGCGCTGGCCGACCTCACGCAGCAACCGTTTGTCACTGCGCCTAACAAGTTTGAAGCGCTGGCCACCTGTGATGCGCTGGTGCATGCGCATGGCGCGTTGAAAGGGCTGGCTGCTTCACTGATGAAGATCGCCAACGATGTGCGCTGGCTCTCATCCGGTCCGCGCTGCGGCATCGGCGAAATTGCTATTCCTGAAAATGAACCGGGTAGCTCCATCATGCCAGGCAAAGTGAATCCAACGCAGTGTGAAGCGATGACCATGCTCTGCTGCCAGGTGATGGGCAACGATGTCGCCATTAATATGGGCGGCGCGTCCGGTAACTTTGAGCTCAATGTGTTCCGTCCGATGGTGATCCATAACTTCCTGCAATCGATTCGTCTGCTGGCAGATGGCATGGACAGCTTTAATCATCATTGCGCTGTCGGCATTGAGCCGGTGCGCGAGCGTATCGACCAGCTGCTGAACGAGTCACTGATGCTGGTGACGGCGCTCAATACTCATATTGGCTATGACAAAGCGGCAGAAATTGCCAAGAAGGCGCACAAAGAGGGGCTGACGTTAAAAGGCTCCGCGCTGAAGCTGGGTTATCTTACCGAAGAAGAGTTTGATGCCTGGGTCCGGCCGGAAGAGATGGTCGGCAGCATGAAGTCCTGATATTCAGGATGAGTCAGAGGCCAGCAGATGCTGGCCTTTTTTATTCAGAGGGGGCAATCAACCCACAGATGCAGGCGGGGTATCAGCAAATTCAGTGGCTCAGCGGCCGGTTTATGACGATGCGTTATGTTATCGGCGTCGTAATTGAGTAACTCGCCCAGCGCCGGAACCTGAGTGCGATCGCGACAGATCACCAGTATTGGCGACGGGCAGGCGAGTTGCGTTTGCTTCTGTTCATCCGCGCGCCAGACACGAGCCACCGGCTGAACTTTTACGGGACGCTTGATTTTCAGCCGTGCCGAAGCGGGCAGGGCGCGTACGCTTGCCAGCTCTTCCTGCACTTTTTCCGCCCACTGTTCCCGTGACCACGGTGCCTTCGCCCGTCCCGACTTCAGGCTTTTTTCCAGCTGGGCGATCACCTCTTCGCGCCTGAGATTCTTGATAATGTGCTTGTTGGCCCAGCCGAAACGCAGGCTGTCTGGCGCGCTCAGCAGGGTAATGGTGCGATAGGCATTCAGGGTAATCAGCCCGCGCAGGTGCTGGTGGACAAACTCAAAACGCGCTTCACTCGGCAGCCCTGAATCCACGGTAATCAGCTGCTCCAGCCTTGCTTTCAGCTGGTTGATAAGTTCGACCAGCGAGACGATTTCCGCTTCCTGTTGCGCATCACATTCAATACAGAGTGCGCCGGGTAAGCGTACGGCTGCTTTCGTGCTCAGCTGTTCAGACTGGTGCTGCATAAAAAGGCGGCAGTAGTGGTCAAGCGCCATCTTTAACGCGCGCTCACCGAGATGCTGCTCAACGGCAATCCGGGTAATCGCCTCATGTTCGCGGCCTTTAACCACGGGCGGCAGGCTGAAGACACGGGCGATCAGCAAGGGTGTAGCTTCAATCTGCTGACGCAATTCACCCAGTGCCAGTTCCAGATCGTTAACACACTGATGCATATCAGCCACTAAGTCATAGCGCGTCATGTTGTGCCTCCATAGTTACAACGTCCACAATGTGGCAGAAGCGTCGGAAGGATGCAAGCGCCATATAGTTACAACATACTATAAGGTTTAATCAAAAAACCGTGCGGTCTGTCTGGCCTGCCAGCGAAAAGGAGATCACGCATTTTGGCTTATCGCAGAACATGTTATAAAACGGTTCGCCTGCTAATGGAGAGACCCCTTGTGAATCAGAACATCAAACCCGGCATCGCCGCCATTTTTACCCTTGGCTGGGTACAGATACTTTCCTGGGGCGGGTCGTTCTACCTGATGGCGGTAATGGCGAATCCGATTGCCGCAGAGACCGGCTGGTCACAGCAGTGGATTTACGGCGCGCTATCAACCGGCATTCTGGTGTCGGGCCTGCTGTCACCGCTGGCGGGCAGAATTATCGCCCGAACCGGTGGCCGCCTGCTGCTGGCACTGAGTGGCGTCGTGATGGCGGTGGGGCTGGTGATAATGGCTTACAGCGTCACGCTGCCGCTGTTTCTGTTCGCATGGGTAATTATTGGCATCGGAATGGCGATGGGCCTCTATGATGCGCTGTTTGCCACCCTCGGCACCTGCTATGGCGGTAAGGCGCGTTCCGCGATTACCAGCATTACACTGATTTCGGGCTTCTGCACCACGCTGGTCTGGCCAGGCACGGCGTTGTTAATTCACGGCTTTGGCTGGCGGGATGCCACGTTGATTATTGCAGCCATGATGGTGGTCTGCGTTTTGCCTGCTTATCTGTTTGCCATACCGGCAAACCACGCGAAGCAGCCTGTGAAAAGACGGAGCAGGGAGCCTGCCTCAGCGGAGATCGAACCTGCGCTGTTCTGGCTACTGTGCGCCATTTTTACGCTGGCGTCCGTGATCATGACAGCGATTTCGGTCCAGCTCATCGCTTTGTTGCAGGCGACGGGCCATACGCTGACCTCGGCGCTGGCGATCAGTGCTGTGATGGGTCCGTGTCAGGTGGGATCCCGACTCGTCGACATCGCCTTTAAGCGCAGTCATCCCATTCGAACCACCTTTTTCTCCGTCGGACTGGTCGCCGCAGGCTTGCTGTTGCTGGCGATCTTTCCACAGATGGCGATACTGAGCATGGTGTTGTATGGCGCAGGAAATGGCTTACGTGCCATCGTGCGCGGAACTTTGCCGCTGGTGATGGTCAAACCAGAGTCTTACGCAATCGTGGTGGGCAAAATGGCCCGCCCGGCATTAATGGGACAGGCGCTGACACCGCTGATTGGTGGATATGTGTTTGAAAGAATGGGCGCGCCGGCGACGCTGTGGTTGCTTTGCACCTTAGCAATCTTTAACGTGGTACTGGTTATGGCGCTGAAGCAGCGATTACCGGCGGTATCGGTCACCACCGCCCGATAGCAGGGGCCATTAAGTTTTGAGAGAAGCGGGCCGTTAGCAGGCTAAGCACCTTGTGCTATCGGGCCTCCGCCTTTGGTGAATACGTGCCTTGTCACCGCTGGCTTGCTTCAAAAAAGCAACAGTGTTTGTTATATTTATTGCTCATTGATTGTTCACTTATGCGGCAATAAAACAATAAGATCCACCGCAACTCAGGATAAAGAAATGCTTGATTATCGCTTCCCGACAGCTTTGCAAATGGTTCTGAGCGTAGCGATGGCGGAGCAAATGGGTAAACGCTCTACCAGCGCGATTCTGGCCTACGGGCTTGAAGCGAATCCCAGTTTCATACGAAAATTAATGGTTCCGCTGACCCGTGACGGCATTATCGTCTCGACGCTGGGCCGTACAGGCTCCATTCACCTGGGCCGTCCTGCTGCGGAAATTACCCTGCGGGATATCTATGTCTCCGTCATCGAAGACAAAAAAATCTGGGCCGCGCGTCCTGATGTCGCACCGCGTTGTCTGGTCAGTGCCAACCTCTGCTGGTACTTTAAGTCGATAGCTGATGAAGCCGAGCAGGCGTCGCTGGATGTGCTGGCAAAACGCACCGTGGCAGACGCGCTGAATGAGCTGAAGGTACGCGATACCAGCAACTGCACTGCCGTGCCAGAGCCTGAACCCGAAGAGATTGATGACCTCTGCAAAAAGAGCCGCTGATAGCGGCTTTTTTTTATGCCTGCTGAGCCGTAACAGCCTGCCTCAAAACCACCATAAGCCAATAACTCACTTCCTGGGGCGGTTATCACGCTGAACCTGAGGGAACATTTGAAAGTTCAGCATCCATCAAAATATAAATGTTGTTTTCGTTTTCTGAAATGACAAGAGAACACGTTCACGAAAATCTGTTTTCTGGCTTTTGATGGAAGTAAAATTTGAGGGGAAGAGAAAATTAACGGAAAACCCTATTATTTTCTGACTTCATATCCTTCTTTCTGAGGCTATCAATGAATAAAAGCTATAAAAATACTGGAACGCTTATTCGGGTTTTTTTTGGTCAGGATTATGATCTTTTTGGGGAAACGGTAGAAGAAATACTGGACAGTTATTTAGAAACTGAGAATCCAAAAACAGCAGCAAAAGTCTGTCAGGAAGCAGAGTATTTACTATCGTCGAATGATCAGGTACTTACAGAGACGTTTGAATCCATCAGCCAGGGAGAGTTCTATCCTGAACCCTGGGGGGAAACGGTGCGAACTTTTCTGGAAAAGATAAAAAGTCATTTAAGTGCCAGACTTTAACTCTCATGATTAACGGGTCATGTGGTTAATGACTGTGAGTAGAGTTTTTGCCCTAGTGAATAGCGAATGAAATGAGGGAGCGTAAGATGAGTCAGATCACGTTCGCTTCCACTGAAGTGTACCGATATATGTATGGTAAGTTTTATATTATTAATCAATTTATTATTTAGAAAATCCATTGCTGATATTCAGGTAATTAGAATGCAGGAGGCCAAAGATGGATAATCATTCAGATCTGGCTAACGTCGCCGGGCAACCCGCGGTGATCACCTATGTCCCCGAACTCAATATGTTCCGTGGACGCTTTACTGGCCTGTCAGGTTACTGTGATTTTGTCTCTGACAGCGTACAGGGCCTCTACAAAGAGGGCGACATTTCGCTGCGCGAATACCTGGAAGATTGTGCAGCCTCCGGCATCAATCCTTACGCTGAGCAGGAAAAAATCAAAACCTTCACGCTGCGATACCCTGAATCGCTGGGAGAGCGCCTGACTCAGGCGGCAGCTGAAAATGAAACCTCACTCAATGCGTTTATCATTGAAACGCTGAATGAAAAATTAGGTCAGCGTTAACCCGCGAAGCCGGATTGACAGGCAATCAATGAATCACAAATAAAAAAAGGGCGATCAGTTGATCGCCCTGATTAACTTCTGTGGTTTACACCGTCACTGACTCTACATTGCCAGACCGGCGCGTCACCAGTTTGCGCAGGGCGACATAGAACACCGGCGTCAGGAACAGGCCGAACAACGTCACGCCGAGCATACCGGAGAAAACGGTGATGCCGGTCACGCCGCGCACTTCTGCACCTGCGCCTTCACCCAGAATCAGCGGTATGGTGCCAGCGATAAAGGCGATGGAGGTCATCACAATCGGACGCAGACGCAGGCGACACGCTTCCAGCGCCGCTTCCACAATGCCTTTGCCCTGAATCTCCAGCTCCCGTGCGAACTCCACGATAAGAATCGCGTTCTTACAGGCCAGCCCCATCAGCACCACCAGTCCGACCTGCACGAAGACGTTGTTGTCACCGCCGGTCAGCCAGACGCCAAACAGCGCAGAGAGCATCGTCATAGGGACAATCAGGATCACTGCCAGCGGCAGCGTCCAGCTCTCATAAAGCGCCGCCAGCACCAGGAACGCCAGCAGGACAGCCATCGGGAAGACAATCAGCGCGGTATTGCCCTGAGTTGACTGCTGATAACTCAGGTCAGTCCACTCGATGTTCATGCCGTTCGGCAACAGCTGACCGGACATCGCCTCAAGCTGGCTCATTGCCTGCGCTGAAGAGAGCACGCGCGGGTCGGCATCACCAATCAAATCCGCCGCCGGATAGCCGTTATAGCGGATCACCGGGTCGGGGCCATAGGTGGTGGTGATGTTAACCATGCTGCCAATCGGCACCATCTCACCGCGGTCGTTTCGGGTGCGCAGGTTAGCAATATCTTCCACGCTGTCGCGGAAATCGCCATCCGCCTGCGCCATTACACGCCAGGTGCGGCCAAAGCGGTTGAAGTCATTCACATAAGATGAGCCAAGATAGGTCTGCAACGTGCTGAACAGGGCAGTCAGCGACACGCCCTGTGCCTTGGCTTTATCCCGATCAACCTTCACATCAAGCTGCGGAACGTTGGCCTGATAGGAGGAGATAGGGAAGTGCATCCCTGGAGTCTGCATGATGCTGCCCGACAGCGTATTGATTGCCGTCTGCAATGCGCCATAGCCCAGACCGGCACGGTCCTGCACATAGAGCGAATAACCGGAACCCTGACCTAGCCCCAGAATCGGCGGTGGCATAATTGAGAAGCCAAACCCCTGCTGGATTTGCGAGATCTTCGCATTGATCTCCGCGTTGATCTCCGCTGCCGTATGTTTGCGCTCATTAAACGGTTTCAGGCCGAAGAAGACCGTTCCGCTGTTTGGCGTATTAGTGAACTGCAACGCATTCAGGCCGGGGAACGCCACCGCATAGGCGACGCCTTCGGTCTGCATACCGATTTCACTCATCTTACGAATCACTTCATCGGTGCGCGCCAGTGACGAGCCTTCCGGCATCTTCACGCCGCCAATCAGGTAGAGCTTATCCTGTGTTGGGATAAATCCACCTGGCACGGTGTGGAACATAAAACCAGCACCGGCCAGCAGCAGCACATACACACCAAACACCGCACCACGGCGACGCAGCGTGCGACCAACCAGTGATTCATAGCCATGCGCACTGCGCTGGAAGAAGCGGTTAAACGGACGGAACAGCCAGCCAAACAGCGCGTCAATGATCCGCGTTAACCGATCTTTCGGCGCATCATGACCTTTCAGCAGCATCGCTGCCAGCGCAGGCGAGAGCGTCAGTGAGTTTATAGCCGAGATGACCGTGGAGATCGCAATGGTGGTGGCAAACTGCTTGTAGAACTGCCCGGTAACGCCCGACAGAAACGCCATCGGCACAAACACCGCGCAAAGCACCAGCGCAATCGCAATGATCGGCCCGGAGACCTCTCGCATTGCCTGATGCGCCGCTGCGCGTGGCGAAAGTCCCATCTCAATATTACGTTCGACGTTCTCCACCACCACAATGGCGTCATCCACCACGATACCAATCGCCAGCACCAGTCCGAACAGGCTCAGGGTGTTCAGCGAGAAGCCGAGCAGATAGAGCACGCTAAACGTACCGACGATAGAAACCGGCACCGCCAGCAACGGAATGATCGAGGCGCGCCAGGTCTGCAGGAACAGAATCACCACCAGCACGACCAGGATCACCGCTTCAAGCAGAGTCTGAACCACCGCTTTAATAGAGTCCCGGACAAACACCGTCGGGTCATAAGGCGCGGCCCATTTCACATCGTTGGGGAAGCGGGTCGCCAGCTCATCCATTTTGGCGCGAACCGCATTGGAGAGGTCAATGGCGTTAGCACCAGGCGCCTGGAAGATACCAATACCAACGGCGTCTTTGTTATTCAGCTGCGAGCGCAGGGCATAACTGCCTGAACCCATCTCAATCCGCGCCACATCACGCAGGCGCACCAGCGAGCCATCTTCTGAGGTTTTCAGGATGATGTCGCCGAATTCCTGCTCGCTCTCCAGTCGTCCCTGCGTGTTGATCGACAGCAGGAAATCGCTCTGCTTTTTCAGTGGCTCGGCACCCAGCTGACCGGCAGAAACCTGCACGTTCTGCTCCTGCATCGCCGTCACCACATCAGAGGCGGTCAGACCACGCGCCGCGACTTTATTGGGATCAAGCCAGACGCGCATCGCATATTCGCCTGCGCCGAAAATCTGGATCTGACCGACGCCCGGCAGACGCGCAAGCTCATCTTTCACCTTCAGCGTGGCGTAGTTACGCAGGTAGAGCGAATCATAGGTATTGTTGGGTGAGAACATGTGAACGACCAGCGTCAGGGTCGGCGACATCTTCTGGGTTGTTACCCCCAGACGACGCACATCTTCCGGCAGACGGGCTTCCGCCTGTGCCACGCGGTTCTGCACCTGCACCTGTGCCTGATCGGGATCGGTGCCTGGACGGAAGGTGACGGTAGTCACCAGCACGCCGTCCGAACCGGCCACAGACTTCATGTACATCATGTTCTCGACGCCGTTAATCGCCTCTTCCAGTGGCGTCGCCACGGAGTCTGCAATCACCTTCGGGTTAGCGCCAGGATACTCAGCACGCACCTGCACACTGGGTGGCACGACGTCGGGATATTCACTGATCGGCAGTAACGGGATGGAAATGACGCCGGTGACAAAAATCAGGATCGACAGCACCGCAGCAAAAATTGGCCGGTCGATAAAAAAGCGGGAAAAGTCCATAGCGGCCTCGAATTATTGAGCGGCTGCCGCACGCATGGCGACCTGCTGAGCAGTGACCGGCATGCCGGGCATAAACACTTTTTGCAGACCGGCGATGATTACCTTGTCACCGGCGTGCAGACCCGACTTAACAATACGCAGGCCATCTATCATCGCGCCGGGCTGGATATCGCGCCGCTGCGCTTTGCCTTCTCCATCCACCACGTAGACATATTTCCGATCCTGGTCGGTTAACACCGCTTTATCATCGATCAGCACCGCCTCGAACTGCGCGCTGCCTGGCAGACGCACGCGGGCAAACAGACCCGGCGTAAACTGACGCTGTTGATTGTCGAGCAGGGCGCGCATCCGAATAGTGCCCGTGCTGGCGGTCAGCTGGTTATCCGTGAAATCGATTTTGCCCTGATGCGGAAAACCCTGTTCGCCAACCAGCGCAATCTCGACCGGCAGCGCATGACGCTGCTGGCCCTGACGCGCCATCGCCTGATAGTTGAGGAACGTGTTCTCATCGACATCGAAGTAGACATACATCTGCTGCTGCGACACCAGCGTGGTCAGCACGCTGGCGCTGTCGCCAGCGGTGACCAGGTTACCAGCGGTGATCTGCGCGCGGCTGGCGCGACCATCAATCGGTGCGGTGACGCGGGTAAAGTCCAGGTTAAGCTGCGCCATATCGACCGCGGCTTCTGCGGCCAGCACATCGGCCTGCGCCTGACTGGCAGCAGAACGACGCTGTTCCCACGCCTCGCGGGAAATCGCCTGTGTGCCGATCAGCTTCTCGCTGCGGCCGGACTCACTGCGGGCCAGACTCGCCTGGCTGCGTGCACGAGCCAGTTCCGCTTTGGCCTGCTCCAGCGCCGCGCGGTAACTCCGGTCATCAATGGTAAACAACACCTGACCTTTTTTGACTTCATCGCCTTCCCGATAGTTAACCGAGTCGATGTAGCCCGAGACGCGCGGACGCAACTGCACGCTTTGCACTGCTTCCACCCGTCCATTGAAGTTGTCCCACTGACTGACTGGCTTGATCAGCACGGGTGCGGCGCTCACTTCAGGCGGTGGCGGCGGGGCGTTTTGCGCCACACCCTTGTCGCAGCCGCTCAGTTGAGTGATGAGCAGTACCATCCCTAAGAGGGTTAAACCCTGACGAACCCGGTTCGTAATCATTGTTGTTATTCCGCGATAGATATAAACAGGCGGCCTGCAGGCCAATATTTGCAACTTTTAAGATTGCAATTAATCGCGGTGAGTGTAGGCTTGCGGGGCTGGCAACTGCAAGAATAACAGATACACTTTATGTGCGGTTTTGGGCAGGGCGATGAAGACCTGAACAGATCAGCATAAACCCTACAAAGAGTGCGGCATTTAATGTACTAATAAAACTTGCATTAAATGGCATAGTCAGCCACCCTTAAGTGTAACTGCAACTGATACTAATACTTTTCGCCACGGCGACAGGAGAGACTGGAATGATGAGTGATGCCTTTATTCACGATTTAATCGACTGGATTGATAACAACATCGAAGCACGTCTGGATCTGGATACCGTTTCAGAGCGTGCGGGTTACTCCAAATGGCACCTGCAGCGTATGTTCAAAGAGCACACCGGTTATCCATTGGGTGAATATATCCGCGTTAAGAAGCTGAAAAAATCAGCTGATCGCCTGACCACCACCGATGAGCCGATTCTCAATGTGGCGATCTCGTTAGGTTTCGACTCGCAGCAATCCTTTAACCGCAGTTTCAAACGTCAGTATGGTGTCGCGCCGGGTGCATGGCGTCGTCACAGCGGGGAATCGCACGCAGCTTAACCTCGCCAGGGCCAGCTTGTCTGGCCCGCGCTTTTCTCTGTGCATAAAACTGGTATCATCTGCGTCCTGTTGTCTCGGATGCCATCATGTCAAAAAAACTCTGGATTGGACTTTTCCTTGTCCTCGCGGCCTGTTTCTACGGCCTGAAACCTTATCTGAACACGGGTTCTACACCTGCCCAGGCGGATATCGCCACCCTGACCGATGCCCATACCGTGGCCCGCTGGGTGCTGCAGCATCAGCAATTGCCGGACTACTACCTCACTAAAAGCGATGCGCGTAAGCGTGGCTGGAATCCAGCCAAAGGCAATCTTTGCGAAGTTCTGCCAGGAAAAGCTATCGGCGGCGATCGATTTACCAACCGTGAAAAACGTCTGCCATCGCGTGCAGGTCGTCAGTGGTATGAAGCGGATGTGAATTATCGCTGTGGTCATCGCGACGCCGATCGTCTGGTCTACTCCTCTGACGGGCTGGTGTTTCTCTCCACCGATCACTACCGCAGCTTCAGACAGGTACCCTGATCATGCTTAATCTGACCTTTGACCTGCATCAGCTCACCACGCGCGCGGCCTTTTATCAGGCGCTTGCTGATCAGAGCGGCTGTCCGCAGACGTTCGGACATAATCTGGATGCGTTATGGGACTGGCTGACGGGTGGGATGGCGCTGCCTGCTACGGTATGGCTGCAACACTATGCTGCGCATCAGGCCGATTTAGCGCCAGTGCTGGCGCTGCTGGAAGAGGCGGCGCAGTCGCTGGAGGGCGAACTGCGCCTGATCATTGATTAAGCGCGCAGTGGCCTGAGCAGGGCAACCAGCGCTTCACGGGCTGCCAGTGGCAGATCGCCGCCGCCGGTATAACCATTGTTCTCAATGATGACCTGATTCAGCCCCACCAGCCAGTCGTAGATATAATAGGCCGTATGGTTAGCCGGGGCCGCTGAGAGTTTAGTCAGACGCTGACCGGCACTGAAGCTGACGCTGGGCGCCGGAGGACGTGAGAATATCACCTGACCCCGGTTAACGCGGCTGTCGGGGCGTTCGCTTTCAGGGCGCTGTAAAAAGCCGAGCCAGGCAACAAAATCCCCCAGCACCGTCATCGCCCGCGTCACCTGACGATCGGCGCGTGATTCATGGCTGACGCTCTGCGAATCGGGCTCATGCAGCGCCTGCTGCAGTTTCTGCGCGATATCGGTACGGAAACCGGCCGTGATTAACTCTTCAACCAGCCACTCCATCGTCGCCTTGTCCACGTTGAGCAACGCCAGCAGGCTGCGGTTTTCCGGCAGCTGACGCAGATGATCCAGCCACAGCAGCAGCACCTGACGCGGGAACTGCTGAGCGCTTTGCAGGCTCTGACGCGGCTGAACCGGTGCTTCGGCCGGGCTTTCACTGAACAGGTCAAATTCGAACCCGATGCCGAACTGATTTTCCGGTGCCTGGCTGTTCGTGGGTTTGCTGCCCTGCAGCGCCGACTGATTGAGCCAGAGCTGGCGCAGCGCCTCACGCGGCGGCTGCAGGCGTTCCAGAAGTTCGCCATGCAGGCCAGTACGATGCTGCAAACACTTCAGCAGCGTGTCGGCGATGTTCTGTTTGCGTGCCGCCTGTTCCGGACTGGCACCCGCTTCGGTCCAGGGCAGTAAACGCCGCTCAACCACGGTGTGCTGAATCTGCGCCAGCTGAGCCAGCAGCAGGTCGCGGCGGGCTTCCGGCTGCATCTCATCCTGTAACCAGCTTGCCATGCGGTCGACGCCCGCACGATCCAGTGCCAGCATCGATCCCCAGTGCTGACCCGGTTGTCCCATCTGACGCTGCACCGCTTCATCCACATTGACCAGCTGATGACGGGCATCGAACGGGGTAATCGCCCAGATCAGGCGCGGTTTCTCTGCCGATTCCTGAGCGGGCTGCTGACGCTGCCATTCGCGCAGCGTTTCGCTGGCGAGATCCACATCCTGACGGTGACTGGCTGCGGTACAAACCAGCAGCAGGTCAATCGCCTGACGCGCGGCATAAAGACCAGGCAGCAGGGCGCGTTTCTGCGCCAGCAGCTGCGCACGCAGGGGATCCTGCTGTTGCAGACGCTGACGATCTTCCTGGGTGGCCGCATCACCGGACTGACCCGGCGCGGGCAGCTCCAGCATGTCGGCATCATCATAGAGGGCGGTACGCGGCGTCGAACTAAGTGGCGCCAGCACTTCCAGCGTCAGCAGCGCCAGTAATCCCAGCGGAACGTTCTGCGCCTTGCCGATGCGGTTACCGTTCAGCGGGCAGACTTCGACCAGCTGCTGCTGATCCTGCTCGCTGGCTGGCACAATCAGCTGCTCAGCCGGCAGCAGCGAGGTGTCGGTCAGCAGGCTCAGTGGCGCGATTACGCGGGTGCTGTTACGCAGCTGATGACGAAGATGCAGCAGGCTGCGCAGCATCTCGTTCAGTTCCGGCTGAGCAGGCCACAGCAGAGAAAAGAGCTGCACCCGGTCGTCAACGCTGAGCCACGGCGCCAGCTCAACCGCCTGCGGCCAGAAATGACGGTCCAGCCGCACATCGTGGTGTGAACGACGACGGCACCAGGACCAGAGCGTGACCAGTGCATCACCGTCAAGACCGGCCAGCGGCGTAGCGAGGCGATGACGCTGCAGGCGCTGCAGTGCGCTGTCAATCTGCGCGGTGTCAGGCGACGTCTCTCCGGCACACGCGACCATCAGCCGCACAATCTCCGCTTCGCTCAGCAGCGTCAGTTCAACCGGCCACTCATTTGAGAGCGGCTCGCGCTGATGGCTGAAGCGGGTCGCGGTAGCAAAGTCGAGATTGCCGGGATTGATGTGCTGAAACCAGCTCAGCTGTTTATCGCCCATGCGGGTCACGAGCTGGCCCTGCGCATCAGCCACCATTTCGTTCAGCAGCCAGGCTTTGCCCGCCTGTGACTGTCCAAACAGTGCCAGCGTCACCGGACGTGCGACCTGCTGCGCCAGTGCCTGCGCCTGCACGCGCGCCTGACGCAGCTGCAGCGTCAGGGTTTCGGCTTCCAGCGCCAGTCGTGGCGACTGCTCGCGGGTAGTTTCAATCCACGTCAGGCTGTTATTCAGGGCGTCCTGCAGCAGGCTAAGGCGTTTTGCCAGCGTTTGCGGCTGACGAGGTTTCAAAGCTTTCATCGTTTACACACGCTCCCGCTGTCAATCCAGTATTGCGCATTGGCATTGCCGGTCGCCGACAGGGTATTCAACTTCAGACTTAACTGCTCCAGCGGCACGCGGGTGCCATCATCCAGGCGCGCATCGCTCAGCACCAGGGTTTCCGGGCCGGAGGCATCGGGGCCGGCTTTTACGGCCAGTTTGATGCGCAGCACGCTCTCACCGGCCACCTTACGCGCCAGCGTGGTGTCGTTCAGCGTCAGGCTATAGAGCGGCGAGGCGGGCCAGCGCTCGTTATCAAGCTGACGGAAGCCGAGACAGACGTTACCACGAATACGGAAACTGCTTTTTTTATCCAGCGCATAGCCAGGATTGTCGAGGTCAATTTCGCTGTAGCACAGGTTCTCATCCGTTAGCGCCTGGTTTTCGTCAAGCATGCCAAGATAGCGAATGGTCGAATAGGGTTCAAAATCGCCCGCGCGGAACCAGAAGCTGCTGAGGCGGAGATCCAGCGCCAGCAGACAGAGCATCGCGCCGACTGCCGCTGTGGATTTCGGGTTGTCGATGCGCCCATGTTTGTTAAACGGATACCAGTCGCTGGTGTGATAGCCTTCCAGCGACAGAATACGGCTGCCCGGCAGCGGCTGCAGATGACGGACCAGCGCCTGAATACCCGGGAAGCGCGACGGGCGACCGGTCAGCAGCAGCACGTCGCACTGATAGAGCGACACCACTTCACACATTGAGCGCAGCGCCGGAATAATCGCCATCCGGTGCTGCATAAACTCGCCATGCAACTGGGCCAGACTGACCACCAGCGGCACCTGCAGCAGGTCAAAGCGGCTATTGCCACCCAGTTCGCGTTGGATCTCACCGTTAACAAACGCCAGCACCGCGTCGCCCGGAGGCTGATCGACCAGCTCGCCAAACAGCGCGTTGATCTCGGCGTGACTTTCCAGCGGATCCCAGTTTTCGTAACGCTCCAGCACTGCCTGCGCCAGCGGAATAAACAGCTGTAAGGTGACCTGCTGACGCAGTGTCGCCTGACCGTCCATGCGGCTGTCATGACCAAACAGCTTGTTCATCAGCGGTTCTGCCAGCGTCAGACCTGCTTTCTGAAGATGCTGCTGCAGCGCCGGTAAAATCCACAGCTGAATCACATCCAGCAGGATATCGTCGCCTGCCACTTTAAAGCCTTCGCGGAACAGCAGGCGCGGGGTGATTTTGACATTGTTGCCCTGACCATCGTCCAGACGATACTGGGTGATGGCGAGGTCAGTGGTGCCGCCGCCGATATCAATCGAGGCGATACGCAGGCTTTTTCCTGGCAGTTCGTCGGCCTCACGCGGACGGTCCGGACGCGCCATGCTGCTGAAGAAGTCTTCGGCACGACCGGCAAAGTTGACCTGGGTTTCATTGAACAGCCAGACCATCTGACCACAGGTCGCTTCATCCCACTCCATCTGCACATCCGGCAGCGGTTTCGGGGTCTGACGCGACAGCGAGGGGGTAAATTCATCTTCGTCCGCCAGCCAGCCTTCCGCTTTCCAGACCAGCGCCAGCGCTTCCTGCATCCGGCGGCGGAAAATTTCACGCTCCGGCTTTGGCATCGCCGATGGCAGCGTCAGGATCACATGGCGCAGCTGACGCGGCGCGTGACTCTGTGGCATGCGCTGACGCTGTGCCGCACTGTTCATCTGCATCAGCGCCTGAGCCAGCAGCTCACACAGCATAAAGGTCATTAGTGAACTGCGGCTGTAGTGCGGCGAAAAGACCGGCAGACGATCGTCCGGAGCCAGCGTAGAGAGCGGCTGGCCTTCGTCGTTCAGCAATGTGGTAAAGGGTGCGGCGTAGGCCAGCGGTTCAGCCTGATCGCCAGGGGTGTTAAAGCGCCAGCCTGGCTGATAGCGCGCTTCATCCCACAGATAGCGGCGCGGGCTGGAGAGGCCGGTGCTGCCTTCCAGTCCCACTCGCTGCAGGGCCAGACGGCTTGCTTCGCGTCCGACGCGCGTCAGAGACGGCCACATAAAGGCCTGTTCACGACCGCTTTCCAGCGAGAAATTCGCTTTACCAAAACGGGTCTCAGCAAACTCCAGACGGCTGTCAAACAGCTCGTTATAAACCTGATGCGGCTCAGAGAGATCGCGCAGCTGCAGCTCATAGGTCTGCTTCAGGCCGTTACTCTCTTCCGGATGATCTTCCACCAGAACGCCGCAGGTATGGGAGTTGCCGACATCCAGAATGATATCGACATTGACCGCGGGGGTCTGCAATGTAGCAGCCTGAATGTGAATTTCGCTGAGGTCGAGCTGTTCGCCCAGCAGCTCGAGCAGATTGAGGTAGTGCGCCTGATACTCAAACTCGCGCAGCGCCTGATTAATTGCCTGTTCGCGGCGATCGGACACGCGGTCGGTAAAGGATTCGCGCAGCCAGCCGTCAACCCAGGTCAGATCAAGAAATTCGCCCAGCTCGTAGTTGTGCCAGGCGAGCGCAAAGGTCACGCCATTTTGTGCATCAGCAGGGCTCAGGCCGAGCTGCTCGCCACCGTCCGGTTCCGCCACGCAGCGGGTGTCGAAAGCCAGGCTGACGCGATGGGTATTGCCCGCCGCATCAGGAGTGGGCAGGGCAACCAGGCGCATCCGCGCCCAGTTTTCAGGGCCACCAATAAAGCGACGTCCGCTGGCACAGCGCAGCATCGGCAAGGGCAGCCAGCAGGCTGACAGCAGGGTCAGGGAGTCTGCCAGGGCGATATCGGACTCCGGGCGCACCACTTCAGCGGCACCCCCATCTTCCGGATAGAGCAGAAACTTACCGCTGTTGCCATCGACCTTCAGGCGCAGCAGCGGGCCATTGGCGGTCTGGCGCACAAACTGGCGGCGCGCCGGGGTATCGGAGAGTTGCAGGCCAAAATCCAGAAACTGCACACCGCTGTTTTCAATCAGCGTAATTTTTTGTTTGTCATCGATCAGGGGAGCCAGCATCGTT
This sequence comes from Pantoea hericii, assembly GCF_014155795.1. Classification (NCBI taxonomy): domain Bacteria; kingdom Pseudomonadati; phylum Pseudomonadota; class Gammaproteobacteria; order Enterobacterales; family Erwiniaceae; genus Pantoea; species Pantoea hericii. The sequence goes on from NZ_SCKV01000002.1 coordinate 283,391, forward strand.
ATTTACTCTCACGCTTAATCGTCATCGGGAAAACCCGGTCTTCAGCATACTGCGCTTCACACACGGCGGCGCCTATACTCGCATGGCAGACCAGCAGCGGCATACGATAGCGCGAATTGTTCTGGCACTTCGCCGTATAGCGGCTCTCAATAACCAGGTTACCCGCGCTGGTCATGGCGGCGCTGACATCGGCTTTACAGGTGGTATTACCCTGAGCGACCTGCACGCTGCCTTTGCCATTTTTAAACTGGAAGCGCATCACAGGCGGCTTACCGGTTGGCGTTTGCATCTGGTCGATAGTGACCCGCCAGCGGCCATCAATCACCTGTACCTGGCCTTCACGCACGGCGTCCGGCGTTACAATCAGATCATCAGCTTTAGCTGGCACCGGCGGCGTTACCACACTGGCAAGGGTAGCAGATGAGGCAGCAGGCGCGGCATCGGTGGTGCCCGCGTTTGCCGGGACCTGAGGCAGCGACTCGGGTGGTTTCTCGGCCGTTACTGTCTCCGCAGGAGGCGTCGCAGCTGACGGTGTTGCCGCAACTGGTGCCTGACTCGCAACCGGTGTTGGAGTAGATACCGGTGCTGGCGTTGTAATCGTCGCTGTGGCGGGCTTCGTTGTCGCAACCGGTGTAACCACAGGCTCAGGCTTATGCAGCAGCACGGCCACCGTCACGGCAGCGGCAATCGCCACGGGCGGTAACAGATACCAGATGCGGAAAGGGCGGCGAGCCGCTACAGGCGCGGCTGGCTGAGGTTCTGCAGGCACCACAACCGGCAGCGGTTCAGCCGCCGCTTCGGGTTCAGGTTCGGGCTCAGCGATAATGATCGGCTCAGCGACCACGGGCGTGGCAGGCAGCTCAGGCAGCGGTTCAACCAGTGTAGCCGGCAGGTTTTCATCCAGCGTCTCACGCAGGCAGGCCAGTGCATCATCACGACTGCGTGCCTGGGCATCGACAAAGCCCCAGAAGGTGATAACCGGTTTACCATCAACCAGATAGACATACTGCTGGTCGGGGAATTGCAGGGTTTTGCTCAGCAGGGCACCAAACAGGCGCATCGACGGGTTCTCTGCCGCGCGCGCGCGCGTACTGAGTGCCTGCATATCCTGCTGACAGGCGGTAAGCTGCTGCAGTGCGGCGCGACGTTCATGATCGCTGGCGCCCAGCCAGGATTTCACCCGGCCGTTAATAGGGGAATACCAGTCGAGGCGATCGCCCCGATCATTAGCCTGGGGTATCGCCAGGCAATCTGCCAGTGCGCCCTGACGGCGCAGACGCAGGGTTTCACGAATTTGCAGTGCGGAGGCGAAGACCGGCTGGCCATTTTCACCTAACGCCAGAACCGCATCCAGATTACCGCTGCGCAGAATAGTTTTTGCCACCTGTTGGGCCCTTATCGGTCGTTGTCTGAGGCAGAAAATCGCGTGTTATCGACGATTAGGTTGATTTTACGCGGGGCAATGACAAATCAAACGGCAGAAAAGGAGGTAAATCCAGTGTTTTTTTCATCGGCGGGTGGAAAAATAACCGATATTTCAGCGGGTATCACGTCATCAGACGGTTCTGCGCACCAGCACCAGGTGAGCGATGATGCCGCCTGCCAGTCCCCAAAATGCCGGACCAATACCCAGCAGCGAAACACCCGACGCCGTGATCAAAAAAGTCACTAACGCGCTGTCTCGTTCGGCAGGCACATCGAGTGCGCGATGCAGGCTGCCGCCCAGCGTTGCCAGGAGTGCCAGACCCGCCAGCGCCTCGATCAGCACCGCAGGCAGCGCACTGAACAGCACGGCAATGAGCGCACCGGACACGCCCGCCAGCAAATAAAATATGCCGGCCAGCACCGCCGCCCGCCAGCGCTGCTGAGGATTTTCGTCGACCTCATCGCTCATGCAGATCGCCGCCGTAATCGCCGCCACGCAGACCGAAAAGCCTCCAAACGGCGACAGCAGCAGGCCAGCCAATCCGGTCCAGCTCATCAGTGACGAGACCGGCGGTCGGTAGCCGTGCGCCTGTAATGTGGCGATGCCGGGGGCATTCTGCGAGGCCATCGTCACCAGGAAGTAGGGCACGCCCATCCCCAGCAGCGTGGCCAGGGTAAAGTGCGGCATCACCGGCTCCGGCAGAGCCAGCATAATCGACTGCTGCGGAAAGTGGATAGCGTGCTGCGCCAGCGCAATCACAACGCCCACCAGCAGCGTCACCAGAATGGCATAGCGGGTAAGCCAGCGACGCGCCAGCAGCCAGGCCAGGCACATGCTGCCGCACAGCACAAAATTGCTCTGTAAATCGGCAAAGGTCTGAAGTCCGAAGCGCAGCAGAATACCCGCCAGCATCGCCGCTGCCAGTGAAGCGGGAATGTGGTTCATCAGCCGGGCAAACAGACCCGTCACACCCGACACGACAATCAGCAGGTTGGCGAAAACAAAGACGCCAACCGCCTCATTCAGCGAAATGCCGTGGAAACTGGTCGCCAGCAGTGCGGCGCCCGGCGTGGACCAGGCGGCCAGCACCGGCATGCGATAACGCAATGACAGCCCTATTGAGACAATTCCCTGCGCGAGGCCCAGCACTGACAGCCAGCCCCCAATCTGTGCGGGCGAGGCACCTGCCGCCTGAAACATCTGATAGATGATTGCGCCGCTGCTGCTGTAGCCCACCAGCACAGCAACAAAACCCGAGACCAGCATCGGCAGGGTAAAACGGGACGATTCCGCTCTCGTCATGATCAGACTCTCAGTAAGGTTGTGCGTTATAGCGCACATAGTCGCATGATGCGCTATAACGCACAAGTGTTACACTATTACCCTGGTGTCATAGACCCGTGACCGGAATTCAGGAGAGAAAATGGCAGATTTTCAGCAACACCTGAGCGGCGCGCTCAGACAGTTGCGCCAGGCCAATGGCTGGAGCCTGACACTCACGGCGGAGCGAACCGGCGTCAGTAAAGCGATGCTGGGGCAGATTGAGCGAGGTGAATCGAGTCCCACTGTGGCGACACTATGGAAGATCGCCACCGGTTTTAACGTGCCTTTTTCCTTTTTTATCGACGGCAGCGCACTACCTCCCGGCACAGCGACAGGATTCAGTCAGACTAATGCCGAAATGTCCGTGCGCTCGCTGCTGCCTTACGATCCACACCTCCGATTTGATCTGCTGGCAGTGGAGCTGGCAGCGGGCGCGCAGAGTCATTCTTCGCCCCATGAAGCAGGCTGCGTGGAGCAGGTAGTGGTGATTGAAGGTGAACTGCTGCTGGGTGTCGGGGATGTCTGGCGGCGTCTGCTTACCGGTGAAGCCTTTCAGTTCAGGGCCGACGTGCCGCACAGCTACCGGAACCCGCTCAGCACACCGCTGCGCTTCCACAGCCTGATTCACTACCTGCAACGCCCGGACGTTACAAATTGATACCGCAGCAAACTACACAGTTTACCTTCCTATCTTTATACTTTCGCTTATCGATGGAGACGAGTAATGAGCGATCTGACTGAATCTGCTGCCATGCTGCGGATGCTGGTGGGCAAACTGGGCCGCCGGTTACGCGAGTCGGCACCGCCTGGCGAACTCACCTGGTCGCAGGTGGCGGTGTTGGGCCATCTGGTGCGCGACGGGGCAATGACGGTAACGCAACTGGCGGCTGCCGAGGGCGTACGTACTCAGTCAATGGGCACAACTGTCGCTGGGCTGGTGGCGGCAGAACTGGTGACCGGCGAGCCGGATCCCCACGATGGTCGTAAAACCCGCTATCGGCCCACCGAATCAAGCCTCGCGGTGATTAGCTCAAGTCGCGCGATGCGCGATGACTGGCTGGTCCGGACGCTGGATGCGCGGCTTAGCCCGGCAGAACAGCAGCAGCTGACCGACATTCTCCCTCTATTGCAACGACTTACTGACGATTAACCCCGAGGATTCAACATGGCTGTCACCACACTTGATGCAAAAACTGCGCTGATTGTTATCGACCTGCAACATGGCATTGTGGCGCTGCCGCTGGTTCACGAACCGCAGCCAGTGATCGAACGTTGTGCCGATCTGGCCGAAGCGTTTCGCGCACACGATCTGCCGGTCGTGCTGGTTAACGTGGCCGGTGGAGCGCCAGGCCGCAACGAGCAGGGGCGTCACAGCGGCGAATTCCCTGCCGACTGGGCGACGCTGGTTCCGGCGATGACCCCGCAGCAGAATGACCTCACCGTCACCAAAAAAACCTGGGGCGCTTTTCATGCCACGTCACTGCACGATGAGCTGCAACAGCGCGGCATCACTCAGGTGGTGATTTGCGGTATTGCGACCAGCATCGGCGTGGAATCGACCGCGCGTCAGGCGTATGAGCTGGGTTACAACGTCACGTTAGCCACGGATGCGATGACCGATCTGAACATGGATACCCACAACAACAGCGTAAAATTGATCTTCCCGCGTCTGGGTGAAACCGGCAGCTGTGAGGATATTAAGGCGCAGTTGAAAACACGCGGCTGATTAGCGAGTAGATCGGGGCCACCGCCAGGGTGGCCCGGATGCTTTTAGCGGAAGGCGTAACCCAGCGTTAAACCGACACTGTAGTTACGGCCAGGTGCTGACTCGAAGTAGCGACCATTACTCTCATTCACAATCACTGAACCCACATAGTGCCGGTCAAACAGGTTATCGACCCGGCCAAACAGATCCAGCGTCCAGTTCCCAACCAGCCACTTATAGCCACTGTTCACCGCCGCCACGGTGTAAGACGGGGTATTCACGTTGTTCTGATCTTCAGCGGCGATCTGGCTCAGATAGCGAACCTCACTGCCTGCGTAAAATCCCTGTTCCGGCAGATAGCCGAGTCCGGCATAGGCCATGTTGCGGGCGATGCCAGGGATGCGATTGCCGTCACAGCTGTCGCTGCCACAGGCGTTACTGCGGTAGCGCGCATCCAGCAGCGTATAGGCCATCTTCAGCCGCCAGTTCCAGGCGAACTGTTGATCCAGGCTTAACTCCAGACCGCGACGACGGGTCTGACCGGCATTTTTATAGGTCGTGCGGCCGCCGCTGCTGGCATCCGCCACAATCTCATCACGGGTGTCGGTCTGGAACAGCGCCGCGCTGACCAGGCCATTGCCGATGCGTTTTTTGCTGCCGATCTCCAGCGTGTCGCTGGTGGCCGGTTTCAGGCCCAGATTCAGGCCCGTCGCGTCATCTGAACGGTAAGACAGCTCATTAATGGTCGGAGTTTCAAAGCCGCGACCGGCAGAAACATAGGCATTCCAGCCCGGGTCAAAGGCATATTTCAGCGCCGCAGCGGGCAGCCATTTGTGATAGCGCGCCTCACCGCTGTCGTCACCGTTACCAGGCCGGATATAGAAGTCATTGGAGTCAAAGTTCACGGTGCTGAAGCGCACGCCGGCATCCAGCGACAGCTTATCGGTCAGCTGCCAGGCGGTCTGCAGATAAGGATCAAGCGTCCACATCAGATTGCGTTCATTGCGGCGCAGATTGCCCTGTTCACCCAACTGCGTCACGCCGTTGCTGACCGTGAAGTTCTCATAGCCCTTGCGGCGCTCGGTCATAGTTTCGTAGTCGAGGCCGCCGGTCACCGCCACCGGAATCGACAGCAGCGTGTCGCGATGGGTCCAGCGGGTATCGACGCCCTGATAGTGGCGGGTCAGGGCGATGACGCCACCCGGATGAGACGGAGTGCGCTGAACAGCGGCAGGAATTGACTGGAACTGCGTGGTTTCGCGCATCCCGGCATAGAGCATCACGCTGAGGTCGTCGTTTTCACTCATCTGGCGCTGATAACGCAGGCCACCCTGAGTCTGATCCACCGTTTTACGGGTGTTATAGAGCGAAACGTTACTCACCACCTGACGCGGATTGTCACGCCATTGCGCTTCGGTTAAACCGCCAGGATCCTGTGCATCAATGTGAACGCTGTTAAACAGCAGCGTCAGGGTACTGACATCATCGATCCGCACGCCCAGCCGGGCATTGCCGAGGTTCTTTTGCGCAGCACTGTGATCGCGATAGCCGTGAGTGGTAAAGCGTGAGGCGGAGACCGTGTAGTTCACATCCCCGGCGTGGCTGCCGTCACCGGTCGCACCACTGGCTTTGACGCTGTTGCGCCAGCTGCCATAACTGCCGTACCAGCTGCTGGCTTCAAGCGTGGTTGGCTGCTGTCCCTGCTGGGTCGTCACGTTGATCACGCCGCCCGAGGCATTGCCATACAGCGCAGAAAAGGGGCCGCGCAGCACTTCGACATGATCAATTGAGCCGATATCAATATTGGAGGTTTGTGCCTGCCCATCCGGCATGGTGGCCGGGATGCCATCCACGTAGATGCGCAGACCGCGCACGCCGTAGGTTGAACGGGAGCCGAAGCCACGCATCGACAGCTGCAGGTCCTGTGCGTAATTCTGCCTGTTCTGGATCTGCAGACCCGGCACGCTGCTGAGGTTTTCCGACAGATTAACGCGCGGTGCTGCCTGACGCATATCGTCGCCGCTGACCACACTCAGGGCGGCAGGCGTGTCGAGTTCGTTAAGGCCCGTTTCCGGCGGCGCGGCCGTTACGACCAGCGTATTTTGATTATCTGCCGCCAGCAGCGGCAGCGGCAAAATGGCAGGCAACATCAGCAGCGTCGCCTGACGCAGAGAGATTATTTTCATTATCAGAGGCCTAAAAAAGAAGCGTAAATGAATCAGGTGAAACAATCGCCGCGTATGGTAAGGGTTTGATGCGATGGGGTACACCGTTTCGGGCTGGATTTTTTTTCGGTTTACCGCCAGGCTGGAATTCAGCTTTTCCGTGATAAATCATCCGACAGGGTCGGATACAGACAGATAAACCAGGGGAGTCAACATGCAACAACCTGAAGTGGCGGTTCTGGGATTAGGCGCAATGGGGCACGCATTTGCCGCCAACCTGCTGAAAAAAGGCTTTCGCGTACACGGCTGGAACCGTACCCGCGCACGCGGTGAGGATCTGCTGGAGGCCGGTTTACAGCTGGCTGACTCGCCGGAAGAGGCGGTGCGTCAGGCGGATGTGGTGATTGCCATGCTCTCCGATGGCGACACCACCGAGCAGGTGCTGCATCAGGCGAAAGAGGCGTTTAAGCAGGGCGCGACGCTGTGCCAGATGGGTACCATTGGCATCGAGAAAACCGACGCGCTGATCGCCTTTTTCGCAGAAAAACGGCCCGATCTTTTACTGATCGACGCACCGGTCTCCGGCACCAAAGCGCCCGCAGAGAACGCACAGATTCTGGTGCTGGCCAGCGGCGATCAGAGCCGGGCGCAGGCGGCAGATGCGGTGTTTGCCGCCATCAGTAAAGGGACAAAGTGGCTGGGTGAGGCGGGCAAGAGCAGCCGCATGAAACTGGTCATCAACAGCTGGCTGATCGGCATGATGCAGAGCCTGGCGGAGAGTACCAAACTGGCCGGGCAGTTCGGCTTCTCCACCGACGATCTCTGGCAGGTGCTGGAGGGCGGTCCACTGGCTGCGCCTTATGCGAAAATGAAGCTTGGGATGATCGCCAGCGACGACTATACACCGCAGATGCATCTGATCTGGGCGCTCAAAGATGCCCGCCTGGCGCTGGATGCGGCAGAGACGCCATTACCGGCGCTGGAGAACATCGCGCAGCTCTGGCAGCAGGCGGTTGACGCCGGACACGGCGAAGAGGATCTGGCGGTCATCTACCGCTACCTGAAGGCGCAATGAGTCAGCAGCATTTTGACTTCAGTACGCGCCCGCTGGTGCCGCTGGCGCACGACTACCTGCACGGGGCCAGCGAACCCTGGCATCATCACGCCTGCGCCCAGCTGATCCATACTTTAAGCGGCGTGGTGCGGGTCGAGACAGAGTTTGGCAGCTGGGTTGTGCCGCCGAGTCGCGGCGTCTGGCTCCCGGCTTTTACCCGCCATGCGCTGCAGATTACCGGCAGCGTGGCGGCACGTACCCTGTTTATCGACCCACTGGCGCGCGCCGATCTGCCCGCCAGTTGTCAGGTGGTACAGATCTCGCCGCTGCTGCGTGAGTTAATCGTCACGGCCCTCAGCCTGCCGGAGCACTACAGCGCCGGGAGCCGGGCTGAGCGGGTGATGGAGTTAATTCTGGATGAGATTCGCGGCATGGATGTGCTGCCTTTTGCACTGCCGACACCCAACAGCCCCCGTTTACAGGCGCTGTGCGAGCAGATCAAGCAGACACCCGGTGAAAACTGGACGCTGCTGCGCGCCAGCGCCCACCTTAACGTTTCGGGCCGCACCCTGGCCCGTCATTTCATGCGCGAAACTGGCCTGCAGTTCAGTGACTGGGTGCGGCGCGCCCGTCTGGCCATCGCCCTGACGCGACTGGCGCAGGGCGACTCCGTGCTGCGGGTGGCACTGGAGCTGGGCTATGAAAGCCCCAGTGCGTTTAGTGCGATGTTTCGTCGTCTGCTGGGCGTTGCGCCCACGGACTATTTTCCCCCTCTAGAAACTGGCCTGCCGCGCTGAGCAGCGCCTGCAATGCGGCACGGGCCGTGTCGTTATCAATACTCACTCCCCAGGCCCGCACACCACGGACATCCACACAGCTGATATAGGCCACCGAGCGGCTGTCACTGCGCCGTCCCAGCGTGTGCTCGTGATAGTCCTCAATGGTCAGATGCAAATCAAACGCGCTGCGCAGGGCATTCACCGCCGCAGAAAGCCAGCCATTGCCGCTGCCGGTCAGTGTCAGTGAGCGGTCCTGAACCACTACGCTGGCGCTGATCTGCGTCTGCCCGCCGCTGTCACTCTGGCTGTCCGCCCGCTGTAACGCCACCATGGGCCGTGTGACACCATACTGATGGCAGAAGAGCTGCCACAGCGCGTAGTGCGTCATCTCGCCACCGTGCCGGTCTGTCTCATGCTGAACACAGCGGCTGAAATCCTGCTGCAGCGAACGTGGCATTTGTAATCCATGATTCTGCTCCAGCAGCCAGGCAGCACCGCTTTTTCCCGACTGGCTGTTCACACGGATCACCGCCTCATAGCTGCAGCCAATGTCGGCTGGATCCAGCGGCAGGTAGGGCATCTGCCACACTTTCTCCTGCCGTTCGGCGCGGATGGCGAAGCCTTTTTTTATTGCATCCTGATGAGAACCCGAGAAGGCAGTAAAGACCAGTTCACCCGCATAGGGATGACGGGGATGAACCGGCAACTGGTTGCAGCGTGTCACCACCTCAATCACCTCATGCATCTGGCTGAAATTGAGCTGCGGCGAAATGCCCTGGGTATAGAGATTCAGCGCCAGCGTCACCAGGTCCACATTGCCAGTACGCTCACCGTTACCAAACAGACAGCCCTCGACCCGGTCAGCGCCCGCCAGCAGGGCCAGTTCGGCACAGGCTATGCCGGTGCCGCGATCGTTGTGCGGATGCACGCTGATACAGACGGCGTCACGACGGCTGAAGTGACGGCAGAAAAATTCAATCTGATCGGCATAGACATTGGGTGTGTTCACCTCCACCGTGGCGGGCAGATTAATAATCATCGGCCGCTGCGCGTCAGGCTGCCAGACATCGGCTACCGCCTCGCAAATCTCCAGCACAAACTCCGGCTCGGTAAAGCAGAAGGTCTCAGGCGAATATTCAAAGGTCCAGTCAGTCCCGGGTTGCGCCTCGCATTCCGCGCGGATCTGGCGTGCGCCCGCGGTGGCCAGCTCTACGATTTCCGCTTTGCTCTGTTTAAATACCCGCTCACGAAACAGCGGCGCGGTAGCATTGTAGAGATGTACGATGGCACGCGGAACACCCTGTAATGACGCAAACGTGCGGGTAATCAGATCCTCGCGTGCCTGAGTCAGCACCTGTAACGTCACATCCGCCGGGATGCGTTGCTGCTCAATCAGGTCGCGCACAAAATCGAAATCCGTTTGTGACGCCGAGGGAAAGGCGACCTCAATTTCGCGGAACCCGCAGCGCAGCAGCAGATCCCAGAATGCCATCTTCCGCTCCCGATCCATCGGTTCTGCCAGCGCCTGATTGCCGTCACGCAAATCGGTGGAGAGCCAGCGCGGGGCCTGGGTGAGCTGGCGTGAAGGTCACTGGCGATCGGGCAGAGACACGACCGGAGAGGCACGATATTTATCAGCAGGTTGGGTCAGCATAGTATTCTCCTTGTGTTTTTTTACCAGTCTGACGACAAGCCCTGCAAACCGCGCGCGCAACGCTGACAACCTGATGTGCAAAAGTGACAACACCCTCCGTGCGCTCTGGTTTGATGAATCCGCCTGGTGGGGTTAGCATGGTCGCCTGTTTAACTGGGTGGACGCTTATGCTGATTTTTGACGGTCACAACGATCTGTTGCTTAACCTCTGGCTGCATCATCGTGATGCGCCCGCGCAGGCGTTTTATCAGGGTATTGAGCGGGGGCATCTCGACTTTCCGCGCATTCAGCAGGGCGGAATGGGTGGCGGGCTGTTTGCGATCTTTGTGCCGCCGCAGGAATATATCGCCCGCACCGTTCCGGTTCGGGCCGATGAGCCGTATCGCCCGCTGGAGATCATGTGGCAACAGCTTGAGATCCTGCAGCAGCTGGCCGATGCGTCAGGCGGGCGGGCGCGACTCTGCCGCAGCAGTGAAGATATTATTGCCTGTCGCGCCGACGGTGTACTGGCGATGGTGGCTCACATTGAAGGTGCTGATGCGCTGGACGAGGAGGGCGAACAGCTGCACGCCTTCTGGCAGGCGGGGGTGCGCAGCATCGGGCCATTCTGGAATCTGCGCAGTCGCTTTGGTGAAGGCGTCAGCGGCAGTTTTCCCGGCTCGCCCGACACCGGACCGGGCCTGACCGCTGCCGGCGAAAGGTTGATTCAGCAGGCGGGTGAACTGAAGATGATGATCGACGTGTCGCACATGAACATGAAGACGTTCCAGGAAACCGCCCGGCTTTCCACTGCGCCGCTGGTCGCCAGCCACTCCAACGCGCACGCCCTCTGTCCGCAACCGCGCAATTTGACCGATGACCAGCTGCTGGCGATCCGCGACAGCGGCGGTCTGGTCGGCATTAATTTTGGCAATGCGTTTTTGCGCGCCGACGGTAAACGCGACGCTGACACGCCATTAACAGAAATTGTTAAGCATTGTGATCACCTCCTGAAGATAATGGGCAGCGACCATGTGGCGTTTGGCTCCGATTTCGACGGAATTACCCCGCCAGCAGCGCTGGGCGATGTCAGCGGAATGCCGCGATTGCTCGCTGCTTTTCAGGAAGCAGGCTATGATCAGACACTGACTGAGAAACTGGCATGGGGAAACTGGCAGCGGGTTTTACAACTGACCGGGCTGTGATAACAATTTCCTTACGTTCCGGACTTGATCCCGACGCGCCATTGGCGCAACATCTGCCTGGAAATTGTGACGGCCGTCTCATTCATTGCCGGTCACGCTGATTTCAGACAGCTTTTTTACTGTTAACCAAGAGGAAGTAACTCATGTGGAAAAAACCAACTTTCGTTGATATGCGTCTCGGTCTGGAAGTCACTCTGTACATCTCCAACCGTTAATCGTTCTGCCCGCCCTCTGAGCGGGCATTTTTTTTCAACTTCTGGTTTTCCTCTATGTTTATCAAAATCCTCGGTTCAGCCGCGGGTGGCGGATTTCCGCAGTGGAACTGTAACTGCGCCAACTGCCACGGCGTGCGTAATGGCACGATTCAGGCCCAGGCACGCACGCAATCGTCAATTATCCTGAGCGATAACGGCGAAGACTGGGTGCTATGCAACGCTTCACCCGATATCAGCCAGCAGATCCTGCATACGCCAGAACTGACCCGCCAGGGCGTGCTGCGCGGCACGGCGATTGGGGGGATTATCCTCACCGACAGCCAGATCGATCACACCACCGGGCTACTGAGCCTGCGTGAAGGCTGCCCGCATCAGGTGTGGTGTACGCCGGAAGTGCATGCTGACCTCAGCACCGGCTTCCCGATCTTTCCGATGCTCACCCACTGGAATGGCGGCTTACAGCACCGGCCGATTGCGCCACTGACGCCGTTCAGCGTCGATGTCTGCACAGATCTGAAGTTCACGGCGATTCCCATTATCAGCAATGCACCGCCTTACTCGCCCTTCCGCGACAGGCCGCTTGCCGGCCACAACGTGGCGCTGTTTATTGAAAACCGGGCGAATGGCCAGACGCTGCTCTACGCACCCGGTCTGGGCGAGCCCGATGCGGTGATATTGCCGTGGCTGCAAAAAGCGGATTGCCTGCTGATTGATGGCACCGTCTGGCAGGATGATGAGCTGCTGGCTACCGGCGTGGGTCACAACACCGGCAAGGCGATGGGCCATCTGGCGCTGGCGGAAGAGCAGGGACTGATGGCGTTGCTGGCGTCTCTGCCGGCCAGACGCAAAATTCTGATCCACATTAACAACACCAATCCGATCCTTAACGAGCAGTCACCGCAGCGTCAGTTTCTGACGGGGCAGGGAATAGAGGTGAGCTGGGACGGGATGGCGATCCATCTTCAGGGCTAAATCATGCAGATCACTGACACGCTGTCACCACAGGCTTTTGAACAGGCCCTGCGCGACAAAGGCGCTTACTACCATATCCATCACCCGTATCACATTGCGATGCATAACGGTCAGGCCACGCGCGAGCAGATTCAGGGCTGGGTGGCAAACCGCTTCTATTACCAGACCACCATTCCGCTAAAAGATGCGGCGATCATGGCTAACTGTCCCGATCCGGCGACCCGCCGCAAATGGGTTCAGCGCATCCTTGACCACGACGGCAGCAATGGCGAAGAGGGCGGCATTGAGGCCTGGCTGCGGCTGGGCGAGGCGGTCGGTCTGACGCGCGAAGAACTCTTGTCAGAGCAGCATGTGCTGCCGGGCGTGCGTTTTGCGGTGGATGCTTACATTAACTTCGCCCGCCGCGCCAACTGGCAGGAGGCGGCCTGCAGCTCGCTCACCGAACTGTTCGCTCCGCAGATCCACCAGTCACGGCTTGAGAGCTGGCCGCAGCACTATCCATGGATCAAAGAAGAGGGCTATTTCTACTTCCGCAGCCGCCTGGGTCAGGCGAACCGCGATGTGGAGCATGGTCTGGCGCTGGCGCTGGAGTACTTCACTACCGCTGAAACGCAGAACCGGATGCTGGAAATTTTGCAGTTTAAGCTCGATATTTTATGGAGCATGCTGGACGCCATGACCATGGCTTACGAGCTGAAACGTCCGCCTTATCACACCGTCACAGACAAGGCGGCGTGGCACACCACCCGACTGGTATAACAGATGAATGAAAACTCGATTGCCGCGTTTCGTCGCGGCTACCGTATGCAGTGGGAAGCTGCTCAGGATACGCACGTGGTGCTTTATCCTGAAGGCATGGCAAAGCTGAACGAAACCGCCGCCGCCATTCTTGAGCTGGTGGATGGCAAACAGAATATCGCCGCGATTATCGCGACCCTGGATAACCGTTTTCCGGAAGCGGGCGGCGTGGGTCCGGACGTCTTAGAATTCCTGCAGTCAGCCTATGAACAGAAGTGGATACAGTTCCGTGACCCCGCATAAACCTGGTGTGAATCCGCCGCTCTGGCTGCTGGCAGAGCTGACCTATCGCTGTCCGCTGCAGTGTCCCTACTGCTCTAACCCGCTGGATTTCGCCCAGCAGGAGAAGGAGCTGACGACTGAGCAGTGGATCGAAGTCTTTCGTCAGGCGCGCGCGATGGGCAGCGTTCAGCTCGGATTTTCCGGCGGCGAGCCGCTGGTGCGAAAAGATCTGCCTGAGCTGATCAAGGCGGCGCGCGACCTTGGCTTCTATACCAACCTGATCACCTCCGGCATTGGCCTGACCGAGAAGAAGCTGGATGCGTTCAGCGAAGCGGGTCTGGATCATATCCAGATCAGCTTCCAGGCGAGTGACGAAACCCTGAATGCGGCGCTGGCGGGATCGAAAAAAGCGTTTCAGCAGAAGCTGGAGATGGCGAAAGCGGTGAAAGCCCACGGCTATCCGATGGTGCTGAACTTCGTGCTGCATCGTCATAACATCGATCAGATCGATAAAATCATTGACCTCTGTATTGAGCTGGAGGCAGATGACGTTGAACTGGCGACCTGTCAGTTCTACGGCTGGGCGCAGCTTAACCGTGAAGGTCTGCTGCCGACACGTGAGCAGATCGCCCGTGCGGAAGCCGTGGTGAAAACCTACCGTGAGCGGATGAGCACCACCGGCAATCTGACCAACCTGCTGTTTGTGACGCCAGACTACTACGAAGAGCGACCCAAGCCCTGCATGGGTGGCTGGGGCGCTATCTTCCTCAGCGTGACGCCAGAGGGCACGGCGCTGCCGTGTCACAGTGCGCGCCAGCTGCCGGTGGAATTTCCCTCTGTACTGACGCAAAGCCTGGACGATATCTGGTATAACTCGTTTGGCTTTAACCGTTATCGCGGTTTCGACTGGATGCCGGAGCCGTGCCGCTCCTGTGATGAGAAAGAGAAAGATTTTGGCGGCTGTCGCTGTCAGGCTTTCATGCTGACCGGCAATGCCGACAACACCGATCCGGTCTGCAGCAAATCGCCGCATCACGGCAAAATCCTTGAAGCCCGGCGTGAGGCGGATTGCAGCGACATTAAAATTGGTCAGCTGCAGTTCCGTAACCGCAGCAACTCGCAACTGATCTACAAAACACGGAACCTCTGATGAAAACGCGCGGCCTGGTGATAAACGGTCTGATGATTGAACTGGTGCATCAGGCAGATGCCAGCCAGGCCGCTGCCCTGATTCAGGTGGGTGCAGGGAGCCACGATGAGCCAGAACGCTGGCCCGGACTGGCGCATCTGCTGGAGCATCTGCTGTTCACCGGCAGCAGCGGCTGGCCTGATGAGGGCCGGCTGATGAGCTGGATTCAGACCCAGGGCGGGAAGGTCAACGCCACCACGCTGGCCCGGCGCAGCGCGTTTTTCTTTGAGGTGACGCCGTCGTTGCTGGCTGACGGGCTGGCCCGACTTCAGGATATGCTCGTCTCTCCGCTGCTGGATAATCAGGCCATCGCGCAGGAAGTGGCGGTGATTGACGCCGAGTATCAGCTGTTGCAGCGCCATGAGCCATCCCGCATCGAAGCGGCACTGCTGCATTCCGCGCAATCACCTGCGGAATTTCAGCGCTTCCATATCGGCAGCCGGGCGAGCTTTGGCGACGAGATGTCTGCGCTGCAACGGGCGCTGCGTCAGTTCCATCAGCGTTACTATTTCGCCAGTAATATGCGGCTCTGGCTTCAGGGACCGCAGTCACTGGATGAACTGGAGCAGCTGGCACGTCAGTTTGCCAGCGCGCTGCCTGCTGGTCAGTGGCAACAGGATCTGCCACCGCCGCAGCTGAACAGCCAGACCTGCTGGCGACTGGCGGATAGCGCCTCGCCAGCGTTATGGCGCACCTGGCTGATTGAAAGTAGTGACGGTGTCACTTTGTGGCGTGAATTTTTGCTGGATGAGGCACCCGGATCGCTGCTGGCAACGCTGCGCGAGCAGGGGCTGGCGGAAACGCTGGAGCTGAAGTGGATCTATCAGGCAGGCGGTGCGCTCTGGCTGGCGCTGGGTGTCGAAACTGAGATGCCAGAAACCGTGAATGCGCTGATTGATAGCTACCTGCAGGCACTGAGCCAGATCGGTGAGGCACAGCATCAGCACTATCATGAGCTTAGTCAGCAACGATTTGTGACGTTGTCACTTATGGAGCAACTCCGTCAGCGCGCCGTTGGCTTTGCGCCTGATGAAACGCTGCCTGTACTGCTACTGTTGCTGGAGAGGCTTAACAGCGCGCCGGGCACCCTGCTCTGCTGTACGCCGCAACCGCCATCAGAAAACCTCATCACACAGGGTTACAGTCTGGCACTGACCCACTGGCAGCCAGCACCACCTGACGCGCTGCCCGCGGTGAATTTCACATTCTATCCGCTTAATGTCGCCATTACGCCTGATCCCCTGCCCGAAGAGTCGGTGGCGTTACCGCATTATCAGTCAGATAACCCGAACCCCGTGCTGATTCTGCGACCCGAGTTTTACTCAACGTTTACCGCCGAGGTGGGCGAAGCGCTGGGGCGGCGGTTGCGTCCGCTGTTTGCTGCGCTGCGTCACCAGGGCGGTAACGGCTGCTGGCAGGAAGTAGAGGGCGTATGGCAGCTCACGCTTCAGCTGACGACAGATGAGGCGGTCACTGATCAGGCGCTGAGCCAGATTGTCTGTGCACTGTCGCTGCCGGTTGAGGCAAACCTGCCGTCACCTGTCGAAAGCATCGCAATCCGCGCGCTGCAGCAGCAGCTGCCTTATCAGCTGGCAGCGACCTTTGCGCCGGATTGCTGGCGGGCGGCGCTTAAAGGCGGCAACGCGGCGCTGCATTCGCTGATTGCCCGGCGGCTGAGCGCGCTGTCGCTGCCGGTTAACCCTGACACGCCACCAAAACGCATGACCACACAAACGGGCATGACGCGTCTGCTGCACGCCAGTACGGACAACGCGCTGTTGCTGTTTATTCCACTGCACCGTCCTGAACAGCTTGCGGCATTACGTGCGCTGGCGCTGATCTACGAGCCGCGTTTCTTCCAGCGCTATCGGGTTGAACAACCTATAGGGTATGTCGTTAACAGCCGCTATATGCGCTGTGCCGATGAAGATGGCGTAGTGTTTGCGCTGCAGTCGCCCGATTACAGCGCGCTGTCACTGTTGCGCTACTGCCGCAACTTCCTGCGTTCCCTTAACGAGACGCTGGCAGAGTGTGACCTGGTGGCACTGAAAACGCGTCTGCTGAGCCGGGAAGTGGCGCAGCCACTGGCGCAGTTACGCCGTGAAAATGGTCTGGCAGAACCGGATGCGGCGCAGATAGAGGCGCTGACCCTTACCGATCTGCAACAGCTGCACCGCACACTGATTCAGGATCGCCGCCGCTGGCGCGTGCTGTTTACCGGGGGAGAAAATGTATAGCGCCCGATATAAAGTTGCTGAATTTATTTGAAAATTACGGACAAATCTCTTCACTGTCTATTTCGGGCTAACTGAACCACACTCAGTTCACTTTTGTCCGGATAAGGAATTGACTGTGAAGAACTTCAAACGTATCGCACTGCCCCTGTTAGCCGCTGCTACCCTTTACGCCCCGTTATCTCAGGCTGAGGCGATGCACTACCAGCTGAATCCTGAGCATACGTCTGTCATTGTGGCCTGGAACCATTTTGGCTTCTCAAATCCTACCGCGGATATTCCGGATGCAACCGGTACGCTGGTGTTTGATAAAGATCATCCGGAAGCATCACGCGTTGACGTAACCCTGCCAGTCAGCAAAATCGACAGCCATGTTGCGGCGCTGACCAAAGAGTTCAAAGGCGCTGAGTATTTCGACACGGCCAAATACCCAACTGCGACCTTCCACAGCACCAAAGTGGTTGCAAAGGGCGACAACAAATTTGACGTTGAAGGTAACCTGACCCTGAAAGGGATCACTAAGCCTGTTACGCTGCACGCCACGCTGAACAAGCAGGGCGAGCATCCGATGGTGAAGAAGCAGGCGATTGGTTTTGATGCCACCGGCACCATCAAGCGTTCTGACTTCAGGCTGGACAAATATGTCCCGGCGGTAAGCGACGACGTCACCCTGACGCTGTCTACCGAAGCTTACGCGAAATAAGTGTGTGGGGCGCAGCAGCTCGCTGCGCCCCTGATTCATTTTTCTTCCTTTCCTGCATCTCCTGAAATATTCCCTTTTTTACGTGCACTGAATAATCCAGCCCTCCCGATAAAAACTATTTTAATCGCCTGAACCGGGCCAGAACCGGGAAAAATGAGGTGAAAGTCACAAATTCGCAATGCCATTTTTATGCCCGATCATTCGTTATTCTGTTGGCCAAATCAAAAACCTGTTCGGCAACCTAAGCTGATGATTTGTATTGATTCGTCCGTGAAGTAATAAGTTGGAATAGAGTGACTCAGCTCACAAATAAAGGCCTTAAGCTACTGCTGTCAACACGCCTGCCCGAAAAATACCGCGCGTAACTGTGATCTCCTCTGCAAATAGCAACGCCGTGAACCGGAAGAATGGCCCTCAGCAGAGTAAGCCAGCGGGGTGAGGGAAATGCGCATTGGAATGGTGATCAGTGGCGGGGATGTCACCGGAATAAATAACTTTGTCTTCCAGATAGGGCGTCTCGCGCAGGCTGAGATGGTGATATTTGACGGCGGCATTCCCGGCCTTCTGGCAAATAACCATCGTGATATCAGCCAGCGCGATCTGCTCGACTTTGCCATCGCCCCGATTCCGGTGATGCAGTCCGGAAGGACGGAAAAGAAACTGGTGCGCAGCGAATATGATTTAATTGCGCGCCAGCTGAAAAGCGCACGTATTGACGTATTAATCATGGCGGGTGGTGACGGATCGCTGCAGTTTCTCCACATCCTGTCGGAGTCTGGCGTTAATTGTTTCGGCGTCGGTATGACCATCGATAATGATGTCTTCGGCAGTGATTACACGCTGGGATTTTCTACCGCCTGCGAGCAGGTATTAAAAGAGGTCGCAAAGCTGCGTAATACCGGCCGCGCCTTACCGGGCCGGGTTTTTATGCTGGAGTTACTCGGCGGCTATTGCGGCGAATTAACGCTGCAATCGGCGATTAAATCCAATGCGGATATCGCCCTGATTCCGGAGTGCCAGATTCCTTTGCCACAACTGGCACAGCGCATCACCGGACGGCTGGCCGAACAGAACAGCGTGGTCATCCTCTGTTCAGAAGGCTACACCCGTGAATATTCGCCCGGTTTTCAGGGGGCGATCGACACCTTGATCAAACAGCTTGAGCCGCTTATTGGCGTACGCATCCGTAAAACTATTCTCGGTTACGGACTGCGCAATGGTGATCCCACCTGCGAAGAAATTTATCAGGGCACCATTATGGCCAGTGAAGTGGTGCGTTGTATTCAGTCAGGCATGCGGAATAAAGCGGTCATTATTAATGGCAGCAATAAACCGATCCCGATTGATTTAATAAGCATGCAAAAACGCCTGGTCGATATTGACGGGCACCATTACAAACTCGCTAAACAACTCAATATAGTGTGAGGAAAAACCATGCTGAAAATATTATGTGTCTGTGGTTGTGGATTAGGCTCCAGTTTTGCGATTGAGATGAGCGCAAAAGCAGTATTAAAAAAACTGGAAATTGAGGCTGATATCGATCACACCACCATTTCAGAAGCGAATGCATTTAAGTCAGATATGATCCTGACGCAAAAAGCCTTTGCCGATGTATTAAATGCCGACGCCAGTCCGGAGCAGATTAAACGGGTCATTATTCTTAACCGGCTCACCGATAAAGTGGAAATAGAGCAGAAGATCCTGGCCTTTTTAAAAGAACGTAACGAGAAGGTCGCTGCCCATGAATAGTGTGATCGACTTTCTGGTAAAAGATCTGCTGGGGCAGGCCTCAATTCTGATCGCGTTTATTGCGCTGATTGGTCTGCTGCTGCAGAAGAAATCAGCAGGCAAGGTGGTGGAAGGCACCTTTAAAACCCTGCTCGGCTTTTTAATTATGATGGCGGGTATCAATATTATTGTGGGGACGCTGACGTTCCTCAATACCATTTTTACCCACGGTTTTGGCATGCGCGGTTATATCACCGATGTAGCCGCTATCGCCGGACTGGCTAACCGTGAGCTGGGATCTGAAGTGGCGCTGACGCTGCTGGTGATCTTTATCGTCAATATCATCATCGCGCGGCTGACACCCTTTAAGTATATCTTCCTGACGGGCCAGGCCCTGCTGTGGATGGCGACGATTGGCGCTGTCATCGGCTACAAAGCGGGGCTGACTGGCCTGCCGCTGATCCTGACCGGCGGCATCTTCGGCGGGATCATGGCGGTCGTGATGCCCGCGCTGGCACAGCCGGTGGTGCGGCGTATCACCGACTCCGACGATGTGGCGCTGGGTCACTTCTGCACCATTGGCTATCTGGTCACGGCGGCGGTCGCCAAGGTGGTGGGCAAAGGATCGCGCTCCACCGAAGACCTGAAGCTGCCCGATAACTTTAAGTTTCTGCAGGATACCTATCTGTCGATGGCGCTGGTGATGGTGCCGATGTACCTGATCCCCGCCGTGGCGGCCGGTCCGGCATTCATTGCCCAGTACAGCAACGGCATGAACTACCTGATGTACGCCTTTATGCAGTCGATTCAGTTCGTGGCCGGGGTCTTTGTGCTCTACAGCGGTGTCCGCCTGCTGCTCAACGAGCTGGTGCCTGCTTTCCGGGGCATCGCCATGCGCGTGGTACCCGATGCCAAACCGGCGCTGGACTGCCCGGTGATGTTTCCTTACGCCCCGAACGCGGTGATTGTCGGCTTCCTCGCCACCACGCTCGGCTCCATCGTTGGCATGCTCGTCTTCCCGATGTTTGGACTGGCGATGATCCTGCCGGGACTGCTGACCAACTTCTTTGCCGGGGGCACCGCTGGGGTCTTTGGTAATGCCATGGGCGGACGACGCGGCGCGATGATCGGCGGCTTCGTCCACGGACTCTTTATCACCATTCTGCCCGCCATCCTGGTGCCAATGCTGGAGAGCTACGGCTTCACCGGCGTGACCTTCAGTGACTCGGACGTCATCAGTACCGGCCTGGTACTCGGCCACGCCTTCCAGAATAACTGGCTGTTTGTTGCCCTGTTTATTGCTTTTGTTACCGCGCTTGCCTGGTTTGTTAACGGCAAATCCACCAAACCTCAAGAGGAAAAAATCCATGAAACTTTATAATTTCGCCGACCTGTTAAAGCTGGCTAAACAGCGTGACTTTAAAGCGGTGGGTTCTTTTAATCTTCACTGCCTGGAAATGTTGCCCGCTTATTTTAAAGCGGCAGAGAAGACCAACAGTCCCTTAATGATTCAGATCTCCACCGGCACGGCGAAATATCTCGGTCATAAGTTGCTGGTCGATGCCATTAAATCGCTGTCGGAGAGTATGAATGTGCCGACCTGTTTGCATCTCGATCACTGTTCCGATTTAGCGGCGATTCAGACGGCGATAGATGCCGGATTCAGTTCCGTGATGTATGACGGGTCACATCTGCCGATTGAAGAGAATATTGCCAATACCCGCCGGGTGATTGATATGGCGCGTCCGCATAATGTTTCAGTTGAAGCGGAACTGGGTGCGATTGGCGGTTCGGAAGATGGTAAATGTGTGGAGATGGAGGCGATCGCGTTTACGCCGGTGGAAGATGCACGCCGTTTCGTTGAAGAGACCGGCGTTGATATGCTGGCAATCTCAATCGGCACCGTACATGGCCTTTACACCGGGAAGGCGCATATTCAGCATCAGCGCCTGGCGGATATTACGGCGGCAACCCACACGCCACTGGTGCTGCACGGTGGCACCGGCGTCAGCGATGAAGATATGCGACTGGCGGTAAGCAGCGGGATTGAGAAGGTCAATGTCGGCACCGAAATGAATGTGCAGTGGGTGGCGCAGTGCAAATCGACCTTTGAGAAAGGCAAGGTCAATGACAGCGTGCGTAATTTCCTGGTGCCCGCCAATGATGCAGTGACCAATGTGCTGGTAGAGAAGATGCAGTTATTCCGTTAATTACCCGCGTCGCCATCACCGAATTATTGCGTTAAACGTTTTTATCATCACTATTAATCTGAGACACCCCGGCATATAGGGGGCAGGAGAGCCTATGTTTGGATTCTTAAAAAAGTCTCCGGCTGCGGAACAACCCAGCGAGCAGCAGCAGGATCATCTGGCGGAAGTCAGTCGCGAGAAAATAACGCAACTGGAGCAGCAGCTCGCAATTAACCCGCGTGATGGCGAAACGCAAAAACAATTAATGCTGGAATATAACCGGGCATTAAGTTTATTTGCGAAAAGCCGTCGCTATCGTAATGAAATTGATGCGCTGTTTGTCAAAATCGATGAATTACGCAATGTGGTTCGCCAGTCGATTTAAGGAGAGCTGATGACGATTAAGCAGTTATTGCAAGAGGCCAACGCCATTCAGATTGGCATCGACGCCACGGACTGGCGTCAGGTTATCGCGCTGGCCGCCGAACCGCTGGTTAGCGGCGGCTATCTCGACGCCACCTATCCGGATGCGGTGATCGCGAACACCCTGGCCCATGGGGCGTATTATGTGTTTGAGGAGGGAATTGCCATTCCTCATGCCCGGCCGGAAGCGGGGGTGATCCGCGACTGTTTCAGTATGATCCTGCTGAATGAACCGATCTCGTTTGAGGGCAGTGATAAAGCGGACATTGTGATTATGTTTGGCGCGCGCGACAGCAACGCCCACATTGAAGAGGGGATCCGCGCGATTGTGTCGCTGCTGGAGGATGAGGAGACGCTGGTCCGGTTACGTCGGGCCAGCAGTGTCGCGGAGGTTATCGATATCCTATGACACAAAATATCCCCCCTAAACGCGTGGTGCTGGTTAACGGCATTCCGGCGTCGGGTAAGAGCACCCTGACGCACGCGCTATCACAACACTTTGGCTGGCCGGTGCTGACGCTGGACAGCCTGAAAGAGCCTTTTATGCACGCTTTTGCGCCGGTCGATCGGCAGCGTAACCGGCAACTGGGCTGCGCGGCCTATCAGGCGATCTGGAACATCGTCGAACAGGCACCCGCCAGTCAGGTCTGGCTGATCGATGCCTGGTTTGGTTTTCAGCCGCGCGCGCTGCTGGAGCAGGGACTGCAACAGGCGGGCGTCGAAGAGGTGCTTGAGCTGTGGCTGAAGATTGAACCGGAGGTGGCGGTGGCGCGCTATCAGGCGCGACTGACCCAGCGACTGCCGGGGCATCCAGGCGCTGAGTACCTGCCTGAACTTCATCAGCTGGCACAACAGGCCAGGCCAATGACGCTGGGGCCGTTGTTTGAGGTGGATGCCTGCGCCCAGGATCACGCTGCCGTTATCCACTGGCTGCAACAGCAACTGACCAGAACCCGCTACACTTCAGCTCATCATCAGAGGAGTGAGGAGTTGCAGGATGTCGTCGCCCCCGTATCTGCAAACCGGTGAAAGCGCCGTGCTTTATGACGGCGTCTGTAAGCTGTGTAATGGTTGGGTTCAGTTTCTGCTGCGCCACCATCTGGCGCGGCAGGTCCGTTTTGCCTCGGTGCAGAGCGAGCAGGGCAAAGCGCTGTTGCGCTGGGCCGGACTGCCGGAAGAGAATATCACCACCCTTGTCTACATTGATGGTAATCAGCACTGGCTGCGGGCGCAGGCGGTTTTCCGTGTTATGCAGCACCTGCCAGCACCCTGGCGCGGGCTGGCGGTGCTGCGTCACTTTCCGGACGTGATCAATAACGCGGCTTACGACCGCATCGCGTTAAACCGCTATAAGCTGTTTGGCCGCTATAGCGAGCAGCATGCTCTCACGCCCGATTATCCTGACCGTTTTCTGCATCCGATGCCGTCCGAAGGTTAGTGGCAAGTCTACCCGACAGGCAGGCCCGCGCTGTTGATGCCGCGGGTGACTACAGCGTAAACACTGTTCGACAGCGGCTGTCATCTTCATCCCATGCTGTATCCACCTCAGAAAGAGGCCGTGGTTTAAAAGGCACCGAAAAGCCGTGCTGCCCGGCAGCCTGTAGTAGTTCTGCCAGTGAGTCAATCAGGTCTGCGTTGGATACGCTGCCCAGACCACTCCCCATCAGTGTCAGCCCGGATGCACGCAGCAAATGACTGTGCAAAGGAATCTCCTGTGCGCTGAGTGAGCCAATCTGAACGAAGCGAACGACATGATCACCGCCTCGCACCGCCGCTTCCATGATCGCCAGCGCGCTCTCACCCCAGAGATAATCCAGCACCACATCAATGCCGTCTGCCATCAGGGCAGGAAGTTCAGCGGCCATAGCATCCAGTGTCACGACGCTGTCTGCGCCCTCATTAAGCAGTTGCTGCAGTATCTCCGGGTTCCGGCCGGTCGCAATAATTTTGCCCGCGCCAAGACTGCGGGCGATGCGAATCGCCAGGCGGCCGGATGTGCCGGTTGCGCCGTTAATCAACACGGTTTCCCCTTTGCGCAGTTCAGCCCGGCGGGTGAGTGCGGCCCATGAAGACATGCCTGGATTGGCAAGCGCGGCGGCGACCACGGGGTCCAGCGCTGGAGGAAGCGGAATGACGCAGCGGGCATTGACCACCACACTTTCCGCCATGCTACCCGACGCGGTACCAAAGGTCAGAAAGTAAACGGCATCGCCGTTTTCGAGGTAACCGGTGCCGTCAATGCCTGGCACCAGAGGATAGGGCGCAGTGGCGCTGTAATGCGTGCCTGCCGCCCGTGCTTTGACCAGCTGGCTCATGGCGGCGGCTTTCACGCGAACCAGCATTTGGTTTTCAGCGGGCTGAGGAGTGGGGAAATCCCCATAGTGTGGTTTCTGACCGGCCTGACGAATGATGGCTGCTTTCATAGGTTGCTATCCTTCTAATAATAAGCAATTAAGTGTAAAGTACACACATTATTCCTGCCTCTGGATGGCGTCAATGAAAAGTGTGCAAAATACACATAAATACGATGCGCTGCACAATTGTCTGCTGACGATTGCTGGCGCGCTTAACCGGCCCCAGCGCGATGTAGCGATGATTAAAGCGGCGGGTATCGACCTCGATCGGGCGCTTTTTCCGCTTCTGGTGCAGGTCAGCCGGTTCGGGCCGATCGGCGTGGGTGAACTGGCCGATCGGGTAGGGCGTGACTACAGCACGGTCAGTCGTCAGGTCGCGAAACTGGAAGAAACCGGACTGGTTAAGCGGCAGAAAAACCGGCAGGACAAAAGAATTAACGAGGCAGCAATCACCCTGGATGGCAGAGCGATGACGGATAAAATCGATGCGCAACGTGTGCAGGTTTATCAGCGCGTCTTCCGGCACTGGCCGGAAAGCGATCGTGAAACGCTGGAACAGCTGCTCAGCAGATTCGTGTCCGACTTTGGTCAAACGGAAGGCGATGAAAATGATGAACAAAAGTCTGATGCAGGTTAAGGGAAGAGAAAACCATGCCGGTTAATTTCGATCTCAACGATCTCTACGCCTTTCGCGCGCTGGTGGAGTTTGGCAATTTTCGCCTGGCGGCGGAATCGATCTGCCTTTCACAGTCGGCGCTAAGCCGCCGCATCGATAAGCTGGAAACCACGCTGGGTATTAAGCTGTTTGAGCGGACCACACGCCGCGTCACGCTGACGCTGAAAGGGCATGCGTTTGCTCAGCGTTCGGAAAAGCTGCTGGCCGATTTTGAAGAGGTCATGGCCGATCTGAGTGAGGTGAGCTTAGCCCGCACCGGACTGATTACTGTGGCCTGCGTGCCGTCAGCGGCCTACTATTTCATGCCCAACATCATCCGGCTGTTTCAGGTGCGCTATCCCCGCGTACGCGTGAAACTGATCGACAGCAGTGCGGCTAACGTCTATGACGCGGTGATTGGCGGGCAGGCTGACTTCGGCATCAGTTTTTCCAGCCGCTCGCAGCCGGATGTGCATTTTCAGCCGCTGATGGATGACCCGTACGTGGCGGCCTGCAGGCGAGACCATCCGATAGCAGGCAAAAAGAGCCTGAGCTGGCAGGCGTTTTATCAGCATGAATGGATTGGGCTGGATAAAACCTCCGGCAACCGTAACCTGCTCGATCAGGCGTTACAGGCTGTTATGCCGGAGAAGCCCTGTGTCTGTGAAACCCGGCACGTGACAACTATGCTGGGGATGGTTGAGGCGGGGCTCGGCATTGCTGCCGTCCCCGCCATGTCGCTACCTGGCTACGAGCACGCGCTGCTGACGGCGGTGCCGTTAACCGATCCACCGGTGAAACGCACTGTGGGCCTGCTGCGCAAAAATGGCCGGATACTGTCACATATCGCCAGCGAACTGGAGAACCTGATCATTGAACAGTATCAGCGACTTTAACCGGTTTTGACGCTTTCACGGTGTGCAGGCCGCTGGCGTGGACAGCCTGCTGAGCCTCGGGCGAGGCGAGCCAGTGCAGCAGCTTCGCTGCCTCATCTGGCTGTGCTGACCTGCGCACCACGGCACCGGCAAAACGAGTGGTGTATTGCAGCTTGTCCGGCAGTTCACCAATGAAGGTTACGCCTGAAACAGGCAACAGCTCACTGACCTGCTGAAACCCGATGGCGTATTTACCTTCAGCAACCTGGGAAGCGACCGGGATGCGTTCAACTTCTACCGCCTTGCCTTTAACCTGATCCTCAATGCCCAGCCGTTTGAACAGCTGACTGCTGACATATTTGCCGCTGGCGCTGTCAGAATAGGCGATGGAAGAGGCATTCAGCAGGGCAGTACGCAACTCACTTTCGCTGCCGATTTTAATGGGTGTGGCACCCTTTTTAATGACGGCGCCAATGCGGGAGTCCGCCAGTTCAACCCGTGAGCCTGGCAGCGTCGCGCCCTCTTTTTGCAGATTGCTTAGCGCATCGCCAACCATGATGACCACATCAGCCGGTTCACCGCGTGCCAGCCGGGCTGGAATGGCTTGCGGTGTTTTACCCATTGACGGACCAGCAACGGTGTTGATGGTGATCCCTTCCTGTTTTGCGAATTGTGGCGACAGCGTATCCCACGCCGCTTTAAACCCGCCGGAGATCATTACCGTCAGTTCTTTTGCCTGCGCCGTGGCGCTGCCTGCCACGCTAAACAGCAGGGCAGCATAAAGTGACATCGTTTTCAGTTTCATCTTCCGTTCCTCAGCTAACAGTTTCATGGGCAGGCGTGACGGCACTGCGGGTACGACGATAGAGGTAGAGTGTCGCGCCCAGAGCGCAAACTGCCGCAAAACTCATCCAGTAACCTGGCGAGGCTTTATCGCCGGTCATCTCAATCAGGCCGGTTGACATCACCGGGGTAAAACCACCGAACAGCGCTGTTGCCAGGCTGTAGGCCAGTGAGAAGCCCGCAACACGGACTTCCGCGGGCATAATTTCGGTCAGCGCCGGGATCATCGCGCCGTTGTAGAGCCCGTAGATCATCGACAGCCACAGCAGTACACCCAGCATCATCGAAAAGCCTGGTGCCGCCGCCAGCATGCTCAGGGCCGGATAGGTGGTGACGATCGCCAGCAGTGTCATGGCGACCAGTACAGGCTTACGGCCAAAGCGGTCGGAGATCGCGCCGCCAATCGGCAGCCAGATAAAGTTCGACACCGCTACCAGCAAGGTCACCAGCAGGCTGTCAGAGGCGCTGAGCAGCAGCACTTTTTTGCCAAAGGTCGGCGCATAAACCGTAATCAGGTAAAACGCCGTGGTGGTCATCGCCACCATCAGCATCCCGGCAATCACCACCTGCCAGTTAGCCAGCAGGATGCGGAATACCTGCTTCACATCGGGATGGCTGCGACGGTTGTTGAACGCCTGTGTCTCTTCAAGTTTGCGACGCAATATGAAGATAAACGGCACAATCAGACAGCCAAACAGGAACGGAATACGCCAGCCCCATTCACGGATGGCGCTCTCTTCCAGCACGGCGTTGAGGATAAAGCCCATCGCCGCCGCCACCATAATGGCGACCTGCTGGCTACCCGACTGCCAGCTGGTATAGAAGCCCTTGCGGCCCGGCGTGGCGATCTCCGCCAGATAGACCGACACGCCGCCCAGCTCTGCGCCGGCGGAGAAGCCCTGTAACAACCGACCGATCAGCACCAGCATCGGCGCCCACAGGCCAATGCTCTGGTAGGAGGGGATCAGCACGATCATAAAGGTGCCTGCCGCCATGATGGAGAGCGTGACAATCAGGCCCTTACGGCGACCGACCTTATCGATGTACGCTCCCAGTACCACTGCGCCAATCGGGCGCATCAGGAATCCTGCGCCAAATACGGCAAAGGTCATCATCAGTGAGGCGAACTCACTGCTGGCCGGGAAAAAGGTATGGGCGATGTAAGTGGCATAGAAACCAAACAGGAAAAAATCGAACTGTTCGAGGAAATTGCCGGAGGTAACACGAAATATGGCGCCAATCCTGGCGCGATGAGTCATGGGTGAGGTCGTTTGCATCAGTAACTCCAGTAAGGTTTGACGCTTTTTGCCGCGCCTGTTACTGAAGAGTGGATCAGCGCCCGTCGCTAAATAAGTGCAAAAAGGGCATTGATTGATGTGTGGGAAACATGATTTCTGGGGGTTATCATATAAAACCTATTTTATTCAGTGACTTGAAGCGGGTGGCTGTTTTTCTGCTCATGTTAACGTGAGTGAGATAAGTTTGCGGAATTGTGACAGATTTCATATGCGTGTTACCGTCTAAAACGGAGATTCTGGCGTGACCAGAGG
This sequence comes from Pantoea hericii, assembly GCF_014155795.1. Classification (NCBI taxonomy): domain Bacteria; kingdom Pseudomonadati; phylum Pseudomonadota; class Gammaproteobacteria; order Enterobacterales; family Erwiniaceae; genus Pantoea; species Pantoea hericii. The sequence continues at coordinate 311,631 of NZ_SCKV01000002.1, forward strand.
TCAGCGATGCTGGGGGCAAAGAGGTTCAGGACCGAGGTGGCGTGGAGGCATCAGGCAACGGTGATGTCGAAAAACGTACGTAGAGTTGCAGGTAGCGCATCTGATGTTCGGGTCGTGCCTCGGCTTCAAACAGTACGGCAATCATCGCTATTTCCTTTGGGTAAGAGCAAAAAGGGCTGTAGCGCAAAAATAGCGGGCGGGGCAAAGCCATGCTTCGGCCAGTGACGAAATATGACTGTAAAGGTGACAGCCCGAACAGTCTCATGATGGAGCAAAGCGTATGTTCAGCGGACTCAGTGCCTTTCCCCTTACTCCTTTTGCCGATGGCAAACCCGATGAAGCGGCTTTTATTCGGATCCTGCGCAGGCTGACGGAGGCAAAAGTCGATTCTCTGGGCGTGCTGGGGTCCACCGGCAGCTACGCCTGGCTGACACGGGCACAGCGCAGGCGCATTGCCGGGCGGGCCGTTGAACATGCAGAGGCGATTCCAGTGATGATCTGCATTGGCGCGATAAATACTGATGAGGTGCTGGCGCTGGCAGAGGATGCGCAGCAGGCGGGCGCAGCCGCTTTACTGCTGCCACCGCTGGGGTATCAGGCGTTGAAAGAAGATGAAGTGTTTACGCTGTTTGAAACCGTGACGCGACACGCCTCGGTGCCAGTCTGCATTTATGACAATCCGCGCACCACCCATTTTACGTTCTCCGATGCGTTACTGAGCCGGATTGCCTCACTTCCCGGTATCGGGTCGGTAAAAATTCCCGGTGTTCCGGCGGCGCAATCGGCAGCAAATGATCGCCTGGCCCAACTGCGCGACATACTGCCTGCTTCCGTGTCGGTTGGCATCAGCGGCGACGCGTCTGCTGCCAATGCGTTGATTGCAGGCTGTGATGGCTGGTATTCCGTGTGCGGCGGGCTGTTCCCACGTGTCGCGAAAGCAATGACCGACGCAGCAGCAGCAGGTGATCATGAGAGCGTCAGGGCGCAGTCGGAGCGCCTGCAGCCTTTGTGGTCGCTGTTCCGCCAGCACGGCGGCAGCTTCAGGGTGATGAATGCCGCAGCAGGTCTGCTGGGACTGACGGCACGCGACTGCCTGCCGCGTCCGCTGTTGCCACTCTCTGATGCGGATAACCAGCAGATTGCTGAGGTGCTTGCGGCACTCGATCTCTCGTAAATTTGCAGAAGATGTTAACTGTGCCGCACCAGGTTAAAGCCTTCCTCCTCCTGCGGCGGTTCAAAATAGCGGGTAATCAGCGTGAACTGCTCGTCCGTGGCGGCAAAGGCGTGTTCGCCGCTCTGATTACGGGCGTGCAGACGCGCTTTACACAGCGCGTCCGGCACATCCAGGTAATGCATGCGATGGTCGGCAGAGGATGCCTCAATCACCGAGCGCATCCAGTCACGATTCCCCCGGGTGTTGGCCGGAAAATCGAGCACAACCGATACGCCTGCGTTAAGCAATGCGACCAGATGCGGCGTCATCGCCTTCCTGAGCTTTGCCGCAACACGCACGTAATCAGCCACCGATTGCATCTCATCCTTATAGAGTGCGGCCAGCCACTGATCTTCGCTGATCACTACGCAACCGGGCGCAGCACCCAGCTGTGCTGCCAGCGTCGATTTCCCGGACGCTATTTTTCCACACAGCAGATGCAGCGTGGCGGAGAAAGAGGTCATGGTCATAGCACGCCTGAGGAACCTGATAATAAATCGGGAAGATTCAGGCTAACAAAAGAGTTGAAAGAGAAGCAATGAGAGTCGTCGGGTCGGTTTAACAAGGTCGTACACGTATATCAGCTATCAGCTATCAATATTCGCGTCGGTGTAAATTACGGTGCAAAAAAGCGGCAGCTTTTCAGCAGAGGTGACGCGCCTGAACGGGGAAATACGGTCAGGCGGGTTTTCGTGGTAATGCCCGGTGTTGAATCTGTGCTGAACAGCCAGCCACAGACTTCATTTTTGGGCCATCAGCAACGTCAGCAGTTCACGGCAACAGGCTTCTTCTTCAGCACTGTCCGCAGAGGCCAGATGACGCAGTAACTCCATACAGCTTTTTTCCTTGCCCGCTTCCAGTAACTCTTCGATTAGAAAATTAAGTTTATCCTGCTCAGATGCAGCAAAGGATGAACGGAACTCACTATTAACCGGCGCGTTGTGATTCAGCGGCAAGGTAAGGGTATTTTGCATCGGCATATTATTATCCTTTTACGGGTTAAAAAACGAACTGGCGTTGTCATTAAACTTATACAACGATCTTCATTTTGTACAGAAGTGAGCCCGAATGATTTTTTACAGGAAGCTAAGCGCAGCGCGGCCTGAGGGGAAACTGTGGTGAATCATTCAGTTAGCTGGGAAGGGAATGGTGGAAAAATTGTACGCGTTTTAAGTCAAATTTTTCGTGCAGGCAAAATGGGCAGTCATGCGGCAGTTCAGGAGGCGGCCCGCCGGGCCGCCTGCACTATTTCGTGGTCAGGAAATCTTCGCGCTGTGGCGTAAAGGTATCCAGCAGCACGCCAGCCTCAAGACAGACACAGCCATGAACCACATTGGGTGCTTTATAGAGTGTGTCCCCAGCGCCAACTTCCCGGGTTTCACCGTTGATGGTGAAGGCAAAGCGTCCGCTCAGCACATAGGTCAGCTGCTCATGGGGATGATGATGTAGCGGACCGATGGCGTCTTTTTCAAAACGCACTTCAACTGCCATCATTGTGCCGCCATGTGCCAGTACGCGGCGGGTCACGCCGTTACCCAGATCTTCCAGTGGTCGCTCTTTGTGGTAGATAAACATCATTGTCCTCACGCAGTCGTGGGCGCTGCAATGGCCGTTTTGTGATGGGCCTCACAGCACCAGGGTGAATTAATCCATGCACTTTAATGGTTTTTCTCTAAAATGAAACAGTGTTTCATTTATTTTACGAGGGTAGATCATGAAAATCGCGTTAATGATGGAAAACAGTCAGGCCGCTAAAAACGTTACCGTGCTGAAAGAACTGGAAGGCGTCGCGCAGCCGCTGGGCCATCAGGTCTTCAACGTCGGGATGAGCGATGAGCAGGATCATCATCTGACCTACATTCACCTCGGCATCCAGGCCAGCGTGCTGCTTAACAGCCAGGCAGTGGATTTTGTCGTTGCGGGCTGTGGCACCGGCCAGGGCGCGCTGATGTCGCTTAACATCCATCCGGGCGTGGTCTGTGGCTACTGTATCGATCCGGCGGATGCTTACCTGTTCGCTCAAATCAACAACGGCAATGCCTTATCTCTGCCATTTGCTAAAGGTTTTGGCTGGGGCGCTGAGCTGAACCTGCGCTTTATCTTTGAAAAAGCGTTCACGGGCGAGAAGGGCAATGGCTATCCGCCAGAGCGTAAAGAGCCGCAGGTGCGAAACGCCGGTCTGCTGAATCAGGTCAAGGCTGCGGTGATCAAAGAGAACTACCTTGATACCCTGCGTGCCATCGATCCTGAACTGGTTCGCACCGCCGTCAGCGGCCCGCGTTTCCAGCAGTGCCTGTTTGAGCATGGCAAAAACCAGGAGATCGTTGCTTTTGTGCGTCAGCTGACCCACTAACGCATTCGATATCACAGGGCCGGTCCAGCCGGCCTTTTTTGATTCTTTTCAGATACCCGCTGATATTCAGCCCGGCTGCGCCAGCGCCGCATGATTGTGGCGACTCGCTTCCACCAGCATCCTCGTATAGGGCATTGCGGCGCGATCGGCCACCAGCGTCGGCACATCCAGCGTCTCCAGCACTTTGCCCTGTTGCATGACGGCTACGCGATGGCAGAGATGCGCCACCACGCCAAGATCGTGCGTCACCATCAGATAAGTCAGGTTCTCCTGCTGCTGCAGATCGCTGAGCAGATTCAGGATCTCCGCCTGCACCGAAACATCCAGTGCGGAGGTCGGCTCATCCAGCAGCAGCACGCGTGGCTCCAGAATCAGCGCCCTGGCAATTGCCACGCGCTGACGCTGACCACCGGATAGCTGGTGGGGATAACGCGTCTGCCAGGCGCGATTCAATCCAACCTTATCCAGCATCGCCACGACCCGCTGCTGACGCTGCCCGATACCCTGAATCTGCAACGGCTCTTCCAGAATGTCGCCCAGCGTGTGACGCGGATGCAATGAACCGTAAGGATCCTGAAACACCATCTGCACCTGCCGACAGCGCGCCCGAACGATGTGATGCGCCAGTGGCTGACCATCAATCATCAGCTCTCCCTGCCAGTGAGTGAACAGCCCCGCCAGACACTTCAGCACCGTGGTTTTGCCCGAGCCAGATTCACCGACCAGCCCGAAGATTTCACCCTGATTAACCTGCAGATTTACGTCGAACAGCACCTGATTCCGCGCGCCCTCATCGCCAAAGCTGAGGTTGAGATTTTTTACATTAATCATCACCACTCCTTAATCGGTTAACCAGCTTGCGTGACGTTGTAACACTGGCAGGCGTGTGCGGCGGTGATCAAGGTCGGGCAGCGCCGCCAGCAGTCCCTGCGTGTAAGGATGCTGTGCGCGATCGAGGTCACAGGCGGCCAGTGACTCCACGACGCGCCCGGCATACATCACCAGCACCCGATCGCAAAAGCTGCGCACCAGATTGATATCGTGACTGATAAAAATCAGCCCCAGTCCGCGCGCTTTCACCAGATCATTGAGCAGTGCCAGCACCTGCAGTCGTACTGAGACATCCAGCGCAGAGGTCGGCTCATCGGCAATCACCAGTTCCGGTTCGGTGATCAACATCATGGCAATCATCACGCGCTGACCCTGACCGCCGGAAATCTCATGAGGATAGAGCTGATAAACCCGTTCTGGATCACGGATCTGCACCTCCTCCAGCATCGCCAGCGCCCGCTGACGTGCCGCCGATTTCTGATCGCGATGATGACTGCGCCAGGCCTCGGCGATCTGCTCACCAACCCGAATCACCGGATTCAGCGAATATTTCGGGTCCTGCATAATCATTGAGATGCGTTTGCCACGAATGGCGCGCATCTGCGCCGGGCTGGCGTGCAGCAGGTCGATATCGCCAAACTGCATCCGGCTCGCCTCAATGCGCGCCTTCGCCGGATGCAGCTTCAGCAGGGCGCGACCCACGGTCGATTTACCGGAGCCAGACTCGCCGACTATCGCCAGCTTCTCCTGACCGAGCTGAAAAGAGACGCCGCGCACCGCCGGGGTTGCCTGGCGTCCGTTAATAAAGTTCACGTGCAAATCGCGCACGTCGAGCAACGGCGTGGCGTTACTCACTGCGGGGATCAAGCAGGTCACGTAGGCCATCTCCTAAGAAATTAAATGCCAGGCTGTTAATCAGGATCGCCAGACCGGGCACGGTGACCACCCACCAGCACTCAAGCATGTAGGTGCGGCCGCTGGCGATCATCGCGCCCCATTCCGGATCGGGCGGCTGTGCGCCCAGCCCGAGAAATCCCAGCCCGGCGGCAGTGAGGATAATGCCCGCCATATTCATGGTGATGCGGATAATCACCGACGGCAGGCAGAGCGGAATAATATGTTTCCACAGCACCCGCAGCGGCGATGCGCCCTGTAAACGGACCGCTGAGATAAAGTCCGCCTGACGCAGCGACAGCGTTTCGGCGCGCGCCAGACGGGCGATAGGCGGCCACGCGGTGAGCGTAATGGCAATCACCACATGCTCCAGACCCGGGCCCAGGGCGGCAACAAACGCCAGCGCCAGTACCAGGCTCGGGAAGGAGATAAAGATATCGGTGACGCGCATCAGCACGCTATCGACTTTGCCGCCGAAGTAACCGGCGGTGACGCCCAGCAGCAGGCCCAGTGGCCCGACGGTGACCGACACCAGCAGTACAATGTAAAGCGTGATGCGCGCGCCCCAGACCAGACGGCTGAAAATATCGCGGCCAAACTCGTCGGTGCCAAACCAGTGGGCTGCACCGGGCGGTGTCAGGGCGTTGTTCAGATCCTGAATCAGCGGATGATATGGCGCGATCCAGGGCGCAAACAGTGCGACGATGCAGAGCAGCAGCACAATGCCGCCGCCAATGGCGGTGAGGGGATTACAGGCCATGCGCCAGAGGAAATAGCCGCAGCGGGCTGCAAACCGCTGGCAGCGTGCCAGACGCTCGCGGGAGTGACTTACAGAGGCAGTGTCAAAGGAGATCGTCATACTTTGGTCCTCGGATCAAACACCTGATAGAGCAGGTCGGAGATCAGGTTAAGCAGTACAAAAATCAGGCCCACCACCAGCACACAGCCCATCACCGCATTCATATCGCCCAGCATCAGGCTGCCGGTGAGGTAAGAACCAAAGCCGGGCCAGGAGAAGACCGTTTCGATCAGTACCGCGCCCTCCAGCAGCGAGCCATAGGCCAGCGCCACGACGGTCAGTAGCTGCACCAGGATGTTGCGGAAGGCGTGCTGCCAGATCACCTGCCATTCGGTCAGGCCTTTGACCCGTGCGGTCAGGATGAACTCCTGCGAGAGCTGCGCCAGCATAAAGCTGCGCGTCATGCGGCTGATGTAGGCCATAGAGTGAAAACCCAGCAGCGAGGCGGGCAGTACCAGATGGTTGAGTGCGTTCCAGAATACCTGGCTGTTGCCGGCCAGCAGGGCGTCGATCAGCATGAAGCCGGTGCGATGGGGCACAATGCCATCCAGGCTGAAATCCACCCGTCCTGCGCCGCCGACCCAGCCGAGATGGGCATAGAACAGCAGCAGGCCCATCATGCCGACCCAGAAGATCGGCGTGGAGTAACCGGCCAGACTGAGCATCCGCACCGCATAGTCGATGACGCTGTTACGGCGTGCCGCCGCCAGCACACCCAGCGGTACGCCGAGGCCCGCACCAATCACAATTGCCAGCGTGGCCAGCTCTACTGTGGCGGGAAAGACGCGCAGAATGTCGTATACCACCGGCTGACCGGTGAGCAGCGCATGGCCGAGATCGCCATGCAGCAGCGCGTTAAGGTAGATGCCAAACTGTACCCACAGCGGTTTATCAAAGCCGAGCTGGTGGTAGACCTGCTGGTAAGTGGCCTGATCGGCGTCGGGGCCGACAATCGCCAGCACCGGATCCAGCGGCATTACCCGGCCAATAAAAAAGGTCAGCAGCAGCAGGCCGAACAGGGTAATCAGCACCTGCACCGCGCGATGGGTGATGCGACGGCACTGATGTCGGGTCAGGGTCAGAATCATGGGGTGCCTCCCGCCAGGGCTTCAGGGGTTTTCCAGACGTCGCGCAGAAAGGTGGTCGCGGAGGGATGGGGCTGATACGCCTGCACCCGGTTACTGACCACCACGGAGTCGAGCATTTGTGAAATCGGCATCAGCGCAGGCACCAGCTGGTCATAGCGTTGCTGGATGGCGAAATAGTCCTGCTGCTGACGGGATTTGTCGCGTTCAACCAATGCCTGATCGATCATGCGGTTAAGCTGCGCGTCGTAGAAACCGGTGCGCCAGCCCTGAAAGTTAGTCAGCCGGGCGCTGTCCGCATTGTTCGGGTTGTAGACCAGCGAACGCAGGCTGGAGTGGGGATGCGGCTCTACACCGCTGCCGCCGCGTCCGACCAGCAGATTAAACTGACGATCGCGCATCGCGCCATAAATCTGGTTGCCGGTGCCGGTAATGATTTTTGCGCGAATCCCGCCCTGCAGCAGCGTTGACTGCACCGCGATGGCGATATTCAGGAACGGCTGATCGGCCAGCACCCGCAGCGTGGTGTCGAAGCCGTCCGGATAACCCGCCTCAGCCAGCAATGCCCGGGCACGCGGCACATCGAGCCGGTAACCGGGGTCGGGGAGCGTGGCGGGCATCCCGGCCTGAATCGGGCGCTGATGGAGTTCGCCGTAGCCGGTCATCAGGCTCTTATTGATGCCCTGATAATCGACCAGATAGCGGACCGCCTCACGCACTTTGCTATTCCCGAAGTGTGGATCTTTCATGCTCATCGCCAGGTAATAAATCGTCCCTTTTCTGACTGCGTCGATGGTGAGGTCGGGATCGTGGCGCAGGGCGCGCACGTCGGGGATCGCCATGTTACTGGCAATATCCAGGTCGCCTTTCTCCATCATCAGCCGCAGGGTCTGCGACTCCTGAAGGTGGCGGAACACCACCCGCGACATTTTTGCCTCTCCGCGCCAGTAGTCTGCCGCGCGACTCATCCGCAGCACATCTTTTGCCTGCCAGACATCCAGCCGGAACGGGCCGGAACCCGCTTCATGCGTGGTCAGCCAGCGGTTGCCCCAGTCGCCATCAACCTCATGCTGCTGCACCGTTTTGCGGTCCAGGACCACCATGCTGCCCAGCGCCGCCAGCGAGTAAATCACCAGTTGCGGATCGTTTGGCTTAGGAAGTGTGATCACCAGCGTGCGGTCGTCGGGGGCGGTGATCATCTGGTCAACGTTGTCGCGGCTGAAACCGTACGATTTCCACACCGACGCCTGCGCCAGATTCAGATGCAGCACCCGCCGCATCGACCAGACCGCATCGGCGCTGGTGAGCGGATTACCGGAATGAAACCTGACGTTGTCACGCAGGTGAAAGGTCAGGGTGCGGTTATCGGGGCTCACTGACCAGCGTTCGGCCAGCGCCGGGCGCACCTCGGTGAGCTGCTGCGGGTTCAGCTCAACCAGGCCGTCATAAAGATTCACCACTATGCCGACCACCTCGTTGCCGGTCATGGCGGCCGGATCCAGGGTGAGCAGGTTATTCATGTTCATGCCGACGATTAGCTGATCATCCGGCGTTTTTGCCTGGATAGACGCGCTGCCCGTCAGCACCAGCAGCGTGATCAGCCACGCGCCACATCGTTGTGTCAGGGTCATAAGTGAAGTCCAGCAGGTCAGAGGTTTTTTCCCGTTTACCGCGTCGTCAGAGGTGCGCGGTAACGGGGTTCTTATTGTGTGCCGTACTTTCGGAAGTGCGATTTACCAGCGATTCAGCGTATGAGTCTCAATCCAGCTGAAATTAATATCTTCACCCAGTCCGTTTCCCGTGGGCAGGGTGACAAAGCCCTGATCGTCCATCGGATCAATCAGGCTATTGAGGTAGGCAGGCGGCGTCTCATAATCCAGGAAGGGATGCAGCAGGCCGCGCTCATACCAGCGGCAGTTACGAATCGCGCCGACTACCGCCAGGCTTGCTGCACCGTTGCCGTGGACTTCACAATCCATACCAAAGGCTTCAGCCAGACTGGCCACTTTCAGCGTGGCAGAGATGCCGCCTACGCCATTGGCACCCGCACGCAGAATGTCGCACGCGCCGGCGCGAACCCAGTCGGCACGGCTGTGATGTTTACCGCCCAGACTTTCCGGGCCAAGCACGTCAATAGAGAGGTTGTCCGCCAGCCAGGCGTAAGAGGCCATGCTCTCTTCTTCCATTGGCTCCTCAAACCAGGCGAAATTAAGTTTTTCCAGTGCCTTGCCGATGGTCAGCGCGTCACTTCGGCTATACCAGTGGTAGCCATCCAGCATCAGTGCGATATCAGGGCCGACCGCTTCGCGCACTGCCGCGCAGGCTTTGATATCCATCGCCGGGCTGGGCGCAAAGGAGACCGGCGGCATCCAGGTGTGCAGCTTGATCGCCTGATACCCGCGCGCCACCAGCTTTTCAGCAAACTGTGCATACTCATCGGGCGTCGATAAACCACCTTTCAGCTCATCGCCACACATGGTGCTGCCATAAGCCGGGATCTTCTCGCGATAGCCGCCCAGCAGCTTGTGGACCGGCTGTTTCAGTTTGCGCCCAATCAGATCCCACAGTGCCTGCTCCACAGCGGAGAGCGCCCGTTCGGTGAGCTGGTGGGCACTGCCGCGCTGCCAGTGCACCAGGTCCTGCCACAGACGCTCGCGGTCAAAGGCGTTCTGACCGATCAGCACCTTGCGGAAGAAGGCATTAACCACGTGAGAACGCACCACTTCCGGCGGCGCAAAGGCGTAACCGCAGTCGCCATCCTCGCTGGTCAGGGTCAGTAACGCCATCTGGGCATCATTCTCCGGACCCGGATGATAGTGTCCTGCGCTGTCGGCGCAACGCTGGGTGGGATAAGTAAAAAGGGTGACATCAATGGCGCTGATCTTCACGGTTAAGCTCCTGTGGCAGGCTGTCCTGATGAATTATTAAAACGCTGTTTCATTTTAAATTTAGCGATCACAATTCATTAACGCATTAGCCAAAACGATACGATTAATGGCTAAAATATGTGCAGCCGCCCAGGCCGTTGTGAGCATATTCACGAAAGATGCGCGTTTTGTGAGCCGCGACACGCTGCGCTTTTTTGTGCCCGGAGGGAGCATTGTTTACCCTCTTCTCAGCCTGTTAACGCCGCGCTGCAAAAACATTTATTTGGATGACTTCCCCTGACCCCGGTTTTAGGTAATAGTAACGCCGTTTTACATTAATAATTCTCATTATCATTTGTGCGGGTTTTTACAATGAAAAAATGGTTTTTAGCGCTGGGGCTGTTGACGTTAGCCGGGACGGCTTCGGCCAAAATGATTACCGATGTTGCAGGCCGTCAGGTCGAGGTGCCGCAGGAGGCAAAACGCATCATTCTGGGCGAAGGGCGTCAGATCTATCTGCTGGCGGCGTTTGATACGGGTGCGCCGTTTAAGCGGGTGATTGGCTGGCGTGATGACCTGCATAAAGCGGACTGGGACGGTTATCAGGCTTATGAAAAACGCTATCCGGAAATTAAAAAATTACCGACCTTTGGTGGCGCAAAAGATGGCACCTTCAACGTGGAACAGGCGTTAACCCTGAAGCCCGATCTGGTGCTGATGAATCTGGAATCCAAAGCTGCCACCGATGAAGGCAAGCTGATTGAAAAACTGCAGGCGGTGGGTGTGCCTGTTGTGTTTATCGATTTCCGCGAAGCCCCGATGGAGAACGCGGAGAAAAGTATCCGCATCATGGGCGAACTGGTGAATAAACCAGAGCGGGCGCAGGAAATTATTACCTTCCGCCAGCAGCAGATTGACCTTGTCACCTCGCGTCTGAAAAACTTTACCGGCTACCGGCCGAAAGTGATGATTGACCGTGCAGGCGGCTACAGCGACGAGTGCTGCATGTCGTTTGGTAATGAGAACTTTGGTCAGATGGTAGAGATAGCAGGCGGTCGCAATATCGCTAAAGATCTGATTCCTGGTACCTTCGGCACCGTTAACCCGGAGCAGATCATCGCCAGCCAGCCGGATGCGGTGGTGGTGACCGGCGCGAACTGGAAGAACTACAATACCGTGGGCAAATGGGTCGGCGTGGGTCCGGGTGCCAACGTCACTGAAGCCACGGCGCGTCTGAAAGCGCTGATGATGCGCGATGCTTTCAAAACTCTGCCGGTGGCGCACAACGGCAACGTCCACGCCATCTGGCATCAGTTCTATGATAGCCCGTATCAGTTTGTGGCGATTCAGGCGCTGGCGAAATGGCTGCACCCCGATCTGTTTGCTGATTTGGATCCGGACGCCACATTCCGCACCTTCCACGAGAAGTTTCTGCCGCTGCCTTACCAGCCAGGATACTGGGTCACGTTACCCGCGGATAAGTCCTGACAGACCGGCGATGACAGGGACGTCATCCGCCTGATTTGCAATTCCCTTCGAATAAACCCTCTGTTTCTCTTCAGATTTACTAATCTTTTACAGGCGCGGTGTCGGTTGCTCTGAGCAGCGCGACGTCTGACCCGATCCGCATTCACGTTAAAAATGGAGAGAAACATGCGCAATACCCTGGGAAGATCGGCGTTTGCCGTGACGCTTTACGCCTTGCTGGAGCCTGTGCCGCTGGGCTTTTTTGTCGCCGCCTGGCTGTTCGACATTCTCTACATGCAGACCTTTGTACAGTTCTGGACGGATGCCGCCAGCTGGCTGATTGCGCTGGGACTGATACTGGCGATTGTGCCGCGACTCATCGCGCTGGTTTATCTGTTTCGCGGCAGTGACAGTGCGGAAAAGGGCCATTTCTGGCTCTGGCTGGTGGCGATTGCGATCGCTATAGTCAATGCGTTTATTCACAGCCGTGATGCCGCCGCTGTGATCCCGCTGGGTGTGACGCTTTCGACGCTGGTGGTAGCACTGCTGCTGCTGGCGAATGTGCAACTTGCGTTACGTCAGCGTAGCGCTTAAGGAGGAGCCACCATGAACATACCGCATAAAACGCTGCTCGCGCTGACCCTGACCGCCTTGCTGGCAGGCTGTGATGAGGGTGCGCTGGTCGATCCGCAAAAGCAGACGGGACCGAACCCTGAACTGCCGCAGGCGAAGAATTTCTTTATGCCGCCGATGCAGGTACCGGAAGGCACGCCCTGGAAAGCGGGCGAAATGCCAAAAGTGGCTGACGGATTAAAGATTGAAAAAATTGCTGAGAATCTGCAGCATCCGCGTCAGGTCTATGTGCTGCCAAATAACGATGTGCTGGTGGCGGAATCGAACGGACCACCGAAGCCGACGACACGGCCTAAACAGCTGATCATGGGCATTGTGCAAAAAGCGTCAGGCAAAGGGGGAGAAGGCGGCAACCGCATTACGCTGTTGCGCAATGTTAACGGTAAATGGGAGCAGCATCGCTTTATTGAAAATCTGCATTCGCCGTTTGGTATGCAGCTGATTGGTAACACGCTCTATGTCGCGAACGCTGACAGCCTGGTGAAATTCCCCTATCGCGAAGGGGAAACGGAGATTCGCACCGCACCGGAAGAGGTGACAGAACTGCCGGGCGGACCGATTAACCACCACTGGACCAAGGCGCTGTTAGCCAGCCCCGATGGCAGCAAGCTCTATGTCGGTGTCGGCTCCAACAGTAACGTCACCGAGAACGGCATTGGCGCCGAGTATCGTCGTGCGGCGGTGCTGGAGGTGGACGCAGCCAGTGGTGCCAGCCGTATCTTCGCCAGCGGACTGCGCAATCCAACCGGCTTACAGTGGGAGCCGCAGAGCGGCAAGCTGTGGGCTGTGGTCAATGAGCGTGATGAAATCGGCTCCGATCTGGTGCCTGATTACATGACCTCAGTGCAGGATAAAGGCTTCTACGGCTGGCCCTACAGCTACTATGGCCAGCATGTGGATACCCGTGCCGAACCGCAGCGCCCCGATCTGGTAGAGAAAGCGATCAAGCCCGATTATGCCCTGAGTTCACATGTCGCGCCGCTGGGTCTGCTGTTTTATGGCGCCGATAACATGCCGCAATACCGTGGTGGCGCGTTTATCAGTGAGCATGGCAGCTGGAACCGGACACCGCTGAATGGCTATAAAGTGGTGTGGGTGAAATTCGAGAATGGCAAGCCAGTAGGGCAGCCGCAGACGGTGGTCTCGGGCTTCCTGACGGATGACGAAAAGCAGGTGCGCGGTTTGCCGGTGGGTCTGGCCAGCGACAAACAGGGCGGTGTCCTGATTGCTGACGATGCAGGTAATACCGTCTGGCGAATCAGCGCCGCGAAGTAAGTTCCGTGCTGCTTTTTTAAGCAGGAAGCAGGCATAAAAAAAGGATTTGGCATGTCGCCAAATCCTTTATTTTTTTGTTCGCTACCCGGCTGGTAACCGCGCTGCGAACGAGGTGCTCAGCACTCTCCACAGACAAGATTGTAAAATGTGCGGCTAAGGATTTCAAGTTTCGCCAAAATGCTGTATGTTTATACAGGTGTTGAGTGTTGAGCATCGCCTCATTGTCGACTGGCCGCTCCCAGGGGCACGGTTTTAAAATCCCGGCAGGCATCAGGTGGTGCTGGCCTGTGGCTTTAACCATGAGTGCCGCTCAGCCCTCTCCACAAAGATGTGCTTAGGCACCCGGCGGGTAGAGTCAAAGCCCTGGTTTGCCGAACAGCGCGCTCCTGTAAAAGGAGAAGGAAAGTGATGGAACTGACTAAGCTGATTCTGGATCTTATCCGGGTCATCTTGCAGATCATCGTTGCCCTTATGCAACTGACCGGTCACGCAGGTTAACCGGAACTTGAAACAAGGCGGAGCTAACCACTCCGCCTTTTTTCTTTGTCAATTCTCTGTCATCGGCGTTGTGTAAGGTGGTAAGGCAAAAAGCAGGCCGCCGGGGCGCTGCTTATCCAGACCGGGAGTAATATGTCCATTGCCGCCGTTGTACCTGCCCGTTTAGCGCACACCTGGATTGATGACACTGTGAAGATGCGGGAAACCACAGTGGGTCAGCAGTGTGAGATCCTGGCGCACAGTTCACTGGAATATAGCGAACTGGGTGACTTCTCCTATGTCGGCGAGCACTGCTGCCTGGCCGACACCAAGGTAGGGCGATTCTGCGCCATTGCCAATCAGGTGCGTATCGGTGCGCCAAATCATCCCATGGACCGCGCCTCTCAGCATCGCTTTACCTACTGCCCGGAGTATTATCATCACGATGCCCGACGCGATCAGGGCTTCTTTGCCGCTCGTCGCGCCGACCGTGTGGTGATCGGAAATGATGTCTGGATCGGCCACGGTGTGATTGTGCTGCCTGGTGTTACGATTGGAGATGGTGCGGTGCTGGCTGCGGGCGCCGTCGTGACGAAAAACGTTGCGCCTTACAGCGTGGTTGGCGGTGTGCCGGCCCGGCCACTGCGGGTGCGGTTTACCCCAGCGATTGCGGCCCGCCTTCAGCGCATTGCCTGGTGGAACTGGCCGCTGGAGAAATTGATGGCGAATCTGCCCGACTTTCAGCACGGCGACATCGACGCGTTCTGCCAGCGGCACGATAGTTAATTTGCTCATTATCCCGCTGACTGAGGGCGCGTCTGCCTATTTAAAAATAAGCCAGCCCGCCACGCTAAGCAGTCCCACAGTTAAAATGGCAAACACTTCCCCGCGAGCAAATGCATTCGCACTCTGCTGATCTTCGTTTCGAATGTCATGAAAACGCGCCAGCGCACGGTTTTCATCAGGGGCGGTCACTTCTTCGAATTGTTTCTCGTAGCCGCGCTGAGACAGTTCAGCCGCGCCTGCGCTGTCGTTTCTCTCCAGCACGGTAATCTGGCGTCCCTTTTTAAAAAAACAATATTCCGGCATGTGCTCCTCCTGGAACAGGGTGGCTGTGAGAAATAACCTATATGAACCGGCCGCGCGTTGTATAGCGAAGTCTTGAGACTCTGAATACTGGCGTCGCTTACCGCAAAGCATATCTGTCACGGATGATAACTTCCAGGCTGTTGAATGGTCTGCTGTGCCGGTCTGTCCCTCGCACCACACCAGAGAGTCTTACCGAGCCATCAGTGGAATAATGCCCTGCAGAGGTAATGTCATTAGTGACGCATACCGTACCAGCAGAGAAAGGCAGAGGCGCTGGCAGTTGCCCCGGCATAGCAGACCGCCTGCCATCCCCAGTGGGCGTAAAGCTGGGTAGCTGCAATCGCGCCCAGTGCACTGCCCAGCGAGTAAAAGCACATATAGGCACCGACCAGACGACTGGCTGCCTCGGGCCGGGCAGCCACCAGCAGGCTCTGATTAATCACATGTACCGTCTGAATAGCGAAGTCGAGCAGGACCACCCCGACTATCAGCAGCAGTAGCGAGCTTTGCAGCGCGGCTATCGGCAGCCAGGAGAAGGTCAGCAGCACCAGGGCGAAGCCGGTGGCTTGCTGCCCCCGTCCCTGGTCAGCCCATGCGCCTGCTCTGGAGGCCGCCAGCGCCCCGGCCAGACCCGCCAGTCCGAACATCCCAATCGCGGTGTGAGTCAGCGACAGGTCCGTCAGCGGCATTACCATCGAAGACCAGAGCATACTAAAGGCCGCAAAAATCAGCAGCGCGAGGATGCCTCGCCTGCGCAACAGCGGTTCCGTCCGGAACAGCCGAAAAACCGACAGTAACAGCTGAGTGTAGGGGGTGCGCTGCGGCTGGCCGGTTGTGGCGTGCAGCACTTGCACCAGTACCAGCGAGATCAGCAGTAACAGGCAGGCGGCCGTCAGAAAGACCGCCCGCCAGCCCGCCAGATCGGCAATCATCCCGGAAATAAAGCGCGCCAGCAGAATGCCGATCACGATGCCACTGGTCACGCTACCCACCACCTGTCCACGCTGCGTGGGTGACGCCAGCATGGCGGCCCAGGCCACCATCAGCTGCGTGACTACCGCCATTAACCCCACCAGCAGCATCGCACAGAGCAGCGTCATCAGGTCGGGCGCGAAAGCCGCGGCGGTTAACGCCAGCACGGAAAGCACCAGTTGGGTGAGCACCAGTTTTTTGCGGTTGATGCAGTCGCCTAACGGCACCAGAAAGAGTAATCCGAGGGCGTAGCCGGTCTGAGTGACCGTAACCACCGTGCCAATGGTGCCGGGAGAAACCTGCAGGCTGATGGCTATCAATTCCAGCAACGGCTGCGCCGAATAAACATTGGCGACCGCCAGCGCAGAGGTGAGTGAGAACAAAAAGATCATCCGGGGCGAGAGCACCGGCATCGCGGCGGGCGATGGATCGGCTTCCTGAGCCTTGCATGTCGTCGTGGTCATAATTATGCCTTCTGGTTTTTATTTGAAACTGGATTGACATTATCATTGATCGAGCTGGTTTTTTTTTGCAACTTCTTTTCAAGGTGGCTAAGCTGGATTCATCAGACAGGCAGAGTGAGAGAATAAAAATGGCTAAGCAGGAATCCCTGAGAACCAGCGAGTGTCCGGTTGCAAGAACCCTGGAGTCTATAGGTGAGCGCTGGTGCATGATGAT
Source organism: Pantoea hericii (assembly GCF_014155795.1). Classification (NCBI taxonomy): domain Bacteria; kingdom Pseudomonadati; phylum Pseudomonadota; class Gammaproteobacteria; order Enterobacterales; family Erwiniaceae; genus Pantoea; species Pantoea hericii. The sequence continues at coordinate 328,264 of NZ_SCKV01000002.1, forward strand.
CGTGCGTGAAGCCTTTGATGACGTCCGCAGATTCAGTGACTTCCAGCGCAACTTAGGGCTGGCGAAAAATATCCTGGCGTCGCGCCTGAAGCAGCTGGTGGAGATTGGGGTGTTTGAGATTGCGCCGGCCTCGGATGGCAGCGCCTACAGCGAATATGTCCTGACCGAAAGAGGCCGTTCACTGTTTCCGGTGGTGGTGGCTATGCGCCAGTGGGGCGAACGCTATCTGTTTGAAAAGGGCGAGACCCACTCGGTGTTGCTGGATAATGCGGAAGGCAAACCGCTGCCGCGTCTTGAAGTTTACTCGTCTCAGGGGCAGAAACTGGATCCCGCCGACTGCCATCGTCAGCGGGTCGTTGCTGAGGGTTAACCGTCGGAGTATCGCCTCCTCCCTGCACGCTGAGCCTGACCTACCTGGCATCGCACGCGATCCCGATCGGCGTTATCAGCCTGTCGATATCATCACATTTTCCAATGACAGGTTGCCTTGTAACTTTCAGATGTGCATGACATTCTCGCTAATTGTATAGACATGTAATTGCAACCAGGGATAGGGCAAATCACGCTTTCCGTTAACGCGTCTCTTACCGTTTCAGCGAGGAATCTATGTCGGTCAAATCATCCGTATCAGATTATTCAGGCGCAGAGAAACCGCGCCTGTCAGAAACCCGTTCTATTGATTACATCCCATTGCGTGAACGGCATGGTCATCCTTTTAGCCAGTTCACGCTCTGGTTTGGTGGCAACCTGCAAATTACCGCGATTGTTACGGGTGCGCTGGCCGTGGTACTGGGCGGCGATGTCATATGGTCCCTAATCGGCTTACTGGTGGGACAGATTCTGGGTGCAGCGATCATGTCGTTGCATGCGATCCAGGGGCCGCGTCTTGGGTTGCCGCAGATGATCACCAGCCGTATGCAGTTTGGCGTCTTCGGTGCCGTGATTCCTCTGGTGCTGGTCTGCATGATGTATGTGGGGTTTTCAGCCAGCGGGACGGTCCTGGCGGGGCAGGCCCTGGCTAAACTTGTCGGTGTCAGCAATGCAACCGGGATGATCCTGTTCAGCACCCTCATCGTGATCATTGCGGTGCTGGGCTATCGCGTGATTCATCAACTGGGGAAGGTGGCGAGCGTCATTGGCGTGTTAGCCTTTGCTTATCTGTTTATCACGCTGTTCACTACGCATGATTTATCCGCCGTGTGGCAGAATCAGCACTTTACCCCGGCAAATTTTCTGCTGGCGGTCTCTCTCTCTTCCTCCTGGCAGATTGCCTTCTGTCCTTATGTCTCGGACTATTCGCGCTACCTGCCAGCAGATGTCTCTGCGAAGAAACTCTTCAGCGCGGTATTTTTGGGCACCGTACTGGGCACCCAGGCGTCAATGACGCTGGGCGTGATCGTCGCGGCCATTGCCGGAAGTGCGTTTGCAGGCAATGAGGTCGGTTACATCGTGAGTATGGGCAGCACAACAACCATGGCTATGGTGATTTATTTCGCCATTTGCTTTGGGAAAATCACCTTTACCACGCTGAATGCGTACGGCAGTTTTATGTCACTGACCACTATTGTCTCTGGCTTCCGTCAGCAGACCACACTGAGTCGCGGCGGGCGCATACTGTTTGTGGTACTGATGGTGGCGCTGGCCTGCGTTATTGCTCTCCTCAGTGAACCGGCCTTTCTGAAATCCTTCACGCACTTCCTGCTCTTTTTGCTGGCTTTCTTTGTGCCCTGGAGCGCGATCAGCCTGACCGATTTTTATCTGATCACCAAAGGCAGCGTTGATGTCCCGGCGCTGTCTCAGCCGGACGGACGCTATGGACGCTGGAACCTTGCCGGTATTACCGTCTATTTTCTGGGGGTGCTGGTGCAACTGCCGTTTATCGATAATCCGCTGCATCACGGATCGCTGACCTGGATTTTTGCCGGTAATGATGTCTCGTGGATCGTCGGCTGGTTTGCGACGGCACTGTTGTGGCTTGTCGCCAGCCGCTGGGATCGCCGTGGCACACCTGAACAGTCAGTTTATCCTGCGGGGTGACAGATTAAGCCGCCGGGCGGCTGGCATTCAGGGAGAGTCAGCGCGGGTGAGTGATCACCCGCGTGTCAGGGAATCTGCGCGTTTTAAATCAGGCTGCTGAAACATCCGCCGTGCCGGTCTGCGCCTCAGCCACCAGCGGCTTCTCAGGCTGTAGCAGCGTCATCGCCAGCATGCTGCCGAAGGCGATGACTGCGGTGACGGTAAACATGGCGTTATAGCCGTAATATTGCGCCAGCCAGCCACAAAGCATCGGGGAGATAATTGCCGCCAGATTGGCTATCGCCAGTGTCATACCGCTGTAGGTACCCACCGACGCCTTCGGGGTGACATCAATCACCACCGACCAGTAGACATTATTCACCAGTGCATTCAGCGCATTGCCCAGGGTCATCAGTGCAATAATCCCGGCTGCCGACTGGACATAGGGAATGGCCATAAAGCAGCAGGCGGTGCCGCACAGCGTGACTGCGGCAAAGAGATTGCGCGCCAGACGCAAATTACGAAAGCGGGCCAGCAGGGCATCAGCAATGCGACCGCCCAGCAGCACTGTAATACAGGCACCGCTCCACGGAATCATCGCCACGTACCAGAGCGAGTGCAGGTCATAATGAAAATTATCCTGCAGATACTTCGGCATCCAGGTCACCAGGGTAAAGGTGATGTAAAGGAAGGAGAAGTAGCCGAGTGCGTTGCAGACCAGCGTGCGGCTGGTAAAGAAGCGCCACCAGGGCAGTGGAACGCCATCGCCGGCGCTGCGGCGCTGACCGCTCAGGATCAGCGTGCGTTCTGCTGCGCTGGTGTGGGGACTTTTATCCGGGCTGTCGCTGAACGTGCGGGCAAACAGCAGCATTGCCAGCAGAGAGAACACCCCAAGCAGGATAAACATCATGCGCCAGTCATGGGTCAGAAGCAGCAGGCCTACCGCAATCGGCGCGGTCAGCAGTGCGCCAACCTGCGTCGAGAGCAGGCCGATGCCCAGCGCAAAGCCGCGCTCGTTATCGGGTGCCCAGTGGGCGATCGCCTTGTTCATCAGCGCATAGGCCGGGCCTTCGGAAAAACCAAACAGGATGCGCAGGGCAGCAAAGCCCATAATGGCTGAGCCGCCAAACAGCGCCATGCCTAACTCTCCAGCCCAGGCGGTCGCGATTTCCAGCAGCGACCAGAGCACACCTGCCAGCAGCCAGACCTTTTTCGTGCCGATACGATCGGCAAGGAAGCCGCCACATAGCGAACCAAACAGATACCCAAAGCCAAAATATCCCAGCACTGCGCCAAGCTGGACTTTGCTGAAGTGGTACTCGGTCGCAATGGCGTTGGCTGCAAATGACAGGGCGCCACGATCGATGTAATTGATCAGGGCGATCAGGAACAGCAGTGAAAATATGGTGTAACGGTAACGACGGGTATTCATCTTACTTCTCCTGATTAAGTGTCTCAGGAGGACTCAAGCAAGATTGATGCCGGAAAGAAAATTTGCCCGGCTAACACTGGCAGGTAGCGTGCCCGGGCAGTTTACTCTGCCCGAAACGGTATTCGCTGATCTCGCTAATTATTTGCCTGCGCATCAATGCGGTGCAGTTGCTGCCTGACAATGGTGAGTCTTACGCGGCGTTATGATGGCTCGGGCTGACGTGGGGCAGTGGGATAACCACGGCTTCTGCTTCGGCTTCTGTGTCCGGCATTTTGTTCAGTGATTCGCCGACGTGTTGCAAAACCTGCCGCTGGTAAGTTGCATCGGCCACGGTAGTCTGTTCACTCAGCAGCACGCCCGCCTCATTGACGTTTTTACCTTCTACTTTTATTTTTGTAGTGGCACTGGCCAGCATCCACTCATATTCAATGTCAACGTGACCGCTATCGATACAGCGGATACCGCGCTGACTTAAATCATACGCCAGTACCGTTGCCGTCGGCCCTAAAGAAATCAAGACCAGATCAAAGTTGACGGCATTCTCTAATACGGTATCAAAAAGACGGTCATAAACGGAAAAGGCATTACGGTTCAGCGTGGTAATACGTTTAACGTCGCTTGCGCCATCAAGTAAATCATTGCCTAAACCGAGACGTGTGCCACTGCCCTCAACAATTAATACCCGACGGCCCTGATAAAGCTGTTTGAATTTATCAAATATCGTCCGGGACAGTTTTTTTTCTTTATAATCGTGATAAGGACGGGTGACAGACGTATTTCCATACCGGACCTGTTGATTCAGCAGAGTCTCATAATGTTTAAAGTAAAATGATTTATGGAAGAACCAAAACAGGGCCGATCCATTTTTCATATTACGGGTAGTGCGAAAGGCATCCGGCAGACAAATCAGGCAGTTCGGATTAGCCGCAGCGTCCTGTTGCAGCAAGGCTTTGAGCCGCCCTGACAGTTTTGGATCAAAGGGCTGAAAACCGATATTTTTATACCAGGTCATTTCAAGTTCGCCGTCGCCGTAACGGGCCAGAGATAATTGTGGATTACGTAATAACAGATCAATTGTTTCTTCTATCGACATTACGGAATAACGCTTTACTCGTGCCTGAGCAGCAGGGTAGCGAATAGCTGCATTTAAAAACTTAAACGGAAAACGAAACTTGCGATAAATAGCGTTGAGTGCGGACATAATCAACCTGCCTGGGTTATTGCTGCCAGAGAAAATCCTGCCTGCTGGCTGGATAAAAAGAAGTGAGAAGAATGAAATATATCACAATTAGATTTCGCGTCATGCTACGGAATGTCTGAATTACTCTTCAGTCCCGGAACGACTTCTTTTATTAATCTATATATTTTTGAGGTTAAAGTGACAGAAATCATGACAGCGTAAAGTCAACTGCCAGATTTAATAATGTGAAAATCATTGACACCGTATGAGTGCTGATACTCTTTCAGTTTAAAAAAGGAACACAGTAACATTCCCGCTTTAAGCAATAAGAGTTATTGCAGGGCGGTGCAAACAAACCATTATGATTATTTGACGTTAAAAATTGTCCATCAATTACACTTAAGCCAGCTTTATTGAAGCGATGCTTGTCTGATATTTGTTCGCCTTTGAACAAAAGGTGCGATAGTTAGCGGCCTATGGTTAACATTTTGTGATGTATATCTCGTTATTCTCCCTTCAGAAAGTAAAAAAAGCGGTCTGAATACCTCTGAAGGTAACATTTACAATAAATATTGCTAATGATTTACGCCTGTACACGTTTTTACATATTTCACACGTAAGTTAAAATCTCGTTGAATTTATGTTTCCAGCTTAACTTACCTATCGTCGCTAATGACCCGAGGAAGGATCATGATCAATAAATTAACCAGTATAATCATGGTGATATTTGCTATCGCCCTGATTTACATGGGAGGACAACTCCTGCTGGCAGGAGGCAGCGCGTTCTATGCGCTGATGGGTGCAGGCGTTTTGCTCAGCGCTATTCTGCTATTAATGAACAAGCGCAGTGCGCTGACCCTCTATGCGCTGCTGATGTGGGTCACACTCATCTGGACTATCTGGGAAGTGGGCTTTGACAAATGGCAGTGGATCCCGCGCGGTGACCTCTTTGGTGTGCTGGGCGTCTGGCTGGCTCTGCCGTGGGTGGTTCGTCCGCTTTATCAGGGACAGCGTCGCTTCCATCCGTTCCTCGGCGGCTCAGTGGTGCTGATGGTACTGCTGGTGGCTGGCCTCTGCTTCTACGATCCGTTGCCGCAGCAGGGCACTATCAATACGCCGCGTAACGCCTCTGCGACCGGCGGTGCCGCTGACGAGTGGAGCGCCTATGGCGGAACCGCGGATGGCCAGCGCTTCTCGGCGCTGAAGCAGATCACCAAAGATAACGTCAACGATCTGGAAGTGGCCTGGACCTATCACACCGGCGATCTGCGTCAGGGTGATGATGCGACCGAATACACCTTTGAAGCGACGCCGCTGAAAGCCAACGGCATGCTTTACTTCTGTACGCCGCACAACGAAGTCCATGCGCTTGATCCGGAAACGGGTGCGGTGAAGTGGAAAACCGCGCCGGATAAAAACCGCTCTTATCTGCAGCAGCATCAGACCTGTCGCGGCGTGAGCTATTTCGATGCCGGTCAGCAGGTGCAACAGCAGACGGGCGCAGCACCGGCCATCTGCCGCAAGCGTATCTTTAACGCGACCACCGATGCCCGCCTGCTGGCGCTGGATGCCGACACCGGCAAGCCGTGCGCTGACTTTGGTGACAACGGTGTGGTGAACCTGCGCGCCAACATGGGCGAGGTGCGTCCGCATGCGCTGATGCAGACCTCAGCACCGCTGGTGGCAGGCAATCTGGTGATTGTCGGCGGCTCAGTGATGGATAACGGCTTCAACAGCGGCAACCCATCGGGTGTGATCCGTGCCTATGACGCCGTCAGTGGTCGTCTGGTGTGGAACTTCGATCCGGCTAACCCGGATAACACCGCGCCCGTCGCTGCAGGAGCCACTTATCCGCAGGATACCCCGATCGCCTGGGCTACCCTTAGCGCGGACCTGAAAAACGGCCTGGTCTATGTGCCGTTTGGTAATGCCTCGCCGGATGAAGTAGGGATTGAACGCGATCCAGCCAGCAACACCGAGAAATTCCGTGATGCGCTGGTGGCGCTTGATCTGAAAACCGGTGCGTTCAAATGGCGCTATCAGAGTTCGAACCACGACTTGTGGGATCGTGATAACCCATCACAGCCCTCGCTGGTAGATATTAACTATCAGGGCAAGCCGCAGCCTGCGGTGATCCTGCCGACCAAAACCGGCAACCTGTTTGTGCTGAATCGCCTGACTGGCGAACCGGTTTACCCGGTAGAGCAGGTTAAGGTCTCTACCGATGGCATTAAGGGCGAGCAGTATGCGGCGACCCAGCCGGTCTCCAGCCTGAACTTCATCCCGCAACCACTGACTGAGAAGTCGATGTGGGGCATCACGCCGTTTGATCAGATGGCCTGCCGCACCACCTTCCGTGAGTTGCGCTATGACGGTAACCCGTGGACGCCGCTCACCGAGAAAGGCTCGCTGATCTTCCCGGGCAATATCGGGGTGTTTAACTGGGGTTCCGTGGCTGTTGACCCACAGCGTCAGATGCTGATTGCGGCACCGGTACGCCTGGCTTACAAATACAACCTGATTAAGCGCACGCCGGAAACCGAAACGCAGCGTACTTTCACCAAAGATGGCACGCCGTACTGGAATGAGAACTTCCACGGTGACTACGCGATTCACATCCAGCAGATGGCGTCGGGACTGGGTATTCCCTGCATCGCGCCACCGTGGGGACGGATGGTGGGTGTGGATCTGACCACCGGCAAAACCGAATGGCTGCGCCGCGTCGGCACCACCAAAAACCTCAAGACCAGCTTCCTGCCTGGCCGCTTCCCGATCGGTTTCCCGATGGGGATGGTGGCGCACGGCGGACCGCTGCTGACGGCGGGTGATCTGGTGTTCCACGGCGCAACGGCAGATAACTTCTTCCGTGCTTACGACAGCACCACTGGCGAACTGCTGTGGCAGACTGAACTCAGCGCCGGTGCGCAGGCCACGCCATCCACCTTTATGGGTAAAGATGGCAAGCAGTACGTGGTGATTGCCGCAGGCGGCCACGGCTCGCTCGGCACCACGCAGGGCGACAGTGTTGTCGCTTTCCGTCTGAAGTAAGTCATCTCGTCCCGCTGAGCGCCGCCCTGGCGCTCAGCTTTTTTCATTTATTTCTCTGCCAGATTCCATGCCCGGCTTCTCACGACAACCCGTTGTCTTTCAATTAAATTCTCCCTCCACTGCCTGTTATTCATCTGATAACACACCGAAACTATTTCGTGACAGTGCTCCCGGTTTAGAGATTTCCCCATCCTGACAGACTTGCGCATTAAGCCGCGAGGCGTAGATTAATATATAACTTCACAATTAATCGTGAATATGAAAAGTACTTCACAATACGCACTCTGAAGGATTGAGCCTCATGTCGGAACTGAAATTTGCTACCCGTCTCAACTCGTTCGCCTCGGGCGCACACCTCTACTGGCCTGACCTGCAGGGCAAGCCGTCGGTTCTCCAGATGGTTGCCCGTGCGGGAAAGGTAAATGGCTTAACACATCTCGATCTTAACTTTCCGCAGCATCTCACCACTGACATCGCCACTCTGCGCCAGGCGATTGAGGATGCGGGCCTGGCGGTAAATGGCATGCAGATGCGCTGGGATGCACCTCAGTTCAAAATCGGTGCATTTACGCATCCGGATGCGAAAGTGCGTCGTGAAGCGATCGAGCTGACCAAGCGCGGTATCGATGCGGGTCGGGAGTTTGGTTCCCGACTGATGACCCTGTGGATGGGGCAGGATGGATTTGATTACTGCTTCCAGGCCGACTACAAAAAGATCTGGGAGGATGCGGTCAGCGCTGTACGTGAAGTGGCAGAGTACGCGCCGGATGTCGACGTCAGCATCGAATATAAACCGAATGAGCCTCGCGCCTACAGCATCTTCCCCAACGCGACCACCTGTCTGCTGGCAGTGGAAGAGGCCGGCTGCGCCAATCTGGGTATCACGCTGGATTTCGCGCACGTCCTGTTTGCCAATGAGATCCCGGCTTACGCTGCTGCGATGGTGGCACGCCGCTCACGGCTGCTGGGACTGGACCTGAATGACGGCTGGGGCAAACGTGACGACGGACTGATGGTTGCCTCCGTGAATCCGCGCGCCACGCTGGAGTTTCTCTGGCAAATGCAGCGTGACGGCTACAGTGGCGCTTACTACTTCGATACCTTCCCGGATGCCAGCGGTCTGGACCCGATTCGTGAAGCAGAGAGCAACATCGCTACCGTTAAGCGCCTGCTCAGACTCTGTGACCAGCTGCACGGTAACGCGGCATTACTGGCGGCCATTGCGCGTCAGGATGCGGTGGCTTCCCAGCAGATAGTCAACGACATCATGCTGGCTCGCTGACAGTCGATTAATCCTAAGAACATCACACCTCTACCCACATGCTGAGACTATAAAAATGAAAAAACGCCTGCTTGCCTTTATCGCTTCTTCACTGCTCTGCAGCACAGTTTATGCGGCAGATCTGGCACCGCTGCAATCCGACACTGAACCGGATCGCACCGACTGGACCCAGCTTGATACTAAATATGGCGCGCTGCCGAAAGTCGACAAGTCGCTGAAAATTGGCGGGGTATCAAAAACCCTCACTAATGAGTACTGGCGCCTGCTCGGCCAGGGCTACCAGGACGCGGCGAAAAAGTATGGCATTACCGTCGAGTACCAGGCGGCAGCCAATGAGGACGATCAGCTTGGTCAGCTGTCGATTGCAGAGACCCTGATCTCCCAGGGCTTTAACGGCCTGCTGGTTTCGCCGCAGACCGACATCAACCTGCAGCCTGCGCTGGAGAGTGCGAACAGCAAGAATATCCCGGTGGTGAACGTCAACGATGCGGTGATGCCGAATGCGCGTTACTACGTCGGCAACGTGCAGAAAGATAACGGTGTGCGGGTCGCGAAGTGGTTTATTCAGCATCATCCGCAGGGCGGGAAAGTCGCGGTGATTGAAGGGCAGCCAGGCGTGTATGCCGCCGGACAGCGTACCCGTGGCTTCAAAGAGACACTGGACGCAAATGGCAAGTTCACCATTGTTGCCAGCGTGCCGGCGAACTGGAGTCGCGAGCAGGCCTTTAATGCGGCGTCAACCATCCTTCAGCAGCATCCTGACCTGATCGGCTTCTATGCGAACAACGACACCATGGCGCTGGGCGTGGTGGAAGCGGTGAGGGCGCAGAACAAAGCGTCACAGGTGGCGATTTTTGGCACTGACGGCATTTCGGATGCGTACGCCTCAATCAAGCGCGGCGAGCTGACCGGCACGGTGGACAGCTTCCCGGTGCTGACCGGTGAAGTGGCGACGGACGTCATGATCCGTCTGATCAATGGACAGAAACTGTCGCGCGTTATCTCCATGCCACAGGCGTTGATCACTAAAGAGAACGTCGACGCGTTCTCGACCAAAGACAACAACCGGTTGCGTGAGCTGCTGGCTCAGCAATAGTCGGCGGAGGCGGGTATGGAACAGTTTCGCTTAATGATGCGCGGCATCAACAAAAGTTACGGTAACGCCGCCGCACTGCAGGAGGTCGATTTTTCAGTGCGACCCGGCGAGGTGCATGCGCTGATTGGGGAAAACGGCGCGGGTAAATCGACACTGCTGAATATCCTCTCAGGCGTGCGCGGCGCTGACAGCGGAGAGATCAGCGTTAATGGCAACAGAGTGCAGATTCGCAGCCCGCTCAGTGCACGTCAGGCCGGTATCGCCATGATTCACCAGGAGTTGCAGCATGTTCCTGAGCTTTCCGTGGCGCAGAACATGTTCCTGGGTCGCCCGCTGACCCGTGCCGGTGGCTGGTGGGTGGATAAAAAAGCGCAGCTGGCGCGGGCGACGCTGATTCTGAAGACGCTGGATCCCACTATCGATCCCGATACGCCGATCAGAAATCTCAAGGTGTCGCAGCAGCAGATTGTTGAGATCGCCCGTGCGCTGCTGGATGACGCAAAAATCATCGCCATGGATGAGCCGACTTCCAGTCTGACGCCCCGCGAGTTCGACCGGCTGGCGGAGCTGATAGGCGATCTGAAGTCGACCGGCGTCTCGCTGATCTATGTGTCGCACAAGATGAATGAGATTTTCCGGGTCTGCGACCGCGCCACCATTATGCGTGACGGAAAGCAGGTGGGTGTGGTCAACATCAGTGATGAGGATGAAGAGAGCATTGTCGCCAAAATGGTCGGACGGAAGATCGACAAACTCGACCATCAGGCGTTTGTCAGCGAACGCGAGGTGCTGCGGGTAGAGGATCTGACGCGGGGCAATGACGTGGTAGCCGCCAGTTTCAGCGTGCGAGCTGGTGAAGTGCTGGGCATTGCCGGGCTGGTGGGTGCGGGGCGGACCGAACTGCTCAAGCTGATTGCCGGCATCGACAGGCGTACCGGTGGCACGGTGAGCGTCAACGGCACCGCAGTGCAGAACCACAACGTGCGTGCGGCGATCAAAGCAGGTATTGGCCTGGTGCCGGAGGATCGCAAGAAAGAGGGCATCATTAAAGAGCGGGCGGTGAAGATGAACATGGCGCTGCCGTCGATGCACCGCTTCACGCTGGCGGGGCTGATGAACCATGCCCGGCTCGACTGTGAGGCGCTGAGGGTGATGGGCGACCTCAAACTGCGTCCGCTCGACATTGAGAAAACCATCGGCACGCTGAGCGGCGGCAATCAGCAAAAAGTGATTATTGGCCGCTGGGTGGCGGCGGATGCCAACGTGTTTCTGTTTGATGAGCCGACGCGTGGCATCGACATTGGCGCTAAGTCTGAGATCTATCACCTGATTGAGAAACTGGCGCAGGCGGGCAAAGCCATTGTCGTGGTGTCGTCAGAGATGACCGAGATTATGCGCATCTCTGACCGGGTGCTGGTGATGCGCGAGGGGCGTATCACCAAAGAGCTCACTGGCAGCGCGATCACCGAAGAGAACATTGCCCGCTATGCCATTAAAGATATCGACCAGACCGCCTGACCGCTTACCTGACACTATTTAAGGTTAATATTATGACGACTCAGACCTCCACCGCGCCAGGTACCCGACCCGCGCTGCGGCTTAAATTTAACGTGCGTGATGCCGGTACTTTAATTGGCCTGTTGATTATCGTGGTGACATTTTCGTTTCTGTCGCCGGTCTTTTTCACGCTGCCAAATCTGCTGAATATATTGCAGCAGTCTTCGATCAACGCCCTGATTGCTCTGGGCATGACGCTGGTGATTATCTCCGGCGGGATTGACCTTTCGGTTGGCCCCACCGCGGCGCTCTCAGCGGTGCTGGGTGCCACGCTGATGACCCTGGGTGTGCCGGTGCCGCTGGCGATTCTCGCGACGCTGGGCGTCGGCGCGATGTGCGGGCTGTTCAGCGGTTCGCTGATTGCCTATGCCGGGCTGCAGCCGTTTATCGTTACGCTGGGCGGCCTGTCGCTGTTCCGGGCTATCGCGCTGATTTATACCGGCGGCAATCCGGTCTTTGGCATTCCGCTGGCGTTCCGCAGCCTGATCAATAGCACGGTGCTGGGTATTCCGACGCCGATTGTGATTGTGGCGGTGATTGCGCTGCTGCTCTGGACGGTGATGAATAAGACCCCGCTGGGGGAATATATTCTGGCGATCGGTGGTAATGAAGAGGCGGCGCGGGTCGCGGGTGTGCCGGTGAAGCGCACCAAGGTGACGGTTTACATCTTCTCCGGTCTGCTGGCGTCACTCGCTTCGCTGATTCTGATTGGTCGTCTGGGCGCTGCCGAGCCGACTATCGGCAACCTGTGGGAACTGGACGCTATCGCGGCGGCGGCCATTGGCGGTGCATCATTGATGGGCGGCAAGGGCAGTATTTTCGGCACGCTGATTGGCGTGGTGATCCTCGGGGTGTTACGTAATGGCCTGACCTTACTGAACATTCAGGCCTTTTACCAATTGCTCGCTACCGGCCTTATTATTATCATAGCGATGTTGATTGACCGGGCGACCCGAGGCAAGTAATGAAGCAAGATCCGCGAGCCATTGGCGCTCAGATTCGTATGCGTTTGCCCCAACTGACGCCGTTAGAACGCCGTGTGGCGGAGGCGATAATTGCCCGAACCGACATGACTGAGCAGTCGTCTTTAAAGGAGATTGCGCAGGAGAATAATGTCTCTGAAGCGATGATCGTTAAGATTACAAAAAAACTTAACTTCACCGGCTTCAGGCATTTCAGAAGTGGTCTGATCTATTACAACCAGTCTGAAGTGGCGGGACTGCATGCGGAAATTGAGCCGGATGATTCGTCGGAGCAGTTGCTGGCCAAAGTGTTCAGAACCTCTATCCAGGCCATCGAAGAAACATTATCGATTCTGGATGTCTCTGAATTCAATCGTGCGGCGGATATCATCTTTAAAGCGCGTCATATCGATCTCTATGCTGTCGGCGGCTCTGCCGCCGTGGCGCGGGACCTGTCGCACAAGATGCTGAAGATTGGCATCAAGTCGACCGCCTATGACGACGCCCACATCATGCTGATGTCAGCCGCCGTGTTATCTGATGACGATGTGGTTATCGCCATCAGCCATTCGGGTGCGACACGTGCAGTGAACGATCCGGTTAAACTGGCGGGAAAGAATGGCGCGAAAGTGATCGCCATTACTAACTACGCCGAATCCCCGATCGCGCAGAGTGCGCATGTGGTCCTCAATTCAACCTCTCAGGGATCGCATCTGTTGGGTGAAAACGCCGCGTCACGCATCGCCCAGCTCAATATTCTGGATGCGCTGTTTGTCGCTATCGCCAAGAAAGATCTGAAGCGGGCGGAGAAGAACCTGATGAAAACCCAGCATGCGGTTCAGGATCTGCGGGAATTCTAGCTATGAGCAAAATTGCAGTCACCGGCAGTCTTCATTACGACATTATGCTGGACGCACACCATCGCCCGGAGAAAGGCGAAACGGTGATGGGCAGCGCCTGTCACTATAAGTTCGGCGGCAAGGGCGGGAATCAGGCGGTCGCGGCGGCCCGTGCGGGCGCAGCAGTGCGTTTTGCCGGGGCGGTGGGGCGCGATCAGCAGGGGAAATTCCTGCTGGATCATCTGCAGCAGGCCGGTGTCGATTGTACGCAGGTGAGTGTGACCGATGCGCTTCCCTCCGGCATGAGCGTGGCGATTACCGATGCTGAAGGGGATTACGGCGCGGTAGTGGTCTCTAATGCCAATCAGCAAATCCCGCTTGAGACCTTTGCACAGCCAGGCTTCTGGCAGGATGTTTCGCTGCTGGTGCTGCAAAACGAAGTCCCGGAGGCGGTAAATCTCTGCGCGGCACAGGCGGCACGGCAGCGGGGGGTTACGGTCTGTGTGAATGCTGCACCTGCCCGGACATTGTCGGCGGGGTTTGAGGGCTGTATCGATCTGCTGGTGGTGAACGCCATCGAAGCGCGCGATATGTGCGGGATTAACGTGCAGGATCTGACTTCAGCGCGTGCTGCTGCGGCATCGCTGGCGGGACGCTTTGCCCGCGTGGTGGTGACAGCAGGTGAACACGGAGTGGCTTACAGCGAGGCAGGAGAGACGCACACGCTGGCGGCGCAAAAGGTGACGCTGGTCAGTACACACGGTGCCGGGGATTGCTTTGTCGGGGTGTTGTGTCAGCGCCTGAGTCTTGGCGCAACGCTGGGAGAGGCGGTCAGTGACGCTAATCGTGCGGCTGCCGAACACGTTTCACGGCAGCCGCATTGATAAATGCGTGCCACGTCACTGACGTGGCACGCTAACGCGATTACTCGCTGACCTTCACCACGGTTTTACCGAAGTTTTTGCCATTCAGCATGTCGATAAACGCCTGTGGTGCATTCTCTAATCCCTCAATCATATGCTCGCGATAGTGGATTTTTTTGCTCTCCACCAGCGGGCTCATTGCTTTGAGGAACTCAGGATAACGGTCACCGTAATCCTGGAAGATGATAAAGCCCTGCATACGGATACGACGCTTAAGGATACCTGCCATGATCAGCGAGGTTCTGTCCGGACCGTCCGGCAGCTCACGCTGGCTGTACGCGGAGACCAGACCACAGACCGGCACGCGTGCCGCGGTGTTCAGCAGCGGGAATACGGCATCAAACACTTTGCCACCGACGTTTTCGAAGTAAATATCGATGCCATCCGGGCAGGCGTTTTTCAGTTGCTCTTCAAAGTCTGCGCTGTGGTGATCGAGGCAGGCATCAAAACCCAGCGTATCGACCGCATAACGGCATTTTTCTTCGCCACCGGCGACACCGACTACGCGGCACCCTTTCTGTTTGCCCAACTGACCGACCGTTGCGCCCACTGGACCGGTTGCGGCGGCAACCACCAGGGTTTCGCCCGCTTTCGGCTGACCGATATCCATCAGACCCATATAGGCGGTAAAGCCAGGCATACCGAGAATGCCCAGCGCCCATGAAGGATGTGGCATATCGTTGTCCAGCTTCGCAATCTCTTTGCCATCGGAAACGGCATATTCCTGCCAGCCGCTCTGCGCCAGCACCCAGTCACCGGTTTTAAAGTTGCTGTTTTTCGATTCTGCAACCTGACAGACGGTGCCGCCCACCATTGGCTCATCCAGCTCTGCGGGCGCAGCGTAGGATTTACCCTCATCCATCCGGCCACGCATGTAGGGGTCAAGCGAGAGGTAGATGGTTTTCAGCAGCACTTCACCCTCTTTGATTTCCGGAACGGGCTGAGCCACATGGCGGAAATTCTCTTTGGTCGGCTCACCGTGAGGGCGTGATGCCAGTAACCAGGCGTGGTTCTGGGTAGCGTGTTCAGTCATATTGTCTTCCTTTTATAGCCAGGCAATGCACAGGACATTGCCGTATGAATACCGGGAAAGTGTAGATGACCGCAGCCGGAATGCGTTTAGCGCTGTGAGCGGTAAGGTGATTTTCCGGATAACCGGAACAGGGTGCCGACCGCAGCGGCACGCCGACTGCAGAGCGATTTCAGGGTCAGGACTGCGCGGAAGGGTATTCACATCTTTTTGCAAAAAACGGTGGTTTGATGGAAGTGCCGGGGAAGTGGTTACGCATCCAGCGTCACGGGAAGCTCAGAGGATTGTGATAAATATCAGTGAACTCAACAAGGAGAGAAGCATGACTATTCCGCATCTGCGTATTGCCCGTCCAGTGACTGACCTGACGCAAAGCTGCCAAATCTATTGCCTTGGGCTGGGGTTGCAAAAAATCGGTGAGTTTACTGACCATCAGGGGTTCAGTGGTGTGATACTGGGCGCTGACGGGCTGGCCTGGCATCTCGAATTCACGCTCTGTCACACGCATCCCGTCCGGCCATCGCCAACGGATGACGATCTGCTGGTGCTCTACATCCCACAACAGCCTGACTGGCTGGCTCGCTGTAACAGCATGGATGAGGCAGGCTTCCGGCGGGTGCCATCATTTAATCCCTACTGGGATCAACGGGGCGTGACATTTATGGATGGGGATGGTTATCGTGTCGTTATCCAGCAGGCCGCATGGTCGCCCGCACGCTAACTTTATGAAGAACCGGAGCTCACCCTGAACATTCTTTGCTTCCATACCGCCGCCAGTAATATCGCGATTTTTGATGATGCCGCCCGCGCACTGGCTCTTGATATTCTGCCCCTGAATCATCTGGTGATGCCTGCGCTGCTGACTGAGGCGGAGCGCAGCGGCGGGATGACAGTGGAATTACGCCGACGTATTGCACAGCTGATTGAAACACTGCTGCCGCAGTTTGATGCCGTTCTGATCACCTGTTCGACGCTGGGGCCGGTTGCTGATGATTTCAGTACGCATGCTGGGGTAATGCGCACTGACCGGATGTTAGCGGAGACACTGCGGCGTCTTACGGGGCCGACGGTGGCGCTGTGTGCAGCAGAATCGACGCTGGCTGCGACACGGACACTCTTCTGTCATCCAGACAGTCAGATCGAGGTCATGCTGGTGGAAGATGCGTGGGCAGCGTTTAAAGCGGGAGACACAGCACGCTACTTTGCCCTGATTGCGGCAGCAGCAGAGCAGGCTTATCAGCAGGGCGCGGTTGCCGTTGCCCTGGCACAAAGTTCAATGACGCCTGTCGCACAGCAGTTTCCCCCTGCGCAGAGACCGCTGACCGGCCCGTATCTTGCGCTGCAGGCTTGCTGCGATCTCAGATGATCGTCACACCATTCTGGCTGAGCGCCTTTTTCAGCGCCTCGTCCGGCTCTGTTTCCACTACCAGCGTACTCGTAAGTGACAGATCGCCAATGGCAAATGCCGACGCTGAATTGAGCTTTTCGGCGGACGCCAGTACCACGGTTTCTGCTGCGCGTCCTGCCAGCACCCGCTTCACCGTCGCTTCTTCAAAATTCCCGGTTGTCAGGCCCGCCGCCGGATGCACACCGGTAACACCCATAAAAAAGAGATCGGCGTTAATGCGGTTTATCGACTCCAGCATGGCTGCGCCTACCGCCACCACCGAATGCTTATAAAGTTGCCCGCCAATCAATATGATCTCCACGAGTGGGTGATCGGCTAACGCCAGCGCCACGCTGGGACTGTGTGTCACGGCGGTAAAGCTCAGCGTTGTCGGCAACTGTCGTACCAGTTCTGCGCTGGTGGTCCCGCCATCAATCAGCACAATCTGGCCTGGCTGGATCAATGAGGCCGCTTTTCTGGCGATAATCTTTTTAGACGCCGTCTGCACGCTTTTTCGTGTTTCAAAGGTGCCCAGTGCAGCGGATACCGGTAACGCACCGCCATGCACCCGTTGCAGTAATCCTTCCGCCGCCAGTTCACGCAGGTCACGCCGGATAGAGTCTTCGGAGAGACCAAATCGCTGGCTCAGGTCGCGCGACTGAACCTGTTTTTCCTGAGCAAGCAGGGCAAGAATTGTCTGTTTTCGTTGGCTGGATAGCATCATTCCACTCTGCATGTTTTTTCTTGAATTTGCACGATTGTGCATGATAGCGTGTGGGCTGTCCACTTATCCCGGAGAGTATCATGCAGCAGAATCATCCCCGCGTACGCATCATCAACGAGCAGTTGCTGTCAGATAACTGGTATACCCTGAAGAAGTACACCTTCTCGCTACTGCGCAGCGATGGACGCTGGCAGGAGCAGAGCCGTGAAGCCTACGATCGGGGAAACGGCGCGGTGATTCTGCTCTATAACCGTGATAAACGCACAGTCGTGTTGACCCGGCAGTTTCGCTTTCCCATTTTCCTGAACGGGCATGATGGCTTTCTGATTGAAGCGGCAGCTGGTCTGCTGGATAGCGCCTCGCCTGAGACGCGTATTGTTGCCGAAGCGGAAGAGGAGACGGGCTTTCGCGTCAGTCGCGTAGAAAAGGTTTTTGAGGCTTTTATGAGCCCCGGTTCAGTGACGGAAAAACTCTACTTCTTTATTGCTGAGTATGACGATCAACAGCGCAGCGGTGAAGGCGGCGGAATAGTGGAAGAGGGCGAAGATATCGAGGTACTGGAGATCGGTTTCGACAAGGCCTTACAGGCGATTGATCAGGGTGAGATCGTGGATGCCAAGACCATTATGCTGCTCCAGCATCTGCGGCTGAAAGGCATTCTTTAAAATCGCGGGCAGACCACGGTAACGCGGCCTGCCCGTTAACGCTTACTGATCCTGCGTCAGGATGCCTTTGACATCGTGCGGTTCAGAACGCAGATACTGCGGCGGAACCTGCACTTTGCCATCCAGTGCGGCGGCGGCGTGCCACGGCCAGCGGGGATCATAGAGAATGCCGCGCGCCAGCGCCACCAGGTCAGCGTCGCCCTGTTGCAGAACACCTTCTGCCTGCTGAGGTTCAGTAATCAGGCCAACAGCAATCACCGGGATTGACACCTGCTCGCGAATATCGCGGGCGAAAGGCACCTGATAATTGGGTCCGACGCTGATTTCCTGTTTTTCCGACAAACCACCACTGGAAACATGAATATAGGCGCAGTTAAGCGCTTCCAGCTCACGTGAGAGGGCGATCGACTGCTTGATTTCCCAGCCGCCTTCCACCCAGTCCGTCGCGGAAATACGCACACCCACCGGAATGGCAGCGGGAACGGCTTCACGGACGGCTTTGAACACCTCAAGCGGGAAACGCAGTCGGTTTTCCAGCGAGCCGCCATATTCATCACTGCGCTGATTCGAGAGCGGTGACAGAAACTGATGCAGCAGATAGCCGTGCGCGGCATGCACTTCAATCAGTTGAATACCCAGGCGCACTGCACGGCGGGCACTCTCAACAAAAGCCTTTTTTACCCGCTGCAGATCGTCAATGCTCATGGCAACCGGTTTAACTTCATCCGCGCTGTAGCTCAGTGCCGACGGGGCTACGGTTTGCCAGCCGCCTGCATCGGGTGCAATCTGCTTACCGCCTTCCCAGGGAACCGCACACGACGCTTTACGTCCCGCATGGCCCAGCTGCATACCAATCGGGATAGAGGAGTAGCGGCGCACATCATCCAGAACTGTTTTTAGTGCGGCTTCATTATCATCATTCCACAAACCGAGATCGCCGGGAGAGATACGGCCAATGTCCTCAACGGCAGTGGCTTCAATAATCATCAGACCGGCGCCGGAAAAGGAGAGCTGGCCAAGATGGATCCGATGCCAGGCGGTCGCATTGCCTGCTTCAGCGGAGTACTGACACATCGGGGCAATCACAATGCGGTTATCCAGCGTAAGTTCGCCGAGCGAGACAGTGGAAAAAAGTTGGCTCATGTTATCTCCATGGTGTTATGACGGACGTGACAGGCAATAACTATAGCGGGGGATTTACCGGACGGGATGACTGCAACGTGACATTTTATGACTGCGTGCCGGACGACGGAGAGATCGCAGCTTTTCCTTCGGGTTATGAAACAGGGAGTGACTGGCTAGCGGTCAGCCAGCCAGGCTGTGCTGGTCTGGCTGAACCGGGATTTCGGGTTATCACTGTTGTGGCAGCGTTCAGGCTGGCTTAAACCTCAGACCTGTGCCATGCCGCCATCGACAAACAGCTCTGTCGCGTTAATAAAGCTGGCGGCATCAGACGCCAGAAACGCAACGGTACGGGCAACCTCCTGTGGTTCACCCAGACGGCCAAGCGGTATCTGTGCCGCCAGCGCATCAAACAGACCCTGACGCTGCTCTTCACTCACCAGATCACCCAACCCAGGCGTGCGAACCGGGCCAGGACTCACGACATTAACCCGGATGCCGCGATCTTTCAGATCCAGCGCCCACGAACGGGCAACATCTCTCCGTGCGGCTACTGCAACGCACCACCCGGCGCGTGACCGTCACCGCAGAAGGGCAGGAATACTATGAGAAAGCACTGCGTATCCTGCACAATCTCGAGGATATTGATGCCTGTTTTAATGCGCGGCGCAGTAAACCGCGCGGGCAGTTACGCGTTGATATCGGCGGGTCTACCGCACGGGATATTCTTATTCCGCTGCTGCCCGATTTCTTTGCCCGCTATCCGGACATTACGCTGGATCTTGGCGTCTCGGACCGTCCGGCTAATCTGATTAGCGACAACATTGACTGTGTCATTCGTGGCGGTCCTTTGGCCGATTCCTCACTGGTGGCGCGTCTGATAGGGCACGCCACGCTGATCACCTGCGCGACACCCGCCTATCTCAAAGCATTTGGGATTCCTGCTTACCCTGATGAATTGCGCAACGGGCACCGGC
This sequence comes from Pantoea hericii, assembly GCF_014155795.1. NCBI lineage: Bacteria > Pseudomonadati > Pseudomonadota > Gammaproteobacteria > Enterobacterales > Erwiniaceae > Pantoea > Pantoea hericii. The sequence goes on from NZ_SCKV01000002.1 coordinate 348,504, forward strand.
TGGTGAGTTATCTTTCGCCGCAAACCGGCAAACCGTTTCCGCTAAAGTTTGAACGTCAGGGTGAGAAAATAGAGATCACCAGCGCGCATCGCATTGGCGTTAATGAAAGTAATGCACACCTGGCGGCGGGTCTGGCCGGGCTGGGGATCATTCAGACGTTCAGTTATTCACTGTCGTCGATTCTGCGGCAGGGCGATATGGTGGAGATATTGCGCGACTGGCGGCCTGCGGGTTATCCGTTTCATCTGGTTTATCCGCAAAACCGGCACGTAACGCAACGGCTGCGGGTGTTTATCGACTGGCTGGTGGCGTGTTTTCCGGCGCGCGTCGCGGGGGAATCCGGCACCTGAGTGCCGGATTAGCAGATTAGTTGCCGCGATAGGTTGAGTAACCAAACGGGCTCAGCAGTAACGGGATATGGTAGTGCTCGCCACTGGCTTCCATGTTGAATTCAACCGGAATCTCCGGGAAGAAGGTTTTCTGGTTGGTTTTTTTGTAGAAGTCACCGGTTTTAAACACCACACGGTAGCTGCCCGCACTGGCCATCTTGTCCTGCGGGAACAGGGCGCTGATACGACCGTTATTGTCGGTAACGCCTGAGGCCAGTTTTACCCAGTTATCCTGCTGCTTTTGATCCAGCTCGACTTCGATGCCCGCGGTAGGCTGACCGGTTTGCAGATTAAGAACGTGTACGCTCAGCGGATTTTTAGCGGCAGCGGGCTGAGCTGCGATAGCGGACGCGCCAGAGGTCATCAGTAATGTTGCGATCAAAGCGTATGATGTTTTCATCAATGTTTCCTTTATTGATTGGTTGAAGTCGTGTAGCAGTGCAGAGAGAGTAAAGGGCCTGAGACCAAAGCGAAAATCAGCCGCGGTAAATGTGAAATTTCTGAGGGAATTAATCTATTTAGTTACATCATACAAAAGTTGTTTTTTTAATTAATAGTCCGGCATTTGTGCGATAAAAGTTGATCAGAGAAAAGTGCCGCCAGGTTGAATTCACCGGGATTGGCAGCCAAAGCAGGGCACCAGGAGTTCAGTGCTGAGCAGAGAGCTGGATCAATTCAGGACTTTTCCGCTTCTGAAATGTCGCGCTCAATGACTGCAATTCGATACAGATAGCTGCAATTTGCCACGTTAACCCCGATGATTTCCAGGAAGACTGGTTCTGCCATTTAAATTGCGCGCTATTTAGTTGTTTACAATGAAGAGGTGCCGTGTCATTGTCCGGTCAACCAGATAGCACACTATTAAATAGCAAGTTAATCGGAGTCCTGTAATGAAAATGAAACTGATCGCCAGTGCATTACTGTTAAGCAGCCAGATAAGTAGCGCGTTTGCTGCGCCAACTGAAAACAGCCCGCAACCGACCGTAGGTGTTGCCGCCTTTCTGAAAGCGCTCAACAGCGGAACGGGTAAACCAATTGAGCAACTCTCTGTCAACGATGCCCGGGCAGTATTGACCGGAGCACAGAAGGGCGCAGAACTGCCGCCGGCACAGATTTCACAGAAGATCATTACTGTACTGGGCAAGCCTCTGACGCTGACCATCGTTAAACCTGAGCACGCCAGCAGCACATTGCCGGTGTTTATGTTCTTCCACGGCGGCGGATGGGTGCTGGGCGATTTTCCAACCCATGAACGTCTGGTTCGTGACATGGTGAATGCATCCGGTGCTGCAGCGGTATTCGTTAACTATCAACCTTCGCCAGAAGCCCATTTCCCGGTGGCAATCACTCAGGCCTATGAAGCCACTAAATGGGTCGCCGACCATGGTGCTGAAATTGGCGTTGACGGAAAACGTCTGGCGCTGGTTGGTAACAGCGTTGGCGGTAACATGGTGGCGGCAGTTGCGTTACAGGCGAAGCAGTTTAAAACGCCAGCTATCCGTTATGATGTGATGCTGTGGCCGGTTACCGATGCGCGTTTCGACACGCCGTCATATGAGCAGTTTGCTGACGGACATTTCCTGACGAAGAACATGATGAAGTGGTTCTGGGATAATTACACGACGTCGGAAAAGGATCGTAATAACATTCTGGCATCGCCGTTGCGCGCCAGCACTGAACAGCTGAAGGGGTTACCGCCAACACTTATTCAGACTGCAGAGCTGGACGTATTACGGGATGAAGGTGAAGCATTCGGTCGTAAGCTGGATGCAGCAGGCGTGCCGGTGACCGTTACACGGTACAATGGCATGATTCATGACTTCGGTTTGCTGAACGCCTTGAGCCAGGAACAGACAGTCAGAACAGCCATTGACCAGGCGGGTGAAGCACTGCGTTCGCATCTGAAATAATCTGATGACAAACCCCGGACTGCATCGTTGTTCGGGGTTTTCAGGCGATCTGTTTGAAGGCATCACTATGAAGGTGCAGGGCAGTGGTAGTAACGTAACTGCAGGTACGGAAGTACAGGAATGAATGACGCAGTATCACAGCGATAAGTGCACTGTTAATCTCTTATTTAACATAATATACATTATGCGCTCTTTGGTCAGGTGTCTGTCTTATCCTGTTTTCCACCTTTCCCAGGGAATCTCTGCGGATGCCTGATGATTCTGTCTGACAATGAATCTCTCCGTCTTTTCATCATTCAGGCTGTAATCGATAAACATCTGCGTTGCCGTGTTGCACCTCTCAGCCTGTTCTCTTCTGACACTGTGTTCAGTGGGAAATTTTAATCGGCGCTAATTTCCGGCCAGACGCCTGCATTGCTGCGTTATGCCATCAAACACGCGTTCTGCCAGTTCTGACGGGAACTGATCTGGCAGTTGAGCGCGAACACGCTCGATGACGTCCGGTGCGTCAGAAATTATTTCATCCATCATCATCTCAACCTGCTTTTTACTCAGGCCGGTCTGCTCACCGTGGTTAATCCAGTGCCGTCTTTGTATTCTGTAGAGTTTGTAATAGTTGCTGCTGCCGCGAGCGGCCATCGCCAGTTTGCATTTTTGCCAGGCTATCTGATTATTGCCATTTCCGATGACCGGCCATGCCGATAAAACATCATAAAGTGGCGTAAGGCAATAATGCCCCTGAGGCCCTATCGCAATACTGAAATTTTTAGCATGGCCATCTGTGGCCGCCAGTACCCAGAAAATTATCTGTGCTTTAAAGAAATGCAATCTGTCCTGTTCTGCGTGATCTGAATGACTCAGAATCTCCATAATTTCAGAGATACCTGGCCCGCCGTCGGCCTGATATTTGCGTAATGGTGACATCCCCGCAGCCTGACACATATCTTCCTGAGGTAAACGAATGATCCAACGCTGATCACCTGACCATTTGCGGTCAAAACGTTCAACCACCAGGACTTTCTGATCTTCGAATTGAGCGATTTCTGTTCTTGCGACCGGGATGCCGAATTGTTCAAGTAGCAGCGAACAGAGCCATTCGTTTTCCACGGATGTACTCATATCAGCTTTCATATTGCCGACCAGGCCAAGCGGTAACTTGAAAATATGCGTCGTTGGCGTATTCCCTTCAGGCCTGCACCACCGATCGTCATGCCATAATAACGCTGTTTTTTCCTGCGCACCGGCAATGGACAGCCGTAAGTCGCCTGTATCACTCTGTCTGCCGGGTAATGACGCCGCCGTGGTATTTCGCAATGTCATTGCGATCTCTGATTCAGAGAGCGGCCGATATTTTACGCAATATAAATCCGTGGGTTCATCGCCCTCTTTCAGTAACTGTATCGCGCCTACGCAATCTTTTCCCAGCTCGGTCAACAGGTCAAAAGGGTCGAGACTTTCTGCCTGATACCGCATAGCCAGACGCCTGCGAATCCCTTCACTGTCTGGTAATAAATTATCAAAATAGTCACGTACCACATTTCCGCGCCAGATTTGATCGCCGGGGGTAAAAGGCAAAGAGAGCGATAACGGTCTTCCTTGCGCGTCGGCACTCCATTCAGGAAGATATTGCAGCGTGTCTTCTCCTTTGCTTTTGTTCCAGAATCCAACCTGAATACCGTTCATCCATATCACTAAACGCTGCTGTCTCCGGCTCATAGCGTCACCATTTCTCCCGTCTCGCAGGTGAATTTTCTAACGTCCCCTTTTCTTCTGTCGGCTTTCCTGCGGATGAGCTTATTCCCGAAGAGAGAGTCATCTCCACGCCCAGCAGTGTGAAGATTTTGAAGAGGCGTTCAATGCTGGCTCTGGCCGGGTTGGCTTCCAGACGCGCATAAGTCTGCTGAGTGACGCCTAATCGTTCAGACAGATCTTTTTGCGTCAGTCCATTTGCTTTGCGAAAACCAATAAGCAAAGGACGCAACTGGCTGAGTGTTTTTATCGGATAGACATTTTTCATCGTGCGCTGACCGCTTTAACAGGTGATACAGCCTGTACGCTGTTTAATCAAAATACACTCTAAAAGCTGTTAAAGCAATATAACAGCTTAAAAGCTGTAATTTGCTAATACAGCCTTCAGGCTGTTAACGACGGCTTTCCTGTTTTAAATGTGTGCTCCAGGACCGGGATGCGGGCACCAACTGTAGAATTTTTGTGCTCCGCAGGCGCTGCTACGTCAATTCTGAATAACTGGCGTGACGTCAGGGCTGCAGAATTTATCACAACGCGTTAAAGTAACCGGCTTTGAGTCTGGAAAACGAGGAAAAATGGAACGCTTATTTGTCTATGGCACGCTCTGTCCGGGCCGCGAGAATGCCCATATTCTTGAAAACATTGGCGGCGAATGGCTGGCCGGCTCGGTAAACGGCACCTTCTATGAGCGTGGCTGGGGTGCAGCGGCTGATTTTCCTGGCATTGTTCTGGATGAACATGGCCCCGCTGTACCAGGATACTTGTTTATCTCTGAGCAGCTGGATGCGCACTGGCCAATGCTGGATGCGTTTGAAGATGGCTATGATCGCGTCGAAGTTCGCGTAACTGCCGGGGATAACCAGTATTACACTGCGTGGATTTATCAGTTACAGCCACAGGTAAACAGCTAATTCTCTCAGCCTGTAATGCGCCAGGCGCACCCTGCTCTTATTGCGAGTTTCAGCCGCTGCGTGATGCGAATTTGACGAATCCTCAAATGACGGCAACAGTGTCAGGCGGGCATGAAAAAGTATGCAACACACTGATTTTAAATGGGTATAATGTCCGCTTTACTCAGCAATCCACCCCAGCGTTTTCCCATTATCCCGGCTCGTTTTACTGTAAGACATGACAAACAGGCACCCTGTCTGACATCTTTTTTAAATTAAGATCTAATGTATGATGTAACTAAAAGGTATTCTCTTTACTACACTTCAATCCCGGTTCGAAACACCACCAGCCAGCCCCTGTTACTCCGGCCAGCGCTGATGGGGAAAAAGTGATACCCGAATATTAAAAAGATGGATTAATGGCGCGACAGCTGCACTCTCCTCGCGGGCAATTTTCTCTATCCGCAACAGTAACAGATCCAGTTCATCCAGCAGATCCTGATGCGGTGATAATTGCAGTGACTTCATTTTGCGTTTCAGATAAAGCGCCAGCTCGTGAAACATCTGACCGCTATCAATCCGATGGCTCTCCAGCACTTCCCTGTATCGTGCGTAAAAGTCATAACAGTTAGCACCCAGCCAGGTTTCGGTAATCAGATACCCACCCACCACGATATCCGGCACAGGATCGAGACGCTTACGCGGCAAAATAATGTTCACCCTGTCGAGCATTCGGGCAATAAATTGTTGCCGTGACAGCAGCGTGGCGGAATTACGTTCCACCATTTTGATAAATCCTAACAGGTCGCGCAGTCCCCGTTGCACCGCTCTTCTGGCAATCCAGGAGGGCCGCTTATTGCGGATCAACGCCGTCAGCACCACAGCAAACATAATCCCCACCATTGAGGAGATGGCCGCGTTCAGCGTGACGATCAGGTTTGGCACATAGTGATGGCTTAAGCCGATAAAGCCGGGGATCTGAATAGCGACACTCAGCCCCACCATATTGGTTGCCGGATTAGCGATCACCAGACTTAGCAGCATCAGGCCAGGCAGCAGACAGATCATCAACGCCTGTAAGGTATTGGCCTGTGGGATCAGGAACGCGATATAAAACAGGCTGACCACCAGTGCAATCACCACCCCTTTCACGAAGAGCTTCATCGGCGTCACCGGGGAATCAACACCCGCGAAAAAAGAGCTGATAATCGCCGCCATCAAAGGCGCATTCGCCCCATCGGCCCAGCCGCTGCCAATCCAGAACAGGCTGGAGAGAAAGGTGGCCAGAAAAGCGGTCAGCGCGGACAACCGCAGCAGGCCTTTATCAATATGACGATGTTCCCGGATATTGCGGATCGCCGCCCCATCCCCGTGGCTGTAGAGATCCCCGGCTCGCGCGCTGACATTTTCATAGGCATCGGCAATACGTACAAAGTTAGCCAGCCGCTCCAGCAGACCAATCAGCAGCAGACTCTCTTCAGTTAGCAGACGCCCTGCCCGCCATTCCTCTTCCAGCGTCGCCTGACTGGAGGCAATCGCCTCACGCAGTCCGGCAATATCGTTAATACGGTCATGATGCAGCCACAACAGAAATTCCTGAAACACGTCGGTGACGCACGGCGGAAAACGAATGTTCAGTTCGGCCAGTACGCCCAGCCGTGACTCAATCGCGGTCAGCGTCGGCAGCAGATAACTCAGATGCTGATACTGCACGCTGACCAGACGGATGACATTACGCGCCGCTTCGCCCTCATAAACACAGTGTGTCAGCAATGTTTCAACATTCAGCGGATAGCCCGCCATCTGAATCAGGATATCTTCCCGCTCCAGCGATTTGTTCTTCGCCATCCCGCTGATCAGTTCATCACAGAGTTTGCGCGCGTTGAGAAACCAGTGATTAACGCTCTGCCCCAGCAGATGGTGCATCGAAACCGGAAATACCAGCCGGTGAACCAGCGTACTGCAGAGGATACCCAGCGTAATCTCCTCAATACGTGAAATGACGGTATTAATAATCGCAGACGGCGTATCCACATCAGGAAAGCCCATTATCGCCGCACTGTAACCCGCCAGCATAAAGACATAACTCTTCGGCGTGCGGTCATGCAGAGAAAGATAAAGGCAAACCGTTACCCACAGTGACACACAAAGACTGAACAATACGGGTGACTGCACGGTTTCAGGATAGATCAGCAGAATGAAGATGCCGCCCAGCAGCGTGCCCATCAGACGAAACAGTGATTTCGAGACGGTCGATGCCGCATAAAGCTGTGACGTGACAAAAACGGTGGTCAGCGCCCAGGCGGGTTTTTCGAAGTTAAGAAAGAGTGCGACAGAGAGTGCGATAAACGCGGCAAGAGAGGTTTTGCAGGCAAACAAAACCGCGTTTTTGGTAAACCATTTCATCGAATGAGAGCAACCAGGAACTTTCTGAGGCGCGTATCCTGACAGATGCGCCTCTGTTTTACTCTCAGTTAAATTTTACAAATTATTACCGGCCTCCTCAGGCCGGGTAATCGTCTACTGACGCACCAGCGCGCGGCGCTTATCCAGTAAAAAAGGGCGTAAATACCCTACCGTATTTGAGAGCAAAATCACCTCCTCCGGCAACCGGATCCTCAGCACCTCCGCCAGGTAGGTTTTGCGCTGCGTCATACGCTGCCAGACATCCGGATAAGCGCGCGCCAGCTCATCACGCAATGCCGCATCTGCCAGCCCGACCGTATCCTCAATACTGCAGCCTCCGTAACCCGGCACCGACGGGATGATATCAATCTGCAGCAGCATACCGCTCTTTAGTGTCACGGCAGAGTCGGGATAGACAGGTGAGCTTAACCACTCCTCGTCAGCCACCAGATGCCCCGGATTCAGATGCCAGCCATACTCTGCTTTGGGCAACACGCTCTCAATAAGTGAATAGAGTTCGCCGCCGGTCATACCGATGTGCAGATCTTCCAGCCAGCTGACCACCGCATGATAATAGGGGATCGCCAGACGGGTTAACCAGTCCGAAACGTTACACTGTAACTCAGAAGCCTCGCTGACTACATAAGCGGAACGACTTGTCAGCCCGCCTTTATAGCCGGTAGTAAGAGAAAGCTTATCGCCAGTGACTAACTGTTTATCCGATGGATAAAGCCGGGCATGCGCAAAACGATCGCCGGTTGCCGCAATCGTCACCACCGTATTAGGCTGACCTTCTGCGTTAAGCTGTGCGCCTAACGCCTTCTCCGTGTTGCCTGGCTCTACGCTATCCAGCGCAGCCAGCATGGCGGTTGACGCAAGATTTGCCCCAGCCTCATAAAACGCCACTTCATCGGCGCAATTCACGCAGCGCGCACCGTTATCCGGCGAAATAAACAGCCCGGTCGCGTTAACCAGCAGCGCATCACTGCCCGCCGCCTGCGCCGCTGCAGCGTAAACGAACTGCGGCAAATCACACATTCCTTGTTGCCTGCCGGTAAACAACTTCCAGCCCACCAGCCCGGTGCGTTCTCCCGCGACAATCCCGGCCTCGTTTAACAGCTGATCCAGTGGCTGCTCACCGCGCATCGGCTGATTAGGCAACGAAAAGAGCGGCGCATGCAGACAGCGCCCCGGATTGCGGGCAAAAGGCACCAGCTTTAGATTCTCATTACCCATGATATAAGTGAGAGCGCCCTGCTGATTCACCACCAGCAGCGCCTCCTCGAAGCGAGGAATGAATCCCGCCAGATACTCAAAATTGCTGCCGTGCTCTTTGTCGGCATAGATAATCAGCTGTGCAATCTTCTGCTCCTGCATGCGCTGAATAATAGCGGCCAGACGACGATGCAGCGTTTCATCAGACAACACAGGACTGGCGATACCGGGAAACACCGGCGGCGAAGCAATGACTTCCAGGGCATAGCGATTGGCATCCATAACGCACTCCAGTGTCCGCATTGACAGAGTCAGGTTCCCGTTCCCGGGGTAAACCTAATGTTTCTCCTGTAGGGTGCAACCATCACACAACTTACTCGTTGCGTGTTATCAAAAGATGGACATTCCCTTATAACGATTTGCCTGCCTTGTGCAGGCTTTTTTATGGGTGATTCGTCGCAGGAGACATTATTCGCTGTGACCGGCGACAAAAATGGTCAGCGACGCAGGACCCAATAAGAGTGAGCCGATCAGAAGAGTACATAAAGCGATAAGCAGAGCCCGCTTTACGCGGGCTCCTGATATTATTTGATGGGAACGCCGGCATTCTCCAGCGCTTCAGCCTTTTCGGGATACTGCTCTGCCGTGCCGGCATTCATGATCACAGCCCCGCAACGGATGCAGTGATCGCCCTTCACATCGTGCACAACATCATCCGGATTACCGGTATTGAGACTGACATCACGCGTGGCGTAAACAAACGCCTCTCCTTCACATCCCGGACACTTCATACCCATACTCCTTTGTTATGCCTGTCAGATAAGCATAGCTGACCCGCTTTTAACGAGACATGGGCAGACTGGCTTTTCAGCATAGTGCCAGCTCCGTGCCCTCACTCTCCATGCCGTAACCGCTCCAGCATAATCAATGCATGGCTGAAAATGGCGTCGGCGATATGCTGAGGAAAGTCGGGCGGCAACGCATCACGCACCAAAACGATTGCCTGGGGAAGCGCTTTAATGAAGAAGTCAAAGATCTGCTGCAGGCTGTCACGATCAAAACTCACCTGCTTCGCCGTGGCGATAAAATGGCGCGGGTAAATTTTGTCGATCTCCGTCCTCTTCTCCTGAGTGGCACCCAGCCCCATCGCCAGTGTCAGCGTTTGCGTGTTCATGCCGGAACCCGACTGCACCGGGTACGCGGAGATCACATCATAAAAAGGGGTCAGACGGTAACTGCCGCCGCGCTCAATAAACAGTGAGAAATTCCTGGCGTGACCGTCGGTGGCACCAATCAGCCACTGAAATACCTGGAACATCATAAAGCGATAGCGATCTTCAATGGCGTGACGTGATCCCATCAGTATCTGCATGATCTCTGCGATGCCCGGCCCGCCATCCGATTCATATTGGGTTGACGAGGTCAGTCCCAGCGCCTGACAGAAATCCTCCTGTGGCAGGCGAATCAGCCGGGTTTTGTCACGTGACCAGCGGCGATCAAAGCGTTCAACGGCGAGGGCGCGCATCTTTCCGGCCCGGATAATGGTCGCCTGCGGCACATTGATACCGAGTGCGCGGGCCAGCGTCAGACAAAGATACTCATTCTCTACGCTTTCACGCATATCCAGCGTAGCGGTCGGCTGTTTAATCTCACCGACTGGCAGCTTAATGATGTGTGAGGCAGACGTGCCACCGGCAGGAATGCTCCAGCCTTCCTGCGTCAGCAGCAGCGCGGTTTTCTCCTGTGCACCCGCAACTGAGAGGCGGAAATCGGGCTCCTCATGCAACATTCCCAGCGGAATATCGTACCTGGCCGACAGTACGCTTTCGAGCCGGGCTTCATCCAGCACCTCATAACGAGCCTGCACGGCAGGCAATGGCCTGTCGGGCGGCAACAACATAATTGCTCCGACGGTGTCACGTCCCACCTCCTGCAGTAAATCAAAGGGCTCACAGGATTGAGTCTGGTAACGCGCTGCGATTCTCTCACGAATCAGTGGGCTGTCCGGCAGCAGGTTATCGAAGAAGTTAATCACAGCGTGTGATGTGATCGCCTTAACCTGCAATGGCATTGAGAGTGACAGCGGCCGGGAGAGCGGATTACTCAGCCAGCCGGTATCATACTGAAACGCATGGGTGCCGTTTCGCTGCCGTGTCAGTACACCCACCCGTTCGCCGTTCATCCACGCAATCAGCCTTTGCATTACCACTCATCCTCATCATGCAAATGAGTCGCCGTGACCCCCTCTTTTTCCTGAACGGCCAGACTCACTTCCAGCGCCTGTAACAGCTTAAACAGCGTGGCCAGTGAGGTGCTGTCAGGCGCATTTTCAAAATGAGAAATGGTAGCCTGTTTCAGGCCGACCTTTTTTGCCAGCTCACTCTGCGTCCAGCCATTGCGCTGGCGGATAAACTTGAGCTGGTTTGCCAGCTGTATCGGGCTGTATATCATGGGGTGACTCCTTAAGGATCACAGGCTGTCAGCATAACGCAGATGCATTATCCTTTACAGGGGATAAAAAGAGATTATACCCGCAAAGGGATAATTTGCCTATTATACCCTACAGAGGATAAACGCTAAAATATCCCTTTAAGGGGATAAAAACACACAGATAGAAGAGACACAGAATGCACACATTTACCCTTACCTATCAGGAAAACGATAATGATCGGGACGCGTTGCTGGCAGGATTAGGCGCTTACAACCGGCAGTTTATCAGCCGCGAGAACTGGGGCCCGCTGTCGGTTTATCATAAAGATGCAGAAGGCGTGTTGCGCGGTGGAGTCATCGCCTCGCGCAAAGGCAACTGGCTCTGCATTGATTTTCTCTGGGTGGACGAAACTGTGCGTGGCAGTGGTCTGGGTCGCGCGCTGATGGAAGCCGCGGAACAGGAGGCGGCTAAGAGGGGATCTCTCTTTGCGCTGGTGGATACCTTCAGCTTTCAGGCTCTGCCGTTTTATCAGAAGCAGGGGTATCAGCAGCAGATGTCCCTGCCCGACTTTCCAGAAACCGGCATGCAGCGTCACTATCTGACGAAAACGCTCAGGGTAATAGACTCATGCTGACCACCATTAAAGCAGTCAGCGTGACAGGGTCACAAACCCGCAATGCGCTTAAGGTCTGCTTCGGCGCCGGGAGCAACGGCCAGAACCTGCGCCCCTTTGATGATGCGGTCGCCTTCGGTATTGAACGGGTGGTACCAGCCGCCCGCCTCTTTCACCAGACAGTAACCCGCCAGGCAATCCCAGGCGTGCATATAGGGTTCGTAATATCCCACAACCCGACCGGCGGCGACCCACGCCAGCATCAGCGCGCCCGAACCAATGCGGATAAAGTTACCGCCCGCCGACAGCAGCGCCGCCACAATCTCGCCAACCTGCTGCGGACTGACATAACTGTTAGCGCCAAAGCCGGTAACATGGTTTTGCAGTGTGCGGGTGGGATCAACCTGCAGACGACGACCGTTCAGCGTCGCGCCCTGCCCCAGTGCCGCCACATAGCACTCCTCATAAGTGGGTGCGAAAATCACACCGATAACCGGCACATCGCCACGCAGCACTGCCACCGAAACGCACCAGCTCGGCATCCCATTGAGAAACGGGCTGGTGCCATCGATCGGATCAACCACCCAGGTGTAGTCAGAGTGTCCCGCCTGCAGCCCCGACTCCTCACCCAGAAAGCCATCATCGGGAAACGCATCCTTTATGCGGCTGGCGATCAACTGCTCTACTTCACGGTCGGCAATTGACACCACATCCTGCAAATCGTACTTGGTCTCTACCACCAGCGTGTCGCGACGGTTAAACCAGCCTAGCGCGGTCGCGCCACCTTCGCGGGCCACAGCCTCCGCTAAAGCCAGTCGCGCCATTATTTCATCATGCGATGCCATGCAAACTCCTCGGGTTAATCAGATTAACGGGCAATCAGGGCAAGGCCCTGCGGCTTAAAGTTGACGCCTACCAGGGTGGCGAGAGGCAGACGCTGTTCCATCTGCGGATCGATAATGAACAACGCGCCCAGCTCGGTCGCGACTTCATATTCAATATGGTCACCCAGCCAGGTGCTGTGGATCACTTCACCCTGCAACGCGCCCTGGCCATCGCCAGACAACGTAATAAACTGGGGTCTCACCGCCAGCTGGGCACTGCCGGTTTTAGCGCCCGCACCCCGCACCCGAAAGCGCTGGTTACCCAGACGAACCAGTGCGTCATCTGCATCCGCCTGCTCCACTTCACAGGGCAGAATATTGGCTTCCCCCATAAAGTCCGCAATAAAGACCGAGTTGGGCGAATGATAAAGCGTCTCCGGCGCGCCCTGCTGGGCAATATCCCCCTCTTTCATGACAATAATCTTATCGGAGACTGCCAGCGCCTCTTCCTGATCATGGGTGACATAGACCGCCGTAAATCCGAGCCGCTGCTGCAAATCACGGATATCGGTGCGCACCCGACGGCGCAGACGCTCATCAAGGTTCGACAACGGCTCATCGAGCAGCAGCACCTGCGGTTCCAGCACCAGCGCACGCGCTACCGCAATACGCTGCTGCTGTCCGCCAGAAAGTTCAGACGGCAACCGCTCTCCCTGACTCTCTAACCCCACCAGCTTCAGCCCCTCACGCGCCCTGTCCTGCGCTTCGCGTTTGTTCATGCCCGAGGAGAGCAGCCCGTAAAGAATGTTGTCGATAGCGTTCATGTGGGGAAACAGCGCGTATGACTGAAACACCATCGCCACATCCCGTTCGTTAGCGGGCAGATGCGTTACCTCTTTGCCGCCAATCAGAATCCTTCCCGAGGTGGGATGCTCCAGCCCGGCCAGTAGCCGCAGCGTGGTAGTCTTGCCGCAGCCGGACGGCCCGAGCAGCGTCACCAGCGTGCCTGGCTCTACGGTGAGCGACAGATCCGGCACGGCGGTAAAACCAGCAAAACGCTTCGCGACATGTTCAAACACCACCGATCCGGCGTTAATGGTCGTCATAGGGCTCTCTCCTGAGTCAGTGTGGAGGCAGAAGGTGCGGTAACCATCACCGCCGGTTGGGTTGTACGGCGCAGGCGACGTTCGCCCACCAGCAGCTGGAACAGGCCTATGATTAGCAGCATCACGACAATCAATACCGACGAGTAGGCAATGGCGACGCCATACTCACCGTTCTCCACCAGCCCGACGATGTAAGAGGTCGCCATGTTGTACTGGGCGCTGACCAGGAAAATCACCGCGCTGATCGAGGTTATCGCCCGCACAAAGGCATAGACCAGCGCGGCGCTGATCGCCGGTTTCAGCAACGGCAGCACGACTTTGCGCAGCGTCCGAAAACTGTTAGCGCCCAGCGTCAGTGAGGCTTCATCCAGGCTTTTATCCAGCTGGCTCATCGCCGCAATCCCGCCACGCACGCCGACCGGCATATTACGGAAGACAAAGCAGGCGATCAGGATCATCGCGGTACCGGTCATCTCCAGCGGCGGCAGGTTATAGGCCATGACATAACTCACGCCGATGACCGTACCGGGAATGGCAAAGCTCAGCATCAGCATGAATTCAAAGGTCTGACGGCCGGCAAACTTCTGCCGCACAATCAGCCAGGCCGTCAGCAGCCCCACAATGGCCGTGAGCGGCGCAGCGATCAGGGCAATCTCCAGCGTGGTCCAGAAGGAGTTCCAGGCGACGCCGCGCCAGACCAGCTGCCCCTGATTGACGCTGACGCTGAAGGCGCGAATGTAGTGATCCAGCGTCAGGTTGTTATTCAGCCCCCACGACTGTACAAAGCCGCCAATCATGATCATGCCGTAGATCACCAGCGTGAAGAGTCCCCACGGGATGACCATGCCATAGACGCTGTAGCGCACCGGACGCGGCAGCATCACGTGACGGCCACCGTCGCCTTTGCCGGTGACGGTGGCAAAGCTTTTTCCGGCGAGCCAGACGCGCTGCACCAGAAATGCAGTCAGCGTAAAGCCCAGCAGGATCATCGCCAGCACCGCCGCGCGGCTCGGGTCGTTCTGTGCGCCGACCACAGAGAAGAAGATTTCGGTGGAGAGCACGCCATGACTGCCACCCAGCACCATCGGGTTACCGAAATCGGCCATGCTTTCGATAAAGCTGATCAGGAAGGCGTTGGCCAGACCGGGCGCCATCAGCGGCAGCGAGATGCGGGAGAAGGTGCGCCAGCGACTGGCGCGCAGCGTCTGAGAGGCCTCTTCCAGTGACGGACTGACACCCTCGACCACGCCAATCAGCACCAGGAAAGCGATAGGGGTAAACGACAGCACCTGCGCAATCCAGATGCCGGTCAGGCCATAGAGCCAGCGGCCCGGTTCGATGCCGAACAGCGTTGCCAGTGATTCTGTTACGACACCGGAGCGGCCAAACAGCAGGATAAGCGCCAGTCCGATAACAAACGGTGGCGTGATAATCGGCAGAATGGTCAGCATCCGCAGCGCTTTCTTGCACGGCAGCGACGTGCGCGTAGCCGCCAGCGCAAACGCCAGCCCCAGCAGCGTCGAACCGCTGGCGGTCATCAGCGCCAGTCCCAGCGTGCGCCAGGCCGTGCCGCAGGTGCCACCGGTGAAACAGGAGAGACTCCAGATCGCAGGGTCCTGCATATTGGCAATCAGCCCATCCGGTTTGAAGCTGCCATTAATATCCTGCACCGAGGCGACAAACAGGCTCAGCACCGGATAGAGCACAAAGGTGGTCACCAGCGCCACCAGCAGTACAATCGACGCCACGACAAAGGCATCACCTTTCAGCACACCCCGCTCCGCCAGGGCAAATGCGAAGATCAGCAAAAACACGGTCAGCAGCAGCAACGCGCCCGCGCCCATTGCTGGCTGGCCCAATGCCTGCGGACCCGCGATATGTTCCAGCCACAGCCAGTTCCAGCCACTGAAACCAATGGCATGCCCTTCCAGCACCAGAAACAGGATGCCCGTGACGCTGAAAAGCAGCAGGAGCGTGCTACGCGTGCGGCCCGGCGGCAGAAAGACGCTGGCCGCAGAGAGCAGCCACAGCGCGACAGCAATACTCAGCCAGCTGCGTAACGCGAGCTGCCCCAGCGCCGGTGCACTGTTCTCATCGGTCCATAAGCTGAACAGCCACTCCCCGCTGAAGAAGCCCTGCTCCAGGCTGTACCAGGGCAGCAGCGTCAGCGCGACGGCGCCCACCAGCAGCGCCGCGGTTAAGCGACGATTGTGCGCATTCATAAATTACCTCGATCAGGAAGCGGGCATCAGGCTTACGCCACCGCGGTCTGGCAACGGCCCGGCTCAGGCGGCCGGGACAACCCCACTGTTATTGCGCGCTGGCACCAATCTCTTTATCCCAGCGGCCCAGCAGCGCTTTACGTTTTGCCGAATCGCCATAGGTTTTGAAGTCATAATCGATCAGTTTGATGTTCTCGAAACGCGGCGCATATTCAGAGATCTCCGCCTGACGGTTGGAAGGGAGCTGGAACGATTTCGCCTCTTTCATGTGTGATTGCGCCTCAGCGCTCAGCGCCCAGTCATACCAGACTTTGGCATTTGCCAGATTTCGTGCTCCTTTGATGATCGACATTGAACCAATCTCATAGCCAGTGCCTTCACAGGGCGCGACGGGCTTAATCGGGAAGCCATCCACTTCCATCGCTACGGCATCGTGCATAAAGACAATCCCGAGGGTGGTTTCACCGCGCGCAGCGGCTTTGACCGGCGCAGAGCCGGACTTGGTGTATTGCGAGATGTTGGCGTTAAGCTTCTTCAGATAATCGAAGGCTTTGTCTTCACCCATAATCTGCACCAGCGTCGCCAGGGTGTTATAGGCCGTGCCGGAGGAGTTGGGATTGGCGATCTGAATCTCACCTTTAAAACCCGGGTCGAGCAGGTCAGCCCAGCAGGCCGGGACCTTCAGCTTTTTCTCCGCCAGCAGCTTCGTGTTATAGCCCCAGCCCAGCGCACCGGCGTAGACGCCCACGGTGCGATAACCGGAGATTTCCGCCACTTTTTGTGACCAGGGTTGTTGCTGATCGAGCAAAGGGGATTTATAGGCCTGGGTTAAGCCCTCTTCGGCAGCCTGCATGTGCGGATCCCCGGTGCCGGCCCACCAGATATCGGTACGGGGATTGCGTGCTTCACTGCGGATACGGGCATAGGCTTCACCGGCAGAGAGCCGCACCATGCTGAGTTTGATATCAGGATGGCTCTGGCTGAACAGCGTGGTCATCTGTTCACACACCACCACATCCGCTGAGCAGATCATGTTAAGGCCGGCCGCCGAGGCAGCAAACGGCATCATAGGGCAGACAATGACAGCAGCGAGCAGAGAGGAATAACGCATGATGTTCTCCTGGGGCTGGATGACGCAGGTGCGCCAGCTATTGCACATGTGTGCAAACGTATGCGCAAAGTAGTACGGCGAGCTGTTGACACTGTCAATTCGGTTGTTACGCAATTGTCAGGCGCTGTCACAAATTTGAAACACTTTACATGCAGCCATGTTTTGCACAGCCTTGCAATTTCAGGCAGACTCAGTGCAGACAACGGTGGGACGGGGAAATAAGATGCAGCAGCTTAAAGCGGTGGTAAGCGCACAGGATGTCGCAGACCGGGCGGGCGTTTCCCGTTCAGCGGTCTCCCGCACCTTTACGCCAGGTGCCAGCGTGTCGGAGGCCACCCGTCAGCGGGTGATGAAAGCGGCAGAAGAGCTGGGCTATCACGTCAACCATCTGGCACGGGGTCTGGTTCGCAACCGCAGCGGCATTGTCTGTTTAATTGCCTCCGAAGTGGATACGCCCTACCGTGCCAGCCTGGTGCGCTGGATGACCCAGTACCTGCAGGAAGCGGGAAAAGTGGCGATGCTGATTAACACCGACCGCTCGGATGCGCGCGTTTCCGCCGCGCTGCAACAGGCGATTAATTTTCGCGCCGACGCCTCCATTATTCTTTCAGGTATGCCTGACAGCGGCATTACCCGCCTCTGCTACAAACATGGCCAGCACCTGGTGCTGATTAATCGCGATGAGTCTTTGCCCGGTACGCTCAATATTAATCTCGACTCCGGCCCGGCAGCGGAAATGGCGGTCAACGCATTTGTGCGGGCGGGCTGCAACTGCATCGCTTTCGTGAATTCGCTGGCGGGAACACCCAGCCTGCTGAAGCGCGAAGCCGATTTTCTGGCCGCGGCGCAGAAAGCGGGCGTCGCGGTTCAGGTCGAGCGGTTCGGCTCCACCTCCTATGAAAGCGGACAGATTCTGGCTCAGCGTCTGCTGACCCGAAAAGTTCGCCCTGACGCGGTTTACTGCGCCACCGACCTGCTCGCCTGTGGCTTTATGGATGAAGCGCGTCACCGCTTTGCGCTGCGTATTCCGGAGGATCTCTGCATCATGGGGCACGACAATATTCCGCAGTCTGGCTGGTCCTCTTACAACCTCACCACCTTCGCGCAGCCGGTGGAGCAGTTCGCCCGCGATGCGATTGCCTGGCTGGTGGAGACGGAAGCGCAACCGGAGACACTGATGCCGAAGAATGAACAGCAGCAGGAGCGCAGAATATACCCGGTGGATGTCGTCTGGCGGGGTTCAGTACGCGGCGGATAACCGCCTTTTTTTATTTTCTGCCGATGCGCTTTATTCGCTGTAATAATAACCAAAACCCGCCACGCTTCGTTTTAAATATCCCCTTCCCGCGCAGAAAAATAATCGGAGGCTCCGGCACAGTTTTCTGATTTCATGACTACGCTTTATCAGCATTATTAATTTCTTCTGGTTTTACCTGCTCAATGAATCAGCAGTCAGATGTGACAAATATCACATTTGTGCCAGGCTTAATGTCTCAGATAACGTTGTTCAAGGAGCATACAATGGCGACACCCACTAACAAGACGCTCGATCTGGATCAATTCCCTAAACCTCCTTTTGAGGATCAGCCACAACAGGCACCAGGCCTGGCCAGCAAAATGATCCCGGTTCCCGATCACGGTGAAACCAGCTATCGCGGCACAGGCAGACTGACTGGCCGTAAGGCGCTTATCACCGGTGGTGACTCCGGCATTGGCCGCGCGGTAGCTATCGCTTATGCCCGCGAAGGCGCAGACGTAGTGATCAATTACCTGCCTGAAGAACAGCCCGACGCTGATGAAGTGGTTAAATTAATCGAAGCGGAAGGCCGTAAAGTTTTCGCTATTCCGGGCGATATTCGTTCTGAAGAATTTTGTCAGCAATTGGTTAAAGACGCAGCCGATAAATTAGGCGGTCTGGATATTCTGGTGAATAACGCCGGTCGTCAGCAATTTAATGAGTCCATCCGTACCCTGAGTACGGAAGATTTTGATGCGACGTTTAAAACTAACGTGTATGCCATGTTCTGGATCACCAAAGCGGCGCTGGAATATCTGCCACGCGGTGCATCCATTATTAATACTTCTTCGGTTCAGGCGTTTAAACCCAGCGATATTCTGCTGGATTATGCGCAGACCAAAGCCTGCATTGTCGCCTTTACGAAATCACTGGCTAAACAGCTGGGTGGCGAGGGTATCCGGGTCAATGCTGTTGCCCCAGGTCCTTACTGGACGCCGCTGCAGTCCAGCGGTGGACAGCCAATGGAGAAAGTGAAACAGTTTGGCGCCGATTCACCGATGGGTCGCCCGGGCCAGCCGGTTGAAATCGCCCCGCTCTATGTCACGCTGGCCTCAACCGAAAGCAGCTACTCTTCCGGTCAGGTCTGGTGCTCTGATGGCGGTACCGGCACGCTGTAACAATATCCCGATGGCCGCGT
Organism: Pantoea hericii; assembly: GCF_014155795.1. NCBI lineage: Bacteria > Pseudomonadati > Pseudomonadota > Gammaproteobacteria > Enterobacterales > Erwiniaceae > Pantoea > Pantoea hericii. The sequence goes on from NZ_SCKV01000002.1 coordinate 367,805, forward strand.
TATGCGGCCATTTTTTTGTCCCGCTTTCTTTCGTTTCGTTACCCAGCCGCCACGGAGGCAACCGAATGGCATTGGTGTGCCTGTTCAGATTGCGCGAGGTGACCGGGAAAGCCTGTTAGCGCCCTACTGCAGCCGGAAGCGCGGATCGAAGAAAAACGGCTCCACCACCACCTTGCTGACGATGCCGGCCGCCGCCGGATGACGGGGATTGAACAACGCATTCCACTCACCGGTCAGCGTGCTGGGCACCTTGAGCACCAGGCCGTTGTCCGGGCTGGCGAGCCAGTCGTCTCCAATCTGCCGTGTAGAGGCGGGTGCAGGATCGGTCTGCCAGTCGTCGGGCAATGCCGACAGCGAGAGCTCGGTGATCAGAGCCTCTGGCACACTAATCGCCAGCATAGCGTAGTCATGCGCCAGATCCTGAATGGTGAGATGCACTAAGGCCTCCAGCACACACAGCGACCGGCTCGATCCCATATAAACACAAACCGTGCCCACAGAGTTCCAGCGCCCGCCATAAGTACGGGCACCAAACCCATCAAAAGCGGTCATTGCATATTCACGCTTCACCAGACGGTAAAAAGGCACCGCCATCAGGTAATCACGCCATGCTCAAGCTGACCAATCAGGTTAATGACCGCTTCTGCACCCGCTACCGTGGTGGTCATTTCCGCCGGTTTTTTACCTCCCAGCGCTTTAGCCGGCGTTTCCAGCCACTGCACCAGGCGCTGCCTGTCGTCGCGGAACAGTTTACTGGCGGCAGAGAGAACACGAATCAGCATGTAGATGCGTCCGCTCTGGTCGGGCGAAAAGGTCTGATCGGGATCTTTCACTTTGCGGTTATAGGTGGTGCGGTCAATGCCCGCCAGACGGCATAGCCAGCCTTCGTCAAAGGTGGACAATGACGCCGTGCGTTTCAGCACGCCGCTGCTGAACCCCACTGCAATTCGCTGGTGCGCATCGGGCAGCGTATCCGGCAGGTTCAGTGCATGCAGCAACGACGTATCGCGACGATGCTGAGCGGGTGTATAGATGGCGATGGACATAGCAGCCCTCCTGTTCATTTGATTTTTATTTTAGCTCAAATGAACAGGAGGTGCCAGCCTTACCCCGTCGCAGAGTAAGCAGATAGGTATTAAGGCGTGCCCTGATGTAACGCCTGCAGAATCTGCCAGGCGGCCTTTATGCGCAGCGGATTGGGGTAATTTTTGTTGGCGAGCATCACGATGCCGCTGTTCTGCTCAGGGATAAACGCGATATAAGCACCGAATCCATTGGTGGCACCGGTCTTATGCACCCAACTGGCGTTCAGTGAAGGCCCGACCGGATTTAGCAGGGTCGCTGGCCGCGGTTGTAACGCAACACCATTGTCACTGTCGCTGATGATGGTGTCGGCAGTGGCAGGCAAATCATAGATCTCCCAGCCCAGTCCCTGCCAGAAACTGCCGATTTTGAAATAGCGCGACTGTGCGGTGCGGATAGCATTACGCAACACAGTGTTGCCCGAGGAGAGGCGATTAGGATCGACGTTGGCCTGCATAAAGGTCAGCATGTCACGCGCGGTGGATTTAACGCCGTACGCTTCGGCATCCAGCATGCCGGGGGAAACCCGAACCGGCTGACCATTTTTATAGCCCCACGCGTAGTCCAGCATCATTGAGGGCGGCACGGTGATATAAGTGCGCGTCAGCCGCAGCGGCTGAAACACATTGCGCGCCATCGCCTGCTCATAATCCCCCTTCACCATCAGCGAGCCAAACAGACCGATACTGGCGTTAGAGTACTGACGAAGCGTGCCTGGTGATGCTTTTGGCTGCCATTCCTGATAAAAGCGCAGCAGTGAGGCCTGATCGGTAACCTCATCCGGCAGCTGTAAAGGTAAGCCACCGGCGGTATAGGTCGCCAGGTGCAGCATCCTCACCGGACGCCATTGTTCACCGGTCAGCTGCGGCCAGTATTTCTGTACGGGATCATTGAGGCGAATGTCACCGTTGCGGATCAGGATACCTGCCAGCGTACCGGTAAACGTTTTGCTCACCGAACCCAGCTCAAACAGCGTATTTTCCGTCACCTGGCGGCCTGATGCGAGATCGGCCACGCCGAGGTTCACAAACTGCGCCCGGCCCTTGTAAAGCACCGCCACCGACATGCCCGGGATCGCCTGCTGCTCCATCAGCGGTTCGATCGCGGCTTTAACCAGAGAAGTGACCTGCTGTGAAGAGAGATCGGCGGCAACACAGCTGGCAGAAAGAGACAGTAAAGCAAAATAAAACACAGACTTTTTCATTGGCAACTAAAGGCTTCTTCACTGAAATGAATTATTTACACTGGCTGGCACACGCCTGTACGCACATCTGCGCCTCTGAACTGCAGGCACCGTTTTCACGGGTGTTGCAGTGTGACTGTTCGACGTAGCAGTTGGTCTGACAGGCGGAGACATCACAGCGGGCTGCCGCAGGGGTCAGCTGAACCAGAGGCGCGCGGGCCGGAAAAACCGGTGCGGGCTGAGCGAAGGCGCTGCTGCCCAGTAATCCGGACAGCAGCAGAGTGAGGATAATTTTCATAAGAGTTCTCCAGTGGGACGCTGCGCTAAGTATGGCTAGTCTGGCGCGCGCCGTCAGAGAAATCTAATCAAATTGAGACACCAGGAGGATGTTAAGTGGCATTCACTACGCCACGACGGTAAATATCGTTGAGCCGGGCAATGTAGCGCCCGGTATCATGCTGCTCTTTGATGCGCAGAATCGCCGCCTCGCCTTTCTCCTGCAGCATCTCAGGCCGTTCGATGATGGCGAGCAGCGTGGATTTAAGCCCTTCCACCAGGGACTGTCGCAGCTGCGTTTTCTGCTCTGTTGACGTAATGCTGTATTCACGGTCCGCGTTCAGCGGACTCGCCAGCACCCAGCCCGCGCTATCCGGGTTAATTTCTGGCAATGCACGCACGTTGCTGGTGATCACCGGGCAGCCATTAGCCTGCATTTCCAGTACAGAAAACCCGTAGGTTTCCTGCCAGGTCGGTAACAGGCCGGCATCGCTCTGGCGGAACAGCTGCATTAGCGCACTGTTTTCCATCTGGGTATGATGCGTAAAGCAGCGATGGCGTTTGATGCGATTCTCAATGTCGCGGTAAAAAGCCTCGTCATCCTGGAACTGGCGGTGAGCAACGTTGCGGCGCTTAGCGAGATCACCAATCAGCTGCACATCCAGCTGCGACGCATCCAGCCGCTTCTCTTCAATCAGCTCACTGATAGCCAGCACCACTTCGGCTCCGCCTTTGCGGTAGAACTCGTTACCGGCAAAAATCAGCCTGAGCGTACCTGACTGGCGTGGCGCTTTTTGCTGAACAAACAGCGTCTGTGGCGGATGCAGCACCACGGTTTTACGCTGAATCTGCCGGGCGACATCCGCTTTGAACAGCTTCATCTGAATGTTCAGCGTGGCGTCGGAAATGGCAATCAGCCCCAGGCAATTGTCTTTTAACAGATAGGGGATCAGGCGTTGCAGCTCAGGGTTATCCTGCTTGGCTACGCCAGCCACCGGCAGCACGCGCGGCAGCTCAGTCTCAAATGAGGCGACCCACTTCTGTCGGGTAATCGCAACCTCATTAAACAGATGCAGGATGTCAGCCCGCGCTGCCCCTGAAAAAGGCACAGGCTGAAAGACAAAGGTTTTGTTTTTCTTGAGCAATCGGGTTCGTAACGGGTTGATAAAATAGAAAAGATTGCTCTTTTTCAGATTGATGTACTGGTTTTCCGGATTAACTAAAATATTACGTTGCTCCGGATACTGGTTATTCGTGATTCCAACTTTCATGGTCGTTTTCCAGAGTCCTTTATGTCCAGAGTGATCTATATCACGCGATCGTGCCAGATGCGTTTGAGCAATATCCTAAAAGACCGTTTCGCCTCGAAATAATTAACTTTACTAATCATTAAAAGCCATAACCGGAAGGCCTTCGTCGTGCCTGCGCGCCTGTAATGAACAAGGCTTTCTGATAACGTCACAGCGCATTATTGTCCGATAAAGAGGCAAAGCCACGGAAAAGGGTGTGCTGTGTGTCATGAGAATATGACGCTGCCCGGGCGGGCTGATTTCAGGGAAGCGGGTGATTTAGTTTATAATTTTTAAACAAATTAAAACGGGTATAAGGCTAAGCCGCCGACAATGCACGCTGAAGGATAAATGGCTCTGAAACTGACCGACTGCACCTGATGAATGATGAAACAATCGATGCAGAAAAAATGATCACTGCACCCTTTTGATTCGACCTTTTGCCACATTTAAGTGCATGAGGTCAGCAATCAGACGACGCAGCCACCTCAGAGATTATATGTCAACGTACTGATTAACCTGTTTTTTCTACTCACTCTCCCTGTAGGCCTCCCTCTGGTACAAAAGTTGCAGGAAAAGTCTATGCAGACAGGAGAGCATTATGAAAGCAATCGTGATTGGTGGCGGTATTGGCGGAATGAGCAGCGCCATTGCGCTGGAGAAAGCCGGAATTGACGTGGAAGTTTACGAAGCGGTGCAGGAAATGAAGCCTGTCGGCGCGGCGATTTCCATCTGGCCCAACGGCGTTAAATGCCTGAATGCGCTGGGAATGAAAGCCGCGCTGCGTGAGCTGGGCGGTAACATGGCCTTTATGGCTTATCACGACGGCGCGACCGGCGTACCTCTGACCCGCTTCAGCATGGCGCCGTTGGTTCAACAGGTTGGTGAATACCCTTATCCGGTAGCGCGTGCAGAGCTGCAGGCGATGCTGATTGATACCTTTGGCCGTGAACGGGTGCAGTTTGGTAAGCGGGTGATCCAGGTTGAACAGACCGCAGACGGCGTGATCGCCACCTTTTCTGACAACAGTCAGGCCACCGGCGATTTTCTGATTGCTGCCGATGGCACCCATTCGGTGATTCGTGAATATGTGCTGGAAGAGAAGCTGGAGCGCCGTTACGCCGGTTACGTTAACTGGAATGGGCTGGTCACCATTGACGAGCGGATTGCACCCGCCGATCAGTGGACTACCTTTGTCGGTGACGGCAAACGCGTTTCGCTGATGCCGGTCAGCGGTAATCGCTTCTACTTCTTCTTTGATGTGCCGCTGCCGAAAGGTCTGCCGCAGGATCGCAGCACCGTGAAAGCCGATTTAACCGGCTACTTCCAGGGCTGGGCGGAGTCGGTACAGCAGCTGATCGCGGCGATTAATCCCGACACCACCAACCGGGTTGAGATCCACGACATTGAACCCTTTAGTCGCTTTGTGAAAGGACGCGTTGCTCTGCTGGGTGATGCAGCCCACAGCACCACCCCCGATATTGGTCAGGGCGGCTGCGCGGCGATGGAAGATGCTGTGGTGCTGGCGTCGACGCTGGCCTCACATTCGCTGGGCATCGAAGATGCGCTGCTACGCTATCAGGCGCGCCGCGTTGAGCGGGTCAAAGATCTGGTGCTGAAAGCGCGCAAACGCTGTGATGTCACCCATGCTCGCGACCCGGCGGTCACGGCAGAGTGGTATCAGTCACTGAAAAACGAAACCGGTGAGCGGGTGCTGGCCGGAATGTGCGAAACCATTGAAGGTGGCCCGCTGGGCTAGCCCCAATAACAAAAGGGCTGTCATGGTGACAGCCCTTTTCATTATGAATCCGCCAGACCGCGATTTTTCAGCATCGGCTCAAGCTGTGGGGCCGCGCCCCGCCAGCTTTCATACAGCGTTTTAAGATCGCTGCTGTTCCCACGTGACAGAATTTTCTGTCGGAAGATATCGCCGTTCTCACGCGTCAATCCGCCATGCTCCGCAAACCACTGATAGCCATCGTCGGCGAGCATCTGCGTCCAGATATAGGCGTAATACCCTGCGGCATAACCGCCGCCCCAGATGTGCTGGAAATAGCTGGAACGATAGCGCGGCGGCACCGCTGTCAGCGCCATATTGTCGCTCTGCAACGCCTGCTGCTCGAATCCCTCCACGCTTTGCGGCGCGGCATCACGGTTAAGGCTATGCCAGTGCAGATCCAGCAGCGCGGCAGCCAGCAACTCGCTCATCTCATAACCTTTGTTGAACGTTGCGGCCCGGACAATCTTTTCATGCAGCTCAGCGGGCATCAGCTCATGCGTCTGATAGTGGCGAGCGTAGTTGCGGAACACCGCCGGCTCGCTGGCCCAGTGCTCATTGATCTGCGAAGGAAACTCGACAAAATCGCGCGGGGTCTCCGTGCCTGACAGGCTCGGATAGCGCTGGCTGGCAAACAGGCCGTGCAGCGTGTGGCCGAATTCATGAAACATCGTAATGACGTCGTCCCAGCTCAGCAGCGCCGGTTCACCGGCGGGCGGTTTGGTGTAGTTACAGACGTTATAGATCACTGGTTTGGTGTCGAGCAGCGTCGACTGGTTGACGAAGTTGCTCATCCAGGCACCGCCGCCTTTGCTGTCACGCTTAAAGAAGTCGGTATAGAACAACGCCAGCGGCGTCTCGTCCGCATCGAAAATTTCATAGACCTGCACGTCAGGATGATAAACCGGCAGATCCTGTCGCGGGGTAAAACGGATGCCATAGAGCTGTGTCGCCGCCCAGAACACCCCGTTCTGCAGCACCGAGTTAAGCTCAAAGTAGGGCTTAATCTGGCTCTCATCGAGGTCATAGCGTGCGCGCCGCACCTGTTCAGCATAAAAACGCCAGTCCCAGGCCTGCAGGGTAAAGCCGCCCTGCTGCTTATCGATAGTCTGCTGGATAGCCGCGGCTTCGCGTTCGGCACGGGCGCGCGCAGCGGGCACGATGTTGTGCATAAAGGCCAGCGCTGCTTTGGGGGTTTTGGCCATCTGATCCTGCAGTTTCCACTCCGCATAGCTGGCAAATCCCAGCAGCCGGGCCTGCTCCGCCCTGACCTGCGCCAGCCTTAACACCAGCTCGCGGGTGTCGTTTTCATCCCCTTTTTCCGTGCGCGTCACGCCCGCCTTAAACAGCGCTTCACGGGTTGCGCGATCGGCGAGACTCTGCAGCGCCGGTTGCTGCGTGGTGTTCTGCAGCACCAGCAACCCGCTTTTTTCCAGCCCGCGCGCCTGCGCTTCCGCCTGTGCTACGGCCAGATCGGCCGGCGACAGACCCGCCAGCTGCTGCAAATCATTGACGACAAGTCCACCCGCTTTGGTGGCAGCCAGCAGTCTGTTGGTGAAGCGCGTACCGAGGCGTGCGGCCTCCTGATTCAGCGCTTTAAGCTGCTGTTTTTGCGCCTCAGGCAGATTGGCCCCCGCCAGCTGGAAGCGCTGCCAGATCACTTCAACCAGACGTTTTGATTCAGCATCCAGTTTAGCGCGCTGCAGATAGACCGCGTCGAGCCGTGAAAACAGCGGCCGGTTCAGCATGATGTCATCGTTGAGCGCGGTAAGCTGGGGCGCTATCTCCTCATCCACCTGCTGCAGATACGGGCTGGTATGGGCCGAGGTCATGGCACCAAAGACCAGATTGACCCGGTTAAGCAGCTGTCCGCTCTTCTCCAGTGCTTCAAAGGTGTTAAGAAAGGTGGGCGCTTCGCTATTCAGGGCGATCGCCTCGATCTCCTGACGCTTCTCTTCGATGCCCGCCTGCAGCGCAGGCAGGAAATCCTGCTCCTCTATCTGGTCAAAAGGCGGAGCATGATAAGGCAGTGTGCTGACGCTAAAGAAGGGATTCTGACGGGCGTTCATGGTTCGCTCCTGATGGGGCATCGCAAAGTCTTATCCTGACAGGTTGCCGCGCAGGCCACAACTCAGGTGATATGTTGCTGATAAACGCAGATAATTTCACCGGCAATCGCCACCGCAATCTCGGCGGGTAGCTTGCCTTTAACATCCGGCAGACCAATCGGGCAGCGCAGGCGCGCCAGTGATTCGCTCTGAACGCCCTTGCCTGCCAGCCGGTAGCGAAAACGCTGGTTTTTCGTCGCCGAACCGATTAATCCGGCATAGCGGAAATCCCCGCGTTTCAGCACCGCTTCACACAGTTCAAAGTCCAGCGGATGATGGTGGGTCATGATAATAAAGTAGCTGCCCGCAGGCGCCTGCGCCACGCAATCGAGCGGATCATCGGGCTGCCAGGTCACTACGCCCGCAGGGACGCTGGAAAATTGCGCCGGACGGCTGTCAATCCAGTTTATGTGACAGGGTAACGTCGCCAGCAGGTTAACCAGTGCCTGTCCGACATGACCTGCACCAAACAGAAATATCTCCGGCTGCGCCTGCAGCAGCGGCTCAAACAAAATCTTCGTTTTGCCACCACAGCATTGTCCAAGCCGCGCGCCGAGGCTGAAATCATCGGTATGGGGCGCGGTCGCCCCATCCTGCAGCATCGCCCTGGCCTGGGCGATACACGCAAATTCCAGATGACCGCCACCGATGGTGAGAAAGCTCTCCTGCTGTGTGACGACCATTTTGCTGCCGCTGTCACGGGGCACCGAACCGTGCTCGCTAAGCACGGTAATCAGCACGCAGCTTTGCCGTTTTTCACGCAACTGGTGAAGCACGCCTATCCAGTCATGATAGATCATCAATGGCTCCCGACAGACGCTGCACGCCCCAGAAGATGCGCTCCGGTGTAGCGGGCGCATCCAGCAACGGATGCTGGCGGTAATCCGCCACGCTGGCGACCGCATCCTGCAGCGCACACCAGGCGGCTATCCCTAACATAAACGGCGGTTCGCCAACGGCCTTGGAGTGAAAGACCGTGTCTTTCGGGTTTTTGCGATTCTCCACCAGTGTGACCCGCAGATCCGCCGGCACGTCACTGACGGCGGGAATTTTATAGCTCGCGGGACCGTCGGTCAGCAGCTGACCTTTGTCATTCCACACCAGCTCTTCGCAGGTGAGCCAGCCGACACCCTGGACAAAGCCTCCTTCGACCTGACCGATGTCGATGGCCGGGTTTAGCGAGGCACCAACGTCATGCAGGATGTCGGCGCGCAGCAGGCGGGATTCGCCGGTTAAGGTGTCGATGACGACCTCGCAGCAGGCCGCGCCATAGGCGTAGTAATAGAATGGCGTGCCGCGCCCGGCAACGCGGTCGTAATGAATGCCTGGTACGCGATAGTAGCCGGTGGCAGAGAGCGGCACCTGATTCAGCCACGCCAGTTTCGCCACCTCAGCGAAGGTGTAATGTTTTTCTCCCGCACGTACCACGCCATTGCGGAAGCTCACCGCCGCAGCGTCGCACTGATGCAGTTCGCAGAGCATGGCGGTCATGCGATCGCGCAGGATTTCAGCCGCATTCTGCGCCGCCTTACCGTTGAGGTCAGCACCGCTGGAGGCCGCTGTTGGCGAGGTATTGGGCACTTTACCGGTGTCGGTGGGGGTAATCTGGATTTTATCGGTCTCTATCTGCAGTACTTCGGCGACAATCTGGATCACCTTGGTGTTCAGGCCCTGGCCCATCTCGGTGCCGCCATGATTCAGCTGCACCGTGCCATCGGTGTAAATCAGGATCAGCGCGCCCGCCTGATTAAGGAAGCTGGAGGTAAATGAGATGCCAAATTTTACCGGCGTCAGCGCCAGACCGCGTTTCAGCAGCGAACTGCGGGCGTTAAACGCCGTGATTTCCGCGCGACGCGCCTGATAGTCGCTGCTCTGCTCCAGCTGTTCAGTAATCTCATCCAGCAGATTGTCCTCGACCTGCTGGTGGTAATGGGTGATGTTGCGATCCTGCTTGCCATAATAGTTACGCTTGCGCAGCGCCAGCGGATCCAGCCCACGGTGGCGGGCGATGTGATCCATGATCTGTTCAATCGCCACCATACCCTGCGGTCCGCCAAAGCCGCGATAAGCGGTGTTGGAGGCGGTATTCGTGCGGCAGCGATAGCCCGTGACCAACGCATCGCCGAGGTAATACGCATTATCGGCGTGGAACATGGCGCGATCGACAATGGATCCGCTCAGATCCAGCGAATAACCGCAGTTACCGGCCAGATCGATTTTGATGCCACACAGCCGGCCATCCTCCTCAACGCCTGCCTCGTAACGCACAAAGAAAGGATGGCGCTTGCCGGTCACGCGCATGTCGTCGCGGCGTGAGAGTCGCATCTTTGCCGCCCGCCCCGTCTGACGGGCTACGATGGCGCAGAGACAGGCGACACCGGCGGCCTGCGTCTCTTTGCCACCAAAGCCGCCGCCCATACGGCGCATATCTATCGTCACCTTATTCAGGCTGATGCCAATGACTTCCGCCACCAGCTTCTGCACTTCCGTGGGGTTTTGAGTGGAAGAAAAGACCTGCAGCTGCTGATCTTCACCAGGGATGACCATTGCCGTCTGGGTTTCCAGATAGAAATGCTCCTGGCCGCCAATATGAAACGACCCGCTGACCCGATGCGGCGCACGCGCCAGCGCCGCGTCCACATCACCGCGCTGGTGGATGTGCGGTTCCTGTACAAAGCTGCCCTGCGCCAGAGCCTGCTCCACATCCAGCAGCGGTTCCAGCACCTCATATTCGATCACCGCTGCGGCCGCGCCAAGACGTGCAGCGTCAGGGGAGTCCGCCGCGACGGCAATCACGATCTGCCCCAGGTACTCGACTTTGTCATGCGCCAGCAGCGGATCGCCCGGCTCCAGCGGCCCGACATCATTGATGCCCGGCACATCCTGCCAGGTTAATACGCTGACGACACCCGGCACGGCATAACAGGGCTGCACATCAATATTCACGATGCGCGCATGCGCGTGTTCACTCAGACGCGGGCAGAGATGCAGTAAACCCGGCAACTCCGGTTTATCGTCGATAAAATGCGCCTCGCCAGAGACATGTTTCTCCGCGCTTTCATGGCGGTTACTCCGGCCTACGCCGCTCTGTAAATCGGCGGCATACTGGGCCTTGATGACCTCTTCGTTGAGTTCCGGGCGGTTATGAGACATAGCGAGAGACCTCAAGGCAGGTGATTTCGCCGTTATGGCGATGCCAGTAGCGGCGAAGCAGGTTACGGGCGACCTGCAGACGGTAGTCACTGCTGGCGCGAAAATCGGAAAGCGGCTGGAAATCAGACGCAAGCGCGGCAGCGGCACGTGACACCGTCACGGCATTCAGTGGCTGACCCATCAGCGCCTGTTCACAGTGGTGGGCGCGTTTGGGCGTCGCCGCCATACCGCCAAAGGCGATGCGGGCACCACTCACCACGCCCTGTTCGATTTGCAGGTTAAAGGCAGCGAAGACGGCGGAGATATCATCATCCAGCCGTTTGGAGACTTTCCAGGCGACAAAATCAGGTGACACCGTCACCTTATCAATGCGAATTGCGCGGATAAACTCCCCTTTTTCCAGCTGTGTCTGCCGATAGCCGGTAAAGAACTGGTCCAGCGGCAGGCTGCGTTGTTCTTCACCGCGCTGCAGCAGCAAACTTGCATTGAGGGCCAGCAGCACCGGCGACGCATCGCCTATCGGGGACGCATTAGCGATATTACCGCCCAGTGTGCCCTGCAGACGAATTTGCAGTGAGGCAAACCGCTGCAGCATCTCGCTGACACCAGGAATGCGGGTGGCAAGAAACTCACTGACCTGCTGCAGTGAGGCACCTGCACCCAGCAGGTAATGATCGTCAAATTCACTGCAGACCTTAAGCGCGGCCACCTGCTCCAGCGCAATCAGCAGCGGTATTCTCTTATGCTGCTGGGTAATCTGCAGGCTGAGGTCGGTACCACCGGCAATCAGTTTCGCATCGGGATGCGCCAGGTAGATCTCTGCCAGCTGAGCCGGCGTTTTGGGCAGGAAACAACGGCGGCCTTCACCGTCTATCTCCTGCATTTCCGGGGTAGCCAGCGCCTCCAGCCGCTGCACGGTGGCGGCGGCACTGTGATCGAACTGGTCAGTAACCGGCTGGGAGCAGAGCTGTTCTGCGGCAGCCATAATGGGCCGGTAGCCGGTGCAGCGGCAAAGATTACCGGCCAGCGCCGTTTCCGCCTGATGGCGATCCCAGCCCGCTGCGTTTTTTTGCAGGCTGAACAGCGACATGACAAAACCCGGCGTGCAGAATCCGCATTGTGAGCCGTGGCAGTCGACCATCGCCTGCTGCGCCGGGTGCAGTGCACGACCGTGACGCAGATCCTCTACGGTGATCAGCTGTTTACCCTGTAATGACGAGACCAGCGTCAGACAGCTATTGACCGTTTCATACTGCATCTCACCCCTGACGGCTTTTCCCAGGGTGACACTGCAGGCACCACAGTCACCAGAGGCGCAGCCCTCTTTGGTACCAGGACGATGCTGACGGGTGCGCAGATAGTTGAGCACCGTAAGATTGGGGTCGAGAGCCTCTTCCCTGACCAGCTGGTTGTTTAACAAAAACTCAATCATGCGGCTTGCTCCTGTGCGTCGCGCTGCCAGACCGGACGACCATTTACCCAGGTCTGGGCAATATTGCGATCGTCGCCTAGCGTCATTAATACAAACAGCTTTTCCCAGATATCTTTGCTATTGCCAATACGCAGCTGCTGCAGCGCAGAGACTGCCGGATCGAGCACGACAAAATCGGCTTCTTTGCCGATGTTAAAATTTCCGATGGCGTGGTCGAGATCCAGTGCACGCGCTCCGCCCAGCGTGGCGTGATAAAAGGCTTCAGCGGCACTGAGCCGGTAGTGCTGCAACTGGCCTACTTTGTAAGCCTCGCCCAGCGTCTGCAGGATATTAAAGGTGGTGCCCGCGCCGACATCCGTGCCGATTCCCACTTTCACGCCCTGCTGCCAACTGCGTTTAATGTTAAACAGGCCGCTGCCGAGGAAGAGGTTTGAGGTTGGGCAAAAAGCAATAGAAGAATCGGTATCGTGCAGACACTGCCACTCTTTATCCTCCAGATGCAGACAGTGCGCGAAGACGCTGCGACGCCCGGTTAGCTGGTGATGATGATAAACATCCAGATAGCCCTCACGCTCCGGGAACAGCGCTTTTACCCAGGCCACCTCCTGTGGATTTTCGCTGAGATGGGTATGCAGCCAGGTATCCGGAAATGCCTGGCGCAACTGCTGCACTTTTTCCAGCAGTTGCGGGGAGGAGGTCGGCGCAAAACGCGGCGTCAGGGCGTAGCTCAGCCGTCCACGATTATGCCAGCGCTCAATCAGCGCCCGTGTCTGCTGGTAGCTCTGCTCCGGGGTTTCGGTAAGATTGTCGGGCGCATTGCGATCCATCATCACCTTCCCGGCAATCAGTCGCATGTTCAGGGCTTCTGCGGCACTGAACAGCGCCTCCACCGATTGCGGATGGACAGTACCAAACACCAGTGCGCTGGTAGTGCCATTTGAGAGCAGCTGATGCAGGAAAAAGGCGGACATTTTGGCCGCATGGTCAGGACAGTGATACTGCGCTTCAACCGGAAAAGTGTAGTGATTCAGCCACTCCAGCAGCTGTTCACCAAACGCACCAATCATCTCTGTCTGTGGATAGTGAATATGCGTATCGACAAAGCCAGGTACGATCAGTTTGCCGCGCAGATCGGTAATCGGATGGCCTGCCAGCATCGCCTCGCTGTTCTCCCAGCTATCCAGCCCTGCTACGCGTCCGTCACGCAGCAACAGCACCGCATCGTCCAGATAGCGCGCCTTACCGGCCAGGTCGTCGGGCTGATCCACGACACCAGTAAAGTCAAAGAAGCTGGCGCGAATCGCCGTGTCGGTTGCTGATAGCATGGGTTGTCCTTTCTGAAAGCGCGATAGAATAGTTGCAGGGAAATCTCCTGTTATAGCCTTGCAACCTGCGTGCCAGAACTGGTGAGCCGTAAAATCCTTATAAATCAATCAAATAAATCATTTACCGCCTGTTGCGCAACATAAATCACCACAGATGGCTTAGCAACCGTTTGCGGAACGGAGGCAAACGGTTGCGACTCAATTTTATGTAAACTGATCATTCTGAGTATGGCCTGCCGGAGGGAAACGTGCCCTTTTTAGGTGCAGCCTGCCCTGAAAAGGCGCAGTCAGTTAACCGATAAAATCCATTTACAGGCTTGGCGATTTTTCAACGCGCAGAAGCGGAAATGAAATGCTATGGTGAAGTCATCGACTCTGAAAATGGCATAAGGAACAGTGAGATGATTATTTTTGTCACCGGCGCGACCGCCGGTTTTGGTGAAAGCATCACCCGCCGCTTTATTGAGAATGGTCACAAAGTCATTGCCAGCGGACGCCGCGCCGACCGTTTAAAAGCGCTGAAGGAGGAGCTGGGCGAGAATCTTTATACGGTGCAGCTGGATGTGCGTAACCGTGCCGCCATTGAAGAGATGGTCACGCACTTACCGGCAGAGTGGCGCAATATTGATGTACTGGTTAACAACGCCGGTCTGGCGCTGGGGATTGAACCTGCGCACAAAGCGAATGTTGAAGACTGGGAAAACATGATCGACACCAACACCAAAGGCCTGGTTTACATGACCCGCGCCCTGCTGCCCCACATGGTAGAGCGCGATATCGGCCACATCATCAACATTGGCTCGATTGCCGGTAGCTGGCCTTATGCCGGCGGCAACGTGTATGGTGCAACCAAAGCGTTTGTCCGTCAGTTCAGCCTTAACCTGCGAACCGATCTGCACGGTACGGCACTGCGCGTCACCGATATAGAACCCGGCCTTGTCGGCGGCACGGAGTTTTCCAATGTGCGCTTTAAGGGCGATGATGACAAAGCGGGCCAGGTTTATGAAGGCGCAAAGGCTTTAACACCCGAAGATGTCACAGAAGCGGTCTGGTGGGTTGCCACGCTGCCTAAGCATGTCAACATCAACAGTCTTGAAATGATGCCGGTCAGCCAGACGCTGGCAGGCCTGAAAGTCCATAAGCCTTAAGCCTCTGCAGCGCCAGTCCGTCCGGCTGGCGCTACCCGCGCCCCCAGCCCATCACGATGATCAGCATGCCGCTGAAGGCGATCACTGCCCCGCTCCAGTCCCACGCGCTTAACTTCACGCCATCCACTACCCGCAACCAAAGCAGCGCAGTCAGCACATAGACGCCACCGTAAGCGGCATAGACCCGTCCACTGGCGGCAGGATGCAGGGTCAGCAGCCAGACAAACAGCGCAAGACTCGCCGCTGCAGGCAGTAACAGCCAGGCTGAGCCGCCTTTTTTTAGCCATAACCAGGGCAAAAAACAGCCGATGATCTCCGCCAGCGCGGTAATAAAAAACAGCAAGGCGGTTTTAATCAGCACCCTAACCTCTCCTGAACGTAAACAAATGGCTCACCACTGGTGAGCGAAGAAACGGCGATGATATAATAAGAATCTCTGTCATCGGGCTATTTTATTTTTAGCCTGAACCCGGGCAGTGCTCACCATCACCACGCGTATATGCCGGATTGCTTCGCGCTTTCCCTGTCCGGACTTACAGCAACAATGACGGCTGGTGGGCCAGGCTTAAAGCATACCCGCTGCAACAGACGTCCCGGAAGGCGATGTTTGCGTTAACTTAAGGATATTGTGATGAAAAAAATGATCCCTGCCGTGCTGTTGGTTCTGATCTCCTCTGCGGCATTCACTGCCAGTGCGAATACGAATCGTCTGATCATTGAAGATGGCAGCACCGCGCTGGGCAATGAAGCGGCGCGCCAGGATAAAGAGCAATGGAATGACACGCGCATGCTGCGTAACAAAGTGAACACCCGCGTCGAAAAAGAGTTTGATAAGGCCGATCGCGCCTATGACACCCGCGACAAATGCGAGCAGAGCCTTAATCTCAACGCTTACTGGGAACCCAACACCCTGCGTTGCCTGGACCGCCGTTCAGGTCGCCCGGTTGCGCCTTAATTTTGAGCTATAGTAATGACGGACGACTAACATAAGGAAGACGTGATGAAGATACAGAGGGTTTTGTTAAGCGCGGCGTTTTTAGCTCTGCCGTTGATGGCACAGGCATCCTGTGAGTCGGTGAAAGCCGATATCAGCCAGAAAATTATTCAGAACGGTGTGCCTGAGTCAGGTTTTAGTCTCGACATCGTCGCCAACGATCAGGTTGATCAGGCGGGCGGTCAGGTCGTCGGACATTGTGAAAACGACACACAAAAGATTGTTTATAAGCGTACAGGCCGTGACGACGAAGCCAGTGTCCCCGCCAGTGCAGGCAGTTCACAGGACTCGCCTGCTCAGTAGTCAGCGTCAAATCAGGGCGACATCCTGTCGCCCTGCCTGCTAGTCCGCCTGTTCCGGCCGCTGACGTGGCATCATCCAGGCCACACCCACCGCAAACAGCGCAATCACCAGTGCCACCACAAATACCCAGTGCAATGACGTCGCGATGGACGCAACCATCTGTTGCAGCGTTTCCGGCTGCAAATGCTGACGACTGGATTCTGACATAATCTGCTGCACCGGATCCTGTACCTGTGGCAGTCGCCATTGCAGATTCAGATTCAGCACTGCGCCCATAATCGCCGTTCCCACCGCGGAGCCGATCATCCGGCTGAACATGATTGAAGCGGTGCAGATGCCACGAATCTGATAGTCCGCCTGATTCTGCACAGAAACCAGGAACGTGGTGCTGGTCATCCCCATGCCAGTCCCGATCAGAAACGCCGTAAAGCCCGCCTGATAGAGAGAGCTTGCGGGCTGTAAGAACAGTAGCAGGGCGCTGCCCGTCACCAGCAAGAGCGCGCCAAGCTGGGCGGTAAAGCGGTAGGAGGTGTGCAGCATCAGTCTGCCGCTGAGGGTACTGGCCAGCGGCCAGCCAATCGACATCATCGCCAGCACACTGCCCGCCTGCAACGGTGAGCCGCCGCGGATCCCCTGAATCCAGGTGGGTAAAAACGCGCTGATGCCCATCATGGCCGCCCCGATAATCAGATTGCCCGCATTACCCGCCACGATAAGCCGGCTGCGCCAGATGATCAGCGGAAACAGCGGTGCTGCTGAACGTTGCTCATGGCGTTTAAGCTGCCAGCCCGCAAACAGCGAGAACATCAGAAACGGCACCAGCCAGATGCCCAGCTGTTCTGCCTGCAATAGCGCCACCAGCAGGGCCGTCACGCAGAGCATCAGCCAGCCGCTTCCTGCCAGGTTCAGCGGCTGTGATTTCTCCTCCTTCTGGTGCGACGGTAGCCAGCGCGCCAGCATCAGCATGCTCATCAGGCCAATCGGCAAGTTAACCCAGAAAATCACCGACCAGCTAAAGTGCTGCACCAGCCAGGCCCCGGTCAGTGGCCCGACGATGGCCGCCACACCCCAGACGCTGGAGAGCCAGCCCTGCACGCTGGCCCGTTCGCGCGGTGAATAGATATCCGCCACGATGGTCGAGCTGAGCGGCATAATCGCGCCCGCGCCCAGGCCCTGAAATGCCCGGAACAGGATCAGCCAGGTCATCGTATGGGCAAACCCACACAGCACCGATCCCATCAGGAAGATGGCGGTCCCGACAAAAAACATCGTTTTGCGCCCCACCATATCCGCCAGCCGCCCATAGAGGGGTACGCTGACCGCCTGAGTCAGCAGATAGATGGAGAAGACCCAGCCAAACTGCGAAAAACCGCCAAGGTCAGCAATGATAGTGGGCATTGCGGTAGCCACAATCGTCACTTCAATGGCCGCCATAAACATCGCCAGCATGCAGGCAATTAAGATCCAGTGGCGATGTCCGGTCTGGAGTTGTGCGCTTTCAGTCATAGGGTTCCTTTTTTTATCTGCAAGGCTAGCTCAAAAACAGCCAGTGCAGTTTCCCGCGCGTGCGCACCTTTTGCGTCATCTGTGACGTTGTCACCAAATGTCGATGAATTTTTTTTATTGTCGCATTAACCCAGCGGCTATGCGGCTTTAACACCATTTTAACCTGTTTCTATCTGCCTGATATATGGCTTAAAAGCTGGCTTGTGCAAAAAAGGCCTGCTATAGCATTACCCCATCTTATTCGGTATTCGCTGAAAAAGAGTGGGTAAACAGTCATTTTATCTACATTTTATCGCAGTTTCGGTTTTGGGTGCGGCGGCAGTTTTTGTCGCGCCTGTCGGACTGTTTATGGTTGTTATAACAAATGAGATCGTCATCAGGGAGATTCTCCTATGCAAAATGCTTCACTGGCCCAACGCGCCGGTCTGGCAGTGCTTGCAGTGGTCGCGGTGATCGCAGCATTGATCTGGGGCTTAGGCTGGGATCAACTGGTCGCACGTAAAGTCGATCTGCTCTATCTCGGGCAGCAGCACCTCTTCTTAGTTTTCTGGTCAATGTTGTTCGCTCTGCTGGTCGGTATTCCCAGCGGCATCCTGCTCAGTCGCCCGTTTGCGCGTCGCTGGGCCGAATATGTGATGCAGATTTTCAATGTGGGAAACACACTGCCACCGCTCGCGGTGCTGGCGCTGGCGATGGTAATCATCGGCATTGGCGATCGTCCGGCGCTGATTGCGCTGTTTCTGGCATCATTGCTGCCCATCGTTCGAAACACCTTCTCTGGCCTGAGCGCGGTTCCTCCGTCGCTGATTGAGGCCGCCAACGGCATCGGCATGACCAAATGGCAACGTCTGCGTCAGGTTGAGCTGCCCAACGCCCTGCCGGTCATTCTCGCAGGCGTGCGCATCGCCACCGCCATCAACGTCGGTACTGCTCCACTGGCCTTCCTGATTGGTGCCAGCAGCTTTGGTGAGCTGATCTTCCCGGGCATCTATCTGAATGACTTCCCGACACTGATTCTGGGCGCCGTTGCCACCGCACTGGTGGCACTGGTTCTGGATATGCTGCTGGCCGCACTGGGCCGCTTTCTGAGTCCGCATGCTGCGGCCTGACCACAAGGAGCTTTGTAATGCTAACGAAGTGGATTAAGAAAAGCGTTGTCGCGCTGACTGCGACGCTGCTGCTAAGCCAGACGGCGCAGGCTGCCACCCCGCTGGTGATGGCAACCAAAAGTTTTACCGAGCAGCATATCCTGTCCGCGATGACGGTGCTGTGGCTGCAGAAGAAAGGTTTTGAGGTGGTCCCTAAACGTAATATCGCCACTACCATTGGTCGTAATGCACTGCTGAACAAGCAGATTGATATGACCTGGGAATATACCGGCACCTCACTGATTATCTTCAACCATATCAACAAGCCGATGTCTTCGCAGCAGGCCTATGAAACGGTCAAAAAGCTGGATGCAAAGCTGGGACTGGTGTGGCTTAATCCGGCACCGATGAACAATACCTATGCCTTTGCCATGACCCGTGAGCGGGCCGAAAAAGAAGGCATCACCACCCTCTCGCAGCTGGTTGCGAAAATTGAGCAGGTGCGGAAATCTGACCCGGACCATAACTGGCGTCTGGGGCTGGATCTGGAGTTCGCCGGTCGTTCTGACGGCCTGAAACCCCTGCAGAAAACCTATAACCTGGCGCTCGATCGGCCGCAGATCCGCCAGATGGACCCGGGTCTGGTTTACAACGCAATTCGCGATGGATTCGTCGATGCCGGTCTGATCTACACCACCGATGGACGGGTTAAGGGCTTCAACCTGAAAGTGCTGGAGGATGATAAACACTTCTTCCCGAGCTACAACGTGACGCCGGTCGTGCGTAAGGATGTGCTGGCGAGCCATCCGGGGCTGGATACCGCGCTTAATCAGCTTTCTGCTCAGATCACTGATGAGGCGATCACAGAGCTGAACAAGCGGGTCGATATCGATCATGAGTCACCGGAAAACGTGGCGCGTGATTTCCTTCAATCCAAAAACATGCTGTAAGGAGGCACTGTGGATACCCTTCACTACATCATGGATAACTGGAGCACCCTGCTCACCCTGAGCTGGCAGCACAGCTGGCTGGTGCTGGTGGCGGTCGGCCTGGCCATTGTGATTGGCGTGCCGCTGGGCATTCTGATCGTGCGTGTCAGATGGCTGGCAACGCCGATACTCGGTATCGCTACCGTGGTGCTGACCATTCCTACCATTGCGCTGTTTGGTCTGATGATTCCGGTCTTTTCGCTGATCGGTCAGGGCATCGGCGCGCTGCCAGCGATCACCGCGGTGTTCCTCTACTCACTGCTGCCGATTGTGCGCAACACTCACACCGCACTGGAGAATCTGCCGGATGGACTGCGTGAAGCGGGCCGTGGCATCGGCATGACCTTCTGGCAGCGTCTGCGCTGGGTTGAAATCCCGATGGCGCTGCCGGTGATTTTTGGCGGCATCCGTACCGCCGTGGTGATGAACGTTGGCGTGATGGCGATTGCTGCCGTCATTGGCGCGGGCGGTCTGGGCCAGTTGCTGCTCGATGGGATCAGCGGCAGTGATATTCGTATGTTGATTGCCGGGGCACTGATGATTTGTCTGCTGGCTATTTTTCTTGACTGGCTGCTGCACCGTTTGCAGCAGGCGCTGACTCCAAAGGGGATTCGATAATGATTACGCTGGAAAACCTGACGAAAACCTTTACCCAGAAAAACGGCACCACTAACAAAGCCGTCGATAACGTCAGCCTTCACGTACCTGCCGGTGAGATGTGTGTGCTGCTGGGGCCATCGGGCTGCGGTAAGACCACCACGCTGAAGATGATTAACCGTCTGATCCCCGCCACCAGTGGCCGCATCCTGATCAACGGTGAAGATACCAGTACCCAGGACACCACCACTTTGCGTCGCAACATTGGCTATGTCATCCAGCAGATAGGCCTGTTCCCCAACATGACCATTGAGGAGAACATTACTGTAGTGCCACGCATGCTGGGCTGGGACAAAAAGCAGTGTCGTGAACGTGCCACTGAGCTGATGAGCATGGTCGCGCTGGACCCGACTAAATTCCTGCATCGCTATCCGCGTGAGATGTCCGGCGGTCAGCAGCAACGTATCGGCGTGATTCGCGCCCTGGCCGCGGATCCACCGGTGCTGCTGATGGATGAGCCGTTTGGTGCCGTTGACCCGATTAACCGCGAAGTGATCCAGAACGAGTTCCTCGACATGCAGCGCCAGTTGAAGAAAACCGTGATGCTGGTGAGCCACGACATTGATGAGGCACTCAAGCTCGGCGACCGCATCGCCGTCTTTGGTCAGGGTAAAATCGTGCAGTGCGCCAGCCCGGATGAGTTGCTGGCGACTCCGGCCAATGATTTCGTTGGCTCGTTTGTGGGCCAGGACCGCACGCTTAAGCGTCTGTTACTGGTGCAGGCGGGAGACGTGACCGATCAGCAGCCGACCATCACCGTGCGCCGCTCAACGCCACTGGATGAAGCCTTTGGCACCATGGATGAGAACGATATGCGGTCGATTACCGTGGTCGATGAGGATGGCAAGCCGCTGGGCTTCGTGAAGCGTCGCGAGGCGCGTAACGTGAGCGGCCGTTGTGAAGAGAAGCTGCACACCTTTAAGGTCACCGGTAAAGCGGAAGAGAACCTGCGCGTGGTGCTGTCGAAACTCTATGAGCACAACACGGTCTGGATGCCAATTGTCGATGAAGAGGGTCGCTACAGTGGGGAGATTTCGCAGGATTACATCGCGGATTACCTCAGCTCGGGGCGAACCCGTCGTCGTCTGAATCCATAATGTCGTTATAGTTTTATAAGTCAGAAAAAGGGCCGCTCTGGCCCTATTCCCCTCGCCGACTCCATCTTAAAGCCAGTTAAGTCACGGCGTATTATGACTGTTAATTTATTACCAGCTCAGGGAGCATACGCCCTCCGCAAAGACGCAAACCACGCCATCCCTGGCGGGCTCAGCGCGGACCATCCCTGGTCCGCGATGCTTTGCTACTGGCGTATGCTCCCATCGCTTTGAATTTCTGAGCCGTCTGTCAGAGCAACTTCAGCGGTAGTGCGTTATTCAGCTTTTAACTTTCAGTCAGTGTTTCCGCCTCAACCTCTTCCACGGCAGATGCCTCGTCTGGCAGTACCAGATTGAGCATAATCGCCAGCATACCGCCGGTCGTTACCGCATGACCAAACAGACTGTTAATCAGCGGCGGGAACTGCTTCAGTACCTCCGGCACCGCTTCCACGCCAAGACCAATCCCGAATGAAATTGCGACAATCAGCATCTCACGGCGGCCCAGCGGCGTCTGTGTCATCACCCGGATACCCGCAGCGACGACGCTGCCAAACATCACAATAGTGGCTCCGCCAAGGACTGGCGGCGGGATCTGCTGCAGCAGCGAGCCAACAAAAGGAAAAAGCCCCAGTAGCGCCAGCATAATGCCTAAGAGCATGCCTACGTAACGGCTGGCAACGCCCGTCATCTGGATAACCCCATTATTTTGCGCAAACGTGGTGTTAGGAAAGGCGGAGAAAACCGCCGCCAGCACACAGCTCAGGCCATCAGCGACAATACCGCCCTGCAGCCGCTGCTGAAAAGGCTTGCCAGCGATGGGCTGCTGTGAAATCAGGCAGTTGGCCGTGAGATCCCCAACGGCTTCAATTACGGCGATGACCGACACGAGTGCAATCGGCAGAAAGATAGTCCAGTCAAAGGCGAAACCAAACCGGAAGAAGGCTGGCAGTACCATCCAGCTGCTCTCCGGCGCGACGTGCAGTTGTAAATGTCCGGTTAAGACTGCCGCCACGCATCCCACCGCGATGCCGGCCACCACTGCCACCAGCCTTGCCCAGCGGTTGCGCGAACGGTTAAGCGCCACAATCACCAGCAGCGTCAGCGCTCCCAGCGCCAGATTCCTCGGCGAACCAAAATCTGTGGCGTTGTGACCGCCAGCCCAGTCGGTGATGCTCACCTTGATCAGGCTGATGCCGATGAGAGTAATCACTGTGCCGGTCACAACCGGCGTCAGGACTTTGCGCAGTGAGCCCACACAGCGGCTAATCAGAATCGGAATCAGCGCTGCCACCAGGTTGCAGCCAAACAACATCGCCATAATCTCTTCTGGCGATCCGCCGCGCCCTTTCACCATTAGCCCACCGGAGAGAATCACACCGAGAAACGCGAAACTGGTGCCCTGCAGGCAGATCATGCCCGCGCCAATGCCATAAAAGCGTCTGGCCTGCATAAAAGTGCCTAACCCTGAAACAAACAGCGACATGCTTATCAGATAAGGAATGTAGGCCTGTAACCCCAGAACTGAACCAATAATCAGCGGTGGCGTGATAATTCCCACCACGCTGGCGAGCAGATGTTGCAATGCGGCCAGAAACGCCGGGGCGGGACCAATGCGGGCCTCAAGCCCATATAACAAACCTTTCTCGTGCGAATGCGACATGATGATACTCCGGCTCACTGTGATAAGCGGAGTTAATGCATTTTTTGCGCCATGACGTTGTTGTTTCGCGTTAACTGCGTCAGGCCATTCAAATATAAACAGAAATTTTTGCAGAGAGTCGAAAACGAGCCTGAAACTTTAGGCTCACTCCCGACTCAGATGACTCGTTTTGTTTCATAATCAGGCGATCTTTGCACTCACAGCGTGCAAACTGTCCGGCTCCAGCAGGGAAATATCGATATAAGGTGTGAGATCGCGTTGTTCGGCACGCGGTAAATAAGGCAGTTCGCCCAGCAGCGGTGCGCCGATTTTTTCGCGCAGAATCCCGATAATGTCGCTGTAGTGCGCCAGTCCTGGGTTAATACGATTGCCTACCCAGCCCAGCAGCGGGAGACCATCCTGCGCAATTGCTTCTGCCGTCAACAAGGCGTGACTGATGCAGCCCGACTGGATTCCGACCACCAGCACCACCGGCAGTTGCTGCTCAACGACCCAGCAGGAGAGCGGACGTCCATCGTTCATCAGGCTGCGCCAGCCGCCTGTGCCCTCAACGACCACGCGACTGGCCTGCTGCATCAGGCGGGTTAAGCCCTGAGTCAGCAACCCATAGTCGATGATCTGCGCGGGATGGGTGCAGATCTCCTCTTCCTGGAAAACCAGCGGATTGATTGCCTGATAAGGCAAGTCGATGGAGGACGCGCTTTGCAGAACCTGTGCATCTTTGTTACGCAGGCCATCCGGGGTTTTAACCGCACATCGCGCGATAGGCTTATAGCCGACTGCACTGTGTCCGGTCTGTATAAAACTTTGCAACAGGGCGCGTGACACCACCGTTTTGCCCACTGCGGTATCGGTGCCGGTAACAAATAGTCTGTTCACTCAACTTCTCCTCTAAAACCGTTGCGATTAATCAGGGATTAACCTTGCTGCGAAACGGCATTTTAAGGAATGAAGGAGGGGAACAGATTGCGTTAGCGCAAGTTCAGGTCTGCTTAACCTTGCAACAACTTCACTAACAGATGTCCGTTATAGAGGGCGTCTTTGATTAGCGCGGCACCGCCCAGTGTCCCTGGCTCGCTAAATTCAGTGGGTGCCAGCTCAATACTCGCGCTGTAAGCGGGCAGTGACTGCTGCAGAATCGTATTGCTGACCGCCGGAAACAGCACATCAGCGGCGGCATTGAGCGGAGAACCTATAAGAATATGTTGTGGATTGAAGATGTTGACCATCATCGCCAGGATCCGGCCAACGTGGTGCCCGACGCTGGCAATGGTGTCGCGCGCCAGACGGTCGCCCGATTGCGCGGCCGCGCACAGTGACTGAAGCGTCAACGGCTGGTTGTTGAGCAGGCTGTCAGGCTGGGCTGGCAGACGCTGCGCTGCCAGCGCGAGCAGACTGCCGGTACTGGCTACTGTCTCCAGACAGCCATGATTACCGCAGTAGCACTGCTGACCATAAGGGTCTATCTGGGTATGGCCGATTTCGACCAGTGCCCTGCCACTTTTGTGCAGCAGCTGACCGCCACTGATCACGCCAGCACCGACGGTTTCATCAATCACAATCTGAATAACGTCCTGCGCACCGCGTGAGGCGCCAAACAGCGATTCCGCCAGCGTCCAGGCTGAAATGTCGTGCTGCACAAACACCGCTAAGCCGGTTCGCGCTGCCAGCGCATCGCCCAGCGGCATATCGCGTACCGCATAACCTGGCAAACGATGCACCACGCCGGAGGCGGCGTTAATCAGTCCTGGCAGGGTGATAGCGATAGCCGTCAGGCGTTCCAGCTTCTTTTGATGACGAATGAAAAAAGCATCGACCTGTTCTATTAGCGCGGAGAGTAATGGCTGAGCAGATTCATCAGGCAGCGGCAGGCTGTCTTCTGCCAGCGCCCGGCTGCTGAGATCGCGCAGCGTGAAGGTCATTGCGCCGCGATGCAACCGAATCGCCAGATAGTGCCAGGCATCGGTGTCCAGTATCAGGCCAATCGCCGGACGGCCACGACTGCCGGGGTCCTGGTACTCGGTCTCCTGCACCAGATGCGCATCCAGCATTTCACGCACAATTTTGGTGATGCTGGCCGGCGCGAGCTGGGCACGGCGGGAAAGTTCGATACGCGAAATGGGACCGTAGCGATCAATTAATCGATATACGACACCTGCATTGGTCTGCTTAATCTGGTCAATGTGGCCAGGTTGACTGTCCGGATTCACAACCCTGCTCCCGGTTATTTTCGCGCTTCTAAATAAACATGCGCCATGGTGAGGCAGATCAGGCAACAGCGTCAAATATTTGATTAGAAATGTGATTTATCGCACAAATTGATGTGGTGACAGGCAGGGTTCAGCGCTGCTTCTCCTGCAGCAACGCCATCATGTGCTGCATCTGGGCATTTAATTCACGTCCTGCAGACCAGACCAGCCACAGCTCTGAAATGGCATCCTCTTCCGTTAACGGCAGCCAGACCAGATCGGCCAGCCGCGCCCGCCGGAATGAGGCGGGCAGAATGGATACGCCCAGACCGGTTGCGACCAGCCCCAGGATGGTCATCGCTTCACCCACTTCCTGCGTGATATAGGGCTTGATGTGATAGCGGTGCAGCAGCGCCAGAATATCGCTGTAAAGCGCGGTGCCGCCCTGAGGATCGAAGAAGACAAAGGGTTCAGCCGCCAGCGCAGTCACCGAAATTTTTTCGGTGCCCGCCAGCGGATGTGCCTTATGCACCACGGCATAGAGCGGCTCACTCAGCAGCAACTGATGCCGCAAATCGGCCGGCAGCGGCGTATTGCGCATCACACCAAGATCAAGCAGTCCTTCGTGCAACGGGACCAGTTGCTGACGGGTGTTGATCTCCTGCATCTTTATATGCACCTGTGGCCAGCGCTGACGAAACCGGAACAGTGCATCTGAGACCACCGCGGTAAACGGCGCCGAAGAGGTAAAACCAATTCTTAACTCTCCCTCTTCGCCACGATGCAGCCGGGCTGCGCGGTCAGACGCCTGCTCAACCTGTAAAAGAATCGCACGGGCATCACTCAGGAATTGCTCTCCAGCTGCGGTAAGTTGCACGCTGCGGTTGGTGCGATTAAATAGCCTGGCACCCGTTTCCGTTTCGAGCTGCATTATCTGCTGGCTGAGCGGCGGCTGAGAGATATTCAGACGCAGGGCTGCCCGCCCGAAATGTAACTCTTCGGCGACCGCAATAAAGTAGCGCAGGTGACGCAGCTCGATATTCATATTTTAAACGTCTTATTTGAGATTATTAATATATTAGACATCATAATTTCACTTTCCTATGCTGACCACTGGTTTTCTGACTGAAAGGATGATGTGTGAGTCGCTCAATACAGGCTGCCGTGGATGAGAGTGCGGTGTCTGCACCGCCAGAATCTGCGGCAGCTTCAGGATACATTCGCCGCGGAACGCCCGCATTTATGCGCGTGACGCTGGCACTCTTCTCGGCCGGACTGGCCACCTTTGCCCTGCTCTATTGTGTGCAGCCCATTCTGCCAGTCATGTCACAGCAGTTTGGGGTTTCTCCGGCGACCAGCAGCCTGTCGCTCTCCATCTCTACCGGTCTGATGGCGCTGGGCCTCCTCGTCACCGGCCCACTCTCTGATGCCATCGGGCGTAAATCGGTGATGGTGACCGCCCTGATGCTCGCCGCCATCTGTACGCTGATCTCGGCCACGATGACCAGCTGGCACGGCATTCTGATCATGCGTGGGCTGATGGGCCTGTCGCTTAGCGGCGTTGCGGCGGTGGGCATGACCTATCTCAGTGAAGAGATAGATGCACGGGTCGTTGCCTTTTCCATGGGGTTGTATATCAGCGGTAATTCCATAGGCGGAATGAGCGGGCGTCTGCTGAGTGGTGTCCTGACCGACCTCTTCTCATGGCGGATCGCCGTGGCGGTAATCGGCTGTTTTTCACTGGCCTCCGCGCTGATGTTCTGGAAGATCCTGCCCGCATCGCGTCATTTCAGACCCATCACGCTGCGCCCGCGTAATCTGTTAATTAACTTCCGGCTGCACTGGCGCGATCCAGGCCTGCCGTGGTTGTTTGCCGAAGGCTTCCTGCTGATGGGCGCCTTCGTCACCCTGTTCAACTACATTGGCTATCGTTTACTGGACGCGCCCTGGCATCTCAGTCAGGCCGTGGTCGGGTTGTTATCCGTGGTCTACCTGACTGGCTCATGGAGTTCGCCTAAAGCGGGTGCGCTGACCAGCCGCATTGGGCGCGGGCCGGTAATGCTGGGCGCGACAGCCATCATGTTACTGGGCCTGCTGGTAACGGCCTTTAACTCCCTCTGGCTGATCCTGCCTGGGATGATGCTGTTCACTGCCGGTTTTTTTGCTGCTCATGCCGTTGCCAGCGGCTGGATCGGTCCCCGGGCGCGTCGGGCGCGGGGACAGGCTTCCTCGCTTTATCTTTTCAGCTATTACGTGGGTTCCAGCGTGGCGGGTACGCTGGGCGGTCTGTTCTGGCATAACTTCGGCTGGGGCGGTATTACGCTATTTATCAGCGTCCTGCTGATACTGGCGTTAGCGGTTGCCTGGCACCTGCACAGTAGAAAACTCTGACAGCCTGCACGTTTGCCAGGCCCCGCCGGGTCTGGCAAACCGCCTCCAGAACGTTTGATTCAGATCCACAACAAACAAAGTGTGCGTTTCCCGCTATAATCATTTTATTGTCATAATTTATCTGTTTTGCCTTTCAGCACGGCAACAAGGAACGCCTGTGGCTCTCTACTATTACGTTAATAAACAATCAGGATATAACGATAATCATGTCGTCCACGCTGCGGGTTGCCCTCATCTTCCCGACATGGATAACAGACTGTTTCTGGGCAGTTTTTACCACGTGAACGCCGCTATTCTTCAGGCGAAAAAATATTATGTGGGTGCAATAGGTTGTGAAAATTGCTGTCCGCTCAATCATACGACGCCTCCGGCAGCTCAGCTCAGTGTGGCCCTGAAGCACACGCCAACGTCGCGTTAAGCGCTGGGCTTTTAACGGTGATGGTGTTCTCTCCGGCGTGCTGCTCCGTCACATTTTGCTTATAGATTATGCTGCTGCACAGGATCTCCTTGCGTTGTCGCGGGTAATAACCTCTGGCTATCGCCCGGTGCCAGGGCGATAAAAAAAATTCAGTATTAAAAGCGCGTTATCAGGTTTCTCTTCCCGGTTTATTGACTACAATAGCGGTTAATTTTGTGACGCAGGTCACTTTCACTGGGTGTGTCTGCCACATCCACATTCGCTATTCTGACTGGCTTGACTCCTCATGCAATCAACAACTGTTTCACGTAAGACTGCCTGGCTACGCGTGGTATTGCTGGCTATTGCTGCGTTTGTCTTCAATACCACCGAATTTGTCCCGGTTGGCCTGCTGTCCGACATTGCCGCTGACTTTTCAATGCCGACGGCTGATGTCGGGATCATGCTGACTATCTATGCCTGGGTCGTCGCGCTGCTATCACTGCCGCTGATGCTGCTAACCCGTAATATCGAGCGACGCCTGCTGCTGGGCGTGCTATTCCTGATATTCATCGTCAGCCATATACTTTCAACCGTCGCCTGGGATTTCCGCTCGCTGATGGTGTCACGTGTGGGTATCGCCCTGTCTCACGCGGTGTTCTGGTCGATTACAGCCTCACTGGCGATTCGCGTTGCACCCGCCGGCAAGAAAACACAGGCTCTGAGTATGCTGGCGACCGGTACTGCGCTGGCAATGGTCCTGGGCGTGCCGATTGGGCGTGTGGTCGGTCAGTATCTTGGCTGGCGTACCACCTTCGGCGCGATTGGCCTCTCGGCGCTGGTGCTGATGATTATGCTGGTGCGGATCCTGCCGCGCCTGCCGAGTGAGCATACCGGCTCGCTGAGCAGTGTGCCGATGCTGTTTCGCCGTCCCGCGCTGGTCAGCATGTATCTGCTCGTGACGCTGGTGGTGACCGCGCATTACACCGCTTACAGCTATATCGAGCCGTTTATGCAGAATGTGGCGCATTCCAGCGGCAATTTTACGACCCTGCTGCTGCTGCTGTTTGGCTCAGCGGGCATTGTGGGCAGCGTGCTGTTCAGTACCCTCGGCAATAAATTCCCTTCCGGACTGCTTATTGCCGCCATCGCACTGATAACCCTTTGTATGGGGCTGCTGATTTTTGCTGCCGTCCGACCTGCCGCTATTTCAACACTGTGCGTTGTCTGGGGCATGGCAATGATGATGATTGGACTGGGTATGCAGGTGCGGGTGCTGTCACTGGCACCCGATGCCACGGATGTGGCAATGTCGCTCATGTCAGGGATTTATAATATCGGGATTGGCGCAGGTGCGCTGCTGGGGAATCAGGTCAGTCTGCATCTGAGCATGGCGGAAGTCGGGAACGTCGGCGGGATGATCGGGCTGGTGGCGTTACTCTGGTGTATTTACATCTTCCGTCGTTATCCCCAGTTGCGGAGCAACGGATAAGGCTGTGACTTAAGAATAAAAAAGGCTTCAGATAAGTGGGTTTATCTGAAGCCTGTTTATGAATATTTATCGTGCTTTTACTTATAAAGAATGGCTGTGCCATGCAGGTTGTTGTTGCCAGAGGTCGAAGTGATGCGGAAAGACTTTGCCCCGACATCGCTGGCCTTTTCTGACAGTTGCTGCTCCAGCGAGGTCAGATTAGTACTGCCCGTCGCGCTGATGACACCGATTTTTTGCGCATCAGGCGGTGTACTGCTGACCTGCTGAGCCGCGACACTGGCAAATGAGATGCTGCTTAGCAAAGCCGCTGTCACCATCAAGCTAATACGTTTCATAACAAATCCCCTCTCACTGATTCTGTCGACACCCGATTTACTGATAAATCACTGCCGTGCCGTGCAGTTTGTTCTGGCCGCTGGTTGAGGTGATACGGAACGATTTCGCACCCGCTTCATCCGCTTTAGCACTCAACTGTGATTCAAGGGAGGTCAGGTTAGTGCCGCCCTGTACAGAGATGGTGCCGACTGGCTGCTGATTAGACGGTTCGCTGGTGACGAGGTCAGCGGCATATGCGCCAAAAGTCAGAGTGGTAAGTGCCAGTGCTGCCAGGGTGGTTTTAATGGTTTTCATCATCTTCTCTCTATTCGGTAGTTGAATTTGGTTGGTCTGAATTAGGTTGCCGCTATTTAATTAACGACCGTTAAACAAATGATAGACCCCGCCGGGGCTCGCCGTCAATATTTATTTAATGAGCGTTATTTTAATCGCGAAGTGGCGTGATTATGGGCTTCAGCCCCTTTTCTGACTTAACCATAGGGGCGATAACACTGCGCTGGCGCACAAAATGGCAACCCTGGCCGAGGGCATGCATAGCGGACCTTGCACATTTTTATAATGATCGGTAATTTAATAGGATGTTTTACTGTCAGTGAGGATGTATGAGCCTGCTTCAGGATTGTGATGTAAAGAAATGCCGTGGCCGACCTAAAGTGTTTGATCGTGACGCTGCGCTTGATAAAGCACTCACCCTGTTCTGGACACACGGTTATGAGGGAACGTCCCTGTCCGATCTTGTCGCCGCAACCGGTGCAAAAGCACCGACCCTTTACGCAGAGTTTGTGAATAAAGAAGGGTTGTTCCGTGCGGCGATGGATCGCTATATAGAGAAGTTCAGTGCCTGGCGAGAAGCGGTGTTAGGCGACGATACGTTACCCGTAGATCGCGCAATTGAAGCCTATTTCCGTGCCACCGCCGCCTGCTTTACTGAGCGTGACTCTCCCGGCGGCTGCTTCTTTATCTGCACCTCAACCGCCCTGTCGGCGGCGTCGAAGGAGATTGCCACTATGCTGCAACAGCAGCATCAGTCGCAGGAGCATGTATTAAGCGATTTTCTGCTGGCGCGTCAGCAGCGTAACGAACTGAGCGCGTCAGTCAATGTTCCGGCGCTGTCCCGTTATCTGGGTTGTATGCTGCAGGGCATGTCGGTGCGGGCGCGTGAAGGCGCTGAGCGCGACGATCTTGATAGTATTATTGATACGTTGATGGCGATGTGGCCAACGCTGACCGGCCTGTGTCAGACTAAACGGTAGATCATCAGGGCGGCGATGCCGCCCTTTCCCTCCACTACTCCAGAAAGAACACCGGTTTCAACGGCTGACTGATTGGGCTGTTATCGGCATTCGACGGCATTAAATCTTTCATTGATGCCCACCAGCGCTGGCACACCTCCGTCTTTGCCACCGCATGCCAGCGCTCCTCAGATTCAATCTCAACGCTGGCGAAGAGCAGATGCCGTTCGGCGTCCAGCCAGATAGCATAGTTGTGTGCGCCATGCGCTTTCAGCGTCTCAGCCAGTTCCGGCCAGATCGGGGAGTGGCGGCGCTCATACTCTGCATGAGCGTCGGCATTCACCTGCATCACAAAAGCTTTACGCAGCATTAGCAGGCCCCACATCCAGCGCGGGTTGCCACGGCTTCACCCCGAAGCGCTCACCCAATGCGACCAGCTGTTCTGTGGTAATGCTCTGGCGAATCCCGCCCATAGACAGCACTTTGACGATCACTTCGGACGATTTCTCCGCTGTGTCTATCAGACCAAAAGTCTCATCGAGCGTCGGGCCTGTACCAAAGACGCCGTGGAACGGCCACATTACCAACGTGTGCGACTGCATCTGCCCGGCCGTCGCCGCGCCGATTTCATCGGTGCCGGGCACCATCCATGGCAGCACACCCACGCCATCCGGGAAGACCACCAGACATTCAGTGCTGCCTTCCCATAACAGGCGGGTAAAGCGGGCAGAATCCATCTCCACCACATAGCTCAACGCCATAAAGTTGGTGGCGTGACAGTGCATGATCACCCGATCTGCGCCCTTGCTGACCGCTTTACGCACCGCGTGAGACTGGAAGTGTGACGCCAGCTCGGAGGTCGGCAATCCGCCATTCGACAGGCCCCAGTGAATGGTATAGGAGAGCCCTTTGTCATCGACCTGCAGCAGCGCCAGGCAATCCGCCGGATCAAGCTGAACGTTGCGCATGAATTTTCCAGACCCGGTCACCAGAAACCAGTCGTTTGCCAGCGAAGGTGCCGGTTGAGTCAGCTCAATGCAGCGAGGTGCTTTACAGAAGTCGTGGACGAAGGGTTTGACCTCCTCCTCCAGCAGACGCAGGCTGACGTTGCCGCCGTTGCGTTCGTCCCAGCCCTTCAGCCACATATCACTGGTCGCTTTGACCATTCCCTTAACAAACCCGGAAGAAAGAATGTTTTGCATCATGAAATCCTTAACGTTGGCTCAAGATCTGTTGTTCATAGTGACGGACATCACCTAACCAGCTGGCATCAGCCGGGACATCATGGCGCAGGCACCACGCTTCCCATACTGCCTGCCACGGCAGCGATTTTTGCTCTTCCAGCAGGGTCAACCGTGCGGTGTAATCACCGCTGTTTTCGGCCTGCCGCAAACGGTCGGTGGGCTCCAGCAAGGCACGCAGCAGCGCTTTTTTCGTGTTGCGTGTGCCGATAACCCAGGCGGCAATGCGGTTGATAGAGGCGTCAAAGAAATCGAGCCCGATATGGACTTTATCGAACAACTGGTGACGAACGATCTCATTCGCGATCGCCTGAGTTTCATCGTCCAGCAGCACCACATGGTCGCTGTCCCAGCGCACCGGACGGCTGACATGCAGCAGCAGACGCGGCACATAGAGCATCGCGGCAGAAATTTTGTCGGAGATCACTTCGGTGGGATGGAAATGGCCTGCATCCAGGCACAACGCCGTCTGGCGGCTGGCAGCGTAGCCGAGACAAAACTCACTGGAACCTACCGTATAGCTCTCTGCGCCAATGCCAAACAATTTGCTCTCTACCGCATCGATATGGTGCTGCGGGTTGAGTTTTTCTGAGATGACCTCATCCAGTGCGCTCATCAGACGCTGACGCGGAGCCAGTCGATCCACGGTGATATCTTTCATGCCGTCTGGCACCCAGATATTCATCACTGATGGCGAGCCCAGTTGCTCACCAAAATAGGCGGAAATACGGCGACTCGCTTTGCAGTGATCGATCCAGAACTGACGCACGGTTTTATCACTGTGCGACAGCGTAAAACCGTCTGCGCTCATCGGATGCGAGAAGCAGCTGGGATTAAAATCCAGCCCTAAATTGTGCTCTTTCGCCCAGTCAACCCAATGGGCAAAATGGGCAGGTTCAATCGCATCGCGCGTCACGGGTTTGTCGCTTTCCAGATAGATGGCGTGCAGATTCAGGCGTTTTGCACCGGGAATCAGGGACATCGCTTTGTCGATATCTCTGCGGAGTTCATCGGCGTTACGTGCTCGCCCTGGATAGTTACCCGTCGCCTGAATACCGCCGGTCAATGGGCCCTGTGGGTTTTCAAATCCCCGGACATCATCCCCCTGCCAGCAGTGCATTGAAACCGGGATGCGGTCCAGCTGACGAATAGCCTGTTCAACATCAACCCCCATGTCGGCGTAGCGGTGTTTAGCCAGTTCAAAAGCCTGTTCAATCTGCTTAGTCATAAATGGGTTCCTTAGCGGGTTGAGTCAGCGTCGCGAAGCGTGCCTGACTGGCACTCAAGACGCTGTGAGTTTGCGGTTCGAATTTTTCGAGAGGAAAGTTGTTAATAACGCTGCAGCGAAAATCCGCCACATCCGTCAGCTCGCCCAGCGCAATCAGCTGGCACCCAATATTGCCCAGCGTGGAGGCCTCAACCGGACCCGCCAGCACCGGAATCTGGCAGGCATCGGCGCAAAGCTGGTTCAGAAAACGATTCTGACTGCCACCACCCACTACGTGCAGCTGGCTGAAAGATTTGCCACGTAGTTGTGCAAGTTCGTGAATCACGTCGCGATAGAGGAGTGCCAGGCTGTCAAAAATGCAGCGCGCCAGCGCAGCGGCAAATTGCGGCACCGGCATGTCCTGCTCTGCACAGGCATTCTGAATTTCGCTTACCATGCTGTCGGGATTAATAAAGCGGGCATCGTTGGGATTGATCAGTGAGACACAGGCGGGCTGGCGGGCTGTTTCTTCAATCAGCGCGTTAAGATCGTCAATCTGCAGTTCGGCACAGATGCGCTGCAACAGCCACAAGCCCATAATGTTTTTAAGTACGCGATAACCCTCTGCGCCGCCCTCATTGGTGATATTGGCGCGCAGCGCGGCGTCGCTGGCATAGGGCTGCAGACTTTCAAAGCCCATCAGCGACCAGGTCCCGGAGCTCAGATAGGCGGCGTCATCCTGCATCAGCGGCGTTGCCAGCACTGCGCTGGCCGTGTCGTGCGTGGCGACCGCGATGACCGGAACCGGTATGCCTGCGCGGTTAATCCAGTGGCCGACGGTATTGCCCGGTGCCT
Source organism: Pantoea hericii (assembly GCF_014155795.1). Lineage (NCBI taxonomy): Bacteria > Pseudomonadati > Pseudomonadota > Gammaproteobacteria > Enterobacterales > Erwiniaceae > Pantoea > Pantoea hericii. The sequence continues at coordinate 402,213 of NZ_SCKV01000002.1, forward strand.
GCGGCTGTCCGAACCACTGCGCATCCACCCCCGCCCAGGCGAGCAAATCACGATCCCACTCGCCGCTGTGAATATTGAGCATCTGCGTGGTAGTGGCGTTGGTGTATTCCCAGTTAAGGTTGCCGGTCAGACGAAAATGCAGGTAATCGGGAATCATCAGTGCATGTACTACGCGGGCCTGCCAGTCGGGCTGTTGCAGATGCAGGGCGCGCATCTGATAGAGCGTGTTAAATGGCAGAAACTGAATGCCGGTGCGGGCATAGATCACACTGCGGCCCAGTTCCTGATGCGCCTGCTCCATCACACCGTGAGTGCGCGCATCGCGGTAGCTGACCGCCTCACCCACCGGCTCGCCCTGTGCGTCCAGCAGCACCATATCAACGCCCCAGGTGTCGATGCCGATACTGTCCGGCACAATGCCTTCTTCATCTAACTGAGCCAGCCCGGCGCGGATCTCCTGCTCCAGCAGCATCAGATCCCAGCAGTCATAACCGGCACGATGTTGACGCGTATTGTTAAAGCGCCGGACCTCACGCAGCATCAGCTTGCGCTGCGCTGCCTCCCAGCTGGCGAGCATAACCCGTCCACTGGAGGCGCCGAGATCGATAGCAACAAAACTTCTCCTGGTCATAGCGGCGGTTTCCTGTGATTGCGTCGTCACAGCGTAAAAATCTTAGGGGTTTTACACCTTCCCCGGAGTGCCAGCGGCGGACAGGCCCTGGCAGACTGGCAAAGAACTTCGTGAGAGAGATCACAGAGGCGGCAGTGAGGAGGATGTGACCCCTGCCGCAAAATGATTAACTGCTGAGGATATCTTGAAAAATCAGCGTGATTCCTGCTGAGTCAGGATGAAAATTCAAGGTAAGGTGTTGGCGGGCTGATTAGACTGCGTTACGGTTTTGTAAAGTAGCGAGAGAAGATCATGACCATTTTACACAGTGCGGATTTCTTCCCCGAAGGTGATTACGCCATAGCAATAGAACCCCGACACCCGCAGGCAGCCTTTCCGGAACATCATCATGACTTCCATGAGATTGTGCTGGTTGAACAAGGCGCCGGCATTCATGTATTCAATGGTCAGCCACAAACGCTTTGCGCGGGGTGCGTCTGCTTTGTTCGGGATCACGATCGTCATCTCTATGAGCAGACAGATAATCTTTGCCTGACCAACGTGCTCTATCGCAGTCCCGGCGCGTTTCGCTTTCTCTCCGGGCTACAGGCCTTACTGCCCCGCGATCAGGATGGGCAATATCGCTCTCACTGGCGCATCAATCACAAAGTGATGACGCAGGCGCTGTGTGTGGCATCGCAAATGCAGCCCGATGAGAGCTGGTCGCTGGAGAAGCAGGCACGACAGGAGCAGCTTTTTTTACAGCTGCTGGTGCTGTTGCGAGAAGCATGCATTGACGGACAGAGTCAGGATCTGGAGGCACGGTTGCATCGCCTGCTTGACTGGCTGGGTGATCACTACAGTGACGAGATTGTCTGGGATGAGCTGGCCGATCGCTTCTCACTGTCGCTGCGTACGCTGCATCGGCAAATGAAGCAGCAGACCGGCAGCACGCCGCAGCGCTATCTTAACCGTCTGCGGCTATTACAGGCCCGTCATCTGCTGCGTCACAGTGATATGCGCATTACTGATATTGCCTTCCAGTGTGGATTTGGTGACAGCAACCATTTCTCAACGCTGTTCAGGCGCGAATTTGGCTGCGCACCGCGAACGGAGCGTCAGCAAATGCTGTAATGGAGGCGAACATGGCGTTGATACTCAGTCGGGATGACTATTTTCCCGCCACTACTTTGCCGGTGGCGGTGGCTGAAAGGATGCCACAACCCTCTTTCCCGCCGCACCGACACACGTTCAGCGAAATCGTGATTGTCTGGCGCGGCAACGGCCTGCATATCCTCAACGATCGTCCCTGGCTGATAACCTGCGGCGACGTTTTTTACATCCGCGACAGTGATTGCCACAGCTACGACAGCGTCAATGATTTGGTGCTGGATAACATCCTCTATTGCCGCGATCGCTTTGGTCTTGCCCTTGACTGGAACCAGTTGCTGCCGCAACAGGGCGCGGATGAACCGGGCGGCTGGCGGCTGACCACGCGAGGGATGGCGCTGGCACGGGGCGTGATCAGCCAGCTGGAACGAGAAAGCCGCAAAAGCGATCCGCTGTCCGTGCAGCTCTCAGAGGCGCTGTTTTTACAGCTGGCGCTGATTCTGCGTCGCCACGGCTACGCCGCTGACCGTCCATGGGCGTTACCGGAGGGTGAACAGCTGGATCTGCTGATGTCGGCTTTACAGGGTGCGATTGCCCGCCCCTTCGATCTGGCGGCGTTTTGCCAGCAGAATCGACTCAGCGAACGGGCGCTGAGGCAGCTTTTCCGTCAGCAGACCGGCATGACCATCGGTCATTACCTGCGTCAGCTTCAGCTCTGTCAGGCAAAATATCTGCTGCGCACCCAGGATTGTCTGATTAGTGAGGTCGCCGCCCGCTGCGGTTTTGATGACAGTAACTATTTTTCTGTCGTCTTCACCCGTGATACCGGGTTAGCGCCCAGCGCCTGGCGCCAGCGATTTATCGCGCCCCGGCAGGCACTGAAGAGTGCCGAGTCTGACTAAAAAGGGCCTGCATAGCAGGCCCTTTCAGGTTACAGACAAAAGCAGCCCTGCATTGTTGTGAAACAGTGTTTTTACAGGGAAAAGGATCAGACTGGAAAGACGCTAGAGCCGTGATCCGTGACATGCCCGGTCCGCGCGATTACGCACCTCATGGATGAGGTGCGCCCGTGGCCGGGCCAACGCGTTGCGTTGTTCAAAAAAGCTCCCGGCGTTTTTGTCCAGGGCGGCGGGACGCTTTCCTCTTCTGACCCCGTCTCCTGCACGTTCTGCTAATAGGTTGCTGTAACTTAACTCCGACGGAGTGAGCAATCAGGCCGCCATGCCCAGACCGACTATATTGGCGGCAATGATAATCACCACACAGCCGAGCGACAATACGCTCACCGGGCGACGTCCCGCTGACTTCCACTCTTTCAGCAGCAGCCCAACCAGCCCCCCACATAAGACATAAAGACTCATGTGCAGCATCCAGCTGACATAGTCATACTGTGCCGGGATTCGCGCATGTCCCCAGGCGTAGAAGAAGAACTGCAGATACCACATGGTGCCGCCAAGCATGGCAAACGCGGTATTCGCAATCAGCAGTGACTTCCCGACGGAAAAGTCTTTACGCACTGACAGCTCCGGCCGGGTGGCCAGCCGCCAGAAACAGAAGCCCAGATTGATCAACGCCCCGCCGCCCATGATGACCACGTAACTGGGTAAGGCCACATAAAGCGGATCGATGCCGAGATTAGCGGCAGCCTGATGCATCGGTTTCGCCGCATCCATCGCAAACGACATGCCTGCCGAGAAAATGCCGCACATCACCGCCAGCACCAGTCCCTTTTTGAGATTGAATTCCTCCGCGTTGATCCCCAGCGCGCGCTCCTTTAACAACCCGGCGCGTGTCACAATCCCCACACCAATCAGCGCCACCATGACACCCAGTAGCGTTAACCGGCCACCCGACGAGGCGAACAGCTCACCAAAGCGCCCTTGCAACAGCGGCGTCATCAACGTACCAACCACCAGGGTGATGCCAATCGCGATACCAATACCCATCGACATCCCGAGATAGCGCATGGTCAGACCATAGTTGATATTGCCTATTCCCCACATCGCGCCAAACAGAAATACCGGCGTGAGTTGCGACAGCGTAAAACTGCTGTAATAGGCCATAACGTTCGGCAGCAAAATGGCACTCACCGTCCAGGGCAGGATTAGCCACGACATCAGGCCGCCAATTGACCACATGGTTTCCCATGACCATCTTTTCACCTGTTTAAACGGCGCATAGAAACACGCCGCGCTGGCTGCGCCGACAAAATGCCAGAAGATACCCGCAATAATGGCACTGTTCATTGTTATTCCCCGGTTTGGTTGAGGCCTGTCGGAAACCTGTCTGCTTCCGCTCAGCAGGCAGTCTACGTTTTGCAGGAATTCCTCAGCCTTTGGATAAATGCCGGAAACCGCAGCAGCGTGGCAATTTCTGACCGTTATTCCTGTCAGGGATCACAATTTCACAGTTGTTATAAAACTGGACCAGCGCAAAGGTAACTTACTTATTATTCACTGTTTTTTACTGTTCTGCTGTGTAGCGCAGCACAATTCTGTTATGGCTGCCATAAAGGCTGATGGAGTGGCAAGTCTGCAAAGAAGCCTTTTATAAACCCAGCCAGGATTGTATAAACTGGGGAAAATTGATCGGATCAGGGATTGGGATGACATCAAAATGGTTAACACTGTTTCTTTCACAGTCAGTCAGCCGGGTGATGCTGGATGACATCAGGGCAATATTACCCGCAGATGCGATAAAGGTGTTTGTGAATGGCCTGGATGAAACGCACTATGCCACCATCGAGTGTCTGCAGTCAGAACAGCATTGCGCTCTCATCGCCTCAGCGATTGTAGTCTGGCGTCAGCTCGGCCATGTGCATCATATTGTCTATAAAAAAGGGGAAGTGTTGCGCGAAGAGAGTGATGCAACGCAGTTTCAGCTCTTTACCCTGCTGAAAACCCATCGCGCCGTTCTCCAGATCTCATGATAAGATCGTGGCCCCTGAAAACGCTGTTTGCAGCAGGTTGAATATGAGAATTGGAATTTTGTTTCCGATCGCCATTATTGTGGCGGGTGTAGGGTTTCTGGCATGGTTTATTGGCAGCGGCCTGGCGATGCCAGGCTCCTGAGGGTTAGCGCAGCTGACTATCCTTACTGCCCCGACGATTATACAGGCTGGTGCTCTGCTGCTGTTTGTCGATTTTTTCCTGACACGCCACGCAATAGTGCACGCCTTTAAGTGCCTGACGACGTGCTTCAGGAATCGGCTCGCCGCAGAGCTCGCATTCTGTGGCGCTTTCGCCCTGCCCGATTGACTGCCTTACCCGCTCAATACCGTCGTTCACGGTGCTATCAATCTGTTCCTGTACTGCGCCTTCTGCAGCCCATCCGCTTGCCATTATTTAACCCCTTTCACGACTTCACTTCTTTAAATCTACAACAGATTGACGTTTTTGCCTCAGAACTCACCGATACCTGTGATTGGCTGCCAGCCGATTACTGCACCTGGCACTCAGCTAAAGGTCACGCTTAACGATCTGTTTCACTCTGCGATTACATCACTGCAACATATCGATAGCGGAGAGCAAAGCGAATGACAACACATCATCAACATTACATTAATGGCGAGTTCGTCGCCCATCACGGTGACGCATGGATTGAGGTGATCAACCCGGCCACTGAGGCGCTGCTGTCACGTATTCCCGAAGGCACTCGTCAGGATGCCAGCCGTGCCATCAACGCCGCAGAAGCCGCTCAGCCAGCGTGGGAGGCTCTGCCCGCAGTGGAGCGTGGCACCTGGCTGCACAAAATCGCGAGCGCCATCCGCGACCGGGAACCTGAACTGACGGCAACGATTGTGGCTGAGGGTGGAAAAACCCAGGGACTGGCGAAGACCGAAGTGCTGTTCACCGCCGACTACCTTGATTACATGGCGGAGTGGGCGCGACGTTACGAAGGAGAGATCATCAACAGCGACCGACCCAATGAAAACATCTTTTTGTTCAAAAAAGCGATTGGCGTTACCACCGGGATTTTACCGTGGAACTTCCCCTTCTTCCTGATTGCCCGCAAAGCGGCGCCTGCCCTGATTACTGGCAACACCATCGTGATTAAACCCAGTGAGCTGACGCCAGACAATGCGGCCATTTTTGCCGACATTATTCACACGCTGGGTCTGCCAGCGGGCGTGATTAACATTGTCTACGGTCTGGGTCCGGAAGTGGGACAGGAGCTGGCGGCAAACCCCAAAGTCGGGCTGGTGAGCCTGACCGGTAGCGTCGGCGCAGGTATCGCTACCATGGAAGCCGCTGCTAAAAATGTCACCAAAGTGTCGCTGGAACTGGGCGGCAAAGCCCCGGCTATCGTGATGGATGACGCCGATCTCGATCTGGCGGTTCAGGCAATTGTCAGTTCGCGGATGATCAACAGCGGTCAGGTCTGTAACTGCGCAGAGCGTGTCTATGTGCAGGAAGGCATCTACGCGCGCTTTATCAGCGCGCTGACCACGGCGTTTCAACAGGTTACGTTTGGCGATCCCGCCGAACGCAGTGATATCGACATGGGGCCACTGATTACGGGCGAGGCAAGGGATCGGGTTGAGCAGAAAGTAGCAGACGCCGTCGCCGCCGGCGCCAGAGTGGTGCTGGGCGGCAAGCGAGCCGGCGATAAGGGCTTCTTCTTTGAACCGACGCTGCTTACCGATGTGCGTCAGGAGATGGCGATTATGCAGGAGGAAATTTTTGGCCCGGTGCTGCCGGTGATGAAGTTCAAAACGCTGGATGAGGCGATCGCTTTGGCTAACGACTGCGAGTATGGGCTGACGTCTTCGATTTATACCCGGAATATCAATACCACCATGACCGCGTTGCGAAAGCTGAAATTCGGCGAGACCTATGTTAATCGTGAGAACTTTGAGGCGATGCAGGGCTTTCATGCCGGATGGCGCAGGTCGGGTATCGGCGGTGCCGATGGGAAACATGGCCTGGAGGAGTATCTGCAGACCCATGTTGCTTACCTGCAGTTCAGTTAAACGAAGGCTCGATCTTAACGCCTCCCATTCCTGACGTTGTCAGCCACAAAATGGGCCAGCTAACCGGCCCATTTTGCTATGCCACCCGCTTACTGCAGCGCAGCAGCGCGATGCCACTTAGCACTGCCACCGCCATCAGGTAGTAGCCTGGTGCCAGACTGCTGCCGGTAGCGGCAATCAGCATGCTGCAAATCAGCGGCGCAAACCCGCCAAATACTGTCACCGCCACGTTGTAACTGATCGCCATACCGCTGGCGCGGGTGGTCGCCGGAAAGAGATCGGCCATCACCGACGGCACCGTCGAGAAATAGACTGACTTGAGCAGCGCCATCCAGGCCACCAGCAGGATTAACGTAGTGGGCGTGGTGTGATCGACCATCCATTTAAACGCAGGATAGATGGTAGCCATTAATAGCAGCAGCGATCCCCACATCAGCGGCAACCGGCCAATCCGCTCTGCCCACAATCCCATGATGGGCGTCACGACCGTCAGGATAATGCCCGCAATCAGTGTGGCGGTGAAGGCGACCGATCCCGGCAGATGCAGCGTTTTGGTGGCGTAAGTCGGTATGTAGTTGAGCATGTAGTTTACTGCAGTCGAAATCACCATCACGCCTATCGCCAGGGTGATTAGCGCTTTCTGCCGCCCGAACAGCGTCTTCAGCGGCGCGGATTCCTTCTCCTGTGAGGCAAAGCTGGCAGGTTCCTGCACATGGCGGCGAATGTAGATACCCAGCGGGCCAATCAGCAGGCCGAAGGCAAACGGAATGCGCCAGCCCCACGCCTGAATATCACTTTCGCTTAGCCAGTGCGTCAGCCCCAGCCCGAATGCGGATGCCATCAGCGTGCTCGCCCCCTGAGTGGCGAACTGCCAGCTGGCAATAAAGGCTTTACGTTCGGGAAAGTGCTCCACCAGAAAGGCAGTGGAACTGCCAAACTCGCCCCCGGCAGAGAAACCCTGAATCAGACGCGCCAGAATGATCAATAGCGGTGCGGCCAGACCGATAGTGGCGTAGCCCGGCATAAACGTAATGATCGCACCGCCCAGCATCATCAGGTTAATCGACAACAGCAGCGCCTTTTTGCGCCCATGGCGGTCGGCATAGTTGCCCAGCACAATGGCACCCAGCGGACGGATCAGAAAGGAGATACCGAAGCTGCCAAAGGTCAGCAACAGCGACACTGACGGATCGCTGACCGGAAAGAAAACGTGCGCGATGTAGCTGGCGAAAAAGCCATAGACCGCGATGTCGAACCACTCCAGCGCGTTACCAATGCAGGTGGCGAACAGTGTTTTGTGCAGGCTCGGTTTCACCTGCGAGGTCGTCTGCGCGATGCTGCTCATTGTTCACCTCTCCGCCACTGATGGTGGCGCGTCATCAACTGTTCGCCCTCTTCGCCCAGTTGCCAGAAGAGTCTCGTCATAATCGCCAGGCCTTCACGTGCAATGGAATTGAGCATGTGTTCGTTAACGCCATGCTGGCCGCAGGCGGGATAGGAGTGCGGCACCCACAACGTTGGCAGACCCAGGATATCGGCGAAGACTTCATTGGGCAGTGAACCGCCAAGATTGGGTAACAGCGCCGGTTTTTTACCGCTGCTACGCGCCAGCGTGTCCAGTGCCCAGGCCACCAGCGGATCCTGAGGATCGAGCCGCGTCGCCGGTGAGCCGCGCAGAAACTCCACGCTGACGTTATCGAAGCCGTGCTGACGCAGGTGACTTTCGACATGCTGCACCAGATTTTCCCAGTCAGTGCCGACCACAAATCGCAGCTGACACACCGCCGTGGCGCTGCCCGGAATCGCGTTCATGGGGCGCGCCGGATTGCCGGTTTCAAAGGCCAGCACTTCCAGCGTGTTCCAGCCATAAAGGCGCTCTGCAGGCGTCAGACCTGGCTCACCCCAGCCTTCTGCCAGCGCCGGATCGCCCGGCATACCGCCGACGTCAATATCACTCAGGATCGCCCGCACGGCCCTGGTCAACGAGTCAGGTTTAAGCGCAGCGACCTGCAATACGCCCTGCGCACTCACCAGGCAGGCGATCGCATTGGCCAGTTGCGTACCGGGATTACTGAGCAGTCCGCCCCAGTTGCCGGAGTGATAGGCGTTGTCACGCGCCCGAATGGTCAGCCGAAAGTTCGCCGCACCACGCGAACCCAAAAACAGCGTTGGCCGCACTGCGTTGAGCCGTGGGCCATCAGAGGCGATAAAGAGATCGGCTTTTAACAGCGCCTGCTGCTGCTGGCAGATCGCCGCCAGTCCCGGCGAACTGATCTCTTCGCCCATTTCAAACAGGATTTTGCAGTTAAAGCTCAGCTTTCCACCGCGCGTCTGCCACACCTGTTCCAGCGCCGCGAGGTTGATGCAGTGCTGACCTTTGTTGTCCGCGCTGCCACGTCCATACAGGCGATCGCCTTCAGCAGTGAGTTGCCACGGCGATAAGCCTTCGCGCCAGTTTTCATCGTCGCCGAATACGACATCACCGTGTCCATAGCAAAGCAGCGTCGGTTTCAGCGGATCTTCAATGCGGGTGGCAATCAGAAACGGCGGGCTGCCTGGCTGGGGATTTTCAAATGGATGTAACGTAAATCCCATCTTCGTCAGTTGCGGGCCAATTTCCTGCTGCAGATAGTGGTCCAGCTCCGCCCCTCTGCTGGCCTGCTGGCTTTCGGTCACACAGGCGACACGCCGTGCCAGCAGTTGCTGAAACTCACCACTGTCGAAATAGTGCATCGCCTGATCAACGGCCTGTTGCTCTGTCATGTTTGCCCTGCCTGTTTTTTTTATCGTGCTTTATCTTTGACAAACTTCTCTCTTTGCCACAATTATCAATTTATCGAGTGAGCGTTGCTTTTAAAGCAATGCCTGACTGCCCTTTTATGATGCGTTTTGACGGAGTGGAGATGATAAGCAGCGAGATCCGCTATTTCCTGGCGGTTGTTGAGAGCGGCTCGTTGAGCGCCGCCAGTGAGCAACTCTTTGTCGCGGTGTCGGCGATCAGTCGTCAGATTCAGCGACTGGAGGCACAGGTTGGGGTGCCGCTGTTTGAGCGTCATGCGCGCGGCATGGTGCTGAATGAGGCGGGTGAGATTTTTGCGCATCACGTGCGTAAGAGTCAGCTTGATATGGCGTATGCGCTGGCGGAGATTAAGGGATTGAAAGCGATACGCCGCAGTTTGATCCGCATCGCCTGCACGGATGGTATGGCGTTTAGTCTGCTGCCTGGCCTGCTGGCGGCGTTTCGCCTGACAAACCCGGGCGCACTGTTTGCGATTAATGTGACGCACTCGCAGGGCGTGGCGGCCTGTGTCCGGGCGGGTGAATGCGATGTGGCGCTGCAGTTTAGTCTGCAGCCGGAGCGCAGCGTTGAGGTACTGGGCTCGTGGCCCGCACCGGTGTTGCTGGCGATGCATGAGTCACATCCGCTGGCGTCACGCGAGGTGAAGCTGGGCGATCTGCCTCGCTGGCCGCTGGCGCTGCCGGGCCATCACACCACCGTCCGGCAGCTGTTTGATCTTTCCTGTCAGATGAATGACTGCGTGGTGGAGCCGGTGCTGACCTGCGACTATTTCGCTACGCTTTATCACTTTTTGCTGCATACGCCGCAGGCGGTAACCATCTGTAGCGCCTTTACGCTGTTGTTTGAGCGCGATGCGCAAAATCTGGTGTTGCGGTCGATGGGGGTGGATCAGTTGAGTCAGCGCACATTGCAACTTCAGACGGTGTCGGGCCGTCAGCGCAATGCGGCTTTGACGCTATTTCTGGCGTTTTTGCAGCAGCGGCTGACGGAGATGGATCAGCAGGTGAGGATGGGATAAGAGGCCCACGGATGTGTGGGCCATTGACGTTAACTGCCACGAGTTACTGCTTAATATCCACCTGATAGAAGATATGCTTGCCAAACGGATCGACCTGATAGCCGCTGACCGATTTGCGCACCGGCTCGAAGATGGTGGAGTGCGCAATCATCACGGCAGGCATCTGGTCATGCATTATCTGCTGCGCCTGCAGATAGAGCGCGGTGCGTTTGCCCTGATCCGGCTCGGCGCGGGCTTCGGTGATTAACTTCTCGAACGGCTGGTAGCACCATTTTGAGGAGTTAGAACCGCCCTGCGCAGAGGTACAACTGTACAGCGGGCCGAAGAAGTTATCCGGATCGCCGGTCGCTGTCGTCCAGCCCATCAGCGCCGCCTGATGCTCGCCACTGCGGACGCGCTTCAGGTATTCGCCCCACTCATAGCTGACGATATTGGCTTTGATGCCGACTTTGGCCCAGTCAGACTGAATCATCTCCGCCATGCGGCGCGCATTCGGGTTGTAAGGCCGCTGAACCGGCATCGCCCAGAGCGCAATTTCGGTACCCGGTTTGACGCCAGCCTGTTGCAGCAACGCTTTGGCCTTCTCCGGATCGTAGTCGTAATCCTTCAGATCTTTGTCCGCGCTCCAGACGCCCGGCGGCAGGATATTCTTCGCGACCGTGCCGGTGCCTTTGAATATCGCCTCAATGATCGCCGGTTTGTTGATCGCCATCGCCAGCGCCTGGCGCACTTTGACGTTGTCGGTTGGCGCTTTAGTGGTATTAAACGCCAGGAAGCCGGTGTTCAGACCCGCCTTCTGTTCCAGAATGATGTCCGGATTGGCGCGCATTTTGTCCAGATCGGCGGGGTTCGGGAATGGCATTACCTGACACTCGTTCTTCTCCAGCTTGGCATAACGCACGGAGGCGTCAGGCGTAATGCTGAATACCAGCCGATCGAGCTTCGCCTTGCCCTGCCAGTAGTCCGGAAACGCTTTATAGAGGATGCGGGAATCTTTCTGATACTGCACCAGTTCAAAGGGGCCGGTGCCAATCGGGTTCATATCGACATTCTCCGGCGTCCCTGCTTTCAGCATCGCGTCTGCATATTCCGCCGAGTGGATTGAGGCGAAGTACCAGGCGAGATCGGCAAGGAATGGCGCTTCCGGATGAGCAAGCGTGAAGCGCACGGTATGGTCATCAACCCGGTCAATACCTTTAATCAGCGTGGAGAGTTCAAGACTTTCGAAGTTGGAATAGGTGCCGCCAGAAACATTGTGGTAGGGATTTTTCGGGTCCATCTGACGCATAAACGAGAAGATCACATCATCGGCGTTGAAGTCGCGGCTGGGTTTGAACTGTTTATTGCTCTGGAACTTCACATTTTTGCGAAGATGGAAGGTGTATACGGTGCCATCCGGGCTGATCTCCCAACTTTCCGCCAGGCTCGGGACCAGATTGGTGGTGCCGGGCGTGAAATCCACCAGCCGGTTAAAGACCGGTACGGCACTGGCGTCAACACTGGTTCCGGAGGTATAGAGCTGAGGGTTAAAATTCTCTGGCGATCCCTCAGAACAGTAGACCAGCGTTTTGGCGTTTACGCTGCCAGCCAGCGCTATCCCAGCAGTAACAAGCGCTAAGGTGGCTATCTTGATTTTCATTATCATCCTCGCTTTGTATTGACTTCCGGTGATCACAATATCTAAATGAATCATTCAGATGCTTCATTGATAGCACGATTCGGCACCATAGCGAACCCCGCCAGTGGCTGACTAATAAGGAATAGTGATGACAGACAAACTTGAGTCGCAACTCACCGAACGTTTTTTTCGTTACCTCGCCGTCAGCAGTCAGAGCGATGCTAAATCAACCTCCTTGCCCAGCACCCCGAGTCAGCACGCCATGGCAAAACTGCTGGCAGATGAGCTGCGCGATTTGGGTCTGGATGAGGTGGTGATTGATGAACATGCCACAGTGACGGCAGTAAAACGCGGTAACCGTCCTGATGCACCGCGCATCGGGTTTATTACACACATCGATACCGTTGATGTCGGTTTGTCGCCTGATATTCATCCGCAGATCCTCACCTGGCAGGGCGAAGATCTCTGTCTGAATGCAGAGCAGGATATCTGGCTGCGCCGCGATGAACATCCTGAGATCGCGCCCTATGTGGGTCAGCAGGTGATTTTCAGCGACGGGACCAGCGTGCTGGGCGCTGACAATAAAGCGGCGGTTGCTGTAGTGATGACGCTGATGGCCAATCTTAAAGGCGACCACGGCGATATCGTGGTGGCCTTTGTGCCGGACGAAGAGATTGGCCTGCGCGGGGCGAAAGCACTCGATCTGGAATCGCGGTTTAATGTCGATTTTGCCTGGACCATCGACTGCTGCGAACTGGGTGAAGTGGTATATGAAAACTTCAATGGTGCTGCTGCAGAGATTGTGTTTACCGGTGTGCCCTCACACCCGATGTCGGGCAAAGGCGTGCTGGTCAATCCGCTGCTGATGGCACATGACTATATCAGCCTGTTTGATCGCCAGCAGACGCCGGAGCACACCGAAGGTCGCGAAGGCTATATCTGGTTTAATGAGATTCAGGCCAACGCCAGCAAAGCCACGCTAAAGGCCTCCATTCGTGATTTTGACCTCACCAGCTTCGCCGCACGCAAGCAGCAGTTGCAGCAGGCAGCGGAAAAACTCGCAGCGCGTTATCCCACCGGCGACGTGAGCATCACGATCAGCGATATTTACAGCAATATCAGTAATGCACTGGGTGAGGATCGTCGGGCGATTGATTTGATCTTCAGTGCGTTTGCCGCACTGGAAATTGAGCCAAAAGTCATTCCGATGCGTGGCGGCACGGATGGGGCTGCGCTGTCAGCCAAAGGGTTGCTGACGCCGAACTTCTTTACCGGCGCACACAACTTCCACTCACGCTTCGAGTTTCTGCCGATTACGTCCTTTGTGAAATCCTATCAGGTGGCGGAAAAACTCTGTTATCTGGCGGCGGGTTAACAGTTTTATTAATGCTTATATGTGCAGGGCTGAAATGGAAAATTCAGCCCTGATTTTGATACAGCCAGTGAAACCTAATCAGCGAATTTTCCACATTAAACGCGCGTTTCATTAAGGCCAGAACCTGCGTTATTCCGTCACTATTATAACTTCACCTCCCAAAAGCACCCTCCTTTTATCCGGTTTATTTTGATCGCGCGCATTAATGAGCACTTAAGCGGATTTACATACATCTTAATGCTCTTTATCTTCAATGAAAATTTAAATGCGGGGATAATTTAAGGGGTTCAGTTATGCAACACACTGATGAAATAATTAATTATTTACTGGCGAACGAAATTTTAGCAAAAAAGTTAGATCGGGCATTTAATGGGGTTAGTGATGCATTATCACATCAGATTGAACACATAGGTTCAGGCGTGCAACGTGCGCTTTATTACACCTCGTGCTTCACGGAAAAATATCAGGAGGTTTGTCAGAAGCAAAAAGTTGAGGACGTAAGATTTGCAAAGGGAGTATATCAACTACTTAGCCATGGTAATGTTGTGATCGATATGCTTAAGATATATTTCGATGGATTATTCAGATTAAAGACAGATCGCCAGCTTGAATGGATAAAAAAATATCTCATGGCCATCAATATACACATTGCCGCCAGTCATCTCACCCAAAACGGTTTTCTTCCGCAGTTACGGCAGCAGTTGCAGTCGGCATGAAAGTGAACCTTGATATGAGCGCGCTAATTGGCCGAAGGGCTGGCAGTGCACTTACAATTGCTGGAATTTATGGAGTCATTCAGAAAGCAGCAGATTGCGCCAACCGGTTAAATTACACTTTACCGGCATATTATGCAGCACTCTATGAAAAAGAACTTGAAATGATGTATTTCCTGATTGACACGTTATTTGTTAACTCGGGAGCCCTCAAAAACACGTCCCCATCCGATAATGAAATTTCAAAAATAATCACGACTATGATTCGATAGCCAAATGATTAAAAATATTATATACCGGCTTTTTAAAAGAATATTCAAATCAATGATTGAGGTTTATGCCCCCCCATTTCTTATTCTTACTTTCGCAGTCATCTTCGTGCAGATTTTTCCAGAAGGTCCTTTATGGCCCATTGCAGTCTTTGCCTTAATTGTAATAATGGTTTTTCCACGAATATTCAAATAGCAATGCTAAACATCAGATAATGTCAGAAACCTCAATAAGGAAATAAAATTATGTCTGTACCCGCTCATCTATGGCTTGACGATGAAAACGGTTCACCCATCGTGGGGAGCTGCCAGATGCCACTCCGACTCGGTTCAATAGAGTTAAAGTCGTTCGCGCACCACATCACCATTCCTGTTGATCCCGCCTGGGGAAAACTAACCTGTACGCGTGTTCACAGCCCGATTACTATCGTCAAAGAGTTCGACCAGACAACGTCCGTTCTTTATCGCGCAATCTGTGAAGGACGAATACTTAAAAATGGCACAACAAAAATGTACAGAATTGTGGAGTCAGGCAGCGAGGTTGAATATTTCAATATTATGCTGGAAGGGATTAAGCTCACTACCGTTTCTCCCTATCTTGCCCCTAACGGACTAAGCAGCACGCACCTGGAAACACTGGAATTGCGATATCAGGCTATTACCTGGAAATATACGGACGGAAACATTATCTATCGGGATGAATGGAATAACTTTGCAAAGGCTTAAATCTAAGAACTGTTTGATAAAAATGAAGGCTGACATAATCAATCGGAGAGAATCGGGTGCAGAGTGCGCCCGATTCTGTTTATGGCTTCGCGCTCACATCAATGCCCGGGAAGTATTTTTCAGCCAGCTTTTTGATGGTGCCATCGCCCTGCACTTTGGCGATCGCCGCATCAAGAGACTGCTTCAGCTGGGCGTCATCTTTGCGCAGGCCGTAGCCGATGCCCGAGCCAAGAATCGCGTCATCTTCGACCGGCTTGCCGACAAAGCCAAAGCCTTTACCCTGGGGCTTATCAAGGAAACCGGACTGACCGGCAGCAGACATCACCAGCGTGCCATCAAGGCGGCCCGCGACCATATCGTTGTAAACCTGGTTCTGATCCTGATACGACGTGACCGTTACGCCCTGCGTCTCCCAGTGCTTCTTCGCATAGGTTTCCTGAATAGAGCCCTGCAACACGCCGATGTTTTTACCTTTGAGACTGTCGGCGGTCGGTGCCAGATTTTCACCGTTTTTCGCCACAAGCATGGTCGGAATACGGTAGATCGGCTGCGTAAACGCGATGCTTTTGGCGCGCGCTTCGGTGATATTCATCGCCGAGTTGATGGCATCAAATTTTTTCGCCTGCAGCGCCGGGATCAGCGCATCAAAGCTGCTCTCGACCCAGTGGCAGCTGAAATTGCCGGCCTTACAGATAGCGTTGCCCAGCTCAATATCAAAGCCTTCCAGCTCCCCTTTGGCATTGCGGCTTTCAAATGGCGGATATTGTGACTCTACGCCGTAACGTAAATCCTGTGCCAGTGCCTGTACCGATGTCATCATGCCCAGAGCAAGAAAAAGCGCGTTCAGTTTCTTCATTATTTACCCCGAAAAGTCCTGGTTACCTGTTCCCGATGCTGCCTCACGCGGTGGCGTGATTCAGTGAGAAAAAGCAGATAGCGCCGCTGCGCCAGCCTCTAGTGTCGCCTCGTCTTTCGCAAATGAGAGACGAATCAGTTTGTTGTCTGTGCCATCCATATAAAACGCCGACAGCGGTATGGTGGCCACACCGTGATCGACGATGAGACGTTTTACCATTTCACTGTCCGGCTCGTCACTGAAATGTCCATAGCTGGCGAGCATAAAGAACGAACCGGCACTCGGCAGCAGCTGGAACGGCGAATTTTGCATCAGGGTGATCAGGCGATCGCGTTTCTGCTCATAGAAGGCACTGAGCGACAGGTAGTTCTCCGGCCGCTGCAGGTAGTGTGCGAAACCCACCTGCATCGGCGTGTCGGCGGCGTACATCATAAACTGATGCACTTTCACCAGTTCGGTCATCAGCGCTGCCGGCGCCAGGCAGTAACCCACCCGCCAGCCCGTGACGTGGAAGGTTTTACCAAACGAGGAGACGATGACGCTGCGCGCCGCCAGTTCCGGGTGCGTTGCCATGCCACAGTGAGAGTGACCATCAAACACAATATGCTCATAGACTTCATCGGAGAGCACCACGATATCGGTATTGCGAATCAATGCTGCCAGCTGATTAAGGTCATCAGGCGTCAGTACCTGTGCGCTAGGGTTATGTGGCGTATTAATGATGATCATGCGGGTGCGCGGTGTGATCGCCGCCCGCAGCGCATCCCAGTCGATGGCAAATGACGGCACCTGCAACTTCAGGCCTATCGGCGTACCGCCCTGCAACCGTACCACCGGAGCATAGCTGTCAAATGCCGGTTCAAAGAAGATCACCTCATCGCCCTGATGCACCAGCGCGGTAATCGCCATATAAAGCCCCTGGCTGGCGCTGCCAGTGATCAGCACTTCACGGGCAGGATCATATTTCTGGCCATAAAGCGCCTCCACTTTACTGGCGAGCGCCTCGCGCAAGGCCGGCAGGCCCATCATGGCGGCATACTGATTATGACCCTCCAGCATCGCGCGACTGACAGAGTCGACCAGCGCCGGATCGCAGGGGAAGTTGGGCGCACCCTGCGACAGGTTGATCGCCTGATGCTGCGCCGAGAGCTGGCCAATCACGCTGAAAATAGTGGTGCCGACGTCCGGCAATTTTGAGTGGATAGCGACAGGCGTTTTCAGGGACATAGTCTCTCCGTCAGGGGGATAACCGATCAGATGCGGTAAAACGCTATTCAACGGGCTGCCACTTGAGTCGGCAAGCGAAATGTCGTCATAATAGCCATGACAAAAATGCATAGCTGAGGTTCACTGTGTCACGCTTATCGCTGCCGCTTAATGCCATTCACGCCTTTGTGGTGACCGCCCGTCATCTCAATCTGACCCATGCAGCCCGTGAGCTGTGTCTGACTCAGGGTGCCGTCAGTCGCAAGATCGCCGCACTGGAGCAGTGGCTGGGTGTCACACTGTTTGATCGCCACGCGCGCGGCCTGCGGCTCACGCCACAGGGCGCCGCGCTGCTACCCGAATTGCAGCAGGGTTTTGAACTGATGGTTAAGGCCAGCGAGAAGGTCCGCCGCAGTCAGGTCAGTATTCGCCTGAAAGCGCCGACCTGTGCGATGCGCTGGCTGGTCCCCAGGCTGATGGCGCTGGAACAACAGCGCCCTGAACTGCATGTGGCCCTGACGACAACGCTGGATCATGCTACGCAGCTTGAAAATTTTGATGCCGCGATTGTCTATGGCAAGCCGCATCCCGAAGGCGTCTGCCTGTTCTGTGAGTCACTGACACCGGTAATGGCAGCGAATCAGCCCTGCCCGGACTCTCCGGCGGCGCTGACTGCAATGACCTTTTTGCATCCCACCGCAGACACCCGTGACTGGCAGTGCTGGCTGAAAGCGCAGCAGGTCACACTCAGCATGAAGCGAAACCAGCATTTTGCCACGATGGATTTAGCGATCAGTGCAGCGATTCAGGGATTTGGCGTGGCGATTGCCGACAGCAATCTGGTGGAGAGTGATATCGCCAGCGGCAGGCTGATTAAGCCGTTCGCTGGCGAGGTTAAAACGGGCGCCGTTTACAGTCTACTGCAACGGCCTGCGCAGGATGCGCCACCGTTCCTGGCGGAACTGGTGGCGTGGCTTAGCCGGGATCAGAAGGTGACCCAGTCGCCATTATCAGCAGGTTTGGCCTGAGGCGCACTTAGCACCGGGGCTTTTGGCGCAGCCGGTTTATTGCCGGTGACAGGTGCGCTCTGGCGTTCACTGGAAAGACGGAACTTCGACACAGAGGCCTGCAGCGCTTCTGTCTGCAGCGCCAGCGCGCTTGCGGCGGCGGAAACCTCTTCAACCAGTGAGGCGTTTTGCTGCGTGACACTGTCCATTTCTGTGACTGCTGTTCCCACCTGAGAAATGCCTTTGCTCTGCTCTTCTGAGGCGGAGGCGATCTGTTTCATAATCGCATCCACATCCTGTACCGATTTCAGAATATTATTCATGGTGCCGCCGGTGGTGCTCACCAGCTCGGCGCCTTTACCCACACGCTGAACGGACTCTTCAATCAGAGTCGCGATCTCTTTGGCCGCATTGGCACTGCGCTGGGCAAGGTTACGTACTTCAGACGCCACTACAGCAAAACCCCGACCCTGTTCACCGGCACGAGCCGCTTCAACGGCGGCGTTCAGCGCCAGAATATTGGTCTGGAAAGCGATACCGTTAATCACGTTGGTGATCTCAGCAATTTTCTTCGAACTGCCTGAAATGCCATCCATGGTGCTGACCACTTCGCTGACCAGCTGGCCGCCTCGCTGTGCCGTCGTGGTGGCGGTTTCAGCCAGCAGGCTGGCCTGACGGGCGTTATCAGCGTTGAATTTCACCGTAGCAGTCAACTGCTCCATGCTGGCTGCAGTCTGCTCCAGCGCAGCGGCCTGCTCTTCAGTGCGTGATGAGAGATCATTGTTACCTGCAGAAATTTCTGCCGCCCCACGCGAGATATTCTCAGTACCGCTGCGAATGGCGCTAACCGCTTCACGCAGGCTATCCTGCATGGCGCTCAGCAGCGGAACCAGTTTACCCACACAGTTGCGACCGAATTCATTGACCGGCTGGCTGAGGTCACCCGTGGCAATCACGGCGAAATGGGTGCGAATGCTTTCCAGCGGACGAACCAGCATCGTTACCAGATAGCGGTCGGTAAACAGCAGAATAAACAGACCAATGATGACCGTGATGGTAATTATTGTTTTCGTCGTCGCGGTGAGGTGATCAACTTCAACGCGGGTGGTATCCAGCTTTTGAGCTGCACCCTGACTGAATTTCTCTGCGCTGACGCCAAACGCGCGGCTTAATGCCGGAGTGACGTTGTTCGCCTGCTGGCGATAAGCATCAGGTGTTGGCTGACGCGCCAGCTGAAATTGTGGCGTTACGCCTTCATCCAGCAGCTTCTGCCAGCTCTGAATCACACCATCCACGACTTCCGGGTTCATCGGACCGGGGGCGAGCTGTTTGAAGCGTGCCAGTTGCTGGGTCATACCATCCAGCGCCTGTTGCACCGGCGCGTACGATTCGTCGGTCAGGGTTTTACCTGCCGCTTTGCTTTCCATCACACGGGACAAGCGCGTGACAACACGAAAATATTGATCGTTTCCTTTGCTCAGCACCGTCATTTGCTCAACCAGATGACGGTCAACCTCGTTGCCTTCGCTGAGCGCGCCAAGAGAGTGGATGCTATACAGCCCGACGCCGGTCCACAGTAAGCAAAACAGCCCCAGAATCGTGAGCATCACTGCGCGAATGGTAAAATTTTTGAGCATTCCCATACCAAAATCCTATACACGTTGACCCGCAAGCGTCGGGCATAGGAGGTTTATCGGCACAGGAAGGTGAAAATGTAACTGTTTTGTTACCTATTATTTTACAGCGTCAAATAGGATTTAACGCTGTAAAATTCTTAAATTTTAATACCTTACAGTTAATTAAGCAGATTAATTTCATTTGAAAAATTTAATGATTAGCAGGCTAATCTTAATGGCACACCTACAGCCTGACCAGATGCGTCATTAATAATCTGAAGAGACGCATTCGGGCGCGCATAAAGTTTCGCTTCAGAACCAATCCGCTTTTATGCTCCTGACCAAGTGACATTGTCACATCCTGCCCCGGATGCCAGGCGGGCCAGGCGACCTCGCCTTCAAGCTGGTGCTTATATTCTGTGGCATCTCGGGCGAAGGTAAACCAGTAGTCACTGACCTGCTCAGCAAAGGCCCGATCGGTATCACTGAACGGACGATTTTCGTTGGGATCGGGCATCTGGCTCAAAGTATTCAATACATAGGGCACTTCATTACCGTGCCAGGTACCGTGTGGATAGAGATCGTACGCATGCTCTGAAACATAATCAAACCAGTAGCGCCAGCCCGGCATGCCAGCATTGTGCTGCGCCCGCATCACCAGCCATGGCACCAGCGTGAAAGCCATATCGCGTGCCACGGCGCGTCCCAGTAGCTGATCGTCATGGATGTCATACATCCATTTAAGCGTACGGTAAGTGAGTCGATTTTTGTCGCGTAACTGCTGCAGCACTGCAGTAGCATCAACACCAAAATATTCCAGAACGCTGGCTTCATCGCTGTTACTGCCGGCCATCAGCGGCAGACGGTGCTGTTTTGCCGCCATAAAGGTTTTCAACATGGGCTCAGGCAAAACGGCATCACCGGCAATGGGTACCGGCGGAATCGCCAGTGGGCCGTCCAGCGACCAGAAGGCGTCAGCGGGCAGTGCGCGCAACGCCTCTGCGCTGACATCGGCTGGCAGTCCAAAATGGCGGGCTACAGCGACGCCCTGCTGACGCGCTTTTTTCAGCGGCGTGTCCGGCAGGCTATAGGCGCTCTGTACGATGCCTTTGTGAAACAGCCCTTCGGCAAGCGGTGAACAGCAGAGTGACAGCACACTGCGCGCACCAGAGGATTCACCGAAAAGCGTCACATTGCGGCGGTCACCGCCGAATGCAGGAATGTTGCGCTGCACCCACTGCAGTGCGGCAATCTGGTCAAGCAGACCAAAGTTGTTTACCGTGCCCGCGGCAGGATACTCAGCGTCCAGGGCCGGGTGTGAGAAGAAGCCGAGATGACCCAGCCGGTAGTTAAGGGTGACCACCACTGCGCCCCGGGACGCCAGCGGCTTGCCGCTGTACGGCGCCAGGCCGCCCGCACCAATGGTGTAGCCTCCTCCGTGCAGCCACACCATCACCGGCAGCGGCGTTGACGGTTCGACATCGGGTGTCCAGACATTCAGGTAGAGACAATCTTCACTAAACTCACCGGGATCGCCGCCGCCCACAGCCTGGCAATACGTGCGATTTTGCCAGGCGGATGACCCGAACGCCGTGGCATCGCGCACATGCTGCCACGGCATCACTGGCTGAGGCGGGCGCCAGCGTAGTGCGCCCTGCGGTGCCGCCGCATAAGGTATGCCTTTAAATACGAAAAGGTCATCATCCATGCCTCCACGTAACTCTCCCTCAGCAGTCATGATCCTCAGACCCGTTTCGTTTTTCATTCCTGTTTCCCTGTCTAAACGTTCCTCCATTATTTGCAGGCACGCCAGTATTGTCCAGGTACGGAGGGGATTTGCAGAATATGCCGAAGCGAGAGATGCAGGGGCTAGCATGCCCATCAACAGGTTCAGAGCGTCAGTGATGACCAGGGATTAACGTTGTTTACGTTTCGCCAGCACGTGAATGCGTTGTCAGCGCCGACGATATCCACATTTCTCACGCATCCCACGCGTTTTTACTGCAAATAATTAGTCAGTTTTCTAACACATCAGGATACTCACGCCGCTAAATTTTCGCTGGATGGTGAAGCGTCTTTTTTTCCAGGTGAACTGAACAGTCCTGATCGATTACCTTCCATCAGGACCATCCGCTTAACAGGGCTGTGGTGAAGAGAGCAACGCGGGCAACGTAGACGTTGCCCGTAGACACTGTCAGGCCTCGCGCAGGCCGCACTGCGCCAGTGAGCGCTGCTGGCGCTCTTCATATAACGCCATTTCATCCAGCACAGGGGTACCCAATGCGGCTTCAAACGCCTGCCGGCTCGCCTGTCCCGCCGAACGAACCTGCGCCCGATCGCCAAGGTTAGACTGAAAAATGCCTGCCGCGCTCACGGGAAGAAAATCCTCATAGGTGATGGGGTCAGCCAGTACACGCCCTTCTTTGATAAGGGTCTCCAGCGATTCCCCCTGGGCAGGCGGCGTAGCAATACCCTTTTCGCTCAGGCGATAATGAAACCACGCCAGTCCCTGCTGGCGCAGCGTGGTTTCGTCGTCCGGGAAATCGCGGAAAATCGTCGACAGATGTTGCTGGTGTTGCTGATTATCCTGACCGCTGCCCGCCTCGCTCAGTAATCGATCGTAGAGTGCGCGTCCTGCGGGCGTCAGCGCTGCCCCGCGCTGCTCAATTTCTCCGAAGCGCGCCGTATGCGTTCCCTGATGACCTTCTTTAAAGATGATCGGCTCTTCCAGCGCTTTAAAGCTGGTTTGACGTAACAGGATGGGGACCAGACGACGAGGCGGTCCCTCGATCAGGGTTTTCGGATCGATACCGCGCGACGGCATCAGTTGCTGGACACGGTCGATATCCAGTGTGCGCGGCGTAAGATGGTTGATGTGACAACCGGGAAAGCAGACTACATCCGCAATCAGCCGGTGCTGCTGGTTCAGCGCCTGATAGGTCTGGCTGTCTACACTGCTGTGAGCATGCCAGCGGAAGGTTTCCAGCGCTTCAGTCACAAATTCACCGGCCTGCTCCTCCGTTAATCCGCCCTGCTGCTGATGCAGTTGCAGCAACGCCCGGCAACGGGGAGTGAAAATGTTGCGCGCAGAGAGAATCTCCGCCGCTTTTTCGCGCAGCGCCGCATCGTCGATCAGTTCAGGGCGTAACAGCGAGGTAAAGACCCGGAAGGGGTTGCGCCGCAGTGCCGCATCGGTTACTGGCCGGAACGCGGTGGAGTGCACCGGCACCCCTGCCTGAGAGAGATCGTAATAGCCAACCGGATGCATTCCCATCACTGCAAACAGCTGTCGCAGTGTGGCGAGTTCGTCTGCGGTGCCGACACGGATCGCGCCATGGCGTTCAACATTAAGTCGGCCTATTTCATCAGCAGCCGTAAGGCGATCTTTCAGCGCACTATCCGCTTCCAGTACGCGTTCATTAACGGTAGCGACCAACTGCATCAGCGTGCCATATTGCGGCACTTCCTGCTGATACATGGCTGACATTGCCTGAGAGAAACGGGTGCGGATGAGGTCCGCACTGATAAAGTTGTCCATCTTATCCACCTGACACCATGATCGTTGCTGCTAATGTAATGCAACGCGCTGGCGCCAGTGGAAAAAATCACGAATCTGTGATCGGCTTAAAGCCATAGCGGTTTTTTAACAGCAGCATCAGGGTAGTGATCACAGCCGGTATTGCCAGCAGCAGAAAGATAACGCTGAAAGACCAGCCGAGTGACATCATCTCTGCACCGACGAAAGCGCTTAAAATCGCACCAATGCGGCCCACACCATGCATCCAGCTGGAGCCAGTGGCGCGTGCGTGCGTGGGATAGTAGCTGGCGGATAAGGCATTCATGCCGGTGTTAGCGCCGTTGAAACAGAAGCCACTGCAAAAAGCGATTGCGCTCATCATGCCCACTTCGGCTGGCGAAAAGCCAAGGGCCACGATAAACAGCCCGCCACAGCCGTAAATCGCTGCCAGCGCCAGATTGGCATTAAAGCGATCCATCATCCAGCCTGCAAACAACGATCCCAGCGTCCCGCCAGCCTGATACATCGCGGTGATAATCGCCGCTTCGGTGACAGACATGCCCAGCGTGTTGACCAGTGATGGCAGCCAGCTGCCAATCAGGTAGACCATGAAAAGTCCCATAAAATAGCCACCCCACAGCATCGTGCTGCCAAACAGATAGCGGCGTGACAGGACGGTGCCGATCGCACCACCCGCCGGCACGCTGACTTCCGGCGCGTGAAACGCACAGTCTGGTCGGGTTTTGCCCGGCATCATCCGATCAAGGATGGCGTGAATGCGGGCAGCCGGTGCACCACGACTGATGAGGAATCGCACGGATTCCGGCAGGCCACGAATCAGTAATGGCAGCACCAGCAGCGGCAGTATGCCGCCCAGTAGCAGCACGGAGTGCCAGTTATAGCGCGGGAGCAGCCATGAAGCGGCAAATCCCCCGCTGGCCGCGCCAAAGGTGAAGCCGCAGAACACAACGGTGATAAGAAATGCCCGCCGCCGTTCAGGCGCATACTCCGCCACCAGCGTACCGACGTTGGGCATTGCGGCACCCAGCCCCAGCCCGGTCAGGAAGCGGAACAGCATCATCTGTTCAATGTTTTGTGACAGCGCGGTTGCCAGCGTCCAGAGACCAAAAAAGAAAACGCTTAAGATAATCATCATGCGACGGCCATAACGGTCAGCCAGCGGCCCCGCCACCATCGCACCCAGCGCCAGACCGATTAAGGCGGCGCTGATGACAACGCCGAGCTGATGATTTGTTACGCCCCACGCGGCTTTAAGCGTCGGCGCAATAAAACCCATAATCGCAATGTCCATGCCATCGAGTGCTACCACGATAAAGCAGAGAGCAATGAGCCGCTTTTGCCAGGGGCTCAGTTGCTGCTGGTTGATAAGCTGGCGGACATCTACCGCCTCGATGCTGGTCAATGAACACTCCCTGAGTAAAGAAATCTGGCATCAGTTTAAGTAAAAAAAACGGCGTTTATGATAGCCGATCGTTAACCTTAAGCGGTCAGATTTTTGTTTGATAGTGAGAATCATTCATATTCATGCAATTAAGTCGTTGATTTCTCTTTAACCAGAGAATGAACGCATCACAACCGCTTTAAGATGAATCCTTGAAAATCATGGTCTTAAACAGCGAAGCGGTCATTCCCGTGCTTTTGTTAAAAAAAATTTGCAGCAAAGTTAACAGAATTCATTATTAACAGTTGCCTCACGCCCTTCATTCTCATTAAGTTTAGGATATGGAAAAAAATATCCTTTTCAATCAGCGCATTCGCTTGCGCCACTTACACACCTTTGTTGCGGTTGCGCAGCAAGGTACGCTGGGCCGGGCGGCTGAGACGCTTAGCCTGAGTCAGCCTGCCCTGTCTAAAACCCTGAATGAGCTGGAGGAACTGACCGGCGTTCGTCTGTTTGAACGTGGCCGTCTGGGCGCGCAACTGACCACCATGGGGGAACAATTTCTGACGCATGCCGTGCGTGTGCTCGACGCGCTCAATCATGCCGGTCAAAGTTTTAATGAGCAGCCAGGCGATGCGCCGGTGATTATCCGGCTGGGTGCGCTGACCACCGCCGCAATGGGGATGCTGCCACGCATTCTTGATCGTTTTCATCAGTTACAACCCAATACCACTATCCAGGTGGCAACGCTGCACAACAATGTGCTGCTGGCGGGATTACGCGGCGGTGAGTTTGATATCGGCATTGGACGGATGGCGGACAGCGACATGATGACCGGTCTGACCTATGAGCTGCTTTTTCTGGAGTCGCTTAAGCTGGTGGTAAGGCCGGAACACCCGCTTTTAAGTGACAACGTCACGCTGTCACGGGCAATGCAGTGGCCGGTGGTGATTTCGCCCGAAGGCACTGCACCGCGCCGGATTGCACAACAGATGCTGGATGAACAGGGATGTACGTTGCCACCTCACTGCATCGAGACCTCATCGACCTCACTGGCACGCCAGCTGGCTCTCCGCTACGACTATATCTGGTTCGTTCCTTCCGGCGCGATTAAAGAGGATCTCAGCCACAACGCGGTCTGTGCGCTGCCGATCAACTCATCCGGCCCGGGCGAGCCAGTGGGCATCATTACGCGTACCGGCGCAGAGCTCAGCCTGAGTGCCGAAGTGCTGATGTCTACCATTCGTAAATTTCACAGCTAGCGGCTGCGTTTCGCATGTCGCTCGCGGTTTTCAAGGCGCGCTTTATCGGTTTTACGTAAACCCACGTAGAGCGCACCGCCTCCGCCATGGCGGGTCTGTGCCACGCAAAAAGTCTGTACGTCGTCAAACTGCTGTAACCAGCGCGCGAGATAGCTTCGTACGATATTGGCATGTGACTCGTTATCACGTCCTTTGCCGTGAATGATCAGCAAATTTCGTAATCCCTGTTTGTGTGCCTGCATCATAAAATTGAACAGCGCCTGACGGCAGGTTTCCACCGGTTGCCGTAACAGGTTGAGACTGGCATCCAGCTTGTATTCACCCCGACGGAGTTTATCCAGAATACCCTGCTGGATGCCGTCGGCTTTATATTCCAGCTGCGTATTAAGTGGGATAATCTCCAGGTCACCCCGGGTCAGGAAATTCTCCAGCTCAGATTCGCCCGGCGGTTTGCGTGGTGCTTTGGTTGAAGGGGCTTTCAGCCACAGGGTCGTGGTGGTGTCTTTCAATGGCGTGACATCGCCCATGGCATCCCGAAAAAGATCGTTATCATCAAGGTTCATGGTTTTCTCACACCGGGTTAAATTGATCGAATGTGTCAGACAGGCTTTAACAGTTAGCGTAGCAAAACCTGGAATTACCGGACCACCCGCCTTTTCCCACCCTAACGGGCCGTAGAGAATCGTGCAACAGATCACATAAGCGGAAAGTTATCGTGACAGCGGTCTCTACCCGGGTACTGAAAAGCCCGTCACAGCGGCCTTTGACGCCGTATAACTCATCCATAATGTTTGTGGGTGTAAAACTGCTCGGATGAGTTCCCTTCAGCACAAAAAATGTTAAAATTGACCCCAGTCACTTATCGTCGAGCAAACCATTATGATCCCTGAAAAACGCAGCATACGTCGTATTCAGTCGGGCGGTTGTGCCATTCACTGCCAGGATTGCAGCATCAGTCAGCTCTGCATCCCCTTCACGTTAAATGAACATGAGCTGGATCAGCTCGACAATATCATTGAGCGTAAAAAACCGATTCAGAAAGGGCAAACCCTTTTTAAAGCGGGAGACGAACTCAGGTCTCTGTATGCCATTCGTTCCGGCAGTATTAAAAGCTATACCATTACCGAACAGGGTGATGAGCAAATTACCGGTTTCCATCTGGCGGGTGATTTAGTTGGCTTTGATGCCATTTTAAATGCCAGCCATCCCAGCTTTGCGCAGGCGCTGGAAACGGCCATGGTGTGTGAAATTCCTTTTGAAACGCTGGATGACCTGTCAGGTAAAATGCCGGCACTGCGTCAGCAGATGATGCGTTTAATGAGCGGTGAGATTAAAGGCGACCAGGATATGATTCTGCTGTTGTCGAAGAAAAATGCTGAGGAGCGACTGGCGGCGTTTATCTGGAACCTCTCACGCCGTTTCGGCCAGCGCGGCTTTTCACAGCGTGAATTTCGCCTCACCATGACGCGCGGTGACATTGGTAATTACCTGGGCCTGACGGTTGAAACCATCAGTCGCCTGCTGGGCCGTTTTCAGAAGTCGGGTATGCTGGCGGTAAAAGGCAAATACATCACGATTGAAAACCACGCCTTGCTGGAAGAGTTAGCGGGCCAGAGTCACCAGGCCGCCTGATTAATAGCCGGATCAATAAATCTTATTTTATTGATCCGGCAATAACTTTTTCACTTCTTCCGCTGTACAACATAGGCTATCTTTACTCCAGTCGCTCTGGTTTAAGGAGAACGCCTCATGTCCCAGTACCAAAATATTCTGGTCGCCATTGATGCCCAGCAAGACGATCAGCCCGCGCTGCGACGTGCGGTCTATCTGAATCAACGTATCGGCGGAAGAATTAAAGCCTTCCTGCCTATCTATGATTTTTCATATGAAATGACCACCCTGCTTTCGCCGGATGAGCGCGCGTCTATGCGCCAGGGTGTCATCAGCCAGCGTACCGAATGGATCCGCGAGCAGGCCCGCGCTTATCTTGATGCCGGTGTCGACATTGATATCAAAGTGATCTGGCATAACCGCCCCTTTGAGGCCATCATTCAGGAAGTGCTTGCTCATCAGCATGATCTGGTGCTGAAAATGGCGCATCAGCATGACCGCCTGGAGTCCGTGATTTTCACCCCGACCGACTGGCATCTGCTGCGTAAATGCCCGTGCCCGGTCTGGATGGTCAAAGATCAGCCGTGGCCGGAAGGCGGTAAAGCCATTGTCGCCGTCAATCTTGCCAGCGAAGAGCCGCATCACGATGGCCTGAATCAGAAGCTGATTCGTGAAACGATGAAGCTGGCGGAAAAGGTGAATCAGACCGAAGTCCACCTTGTCGGTGCCTACCCGATTACCCCAATCAATATTGCTATCGAACTGCCCGATTTTGATCCCAGCGTCTACAACGATGCTATCCGGGGTCAGCATCTGGTGGCCATGAAAGCGCTGCGCCAGAAATTCTCAATTGGTGAAGAGTTCACCCACGTGGCTAAAGGCTTGCCGGAAGAGGTTATCCCCGATCTGGCCGCGCATCTCGGTGCCGGTGTGGTCGTGCTGGGCACCATCGGAAGGACCGGACTATCAGCGGCGTTCCTGGGCAATACGGCCGAACAGGTGATCGATCATCTGCGTTGCGATCTGCTGGCGCTTAAGCCTGACGATTTCAAGTCGCCGATTGATCTGGATGATGAAGAGGACGAGGAGGATTAACGCCTCCTCGTAAAGAAAATGGGCGGCTGATTTGCCGCCCTTTTTTTATTACAGCGCTTTGAGAATTGCTTCCACGCTGGCTTTGGCATCGCCAAACAGCATCTGACTGTTCTCCTTAAAGAACAGCGGATTCTGAACCCCGGCATAGCCTGTGTTCATTGAACGTTTGAACACCACCACGTTGTGCGCCTTCCACACTTCCAGCACCGGCATTCCCGCAATCGGGCTGCGGGGATCATCCTGCGCTGCCGGGTTGACGGTATCGTTAGCACCAATCACCAGCACCGTGTCGGTGTCGCTGAAGTCATCGTTGATTTCGTCCATCTCCAGCACCACGTCATAAGGCACTTTGGCCTCAGCCAGCAGCACGTTCATGTGTCCCGGCAAACGCCCCGCGACCGGATGAATGCCGAAGCGCACTTTGATGCCAAGCGCGCGCAGACGTGCCGTGATTTCCGCTACCGGATACTGCGCCTGCGCCACGGCCATGCCGTAGCCCGGGGTAATAATCACCGAGCGGGAGGCTTTAAGCATCTCTGCGGTCTCTTCAGCGGTAATTTCACGATGCTCTCCCGCTTCCTGCGTTTCGTCACCACTACTGACTTCAGTACCGAATCCACCCGCGATCACGCTGATGAACGAACGGTTCATCGCTTTACACATGATATAGGAGAGAATCGCACCGGACGAACCCACCAGTGCACCGGTCACAATCAGCAGATCGTTGCTGAGCATGAAACCGGCGGCGGCGGCGGCCCAGCCTGAATAGGAGTTCAGCATCGATACCACGACCGGCATATCGGCACCGCCAATCGACGCGACCAGATGCCAGCCAAACGCCAGTGCAATCACCGTCATCAGCAGCAACGCAAAGACCTGCGCAGCGGTGCTGCTGGTGTTAACAAACCACAGCAGCAACAGGAACGAGACCAGCAGCGCCAGCAGATTGAGCTTGTGACGATGCGGTAACGCCAGCGGTTTTGAGGAGATTTTGCCGCACAGCTTGCCAAACGCCACCAGCGAGCCGGTGAAGGTGACGGCACCGATAAAAATACCGATAAACACTTCACTGAGATGGATATTTTCCATCACTGCTGGCAGGCCAGGTGCATGGTCGATATAGCTGTTTATGCCGACCAGTACCGCGGCCAGGCCAACAAAGCTGTGCAGAATCGCGACCAGTTCCGGCATTTCGGTCATTTCGACTTTCTTTGCCATGCGGATACCAATAGCGCCGCCAATCACCATCGCCAGCAGGATCCAGACCACGTTACCGCTGTCCGGACCAAAGATGGTGGCGACCAGCGCAATCGCCATACCGCTGATACCGAAAATATTACCCCGCTTAGACGTCTCGTGACGCGAAAGACCGGCAAGGCTACAGATGAAGAGAATCGCAGCAACAATATAGGCTGCAGTGACTAATCCGCCAGACATGTCTTACCCCTTACGAAACATTTTCAGCATGCGCTGGGTGACGGTAAAGCCACCAAAGATATTGATGCTGGCAATCAGCACGGCAATAAAGGAGATAAAGGTGACCCAGCCACCGTGCCCCATCTGCAAGACTGCCCCGATCACGATGATGCCGGATATGGCATTGGTCACGGACATCAGCGGCGTATGCAGCGCATGACTGATGTTCCAGACCACGTAATAACCCACCACACAGGCGAGCGCGAACACGGTAAAATGGGAGAGGAAATCGGCAGGCGCCACGTTGGCCAGGCTGCCAAACAACACGATGGCCAGAGCAATAAGTAGATATTTTCGCCACGGTGAAACAGGTTTCACCTCAATCTTCACTGCCGGTTTCGCGGTTGCCGGTGCAGCCTGAGGTGCAGCGGACACCTGAATCGGCGGTGCCGGCCAGGTGACTTCCCCCTCGCGCACCACAGTCACGCCCCGTACGACTACATCGTCGAAGTCGACCTGGATTTCGCCATTCTTCTCTTTGCACAGCAGCGTCATCAGGTTGACCAGGTTGGTGCCATAAAGCTGGGAGGATTGCGTTGCCAGACGGCTCGGCAGGTCGGTATAGCCAATGATTTTGACGCCGTCAGGTGTCACAGTAACCTGATCCGCGACGGTCAGCGCACAGTTGCCGCCAGTCTGCGCGGCCAGATCCACAATCACACTGCCGGGCTTCATGCTGGCAACCATCTCTTCGGTGATCAGTTTCGGTGCCGGTTTGCCAGGGATCAGCGCCGTGGTGACAATGATATCGACTTCTCTGGCCTGACTGGCAAACAGTGCCATCTCCGCTTTAATGAACGCCTCGGACATCACTTTGGCATAGCCATCACCGCTGCCAGCTTCCTCTTCGAAGTCGAGTTCAAGGAATTCGGCGCCCATACTCTGCACCTGCTCTTTGACTTCGGGACGGGTATCAAACGCCCGGACAATCGCGCCCAGACTGCCCGCTGCACCAATTGCTGCCAGCCCGGCCACACCCGCCCCAATCACCATCACTTTTGCAGGTGGCACTTTGCCCGCCGCCGTGATCTGCCCGGTAAAGAAGCGACCAAATTCATGCGCAGCTTCCACAATCGCACGATAACCGGCAATGTTTGCCATGGAGCTCAGCGCATCCAGCGACTGCGCCCGTGAAATGCGCGGCACCGAGTCCATTGCCATGACAGTGACCTGACGCGCGGCCAGTTTTGACAGCAGATCGGGATGTTGCGCGGGCCAGATAAAGCTAACCAGCGTGCTACCCGCGCGGGTCAGTGCAATCTCTTCGTCATCGGGTGCATTTACTTTCAGCACGATGTCGGACTGCCAGACCTGATCTCTGTCGCTGAGCGTGGCGCCAGCGGCGATATAGCTTTCATTATCGAAGCTGGCGCGTTTACCTGCGTCACGCTCCACGGTGACACTAAAACCCAGCCTGATGAGTTGTTCCACGGTCTTTGGCGTGGCGGCCACGCGCGACTCGTTTGGCAACCTTTCCTTGGGTATTCCAATTAACATAGTGTTTCCTTTCATCGGTTAAGGATGATGGCCCGTATCTGCACCACGACTGCGCAACTGAAACGCCGTTTCGGTTACTTATAGACGAAATGCATGTATTTCAAAGTGTTTATAACCTACTGAAAATGTGACCAGCGATCTATAGCGTCTGTACAGAGTGATGACATTCACTCAATTATTCAGCGTTCTGCTTAAAAATCGGTGTTAACCCACTGCAAAACAGCCTGACAGGCAAATATTCTGCCAGTGATAATGATCTGCGGGCGAATTAAGCATCAATAAAAACCTATAATTAACAATGCATTAACTGTTTAACCGATATTTGTTATCGCTTTTAGTGATAACCGTGGCTAAAACGGGCCATAACTGCGTTTGATGACAATTAAATGAAAAAATGATGGTTGAATAACGCGATCTGACACAAAAAATCGCTGCGACAGTCTGTTTATAACATGTAATAATCAGCGGCTAATCTGTTATACATCAAGAGTCCAGCACGTTTTCGTACTCATTTTTGCGTAAGGCGAAGGATTATTTTTATGAAGCTGAAGAACACTATTCTGGCGTCCACTTTGTTGTCCCTGCTGGCAGCCAACGCATTCGCTGCGCAGGAGTTAACGCCAGAAAAAGCGGCAGCGTTGAAGCCATTCGAACGTATTAATATCACCGGCCGTTTCAACGCGATCGGCGACGCTGCCGATGCCGTCTCTAAGCGTGCAGATCAGATGGGCGCTGCCTCTTATTACATCCAGGCAATCAACGACAGTAACGGCAACAGCGGTAACTGGCGCGTCACGGCTGACCTCTATAAAGCCGATGCGCCGGCAGCTTCAGCGTCAACAACGTATCGTCGCTTTAACGGCGTTAATGAACTGCCAAAAGCAGAAGCCTACAGACTTGAACCGTTTGATACCGTTTCGGTCAGCGGCTTCTTTGCCAGCCAGCCGGATGTTAACGACGCGATTTCAAAAGCCGCGAAAGAGAAAGGTGCCGCATCATTCTTTATCGTGCGCCAGATTGATGCTAACAGCGGTGGCAACCAGTACGTCACCGCCTATGTCTACAAAGCGGATGCTAAAGAACGTACAGTGCAGACACCAAACGCCATCCCAGCCGATTCAGAAGCAGGTAAAGCTGCGCTGGCAACCGGTGGCGCGGCAGCCGCTAACGTAGAGATTCCTGGCGTGGCCTCATCTGAAACGCCAAGCAACAAAGTGGGCCGTTTCTTCGAAACACAAAGCTCTACCGGTAAGCGCTACACGGTGAATCTGCCTAACGGTAAATCGGTGCAGGAAGTTAACGCGATTACCGCCGCGCAGATGCAGCCGTTTGATACCGTGACTTTCACGGGCCACTTCGGTTCACCTACTGAGGTTTCAGAAGAAGTGGCGAAGCGTGCTTCAGATAAAGGTGCCAAGTTCTATCACGTGACTCGTCAGTGGCAGAACCAGAGTGGCGGTAACCTGACCGTGACGGCTGACCTGTTTAAGTAATCCCTCACAGGGCGGCACCCGCCGCCCTGCTGTTTGCAAACCTGCTTTGTTTTGCATAGTTATGCATTGCCATCCCCTGCCACACTCCGTAAAATCCCCCGCCTGTTTTACCGGATATTGTCCCTGGATTGTGCCATTGGTCTGACATAACCCAGCGATATAATCCGATTTACCCAGCCATATATGCTAGCGGGAAGGTTGTTTTGGAGAAAAAATTAGGTCTCGGTGCGCTGACAGCACTGGTGCTCAGCTCAATGCTGGGTGCAGGTGTGTTCAGTCTGCCGCAAAACATGGCTGCAGTGGCCGGTCCGGCTGCTCTGCTGCTGGGTTGGCTGATCACCGGTGTCGGCATTATCTTTCTTTCGCTGGCGATGTTGCTGTTAACCCGCCTTAAACCCGAACTTGACGGCGGCATCTTTACTTACGCCCGCGCCGGATTCGGCGAACTAATGGGGTTCTGCTCTGCATGGGGCTACTGGCTGTGTGCTGTTATCGCCAATGTCTCCTATCTGGTAATTGTCTTCTCGGCCCTGAGCTTCTTCACCGATACGCCGGACCGGATTATTTTTGGTGATGGCAACACCTGGCAGGCGATGCTGGGCGCATCCGTGCTGCTGTGGCTGGTTCACTGGCTGGTGCTGCGCGGTGTGCAGACAGCAGCCAGCATCAATCTGATGGCCACGCTGGGCAAGCTGGTGCCCTTACTGCTGTTCATTGTGCTGGCGGTGATGGCGTTCAATTATGATCGCTTTCGCTTCGATTTTTCCGGCGTCACGCTGGGGCAACCGCTCTGGGAGCAGATCAAGCAAACCATGCTGATCACTCTTTGGGTCTTTATCGGGGTTGAGGGTGCGGTGGTGGTTTCTGCGCGTGCACGTCAGAAAAAGGATGTGGGCCGTGCAACACTTTTTGCCGTTCTGGCTGCCTTACTGGTCTATTTGCTGGTAACCCTGCTGTCGCTGGGCGTGGTTCCGCGCGCTGAACTGGCTGAAATGCGCAATCCGTCCATGGCGGGATTGATGACAAGACTAATGGGCAACTGGGGCGATGCGGTGATTGCGATTGGCCTGATCGTCTCTGTCTGTGGTGCCTACCTGAGCTGGACGATCATGGCTGCTGAAGTGCCGCTGATTGCTGCGCAGCAGGGGGCGTTTCCTCGCATTATCGCCCGACAGAACCGACACAACGCGCCGGCCGCCTCGCTGTGGCTGACCAACGGCAGCATTCAGCTCTGCCTGATCCTGATTGCCCTGACCGGTGCTAACTACAATAACCTGCTGACCATCGCCTCAGAGATGATTCTGGTGCCCTATTTGCTGGTGGGGTTATACCTGATCAAAGTGGTGCGCGGACAGAATAAACCCATGGCGATGGCGGTGGGTGTCGGCGCCAGTCTGTATGGCATCTGGCTGCTCTACGCGTCGGGGCCAATGCACCTGATGGCGTCAGTCGTGCTCTACTCCCCAGGCCTGCTGTTGTTTCTGTTTGCCCGACGCGGCGGCCGCGCTGATGTTGCGCTGACCTCGCTGGAGCGGATTGCAATGGGATTACTGATTGCTGCGACGCTGCCCGCTGTGTGGCAGCTGACCACATAGAGCCGGATCCATCGGGCGTCATTGTTGCAGAGAGTCTGGACACGGGTAGCGCAGGACACGCAGGCGTACATGAGGATAATGAGCGCTGCCCGGTGTCAGACTGACTGATTTACTAGCCTGGTGAGAGAGGTGCTTAGTGTGACTGCACCGGGATCGACACACACAGCAGGTCATCCTGCTGGGTAAGATTCAGCGGTTTTGAATATTCATGATGGATCGCGTCCAGCTGCTCCGCAGAGAGCGGATAAGGGAGCTGAATATCAAAACGGCTTATCTGCTGCTGTTCTGCGAGCGTAATCAGGCGTGCGATGTTAATTTCGTCGCTGACCTGAGTAGAAATGATTTGTAATGCTAATTCTTTTAACGGGTCGTCACTGCCCTGTAAACGGTGTGCTGATTTACGTGTCACCATGCCAAAGATCGGCATCACACCATAAATAGCATCAACGAAGCTCCAGCGCTTTTTGCAGGAAGCGGAAAGAAAGTCACTGTAATTGAAGCAGATGCGGTCGGGGTATATGGCTGATGCCAGCTCTTTATCAGACACACTAACGCTCCTCATGATAATCATCGATATCCCAAACCTGGCGCAAAAATGCCGCGCTAATGATTGCACATATTGACGGTTATATACCAGCAAGCCACGGATATTTCGTGCGATAACGTAGAGCTCAGGACCAGGACAAGATATGATTTCTCTCACGTCTGTTTCTGCTTTGTGAACTATGAACAAAATTGTTTATGTTGAAGATGAACCTGAAGTGGGTTCGCTGATTGCAGCTTACTTGGGTCGTCATGATATTGAGGTGATTGTCGAGACGCGCGGTGATCGTGCTGAAGCGGTGATAGCGGAACAGCAGCCGGATCTGGTGATGCTGGATATCATGTTACCCGGCAAGGATGGCATGACCATCTGCCGCGACCTCCGGGCCAACTGGCAGGGACCGATTGTGTTACTGACGTCACTGGACAGCGACATGAATCATATTCTGGCCCTGGAGATGGGTGCGCAGGATTACATTCTGAAAACCACCCCGCCTGCGGTGCTGCTGGCTCGCCTGCGCCTGCACCTGCGTCAGTCCCATCAGGGACAGCCGGAAGATACACCGAGCGCACCTGCTGCCAACCGTATGCTGCGTTTTGGCTCGCTGACCATTGATGCCCTGAACCGGCAGGTCACGCTGTTTGAGGAGCAGATCGCCCTTTCTACCGCAGATTTCGATCTGCTCTGGGTGCTCGCCAGTCATGCGGGCCAGACACTGAACCGGGATGCGCTGCTGAAAACATTGCGTGGCGTCAGCTATGATGGTTTAGACCGCAGCATCGACGTGGCGATCTCGCGGCTGCGTAAAAAGCTGCACGACAGCGCCACCGAGCCCTTCCGCATCAAAACTATCCGCAACAAAGGCTATCTGTTTGCACCTCAGGCCTGGGATACCCGCGGACTATGAGAAAGCTTTTTATTCAGTTCTATCTGCTGCTGTTTGTCTGCTTCCTGGTGATGGCCTTACTGGTGGGGCTGGTTTATAAGTTCACCGCTGAGCGGGCAGGCCGCCAGTCGATGAATGACCTGATGGCCAGCTCGCTCTACCTGATCCGCAGCGAACTGCGCGAGATCCCGCCGCGCGACTGGAATAAGACCATCAAGAGTCTCGATCTTGGTCTCTCATTCGACCTGCACATCGAGCCGATGAACAAATATCAGCTTGATGAAGGCAACATGCGTCGGTTGCGTGCCGGAGAGATTGTTGCGCTCGATGACCAGTACACCTTTTTACAGCATATTCCGCGCAGCCACTATGTGCTGTCAGTCGGACCAATTCCCTATCTTTTCTACCTGCATCAGATGCGGCTGCTGGATATTGCCCTGCTGGTGTTTATTGGCATGTCTCTGGCACTGCCGGTGTTCATCTGGCTTCGTCCCCACTGGCAGGAGATGCAGCGACTGGAAAAAGCAGCGCAGCGTTTTGGCCGGGGTGAGCTGGATGTACGTACCCATTTTGACAGTACCTCCAGCCTCTTTCGGCTTGGTATCGCCTTCAACCAGATGGCCGAGAATATCAATACGCTGGTAGCCAGCAAAAAGCAGCTGATTGATGGCATCGCCCATGAGCTTCGAACGCCGCTGGTGCGCCTGCGTTACCGGTTAGAGATGAGCGACAATCTTACGGATGGCGAACGGGTAGCGCTGAACCGCGATATCGGCCAGCTTGAAAGCCTGATAGAGGAACTGCTGACCTATGCACGACTTGATCGGCCGCGCGTCGATCTCAATCTTAAAACACTGGATCTCGCCAGCTGGTTGAGCGAGCGGCTTGACGATTTTCGCACCATCAACCCGGACATACGGCTCGACCTTGACCTGCCACAGCGTGAAAACATCGGCGTTTCTGATACCCGCCTGATGGAACGAGTGCTGGATAACCTGGTGAACAATGCGCTGCGTTATGCTCAGCAGCGGCTGCGTGTCAGTTTATGGTTTGATGGCGCGATTGGGTGTCTGCAGGTGGAAGATGATGGTCCCGGCATTCCGCCGGAAGAGCGTGAACGGGTTTTCGAACCCTTTGTCCGACTTGACCCGAGCCGCGACCGCGCCACAGGCGGCTGCGGATTAGGCCTGGCAATTGTCTACTCTATTGCTCAGGCGCTCAGCGGCAAGGTGACGATTGAGTCCAGCCCGCTGGGCGGCGCCAGCGTTCGCTTTTGCTGGCCGGTTGATCTAACCTTGCGCGAAATTGCGCAGCGTTAAAACCACAAGGAGTCTTACGTGACCTCAGCGTATCAACAACTGACCAAAACTTTCCAGCGCCTGTCCCGTTTCAGTCACGTCACGGCGATTGCCGGATGCGACATGCAGACCACCATGCCGCCGGGCGGCAGTCAGGCTCGCGGTGAAGCACTGGCTGAAATGAGCGTGCTGCAACACCAGATTCTGACTGCCCCTCAGGTCGGTGAGTGGCTTAAGGCTGCTGAGCAGCAGTCGCTGAACGATGTCGAGCGGGCCAATCTCAACGAGATGCAGCGCGCATATCAGCAGGCAACGCTGCTGCCTGATGATTTTGTTGAAGCCAAATCGATCGCCGGTTCGGTCTGCGAACATGCATGGCGCACTCAGCGTCCCGCCAATGACTGGCAGGGTTTTGCCGCCAACCTCAAAGAGGTGGTCCGCCTGAGCCGTGAAGAGGCCCAGCGCCGCGCCGACGCCAGTGGCTGTTCCCGTTACGATGCGCTGCTGGATCTCTATGAACCAGGTATGACCCGGGCCCGACTGGATCAAACCTTTGGCGAACTGAAAACCTGGCTACCTGACCTCTTACAGCAGGTCGTGGAAAAACAGGCACAGCAGAAGGTCATAACGCCGCAGGGGCCATTCGCCGTGCCTGCGCAGCGGCAGCTAGGTCTGAGCATTATGGAGACGCTGGGTTTCGACTTTAACCACGGTCGTCTGGACATCAGTGCACATCCCTTCTGTGGCGGTGTGCCGGAAGATGTGCGCATTACCACCCGTTACAATGAGAATGAGTTTCTCAGTGCCATGATGGGCGTGATTCACGAAACCGGCCATGCTCGCTATGAACAGAATCTGCCGAAGCAGTGGCGCGGTCAGCCGGTAGCACTGGCGCGATCAACGGCTATCCACGAATCACAAAGCCTGTTTATGGAGATGCAGCTTGGTCGCAGCCGTGAATTCCTGCAGCGCATTCTGCCGCAGGTGATCGCCACCTTTGGCGATCAACCCGCCCTGCTGGCGGATAATTTCGTGCGCCTGACCCAGCGGGTTTTGCCTGGCCTGATCCGGGTTGACGCTGACGAGCTCAGCTATCCGGCGCATGTCATTTTACGCTACGAAATTGAGCAGGCGTTGATCGAAGGGGACATTGAGGTTGAAGATATCCCGGCGCTGTGGGATGAGAAGATGATGCAGTCGCTGGGGCTGGATACGCGGGGTAACTACCGCGATGGCTGTATGCAGGATATTCACTGGACCGACGGCGCCTTCGGCTACTTCCCCACCTATACGCTGGGCGCAATGTACGCCGCGCAGCTGTTCCAGTCGTTACAGAAGGCTATTCCTCAGCTCAGTGAGCTGATTCAGCATGGTGAGCTGCAGCCGGTGTTCGACTGGCTGCAACAGAATATCTGGCAGCACGGCAGCCGTTTCCAGACCGACCAGTTGCTGATCAACGCCACTGGCGAAGCGCTGAACCCGGCTTTCTTCCGCCAGCACCTTGAACAACGTTACCTTAATAGCTAAGCTTTCGGGCGGTCATCTGACCGCCCTTTCCCGCCTTTGTACAATCGGTTACACGCCGATACCAAACACCCACGGACACCGTTCATTGATTTCCCTATAGTCTCTTCACCGGCCCCGCAGTGGGCTACACATGAAAAAATAGTCTCCGAGGGATTTGCGATGAAAAAATTATTTGCACTGGTTGTCGCCGCTGCTATGGGTATGTCTTCTGTTGCTTTCGCTGCTGACACCACAGCTGCTCCAGCTGCTGCGCCAGCCGCAACAACTACTACTCCTGCCGCTGCAGCACCGGCTAAAACTGTTCACAAGACTGCGCACAAGAAACACCATAAAGCTGCTCAGAAAGCCCAGGCTGCTAAGAAACACCACAAAAAAGCGGTGAAAAAAGATGCAGCGCAGAAAGCGCAGGCTGCTAAAAAAGTTCACCACAAAAAAGCGGTAAAACCTGCTGCACAGAAAGCTCAGGCCGCTAAAAAAGTTCACCACAAAAAAGTAACTAAACCAGCCGCTCAGAAAGCGCAGGCTGCTAAAAAAGTTCATCACAAAAAAGTAACTAAACCAGCTGCCCAGAAAGCTCAGGCTGCTAAAAAAATGCACCACAAAAAAGTAACTAAACCAGCTGCCCAGAAAGCGCAGGCTGCTAAGAAAATGCACCACAAAAAAGTTGTGAAACCAGCAGCTAAAAACTAAGGTCGCCTTCAGCGCACGGCCACGAGATGATGAATAAAAACACCCGGTTCTGCCGGGTGTTTCTTTACTGGAGTGGATGAAATGACGAGAGTGGATGAAATAGTGCGTCGCTATCGCTTCGAAATTATTCTGCTTGTTATGATCCTGTGTGGCATTGTTGCAGCCAGCTTTTTTATTTAGATGCTGTAGTGTACTGATTAACCAATAAAACTCCCTTTTTCAACGCTCACCGACTATAGTTACCGTACTTACGTAATAACAATAACGTTAATTTTTTCTCGCCATTGAGATTTCTATGCGCCTGGCTACCTTGTTAATGGTTGGACTCTTCAGCTTTGCCACCACGGTTCATGCCGATGATGACGATGACTCGCCTACTCCTGCTGAGATTAAGATGCTGTTCTTCGGCAAGGATCATCGCCAGGCAATCACCGATATTATTGCTGCCCCCTGGGATGCCATTGGCCAGCTGGAAACCGAAAGTGGTAACCTCTGTACTGCCACGCTCATCTCTCCCCATCTGGCCCTGACCGCCGGACACTGTCTGCTTTCCCCGCCCGGGAATTTCGATAAGCCGGTTGCGCTGCGATTTATGGCCAGCGATAAAGGGTGGCGCTACGAGCTTCATGATATTGATGCGCGGGTGGAACCTTCGCTGGCGTCAAAATTAAAAGCGGATGGCGAAGGCTGGATCGTGCCGAGCAGTGCAGCACCCTATGATTACGGCATCGTGATATTACGCAATCCGCCTTCAGCGATTACGCCCATTCCCTTGTTTGATGGCTCACGCAGCGATCTCACGGCGGCGCTGAAGCTGACCGGACGTAAAGTGACGCAGGCAGGCTATCCGGCCGATCATCTGGATACGCTCTACTCCCACAGCGATTGCCTGATTACCGGCTGGGCGCAACGTGCGGTGCTGTCGCATCAGTGTGACACGCTGCCGGGTGACAGTGGTTCACCGCTGCTGCTTAAAAGCGATAATGGCTGGCAGTTAATCGCGGTACAAAGCTCTGCGCCCGCAGCGAAAGATCGCTATCTGGCTGACAACCGCGCAATTTCGGTCACCTCGTTTAAAGACAAGCTGGAATCCCTCGCGCAGTAACCGCACTGACGCTTTACCATTGGGTGCGCGCCTGTTAAGACGCGCACCCTGGCTTTTTAAGC
Source organism: Pantoea hericii (assembly GCF_014155795.1). Classification (NCBI taxonomy): domain Bacteria; kingdom Pseudomonadati; phylum Pseudomonadota; class Gammaproteobacteria; order Enterobacterales; family Erwiniaceae; genus Pantoea; species Pantoea hericii. The sequence continues at coordinate 443,169 of NZ_SCKV01000002.1, forward strand.
CGCTATCTGTTCCATCGTCTGCAGGATGCGCTTATCTGAAATGGGATAAGGTGTGCCTAACTGCTGAGCAAAGTAACTGATACGTAGCTCTTCAATCATCCAGCGGATGTTCTGAACCTCTTCATCATCCTGACGCTGCGGCGGCAACTTATTACGCCACGCCTGATACGCCTGTTCCACTGCCTGCACTTTTAACATGCGCGCCCGATCGCTGTGCGGGTCAGCAGGCAGCTTTTCGAGCCGCCGTTCAATACCATTCAGATAACGCAGCGTATCGGCCAGTCGCTGCCAGCCATTGCCGGTGACAAAGCCGCGATAGACCAGACCATTTACCTGCGCCTTGATATCCGATAATGCCAGCGCCATGGTCATATCAACCCGGCCTTTCAGACGCTTATTGATGTTGAAGACGGCCGTGAGGATCTGCTCAACCTGTTGTGCGATCGTCACAACGGTCTCATTGAGTTCACCGCGCACTTTGTCACGCAACTGCTCAAACGCGCCCTGGTCCCAGGCCGGACCGCCCGCTTCACCTATCAGCTTATCAATACCACAGGCGATACAGTCGTCGATGAGCTCCAGCACTTTGCCATAAGGGTTAAAGTAGAGTCCGAGCTTGGCTTTGTTCGGCAATTTCTCGTGCAGATATTTAACCGGAGACGGCACATTCAGCAGCAGCAAGCGACGCTGACCGCGCCACATCATTTTTTGCTGCTCCTGCTCGCTGTCAAACAGGCGAATGGCGACGCTCTCTTTCTCATCGACCAGCGCAGGCCAGGCTTTGACCTGATAGCTGCCGCGCTTCTGTTCATAGCTGCGCGGCAGATCGCCGAAGCTCCAGATGTGCAGTCCGCTCTGCTCCAGCCCGTCATCCGCCACTTTCGATAGCGTTTCCTGCACTTTATCTTTCAGCTGCGCCTTGAGCGCGGTGAGATCTTTACCTTCCAGCAGTTTACGGTTGTTCTCGTCTACCACGCGGAACGTCATTTTCAGATGATCGGGCACCTGTTCCCACTGCCAGTTTTCACGTTCCAGCGTGACACCGGTCATGCGGCGAAACTCACGCGACAGCGCATCAAGCAGTGGCATCTCCATCGCCTTCACGCGTCCCAGAAACGCTTCAGCGTAGTTGGGAGCTGGCACCAGGTTACGGCGCAGCGGTTTGGGCAGCGACTTAATCAGCGCGATGATCAGCTCACGACGCACGCCTGGGATCTGCCATTCAAAGCCGCTATCCTCAACCTGATTCAGCAGCGGCAGCGGAATATGCACCGTGACGCCATCCGCATCGGCACCTGGCTCGAACTGATAACTCAGCCTGAGTTTGAGGTTGCCCTGATGCCAGAAATTGGGGTAGTCGAGCTGGCTGACTTTATCCGCGCCTTCTTTGATCAGCATCTGCTTGTCGAAGTTCAGCAGCTCGGCGTTTTCACGGCTGGCCTGCTTCCACCAGCTGTCAAAATGCTTCGCCGACACCACCTCTTTGCCAATGCGCTGGTCATAAAAAGCAAACAGCGTTTCGTCATCCACCAGGATGTCGCGGCGACGGGATTTGTGTTCCAGATCCTCGACTTCACTACGCAGCTTCTGGTTAGCCCGGAAGAAAGCATGACGCGTCTGCCAGTCGCCTTCCACCAGCGCGTGGCGGATAAACAGCTCACGGCTCAGTGTAGGATCGATGCTGCCATAGTTCACTTTGCGAGCGGCCACAATCGGCAGACCATAGAGCGTGACTTTTTCAGCGGCCATCACCGCGCCCTGCGATTTCTCCCAGTGCGGTTCGCTGTAGCTGCGCTTAATCAGATGCTGCGCCAGCGGCTCAATCCACTCTGGCTCAATGCGCCCCGCCGTGCGGCCCCACAGGCGGCTGGTCTCAACCAGCTCCGCGACCATGGCCCACTTCGGCGGCTTCTTAAACAGCCCGGAGCCAGGGAAGATGGCGAAGCGGGTGTTGCGTGCACCGGTATACTCCTGCTTATCGGCATCTTTCTGACCGATGTGCGACAGCAGACCACTTAACAGCGCACAGTGAACGGGCTGCAGCTCAGCCGGTTCGCTGTTCACCGGAATCCCCAGTTCCCGCACCACCTGCCGCAGCTGGGTATAGATATCCTGCCATTCCCGCACGCGCAGATAGTTAAGGAAGTCGGTTTTGCACTGACGACGGAAAACATTGCCGGACAGCGCTTTCTGCTGATCCGCCAGATAGTTCCAGAGATTCACGTAGGCAAGAAAGTCGGAGTCTTTATCAGCAAAGCGTCGATGCTTCTCATCCGAAGCCTGCTTTTTATCTGCCGGACGCTCACGGGGATCCTGAATCGACAGGCCTGCGGTGATAATCATCACTTCGCGCACGCAGCCAAATTTCTGCGCTTCCAGCACCATCCGCGCCAGGCGAGGATCCACGGGCAGCTGCGCCAGCTGACGCCCGGATCCGGTCAGCTTGTAGTGACCGTTCTCTTCATTCAGCGTCAGCGCCCCCAGCTCTTCCAGCAGACGGACACCATCCTGAATATTGCGTTTATCGGGTGCTTCCACAAACGGGAAGGCGGCAATATCGCCCAGACCCAGCGAGGTCATCTGCAGGATAACCGACGCCAGGTTGGTGCGCAGGATTTCAGGATCGGTAAAGGCCGGACGACTCAGGAAGTCATCTTCTGCGTAGAGGCGAATACAGATACCGTCTGACACACGCCCGCAGCGCCCTTTACGCTGATTGGCAGACGCCTGGGATATGGGCTCAATCGGCAGACGCTGCACTTTGGTGCGGAAGCTGTAACGGCTGATACGCGCCGTGCCGGGATCGATCACATATTTAATTCCAGGCACCGTCAGTGAGGTTTCCGCAACGTTGGTCGCCAGCACGATGCGACGACCGCTGTGCGACTGAAACACCCGATTCTGCTCAGCATTGGACAGCCGGGCATAGAGTGGCAGCACTTCGGTGTGCGGAAGATCGCGTTTGTTGAGCGCGTCGGCGGTATCGCGTATTTCGCGCTCGCCGCTCATAAAGATCAGGATATCGCCACGGCTTTCCCGTCCCAGTTCATCCACCGCATCAAAAATCGCCTGCAGCTGATCACGGTCGCCATCATCCGCCTCTTCGACCACCGGACGATAGCGCACTTCAACAGGATACGTGCGGCCAGAAACTTCAATCACCGGCGCATTATTGAAATGACGGGAGAAGCGCTGAGGATCGATGGTAGCGGAAGTGATGATGACTTTCAGATCGGGGCGGCGTGGCAACAGCTCACGCAGATAACCGAGCAGGAAGTCGATATTCAGGCTGCGTTCATGGGCTTCATCAATGATGATGGTGTCATATTGCATCAGCAGGCGATCCTGCTGGATTTCCGCCAGCAGAATCCCGTCAGTCATCAGTTTAATCTGCGTCAGATCGCTGACCTGGTCGTTGAACCGCACTTTGTAGCCGACACAGCCGCCCAGTGAGGTGCTGAGCTCATCGGCAATGCGGTTCGCCACGGTCCGCGCGGCCAGACGGCGCGGCTGAGTATGGCCAATCAGCCCGGTAACACCGCGTCCCAGTGCCAGACAAATTTTCGGCAACTGGGTGGTTTTACCTGAACCGGTTTCACCAGCGACAATCACCACCTGATGATCGCGAATCGCCTCAGCAATATCCTGCTGCTTCTGACTCACCGGCAGATTGTCCGGGAACGTAATCGCTGGGGTAGCCGCGCGGCGCTGGGCCACGCGCTGTTCGGCGGCGACGAACTCCAGCGCCAGCTCGCTGGCAATGCCCTGCTGCGCCTCAGGATTTTTGGTTTTTCTGGCTCCCTGCAGGCGGCGCTGTAGCCGCTGGCGATCGCGCAGCATTAAACCGTCGAGCCGTGACCAGAGCGCTGCCAGTGGGGAAGTATCGGGTGATGACATAATTGTGACGTACCTTACTCAGACGGTGTCGCTACGTAAAGCAGCGCCCTGAAGCCGGGGTAACCAGCTGATTCAATAAAATAATTGCGCGTATCATAGCACATTCTGAACTGTTCAGGCGGCAGCTCCCGGTTACGCTTATTCAATAAATTCGAACATGGGTCTCGAAATATTGCGCTTTCACCGCGCCATCGATAACCGTAGAGTGTAAACCATTGAGCGGAAAGTCTTCCGCGTAACAGACAGGAAACCACCATGAGCACAGTTTTAGTTCTGAAATCAAGCATCCTTGCAGGCTACTCACAATCAAGCCAGCTCGCTGACTTCTACGTTGAACAGGCAAAGGCACAGGGTAAAGAAGTTACTGTACGTGACCTGGCGGCTAACCCGATTCCGGTTCTGGATGGTGAGTTAGTGGGTGCAATGCGTCCTTCTGATACGCCACTCTCCCCGCGTCAGCAGGAAGCACTGGATCTGTCCGATGAACTGATTGCAGAACTGCAGGCTCATGATGAAATCGTCATTGCCGCGCCAATGTACAACTTCAACATCCCTACGCAGCTGAAAAACTATTTCGACCTGATTGCCCGTGCTGGCGTGACGTTCCGCTACACCGAAGCAGGCCCGGAAGGTCTGGTTAAAGGCAAAACTGCAGTGGTTATCTCAAGCCGTGGTGGCATTCACAAAGATACCCCAACTGACCTGCTGACCCCTTACGTCAAGCTGTTCCTTGGCTTCATCGGCATCACTGACGTTGAGTTCGTGTTTGCTGAAGGCATCGCCTACGGTCCGGAAGTGGCCAGCAAAGCGACCGCCGAAGCGAAAGACGCTATCACGCAGATCGTGACCGCATAACGCTCAGCCATCTCAGGATGACGCTGTCAAAGACCGGGCCTGTGCCCGGTTTTTTTTCGCCGGTTAGTTGCTGCTGTCTGCCTCTTTTCTCAGCCATTGACCATTAATGCCACGCACATACTCTCCCGCTGCGGCACGGCTCACCAGTTTCTGTCCGGCAATGCTGGCCACATCGGCCGTGGAGAGATTGTTCTGGCCGGCCAGCCGCTGATACTCCTGCTGACGCCCGGCATTAATCCGCTGCACCAGCGCCAGCGTTTCACTGTCCTGCGAACGTGCCGCCAGATAGCCGGAGAGCGTTTCACCTGCACGGCCTGATTGCCTTGCCTCGTCGAGCGTCAGTGCCCAGGCAGGGAGCGCCATCGTCAGGGCAAGTAACAGCGCCGCGCTTATGCGTTTCATCATGGCTCTCCTCAGAACAGTCCGCTCTGGTTTTTCAGTAACGCTTCCACGTCTTTATCAACTTTGATGTGGATCTCATGCTCGATTTTTACATTCATATTGATGGTGATGGGGTCTTTGGGTGCCGTGACTTCAATGCGTGGCACGCATCCGATGCTCAGCAGTCCGGCTGCCAGAACCAGTAATGGCCTCAGGCTCATGGTGAAGTGTCCTTGTTCGATGGCAAAGTCGCATGTTGCTCTAACCAGGATTGCAAATTATCGCCAAAGCGCAGGCTGCGCCAGAGCTGAAAGAGGTTTTCCTGATGACGATAGTTAAGATTGACCGTCTGACGACGGTTACTGAACTGGCTGACGCCCTGTACCTGCGCTTCCATAGTGAGGTCGCCGAGGTTATTCAGATTGATTGTCGCCCAGCTGCGGGAGACTTCCATATAGCGTAACCAGTCAAGCGCTGCGCCGGTCGCTACGTTGTTGCGGGTAATTGCATCCGCCATATCTTTATCCAGCCGGAAAGTCAGCGGACCGCTGTTGGCAATCCACCCTTTTTCCACCAGCCAGCGTGGATTATTCAACCACAGCGGCAACTCACCGTTAACCTTACCCGACATGGCAAACTGTTTAGGCTTCAGCGCCGTCACCAGCTCGCTGAGGCTGATATTACGCAGCGACACCCGGGCGGGATCATGTTGCGGCATACGCAGGGCTGGCAGCGTAATCTGTCCGCCAAGCAGGTCAAGACTGACATCCTGTAAAGTCAGGGGGGATTGTTCAGACCACGGCCAGTTACCCTGCAGATCGGCCCGAATATTCTGCATGGCAAACTGGTTCTTCACCTCGGCAATGCGGAGTGAAACAGGGCCATGCTGACCAAACTGCCATTGCTGCTCATGAAACCTGAACGGCAGCGAGAAGTCGATACCGTTCACCTGACTGTCCGGCGTCCAGACACTGCCCTGTTTGACCGTCCAGTGGCCTCCCGCCTGGAAGCCCTGTTTACTGGCAGCGGAGAATGCGACCTGTGCCTGCAAACTGCCGCCCTGAATCTGCATTTTCATGTCGGGGCTGAGCAGCGGCTGAAACACAGTCAGCGACTGTGCCGGCCACCAGGCCTGACCGCGTAACCGTTTACCGTCCCAGCGGCCATTCACCCGCAGCGGGCCAACCTTCCCCGCTTTTAACTCGCCCCGCCAGAGGAAATAGCCGGGATCACGGCCTTTCGCCTCAAAGTCCAGCGTGGAATCAGCCAGACGGCCGCCATAGGTGAAGTGGGTCGGGCCCGCCTGCAGTCTGAAATGGCCATTGAAGGAAGGTTGCGCCACATCGCGCTGCCACTTAACGGGTTCGGTCAGTGTCAGGCGCGGTTTTGCGACGTTAACGCTGCCATAAGCCAGCTGATTAAATCCGGTGGAGAGCGTATCCAGGTGGATCAGCGTGTCGTGCCAGCCGCCGGTGCCTTTGACATCCCAGCGTGCCTGCAGCGGCAGCATCTCGCCCCCGCCCCAGTAGCGCCAGTCCCACTCGCCCTTATCGGGCCAGAAATTTGTGGCGCGTCCATCAAGATGCAGCCGGAAGCGGCCAAAGCTGGCATCGTGCGCGTTGAGAATGGCCTGCAGGCGGCCATCAATACCCTGCGAGGAGAGTCGCACGCCGGCCAGCGGCCAGCGCGCTTCGTCCACTTCCAGCGTAGAGAGCAGTCGCCCCCGCAGGCGCAGAAGCGATTTAGGTTGCAAAACTAACTGAGGATCTAGCAGCGAGCCGTTGAGCACGCCGGGAATAGAGCCGTAAAGTTGCAGATCGGCCAGCTTGCTTTCGCCGGTCAGCTGAAATGGCAGGTGGCTACTGGTCAGACTCAGGTTACCGGGACCGACGCCCAGTACCACGTTACCTTTACCGCCACGTCCCTGGGTCAGCAGGTTAACGCGCCCCGTAATCTGGCTGTTTTCAAGGCCTGACTGCCAGTTATCCAGCGTCAGGTTAATAAATCCAGACAGTGGCTGAGCCGCCAGAGGCCAGAAATACTCGCCCTTTTCGATCCGAATCTGATCGCGGCTGATTTGCCACGGCAGTCTGAGAAGCGGCCTTTTCTCATCCATCATCCCCACGCGCAGCTCGCCCTGCTGCTGCTGCCAGCTGAGCGTTAACTGCAGCGGATGCGGTAATGCATCCAGCGCCAGTTGTCCGTCCACCTCACCATTCACCGGCAGATCGGTGGCGAAAGCAGGTAACTCAAGATGACCACTTAGCGTAATGGGTTCAGGCAGCGCAGGATGGGTAAGCGTCAGGCGACTGATCGCGAGCTGCTGACCGGTCAGCGTCGCCGCCAGTTGCAGGTTGTCGCCCTGATAATTAAGTTGCTGGCGATCTTTTTCCAGCGTCAGGTCCAGCGCGCCCGCATAGGCCTGCCAGGGTGCCACGACAAGTTTGTTCAGATGAACATCGGCACCCGGTAGCATTGCCTGCCATTCGGCCAGCGTTTTGGGGGCTGTCGATCTCTCGTCACTGGCGGGTAATTTTTGCAGGCAGGTGCTCTCCACCACCAGCTCGTCCGCATCCAGCTTCCAGCGCGACTGATGCCAGCCCAGTGACACTGCCTTTACGGTTGCCAGTGAGCAATCGCCTGCGAGGTAACGAATCTGAGGCAGCCACAGGCCACCCTGCCGCCAGCGCGGTGCGCTCGTCAGTTCAATACGGGTATCCTCAGGCAGCCAGATGCCGACCAGCCTTGGCAGCCATTGCGTCACAGTCAACATCAGGCCGAGCAGCAGGAGAATCAGCGCAAGTACGGCCGCCAGCCGTCGCCGGAACATCCGTGGCATAAAAGCCATAATCCTTTTCCTTACAGTATCCTGACAACGATGATGGCATGTAATCTGCCAGAGGTGAAGGTGTGCACGGGACGCAAATACGCAGTTTCAGCAAAGTCGGTCAGAAAACGTTATCCTTGGTTTATCACCTCTGCAGGAGCACAACGATGAAAATCGCGGTTTACAGCACTAAACATTACGATCAGAAATACCTTGAGCAGGTTAACCAGCAGTTTGGTTTCGAACTGGTATTTTTTGACTTTTTACTCTCAGAGAGCACGGCAAAAACCGCAGTGGATTGCGATGCTGTCTGCATTTTTGTAAACGATGACGGCAGTCGCCCGGTGCTGGAAGAGCTGGCCGGGCTGGGTGTGAAATATATCGCGCTGCGTTGCGCTGGCTTCAATAATGTCGATCTGGCTGCAGCGAAAGAGCTGGGTCTGGAAGTCGTACGGGTGCCGGCCTACTCACCGGAAGCGGTGGCGGAACATACGATCGGCCTGATGATGACCCTTAACCGCCGTATTCATCGCGCGTATCAGCGTACCCGTGATGCGAACTTTTCGCTCGACGGACTGACCGGCTTTAACATGTACAACAAAACGGCGGGCGTTATCGGCACGGGTAAGATCGGCATTGCGACCATGCGGATTCTGAAAGGGTTTGGTATGCGGCTGCTGGCGTTTGATCCCTACCCAAGTGAGCAGGCGCGTGAGCTGGGCGCAGAATATGTTGATTTAAAGACGTTGTTTACAGAATCCCACGTCATTACGCTGCACTGTCCGCTGACCCCGGAGAACCATCATCTGCTGAATGCCGACGCGTTTCGTCAGATGCGCGATGGGGTGATGATCATCAACACCAGTCGTGGCGGGCTGATTGATTCACAGGCAGCGATTGACGCGCTGAAACAGCAGAAAATCGGCGCGCTCGGCATGGATGTGTATGAGAATGAACGCGGCCTGTTCTTTGAAGATAAGTCGAATGATGTGATTCAGGACGATGTGTTCCGTCGTCTTTCAGCATGCCATAACGTACTGTTTACCGGTCATCAGGCATTTTTAACGGCTGAAGCGCTGACGGCCATTTCCGAGACGACACTGAATAATCTTAGCCAGCTCGATCGGGGTGAAGAGTGCCCGAACCGACTCTCAGCCTGACGATTCTCTGCTAATGATGCGGGCCGGTGCTATCCGGCCTGTTCATCAGCGCGCGCAGTTCCCGCCAATTAACGCCTGCTCATCGCAGCGACGGCCATTCACTAACTGACACATGCCCACACGTGATCCATCCAGCTGATGTGAAAACGCCAGCGTTCCGCCTGCGTTCGAACAGGTGCTTTCTGCCAGGGAAGACATCACCACACGAGGCTGGATGTGCGCGGCGGTGGCTTGTTGCGGTGGCTCGTTATCATCACTGTTGCTACTGCAGGCAGAGAGTAATAATGCGGCACCGGCCAGCAAAAAGGTGGCTGCTTTCATCAATCGGACTCCGGGAATGGGGATAATAGGCTGGCTCAGCATATGTCAGGCAGCACAAGGGGTCGAGAGGTGAAACAGCTTTTTACAAAATTCTCCACCGTGATTTGCAAGCAGAATTATCTTGTTTACCTGCTATCGCTGAACTGTCACCCTTTTTCGGTTCCTATTATTTCGGAGTAAAGCCATGTTAATGGATATGTTAATTCGCATCGCCCTGGCCGGTATTCTTGGCGGCCTGATTGGTCTGGAGCGTCAGATGCGGGCCAAAGAAGCGGGACTGCGTACCCATATTCTGGTCGGTATCGGCAGTGCGATGTTCATGCTGGTGTCGAAGTATGGTTTCGCCGATATGCTCACCAGCGACCATGTGGCACTGGACCCCAGTCGTATTGCAGCCCAGGTCGTCAGCGGTATGGGCTTCCTGGGCGCAGGCACCATCATGATTCAGAAGCAGGTGGTGAAAGGCCTGACCACGGCAGCGGGATTATGGGTAACGGCAGCGATTGGTCTGGTGATCGGCAGCGGCATGTATGAGATCGGCATTTATGGCACAGTGCTGGCGCTGGTGGTGCTGGAAGTGTTCCGCCGCCTGAGCCATGTTTTAATCGGCAAGCACCATACGTTACTGGTTTTCCTTAAGCCTAAAAGCGTGCCGCTGGTGCTACTGGTTATGCAGCGGGAAGGTATTCGTTATGGCAATGTGACGGTGATTAATCGTGATGAGGAGAGCGGCCTGTGCGAACTCAGCATACAGGTAACGTTGTCCCGCAAGTCAAATGATGCGCACCTCTACGATAAGGTCATTGAGATAAAAGGCGTACAGTCGCTGGAGATGATGTAAACGTTTGCTGAACAAACCCGCCACTACACATGGCGACAAAGACATAAGAACCTTGCAGAAGGCGGTGAGCGGCAGTCACCGCCCTCCTTCTCCTGCCATTTCTGAAAAATCAAAAATGCGCAGAGTCTGACCTTAAAAGTAGTGCCTGCCGGGAAGTAATGGCATAATCCGTTATTGTTAATTTACGTAATCATTTTACCCGGAAACTAATGCCTCAGAACTCTGACCATTCAGAAGACGCCCTTTCCAGTACTTCGCCTAAATATCGGTTCGCAGTCAGCATGCTGATTTTTACGCTGATAGCGGGCGCCGCAGCCATCATGATGCTCCTGGAACATCGGGATTCAGTGAATAATGCGCTGGAGACCGGACAATGTCTGGCAGAAGAAGGGGCTGAGGATTTAATGGAAGTGCTCAGGCATTTTCTGCATCATGCCTACCGCTGGATTTTTAAAGCCTGTGGCTGACGGTAATGCGTTTAGTGCAGCAGAAAATGCAGCAAACCGTGTCGGTTAACCAGCAACAAAACCCCGCAATACATGACGGCAACATAGCAAAGTGAAAAGAGTAGCAGCGTCATAATAAATCTGATGCCGTACTTCTTTATTTTGTCTGTTTTATCCGAATATTTCATAGACGTTAAATGTTGATTCATTTTTTAATTTTATACCCGGTCATTAAACGGCTTCATCGGAATGCTGTATTGCCGAAATGTGCGAAACGAACGGCATCCACGCAGGACGTTGCAATAAAAAAATCAAACGCAAAACACCTTTCCCGCATCCTGACAATTTACTGATCATTGTAACCTGATGGATACATATTCACCTTGAGCAGCAATGACTTAAGCAACGGCGCGGTGTGTAAGCAAAATAATCTGAATTTAACGTTTCACAGGCTTCAGCGGCAATATAAGGATCAGTCTCTATCTGATTGGTCAAACGTATATTCAACAAAGTATGATTTTCAGATTTTGACATTGTAAAAGTCATTCCGGGTCACAAAATAAACCCTGTGAGGTTTCGTATCCGACTTAATTTGATGCGCATCAAATCTGGCAAGTACAGACAACACGCCGTTTAATCAGTATTGATTAATAACTGCGTAAGCTGCTTTTTTTACTCATTAAATCGACCCGATGAAAACGCTATTCATTCTCTCTGTCATTTTTATGATCGCCGGTTGTACAGCAAAAAAAGATCATGTGCGTGCTGATGCTTACAAGGCCTCCCCCCCTTCCTGCTCAACACACAGTGATGAAATTGATTGTCAGTGGAAGAATGTTCCTGCCAGCTGACCTCGCACTATTCTCCCGCGTGACATCGTCTCATCCAGCAGGCTGTCTTCCTGGGGATGTAAAGGCGCGCTCTCACCAGCATCTTCCTCGCGGCATTCCTTTTCGGCAATATCTGCTTTAAAAGAGAGACGCTGCCGGATGCCTCCGGCAGCGATTTTCCGCTGATTACTTCACTCCAGTGCTGGCATTCGCGACAACAATCCGTACCATACGCTGCATATTCGTGACACCGCAGTGAAGTGTCTGGCTGGACGCGCACAGCAATTTGCCCTTCGGCTACGCTCTCTGGTTTTTGAGATAGGTAAAAATGCAAGATAATCAAACGGTTGACAAGAAAGAACAGTACAACCTCAATAAGCTGCAGAAACGTCTGCGTCGTAACGTCGGCGAAGCCATTGCAGATTTTAATATGATTGAAGAAGGCGACCGCATCATGGTCTGTCTGTCGGGCGGTAAAGACAGCTACACCATGCTGGAAATTTTGCGCAGCCTGCAAAAAAGTGCGCCGGTCAACTTCAGCCTGATTGCCGTTAACCTCGACCAGAAACAGCCTGGCTTCCCGGAGCACATCCTGCCGCAATATCTTGAGGCACAGGGCGTTGAGTACCGGATTATCGAAGAAGACACCTACTCCATCGTCAAAGAGAAAGTGCCGGAAGGTAAAACCACCTGCTCACTCTGCTCGCGCCTGCGCCGTGGCATTCTCTATCGCGTCGCGACTGAACTGGGTTGTACTAAAATCGCGCTCGGCCACCATCGCGATGACATCCTGCAGACGCTGTTCCTGAACATGTTTTACGGCGGAAAACTGAAAGGTATGCCGCCAAAACTGATGAGTGATGATGGCAAGCAGATTGTGATTCGTCCGCTGGCCTACTGCCGCGAGAAAGATATCATTCGTTTCTCAGACGCGCGTCAGTTCCCGATTATCCCGTGCAATCTCTGCGGTTCTCAGCCAAACCTGCAGCGGCAGGTGGTAGCCGATATGTTGCGTGACTGGGATAAGCGCTATCCTGGCCGCATTGAAACCATGTTCAGCGCAATGCAAAACGTCGTGCCGTCGCACCTGGCAGATATCAATCTGTTCGATTTTAAAGGGATTAAGCATGGCGATGCGGTCGTTGATGGCGGCGATCTCGCTTTTGACCGCGAAACCCTGCCGTTGCAGCCTGTGGGCTGGCGAGCTGATGAAGAGGATGCACCGGACCTCAGCGCACGTCTGGATGTGCTTCAGATTAAGTAAGTACCTGATAAGTTAAGGGCGTGCTGCTGGCAGCACGCCCTTTTTTTATATGTTGCGGTGCGGCGGTGGATCCATTATCGGCGGATATTCCGGATCGGTCGGCTGATCAGGCTGGGGTTGCGGATGAGGAATCGGTTCAGGAATCGGGACTGGATCCGTAGGGATCGGCTCGCTGTTGTAAATCGCGCTCATGCCGTACTCCTTTTCTTGCGAATGGACTTTAAGTTTAGAAAAGGATTGGCGTTCCAGCCAGGCGGGCAAAAAAAAAGCCGGCACACGGGCCGGCATGTTTTGAATTAATTGTGCTATGCAATAATTCTAAATATGGAAGTAAGACAATATGGAGCGCAACGCCCATCGCTTGACGTTGCATTCACCTGCGGGAAAGAGTTTGCGTCAGCAGCGGCATTAGGTTCTTGATGTCGATCAGCTTTTGCTTTCTTATTATGATTTTTATCCCACCCGGCGGGATTTTCGTCCTCAAATCAGACGCCCCCGCCGATGTTACCTTTCCGCGTTACAGCCAGCGCCGTTTACGCAGATAACCCGCGACGCCCACCGCCAGTGCCACGAGCAGCAGACAGAAGATAGAGAAGCCGTACTCCCATCCACCGCCCGGAATGCCACCCAGATTAACCCCAAACAGACCGGTCAGGAACGTAGCGGGCAGGAAGATCATCGCCATCAGTGACATCGTATAGGTGCGGCGGTTCATCGACTCCGCCATCGCAGAGGCCACCTCGTCAGCCAGAATCGCAGTGCGCGCTACGCCCGCATCCAGATCATCCAGTCCGCGTCCCAGCCGATCGGCGATTTCCTGCATCCGGCGTCGTTCACTGTCATCCATCCAGCCCAGTTTTTCACTGGCCAGCCGGGCATAAACATCGCGCTGCGGTGCCATGTAACGCCGCATCACAATCAGCTGTTTGCGCAGCAGGCCCAGCTCGCCGCGCGCGGGCATCTGCTGGTCAAGCAGCGCATCTTCCAGCTCAATGATTTTGTCATGTAACTCTTCGATAAATTCGCTGGTGTGATCGGTCAGGGCATCACAGACATCGACCAGCCAGCTGCCGCAGTCAATCGGGCCGTTACCGTTTTGCAAATCGGTGAGCACTTCATCGACGGCAGAGACTTTACGCCGCCGGGTCGAGACGATGAGCTTATCGTTGATGAACACGCGCATCACCACCAGCTGGTCGCGACGCGCATCGGTGTTGTGGTTAACGCTGCGCAGCACGATCATAAATCCGTCGCCCAGCCGGCTGACGCGGGGACGCATGCTGTCACCCGCTAAGGCGTCACGCACGGCATCGGGAATCTGCGGCGTTGACTGCAGCCATTCTGCGCTTTTGCTGTGGGTATAGTTCAGATGCAGCCAGCAGGGCTGCTCACACTCGATAACTTCATCTTCAGCTATCGGGATCATCCCACCCTTGCCATCCAGCTGGCATGAAATGATGGCATCTGAAACCTGTAATGCTTTTCCTTCAATGACGTCCACAACATTCCCTCACCATTAATATCAATACGATACAGTCTAACGTGACGGCGTTGAGTTGCAATCTCCGGGCTGTGAAGAAAGATGTCAGCAGGTGGCCGGGAAACCGGCCACCACAGGCTTAGTGCTTTTCAATCCACAGTTCACGGCTGTAGGCGACATCTTCAGGGTTGGTGATGGGATAGCCTTTAACCCAGGGTTTAATCAGTCGGCCATTCGTGTACTGATAGATGGGCGCAATCGGGGCCTGTTCAGCGAGGATCTGCTCGGCACGGTTGTAATCGCTGTTACGTGCCTGCTCGCTGGTTTCACGGCTGGCTTTAGCGACAACTGCATCATAATCCGCGTTGTTAAAACGCGCGATATTGCTGCTGTTGCCCGAGGTCAGTAGATTCAGGAAGGTGGAGGGCTCATTGTAGTCTCCCACCCACGAGGCGCGAATCACATCGAAGTTCCCGCTGTTACGACTGTCGATGTAGGTTTTCCACTCCTGATTCTCCAGTGTGACATCCACACCGAGGTTCTTTTTCCACATAGAGGCCACGGCAATCGCAATCTTCTGATGGCTCTCAGAGGTGTTGTAGAGCAGTTTGAGCTTCAGCGGTTTACCCGGAGCGTAACCGGCGGCGGCAAGCAGCGATTTGGCCTGCGCATTCAGGGCGTTCTGATCGTGCTGTTGCATGAACGTGGGCAGTGGCTTAAAGCCTGCTGTCACATCTGGCGTAAAGTGCCACGCCGGTTTCTCACCGGTGCCCAGCACTTTGTCAGCAATGACGTTTCGGTCGATAGACCAGGACAGTGCTTTGCGAACCCGCACATCGGCAGTCGGTCCTTTCTGCGTGTTAAACGCATAGTAATAGGTGCCTAACTGGTCAGGTGTGTAGACCTCTCCCGGCAACGTTTTCTTTAATAACGCATACATGTTCTTAGGGAAAGATTCGGTGATATCAATGTCGTTGGCACGATAACGTTTAGTCGCGCTCGACTCTTCATTGATTGGCACAAAGGTCACTTTCGTCAGCACCGAATGTGCATCATCCCAGTAATGAGGATTACGGGTCAGGACAATCTTCTCGTTCACTACCCGCTCGCTGAGCTGATAGGCACCGTTACCGACCAGTTTGCCGGGTGCCGTCCAGCTGTCACCTTGCTGGGCAATCACTTTTTGCGGCACCGGGAAGAGCGCCACGTTAGCCACCAGCGCCGGGAACCACGGCACAGGACGATCCAGCGTCACTTTCAGCTGGGTTTTGCTCTGGGCAGTCACTCCCAGTTTATCGGGGGTCATTTCGCCTTTGGTAATCGCTGCCGCATTTTCAATACCGCTTAACCCCGCAAACCCGGCTGAGCCTGAGCTGTTTTTGGGATCGACCAGCCGCTGCCAGCTGTAGACAAAATCCTGCGCCGTGACCGGTTCGCCGTTTGACCAGCGCGCGTTATTGCGCAGGGTGAAGACCCAGGTTTTGTTGTCGCTGCTGCTCCAGCTCTGTGCCACGCCCGGCACGATTTTGCCCTGAGCATCCTGATTTGTCAGACCTTCAAACAGATCGCGAATAACCTGAATTTCAGGCAGCCCTACCGCTTTAAGCGGATCAAGTGAAGCGGGTTCATCTTTAATATGGCGGACGATCTGCTGCTGTTCGGCCAGCTGCGCGCCAGCGGGTGGATTCGCCGCAATGGCGGGTGTGAGGATGCTGCTCAGACTGATTGCTGCCAGCGTCATACGAAAGGTCTTAACCATTATCACTCCTTTACCCCAAAGAAGTGCTGCATCAGTCTGTTGCCGATGTAGCTTGTGCAGGGCACTTTATCGCAAATGGCTGACAGATAAATAGCTATTTTCCGCACACGGCTTTTCCGCTACTTTGAGTAAAACCCTTTGAGGAAATCTGTATGTCGCCACTTCATCCGCGTCCCCTTCGCGGCAAACTTGACGTTTCGTATCAGCAGTATGGCCGCTCCGTGCTCGGCGCGCCGCTGCTGTGGTTTCCAGCGCCACTGGGTGACCCGGACAGCGGTCTGATTCTGGCTGGCACACACGGTGATGAAAATGCGGCCATCGCCACGCTTTCTGCTGCGTTACGGACACTGCCCGATGGCATGCGTCGGCACCACGTGGTGCTGGCAGTCAATCCTGATGGCTGTCAGCTTGGCCTGCGCGCTAACGCAAATGGCGTCGATCTCAACCGCAACTTCCCCGCAGCGAACTGGCAGCCCGGAGAGACCGTTTATCGCTGGAACAGTGCTGCCGATGCGCGGGATGTCACGCTCTCAACCGGCACGCATCCGGGTTCTGAACCGGAGACACTGGCGCTCTGTGCCCTGATACATCAACTTAAGCCAGCCTGGATCGTTTCCTGGCATGAGCCGCTGGGCTGTATTGACGACCCGCATCAGGTGGAGATTGGTGGCTGGCTGGCCAGCCATACCGGCCTTCCTCGCGTCAGCAGCGTAGGATATGACACGCCTGGCTCATTCGGCAGCTGGTGTTACGATCTCAGTCTGCCCTGCGTGACCGCTGAGATGCCGGTGATTTCCGTGGATGAAGCCACGGAGACCTATCTTGAGATGATGGTTAGTTTGCTGCTCTGGCAGCAATAATCAGCCGACCGCTGCGCACGGTGATCGCCGGTTCTGCATCCACCGCCAGCCAGGTCGGCCCATCAAGATCGGCGAAACGGGTCTGCGGCACCAGCGGCAGCGCAGCACGTATCGCCCGCGAGGTGCAGAGCATGCAGCCCAGCATCACCGCAAAGCCCTGCTGCTGCGCGGCATCGGCAAGCGCCAGCGCCTCGGTCAGACCGCCCGTTTTATCCAGCTTGATGTTGACCATCTCATAACGGCCTCGCAGCGCGGCCAGGCTTTCACGTGTATGACAGCTCTCATCGGCACAAATGGGCAACGGGTGAATAAAGTTCTCCAGTGCCGCATCTTCACCTGCAGGTAAAGGCTGTTCCAGCATCGCCACATCAATGTCTGCCAGCAGCTGACAGCGTGCCGCCAGGCCTTCAGCGTGCCAGGACTCATTTGCATCCACAATCAGGGTTGCTTCCGGTACGGCGGCGCGGATGGCCATCAGCCGTTCAGTAATAAAATTGTTATCCAGCTTAATTTTCAGCAGTGTTGCACCATGCTGCCACAGTGCGAGTGCGCTGCTGGCCATCGCCTCAGGGGTATCAATGCTGACGGTCTGCGCGGTCACGACATCAGCAGGCGCAGTCACACCGCTAAGCGCCCAGAGGCTGCGCTGCTGCTGATGTGCGGCGAGATCCCACAGTGCACTGTCGATGGCGTTGCGCGCCGCCCCGGCAGGCAGCGCCTGTTGTAATGCCTCGCGCGTCATGCCCTCTTGCAGCGCGGGCAGCAACGTGGCGATCTGCGCCAGCACCGATGCTTCGCTTTCACCATAGCGCGCATAGGGCGTCGCTTCACCGACGCCTTTTACGCCATCTTCCTCAATTTCAACCACCACCACTTTGACTTCGGTCCGGGTTCCACGGGCAATGACAAACGGCGTATGCAACGGCCAGGCTTCGGGATAACTTTTTACCGTTCTCATTTACACTCCACAAAGTGTGACGCAGTGGCAGACCGCCACGTTAAATTCCACAATTGAACTCGTAAACCCTTAACATTTATGTCATAAACAACGGCTATCTTTAGCCGTTTTGTGTCAGATCTTTTTTATCATCAAAAGGAATCACTATGTCTCAGACTGTTCATTTTCAGGGTAATGCCGTTCCGGTTGCAGGTCAGTTTCCACAGGCTGGCGATAAAGCTAAGCCTTTCACGCTGGTAGCAAAGAACCTGGTTAACGTTGCGCTCTCTGAGTATGCAGGAAAACGCAAAATTCTGAACATTTTCCCAAGCGTTGATACCGGTGTCTGTGCCTCATCAGTGCGCAAATTCAACCAGGCGGCAAGCGAGCTGAATAACGCCGTGGTGTTATGCATCTCTGCCGATCTGCCTTTTGCCCAGTCGCGTTTCTGTGGCGCGGAAAACCTGAGCAATGTGGTGACGCTGTCGACGCTGCGCGGCTCAGAATTCAAGTATGAGTATGGTGTAGAAATTGCTGATGGTGCGCTGGAAGGCCTGACCGCACGTGCGGTGATCGTTCTGGATGAGAACGATAAAGTGATTTACAGCCAGCTGGTTGATGAAATCACCACTGAGCCTGATTACGACGCTGCCCTGGCCGCGCTGAAGTAATAAAAAAAGCGGATAACCTGGTTATCCGCTTCCTGCTCTCTGCTTACCGATCATTCGCTTTCGGTGCGCTTCTGTCCCAGACCATATTCACGCAGCTTGTTGGCAATCGCGGTATGGGAAACACCCAGACGTTTTGCCAGTTTTCGGGTGCTGGGATAGGAGAGATAAAGCCGCGTCAGTATTGACCGCTCAAAACGGCTGGTAATCTGATCCAGCGTTCCTTCCAGTGCTTCATCGCCCAGCGATACATCCAGTGTCTGTTCAGGCAACACAATATCCTGCGGTCGCAGTTCATATCCTTCCAACTGGGTTAACGCGCGATACAACGCATTTTTTAACTGGCGCACATTGCCAGGCCAGGCGTAGCGCGTCAGAAATGCAATGAGCTGTGGCGAGAGTCGCGGCCGGGCCATCCCCTGCTCATCCGCAAAGCGGGCCACAAACATCTCGGTCAGTGGCAGGATATCCTGCGGTCGATCGCGCAGCGGGGGCAGTTGCAGCGTCAGCACATTGAGCCGGTAAAAAAGATCTTCGCGAAACTCACCGCGTTGCACCAGTTCAATCAGGTTCTTCTGCGTAGCGCAGATTACGCGCACATTAACATGGACTTCATGCTCTTCACCGACGCGGCGGAAGGTGCCATCATTGAGAAAACGCAGCAGCTTGGTCTGCATTCTCGGCGACATCTCGCCAATCTCATCCAGCAATACCGAGCCACCATTGGCCTGCTCAAAAAAGCCCTTCTTGCCTTCCAGCGCATTCGGATAGGCACCGGCGGCATGACCAAACAGCTCGCTTTCCGCAACGTCGTCGGGTAATGAGGCACAGTTCAGCGCCAGGAAAGGATTTTTCCCACGGGCGCTGCGCAGATGGCAGGCGCGTGCCAGCATATCTTTCCCGGTGCCGGTATCGCCGACAATCAGTAACGGCGCATCCAGCATCGCCAGTTTGCGCGCCTGATCGACCACCTGACGCATCTTCGGCGTGACGGCAATGATATGGTCAAACTCGGATTCGTCGGTGACCACCAGATTCTGTAACTGACGGCCCATGCGAGCGGTTGACTTCAGCATCACCATCGCCCCGACCGGCCTGTCGTTCTGGCCCTCTTCACCCGGCAGATAAATAGGACGCGCTTCCATCAGAAAATCGCGCCCTTCAATGACGACATGCTGCGCCTGCGCCTCAACCCGATCGCTTTCCAGCCAGCGCATGAAGTTAAAGCCATTAATCAGGTTGCCGGCGCTGAAATTGCGCATTTTCTCTTCATCAAGATTAAACAGGTTTTGTGCCGCCGGATTAGCCAGTTCCACCTTGCTTTTCAGATCGATGGAGAAAACCGGATCTGGCATGGCCACCAGTAAGGCACTCAGCGCGCGATGTTCACGCTCCGAAGGCATGTACGTTACCGTGCGCACATCTGTTACGCCCGGTGTACGCCGGATTTCTGCCATCAGATTACTGAAAGCGTCAAATTCCAGTGCCGAAAAATTCAGATAGATGCGGCCCAGCGCCGTAATTTCAATACCGCGTAAATCAATGTTGCGTGCCACCAGCAGATCGAGCAGTTCACGCGTCAGACCGATGCGGTCCTGACAGAACACTTCCAGACGCATTGCGTTCGCCTTAATCAGGTTCAGATAAATGAATATTACGCTAAGTGATGCGCCGGTAGAAAGGGATCTGTCAGGAAAAGTTGACAGGCACAGCGCGTGTGATGGTGTTTTGTTCTGTCGAAGGTAACTCTGGCCGACTGGAAGATATTTGCCGGGATGGCGCATTTTATCAGGGAGAAAAATGGCATGGCCTTTACGCTGCCTGCAAATCCGGTGATTACAGATGAATCCGCCTGTCCGGGTGAGTGTCTGATTATCGATTCACGGCAGGTGCTGCGCCAGCCTCACTGATCATTAAAGGCGGCTATGCCGCCTTTAATGTGTCACGCGAGATTCAGGCTGATTTGTTACCGCCCTTCTGCAGTGCCTCTTTCAGCTGGCCCAGCAGTTCGCGCCGAAAATCGCCAAGCCGTGGCTTATCCTGCTCCAGCCACGGCAGTGGACGACAAAGCTCCATCGCTTTGATGCCCAGCCTTGCAGTCAGCAGGCCTGCACCAATGCCCTGGGCAGCGCGCGTGGAAAGCCGGGCAGCGATATCCTGCGACATCCAGTCCATTCCCACTTCCCGCACCAGTTCGGACGCGCCGGCAAAAGCCATATTGAGCAGCACCAGGCGGAACAGCCGGATACGGCTGAAGTAGCCCAGTTCGATGCCGTATATCGCCGCGATGCGATTGACCAGCCGCAGATTACGCCAGGCGATAAACGCCATATCCACCAGTGCCAGCGGACTGACCGCAATCATCAGTGTTGCTTCCGCAGCATGACGACTGATTTCACGCCGCGCCTGCCTGTCCAGAACGGGCTGCACCAGCTGCGCATACAAGCGCACGATTTCGCTGTCATTGTGGGTTTCGTGCAGCGAGGCATGCCAGCGCTGCAGGGCCGGATGCGCCTGATCCAGTTCAGCCTGCTGGGCCAGCTTTTCGCAGAATGCCCGACCTTTACCGATACCATGACTGTGCAATAGCTCCCGGCCCACATCCCGCTCTTCGGCACGCTGACGCAGCTGGTAGAGCCGACGCCACTCAGTGGTCAGCGCGCCGACACCCGCCAGCACAATAAGTCCGCCTGCTACGCCGCTCCCCAGTGAAAACCAGTCGCGTGCCAGCCAGGCGTCATGCGTCCACTGCACCCCCTGCGCAATCACGCTGACGCCAAACAGCAGTGCGCCTGCAGTCACCATTTTGCGCCACAGACTGCGTTTAGGTTTCAGAGCCGCTTCCACTGCACGCTCCCCTGCACCTTCTTCTTCTACGGCAACATCTTCATCCTGCACTGCCAGAAACGCAGCCTGCGCGTCAGCTTCAAAGGTCTGCGCCGGACGCAGCGGCGTGGTGGTGCTCTCATCCAGCGGACGAGCAAAATCGATACGCGGCTTCAGCGGATCACTCATCGCAATTTATCTCCCAACAAAAATTCCAGCGCGGCATCCATGCGGATATGCGGCAGTGGACGGTCGACGTCGAGCTGCTGCGGCCGGAACTGTTCAAACTGAAAACCCTGCTGCTGCCAGAAGGCATTGCCAGGCAGGCGCGGCGGGACTTCACCCGGATAGACGGTAAGCGGTTCACCATCATCCAGCCGGTGACCGCGCAGGGCCGGGATCTTCTCGCCACGGTGGTCGACCAGGCCGCTCTGTGTCGCCTGCACTGATGCCAGTCCGATGCAGTCCATGCTAATCCCCTCAAACGCGGCGTTCTGCCAGGCATCCTGCACCAGTTGCTGCAACAGCGAGACCATGTTGCCGTGCTGATCGCTGGTGATGTGATCCGCTTTAGTCGCCGCAAACAGTAATTTGTCGATCACCGGTGAGAAAAGCCGGCGAAACAGGGTGCGCTGGCCGTAATGAAAGCTCTGCATCAGCTGAGTCAGCGCCAGCCGCATATCATTAAACGCCTGAGGACCACTATTCAGGGGCTGGAGGCAGTCAACCAGCACGATCTGGCGGTCAAAACGCAGGAAGTGATTTTTGTAAAAGCCCTTCACCACATGCTGGCAGTAGTAGTTGAAGCGCTGCTGCAGCATGCTGAAGTTACTCCCCTTATCCGCCTGCGCCAGCTTAGTGAGTTGCGACTCATCAGCGGTTGGCCAGGGGAAAAACTGCAGCGCAGGCGCGCCTGCCATATCGCCAGGCAGCACGAACCGTCCAGGCTGAATAAAATGCAGGCCTTCAGATTTACAGCGATGCAGGTAGTCAGTCCAGGCCGCAGCAATCTCTGCCAGCTGGGTTTCATCGGCGGGAGCAAGCGGATCGAGTTTTTCGCAGAGCGTGCGCCAGGGTTTTGCCCACTCCGCACGATCGCCCTGCAGCAGACCGTTCATCTGCCGTGACCAGGCGAGATAATCCTGCGCCAGCATCGGCAGATCCAGTAGCCATTCTCCGGGATAGTCGACAATTTCCAGATAGAGTGTTGCCGTCTCTTTCAGATGACGCAGCAGCGAATCATTTGGACGGTAACGCAGCGCCAGACGCATTTCGCTGACGCCACGGGTGGGCGTCGGCCAGGCGGGCGGCGTGCTGTAGAGTTGTGCCAGGCCTTCGTCGTAGGTAAAGCGCGCGGTTCCCATGTCCCGCTGCGGCACCCGTTTGACGCCCAACAGTCGCTCGTCCCGCACAACGGAAAACAGCGGCAAACGTGCGCCGCTGTGAACCGTTAAAAGCTGATTGACCAGTGAGGTAATAAAGGCGGTTTTACCGCTGCGGCTTAATCCGGTGACCGCCAGCCGAAGGTGGCGATCAACGCCACGGTTCATTATTGCCATTAATTCACTTTGCAGTCTTTTCATCGTTCTCCCTGATGAAGCGCGATGCCACTCGATTCATCACGCGTTTCAGCAATGGCTCAAGGGCCACAGCCAGCAGAAGACGTAACGGGCGTCGCGCTACCGATTTCACCGCCCAGCCAGTGACACCGGCGGGACCGTAGGTAACAGCATTGATAATGATAAATTTAGCCGCCGACTTCAATGCAGGTGCCGCGCGGTGGCGAAAAGCAGTGGATCGCGAAAAAGACATCAACACCTCCATTGAGAGAGCGGACGGGCCCGTAACGGCCCGGCAATAATATAATCAAATCTGGCGGAAGCGGCTGCGTACGCTGAAAGTTTCAGACGTCACATAACGCTCCACGTCGCGCACGCTGCGCTCATCGCGCTGCAGCGCACTCTCCAGCTGGTCCAGCAGCTCGCTGGCGCTGAGCTGACGTTCGTCCTCCGTGACATTGGCGGGTTTCACATCCAGCACAAAACCCAGCACGAAATAGGCGACCACCGTAAACATAAACAGACCAAAGAACAGTGATAAGACCACAATGACCCGAAGCAGACGCACCGGAATATCGAGATACTCCGCCAGACCCGCACAGACGCCCATCAACTTTCCTTCGTCAGGCTTGCGCCACAACTTACGGCCTTTCATCATGGCTGCCTCCAGTTAGGGTGTTCGGCATCCAGAATCGCTTCCAGTGCGTCAATGCGTTCACGCATCCGCTGTGCATCCTGCGTAACACGCTGCAGGCGCTGGATTTCGCTTTGCGACAGTTCCGAACCGCCGTTGCGTTTGTTGTTGTAATGCAACCATAACCAGATCGGTGCGACAAACAGCACGAAGATCGTTAAGGGTATGGCAAGAAAAAGTGCGCTCATTGACTCTCCTTAATCACTTATTGCAACGTCGATCATTACTCACTGCGGTTCATTTTGGCTTTCAGCGCATTAAGCTGCTGGCTGATTTCATCATCCGCTTTCAGGTCAGTAAACTGCTGGTCCAGGGTTTTTGGCTTACCGAAGCCGTGGCTTTCAGCTTCCGCTTCCATGTGGTCAATGCGACGTTCAAAGGATTCAAACCGGGCCATCGCTTCGTCGATTTTACCGCTGTCCAGCTGACGACGAACATCGCGTGATGAAGAGGCCGCCTGGTGACGCAGCGTTAACGCCTGCTGGCGGGCACGTGTTTCAGTCAGCTTTTTCTCCAGCTCACTGATTTCGCCTTTCATACGTTCCAGCGTCTCTTCAACCTGGCCCACTTCCTGTTTCAGTGAAGCGATAAGGTCAGTGAGTTTCTGTTTTTCGATCAGTGCTGACCGCGCCAGATCATCTTTATCCTTACGAAGCGCCAGTTCCGCTTTTTCCTGCCATTCGGCCTGCTGGATCTCTGCCTGCTCAATACGGCGTGACAGCTGTTTCTTTTCAGCCAGCGCCCGCGCAGAGGTGGAACGCACTTCGACTAAGGTGTCTTCCATTTCCTGAATCATCAGACGGACCAGTTTCTGCGGATCTTCAGCACGCTCCAGCAGGGAATTAATGTTGGCATTTACGATGTCAGCGAAACGAGAAAAAATACCCATAATGATGTTCCTCTTTTAATGTTTTAAAACGTGTTGCCCTGCTTAGTTAATACAAGATGCGTGCCAATTTTTATCGCATTGATTTTTAAGGAATTTGATATTTTACAGCCTCGTCCGCATATTTTAAGATAGTCAAAATGATTAAGGGATGGCGAAATTCATCATGACAGGCACTAACGATAATCTTTTAGGTGAGTCGAACAATTTTCTGGAGGTTCTTGAGCAGGTCTCCAGACTGGCTCCCCTGGAAAAGCCGGTTCTGGTGATTGGCGAGCGCGGAACGGGTAAAGAGCTGATCGCCAGCCGTCTGCACTATCTCTCTGACCGCTGGCAGGGACCGTTTATCTCGCTGAACTGCGCCGCGCTGAATGAGAACCTGCTCGATTCTGAACTCTTTGGCCATGAGGCCGGTGCCTTTACCGGTGCGCAGAAGCGCCATCTCGGACGTTTTGAACGCGCTGATGGTGGCACGCTGTTTCTGGATGAGCTGGCAACCGCGCCGATGCTGGTGCAGGAAAAGCTGCTCAGAGTAATTGAATATGGGCAGCTGGAGCGTGTCGGCGGCAATCACTCACTGCAGGTGAATGTGCGGCTGGTGTGCGCCACTAACGAGGATCTCCCTGCGCTGGCGGCAGAGGGAAAATTCCGTGCCGACCTGCTGGATCGTCTGGCCTTTGATGTGGTGCAGTTACCGCCCCTTCGCGAACGCCGCAGCGATATTCTGGTGATGGCCGATCATTTTGCCATCCAGATGTGCCGCGAACTCGGCCTGTTACTTTTTCCTGGTTTTACCGCTCAGGCGCAGCAGACTCTGCTTGATTACCACTGGCCCGGCAACGTCCGAGAGCTTAAGAACGTCGTGGAACGCTCAGTCTATCGTCATAACAGCAGCGAGCAGTTGCTGGATAACGTCATTATCAACCCGTTTGCTTCACGTCCTGAACCGGTTGCGCTCATCCGTGCCAGTCAGAACGCGGAGAGTAACGACCTGCCTGCCCTGCCGCTGGATCTGCGCCAGTGGCAGAATCGACAGGAGCGGGATCTGGTGGAAGCCAGCCTGCAACAGGCACGCTATAACCAGCGCCGCGCCGCCGGGTTGTTAGGTGTTACCTATCATCAGCTGCGCGCGATGATGAAAAAGCACGACATAAAAGCCGAAAACTAAACAGGTCGACGGTGACATCTTTGTCTATGCGTTATGTTTTCTGGTTAATCGCTGTCAAAACTGTCTGGTAACGTCCTGGCTGCTTTAGCAGGAACAAAAACAGCAATTACGTGTTATGCGGCCTGGTGCCCATTTTGTCAGGTTGCCTGAGGGTCGGAACCAGCAGGACAGCAGCTGTCACCATGACCACGGCCAGTGCTGACATCAGCAAAACCTTGTCTGTGCCATATTGTGCCGCCAGCGGCCCCGCAACCAGTTGACCAATAGGAATGGAGATAAAGGAACCCATCGCATCATACGCGTACACCCGAGCCAGTTTATCGGCTGGGATATGAGTCTGTAATGAATGCGCCCAGGTTACGCCAAACAGGCCTAATGAAACGCCAGCGATAAAGAACCCTGCAATCAGCCATGCTGCTGATGCATTCAGGCCTAGCATCATTATCGGGAGTGCACAGAGACCTGCCAGCATAGCGCCAATCAGCAGATCACGACGTGGATGCCATTTCATAGCCAGAAATGATCCAGCAATTAAACCTGCGCTCTGGGCGGCCACAATCATCCCCCACTGCGCCCGCCCGAAAGAGGCGTCAGCAATTATCGGGCCATAGACTTCTACAATGCCATTAAACGCGACGTTGATAATGGCGAACTGAAGGACTATCGACCAAATCCAGCTTCGCCCGGCAAATTCTGCCCAGCCTTCTTTAATATCGCGCAGGATATTGCCTTGCATCGTCCCGCCCTTATTCGGGCTCACACGCATAAGGAAATAAAGCGGCGCGGAGACCGCAAATCCCAACGCATCTATCGCCAGCCCCCAGCCCGGCCCGACAGCACTGGTCATCACGCCTCCCAGCGACGCTCCCAGTACCGTGCCGCCATAAACACTGAGCTGAATGAAAGCATTGGCCTGACGCAGGTGCTGTGCAGGCACGACCTGCGGAACCAGCGCAGAGGAAGCTGGCAGAGCAATCCCCGATGCCGCGCCATTCACCGCGCCCAGCAAGGTGAGGCTGATTACTGTGGCTGAACCCTCAAGCACAGTCCACGCAACGAAAGCCTGAGAAACAGCAGCTATCAGCGCCGATACAACTAATACCCGACTACGTGAGTAGCGGTCGGCAACCACACCGCCCACCAGCAGAAAGAGCACGTTGAACAGGGAGCGGGATGCCACCACGACGCCTAAATCAGAGGCAGATCCATCCATATCCAGAACTGCAAAGGCCAGCGCGATGGGCGCGATTCCATTGCCCAGCACGGTAAACAAACGTCCGAAAAACAGATAACGAAAGGAGGGATAGTGGAAAGCCTGAGCGCTTTTCTGGAATTTAGTCATTGTCCGGCGTTGGTTGGGCAGAGGTTGTGCTTATAGTAACGGCGTTTCTGTAATAGTTAAGTCCGGTTTTAAGCCGGTCTTGCTCAGGTAAATGCCAGGCCATTACAGATATCATTCTGTTTTACTCTTTTTCCATCCCCATGCTTTCATGCAAAACCGCAATCAGTGCACCTGTTCAGTCAGCGGTGATCCTGCTCTTCAGAGCTATGCACCCGACAAAAAAAAGCCCGCCATGAGGCGGGCAACAATACTGGAAGCAATGTGAGCAATGTCGTGCTCTTCTTCGGCAGAGCCACCGTCGAAGTGCATATGAATAATAATCATTCCTATTATCATTTGTAAAGCACCCGTTGAGAATTTTTCTCATTACCACACCTTCTGTGCGCTCTTTTTCCTGATGCAGGATGAAAAACAGCCTGGTAGCCGCTGCAGGTTTTGGGACAATGCCCGCTTTGCGATACACTCTGCCTAATGCCTCAAAATCGTTGAGTTCTATGTCAAAACTACTATGTTCGCTGTTGCTCAGCCTCAGCGTGTTGAGTGCCCCTGCGTGGTCAGCGCCTGCGGGTGATATCCGCCAGACCGGCTTTGTCTATTGCGTCAGCGGCACGCTGAATACCTTTAACCCGCAGATGGCCAGCAGCGGGCTGACTGTCGATACCCTGGCGGCACAACTTTATGACCGCCTGCTGGATGTTGATCCCTACACCTATCGTCTCAAACCCGATCTTGCGTCCAGCTGGGAAGTGCGCGACAACGGCGCAACGTATCGCTTTCATCTGCGTGGCGGCGTGCAGTTTCAGCAGACCAATCAGTTCCACCCTACCCGACCGCTGAACGCAGACGACGTTGTTTTCAGCTTCGAGCGGATGTTTGACCGTAATCACCCCTGGCATAACGTCAACGGCGGTAATTATCCCTATTTTGATAGCCTGCAATTTTCCGACTCAGTGCAGAGCGTGAAGAAAATCGACAGCAGGACGGTTGAGTTCAGACTCAACAGCCCGGATGCGTCGTTCCTGTGGCACATGGCGACCCACTATGCGCCGGTGCTGTCGAAGGAGTATGCCGACCAGCTGACGGCGCAGGGACACCAGGAAGAGATGGACAGGCAACCCGTTGGCACCGGCCCTTATCAGCTCAGCGAATATCGCACCGGCCAGTACATCCGTCTGGCGCGCAATCCTCATTACTGGAAGGGTGTTCCGCGTCTGCAACAGGCGGTAATCGATCTGGGGTCTGGCGGTACCGGACGGCTCTCCAAACTGTTAACCGGCGAATGCGATGTACTGGCCTATCCCGCGGCCAGCCAGCTCAGCATTCTGCGCGATGATCCGCGCCTGCGGATGACCCTGCGTCCTGGCATGAATATCGCCTATCTGGCTTTTAATACCCGCAAGCCGCCGCTCGACCGTCCTGAAGTGCGTCACGCGCTGGCGCTGGCAATCAACAATGAGCGGCTGATGGAGTCGATTTATTACGGCACCGCCGAAACGGCTGCCTCCATATTACCGCGCGCTTCCTGGGCCTATGACAATGATGCGCGTATTACCAGCTATGATCCGGATAAATCCCGGGCCGCGCTGGCGGCATTGGGCATCAGCGATTTGCATCTGCGACTGGTGGTGCCAGTGGCATCGCAGTCCTGGAATCCCAGCCCGCTTAAAACCGCCGAATTGTTACAGGCAGATCTGGCACAGGTTGGTGTGCGGCTGACGATTGTACCGGTAGAAGGCCGTTTCCAGGAGGCGCAGCTGATGGCGATGAATCATGATCTGACGCTGTCAGGCTGGGCCACTGACAGTAACGATCCTGACAGCTTCTTCCGTCCTCTGCTCAGCTGTGCGGCGATTCGCTCACAGACCAATTACGCGCACTGGTGCTCGCCGGCCTTTGACGAAACACTGCAGAACGCCCTGTTATCACAACAACTTTCGGGCCGCATCGACAGCTATGACAAAGCGCAACAGATTCTGGCACAGGAGTTACCGGTACTGCCGCTGGCATCCTCTTTGCGGCTCCAGGCGTTTCGTCATGATATCAAGGGGCTGGTGCTGAGTCCGTTTGGCAACGCCTCGTTTGCCGGGGTTTATCGTGAAGCTGATGAGGGGAGTAAATGATTATCTATATTTTGCGGCGCCTGCTACTGCTGCTCATTACCCTGTTTCTGCTGTCGCTGGTCAGCTTCAGCCTGAGCTATTTTACCCCTAATGCGCCACTGGAAGGCGCTGCACTCTCGGACGCCTGGTGGTTCTGGTTTAAAGGGATGCTGCAGTTTGATTTCGGCGTCTCCAGCACTAACGGTCAGGAGATTGGTTTACAGCTGCGCGAGGTGTTCCCGGCCACCATGGAGCTCTGTATCCTGGCGTTTCTGTTTGCGCTGCTGGTGGGCATTCCGCTGGGAATCTGTGCCGGTGTGATGCGCAACAAATGGCAGGATAAAACCATCAGTGCGCTGGCGCTGATTGGCTTTTCTGCGCCGATCTTCTGGCTGGCGCTGATTCTGACGCTCTTCTTCTCGCTGACGCTGGGCTGGCTGCCGGTGTCAGGTCGTCACGATCTGCTTTATCCGGTTCAGAACGTCTCTGGTTTTGCGCTGATTGACGCCTGGCTGAGTCGTTCGCCGTGGCGACATGAGATGATTATCAGTGTCCTGTCGCACCTTATTTTGCCGGTGCTGGTGCTGGCGATGGCACCGACAACAGAGGTGATACGTCTGCTGCGCAACAGCACCAGCGACGTGATGGACAAAAATTATGTTAAAGCGGCCGCCACGCGCGGTCTTTCACGCTTTACCGTCATCCGCCGCCACGTGCTGCATAACGCGCTGCCGCCGGTGATTCCACGTCTTGGCTTGCAATTTTCCACCATGCTGACGCTGGCGATGATTACGGAGATGGTCTTTAACTGGCCTGGTCTGGGACGCTGGCTGATTAACGCGATTCGCCAGCAGGATTATGCGGCGATCTCAGCCGGTGTCATGGTTATTGGCGGACTGGTGATCCTGGTGAATGTGATTTCTGACATTATTGGCGCGGCCATGAATCCGCTGAAACATAAGGAATGGTATGCCGTCCGATAATATCTACGCCGAAAAACGCCTGCCCAGCGCATTTCGTCAAAGCTGGCATCATTTCTACGGCAACCCGATTTCAATGGTCGGACTGTATGGCTTTGGCGCACTCTTATTGCTCTGCCTGTTTGGCGGTCTGATAGCGCCCTACGGTATTGACCAGCAGTTCCTGGGCTATCAGCTGCTGCCGCCCTCCTGGTCACGCTATGGCGATGTCTCGTTCTTTCTCGGGACTGACGATCTGGGTCGCGATGTACTGAGCCGCCTGCTGAGTGGCGCAGGCCCCACAGTGGGTTCAGCGATTCTTGTGACGATCTCCGCCACCCTCGGAGCGCTGGTATTGGGCGTGCTGGCGGGCATGACGCACGGTATCCGCTCGGCCGTCATGAACCATGTCCTGGACACCCTGCTCTCGATTCCGTCGCTGTTGCTGGCGATTATCGTGGTGGCGTTTCTCGGGCCACGACTCGAACATGCGCTGCTGGCCGTCTGGCTGGCATTGATGCCACGTCTGGTCCGCGAAATATACAGCGCCGTGCATGATGAGCTGGAAAAGGAGTATGTGGTGGCTGCTCGCCTTGATGGCGCTCGCGGTCGCAACATTCTGCGCTATGCCATATTGCCCAATATTCTGCCGCTGCTGATTACCGAAATAACCCGCGCGCTGTCGATGGCCATTCTGGACATTGCCGCACTTGGCTTTCTCGACCTTGGCGCGCAGTTGCCTTCGCCGGAATGGGGCGCGATGCTCGGCGATTCACTGGAGCTGATCTACGTCGCACCCTGGACCGTTATGCTGCCCGGCGTGGCGCTGATGGTGAGCGTATTAATTGTTAACCTGCTCGGTGACGGCATCCGTCGCGCCGTCGAAGCGGGAGTGGAATAAATGCCGTTACTCGATATCCGTAATCTCACCATTGAATTTATGACCGCTGACGGGCCGGTCAAAGCCGTTGACCGCGTTAATCTGACGCTGGGCGAAGGCGAAGTCCGGGGACTGGTCGGAGAATCCGGCTCCGGCAAGAGTCTGGTCGCCAAAGCTATCTGCGGCGTCACCAACGATAACTGGCGTGTTACCGCTGACCGCATGGTGTTTGATGATGTGGACCTGCTGCGCTTATCGCCGCGCGAGCGTCGTCGCATTATCGGACACAACGTCTCAATGATTTTTCAGGAGCCGCAATCCTGTCTGGATCCCTCAGAGAGCATTGGTCGCCAGCTGATGCAGGTGATCCCGCGCTGGACGTACAAAGGGCCATGGCTGAAACGCTTCTGGTTCTGGCGCAAAACCCGCGCTATCGAACTGCTGCATCGTGTCGGCATTAAAGATCACAAAGATATTATGCGCAGCTTCCCTTATGAGCTGACTGAAGGTGAGTGCCAGAAAGTGATGATCGCCATTGCGCTGGCTAACCAGCCGCGCCTGCTGATTGCGGATGAACCAACAAATGCCATGGAACCGACCACCCAGGCGCAGATTTTCCGCCTGCTGAGCCGCCTCAACCAGAATAACAACACCACTATTCTGCTGATCAGCCATGACCTGCGCACAATGAGTCAGTGGGCAGATCGAATCAACGTGATGTACTGCGGTCAGACGGTGGAAACCGCCCAGAGCGAAGATTTGATGAGTACGCCGCATCACCCTTATACCCAGGCGCTGATTCGGGCCATGCCCGATTTTGGGCGCGCCCTGCCGCACAAAAGCCGTCTTAATACCCTGTCGGGCGCGATTCCGTCGCTGGAGAGTTTACCGATTGGCTGTCGTCTGGGGCCTCGCTGTCCCTATGCCCAGCGTAAATGTATTGAAACGCCTCGGCTCACCGGCAGCAAAACCCATCTCTACGCCTGTCATTTCCCGCTGAATATGGAGGGCCAGTAGCATGGAGACCCTGCTGGAAGTGCGCAACCTGAGCAAAACCTTTCGCTACCGTACGGGCCTGTTTCGCCGTCAGCACGTTGAAGCAGTGAAATCGGTAAGCTTTACCCTGCGTGAGAAACAGACGCTGGCGATTATCGGCGAAAACGGCTCGGGTAAATCCACCCTGGCGAAGATGCTCAGCGGCATGGTCGCCCCCACTGAAGGTGAGATTCTGATTGACGATCATCCGCTGACCTTCGGCGATTATGGCTATCGCAGTCAGCGCATACGCATGATTTTTCAGGATCCCTCAACCTCGCTGAATCCGCGACAGCGCATCAGTCAGATCCTGGAGTTTCCATTGCGGCTCAATACCGAGCTGAATGCGGAGGAGCGCGAGAAACGCATTATTGCTACGCTTCGCCAGGTTGGCTTACTGCGCGATCATGCCGGGTACTATCCTCACATGCTTGCCCCCGGTCAGAAACAGCGTCTGGGCCTGGCGCGTGCGTTGATCCTCCAGCCTAAAGTCATTGTGGCCGACGAAGCGCTGGCCTCGCTGGATATGACTATGCGATCTCAGCTGGTGAATCTGATGCTGGAACTGCAGGAGAAGCACGGGATCGCCTACATTTATGTCACGCAGCATCTGGGCATGATGAAGCACATCAGCGATAAAGTGCTGGTGATGCATCAGGGCGAAGTGGTCGAGCGCGGCGGCACGGCGGACGTGCTGGCCTCCCCGCTGCATGATCTGACACGACGGCTGATCAGCAGCCACTTTGGCGAAGCACTGAGTGCCGAAGCCTGGCGGCGTGAGCGCTGATTTTTGCTGCATATCGCGGAAATTGCGGGGCGATTTACCTGATTTATGAGAGACGTGCTAGAATCCGCACGTCGATTAACGTCGGTCGCTTACTTTTTAATCATGCGGCCGCCAACTACAATGACCATAAGGATTACAGCTATGGGTTTTCTTTCCGGTAAGCGCATTCTGATTACTGGCGTTGCCAGTAAACTTTCCATCGCCTACGGTATTGCACAGGCGATGCACAAACAGGGCGCAGAACTGGCTTTCACCTACCAGAACGACAAGTTAAAAGGTCGTGTGGAAGAGTTTGCCAAAGAGTTGGGTTCAGACATCGTGCTGCCATGTGACGTAGCTGAAGATGAGAGCATCAAATCTCTGTTCACTGAACTGGCAAAAACCTGGCCAAAATTTGACGGTTTCGTTCACTCTATCGGTTTCGCGCCTGGCGACCAGCTGGTAGGCGACTACGTGAACGCCGTGACTCGTGAAGGCTTTAAAATCGCGCATGATATCAGTGCTTACAGCTTCGTCGCGATGGCCAAAGAGTGCCGCGAGATGCTGAATCCACAGTCTGCGCTGCTGACCCTCTCATACCTGGGTGCTGAGCGCGCAATCCCGAACTACAACGTGATGGGTCTGGCGAAAGCGTCGCTGGAAGCTAACGTGCGTTATATGGCGAACGCCATGGGGCCGGAAGGCGTGCGTGTTAACGCCGTTTCTGCGGGTCCAATCCGCACCCTGGCAGCTTCAGGCATCAAAGATTTCCGTAAGATGCTGGCGCATTGCGAAGCGGTCACCCCGATTCGCCGTACTGTCACCATTGAAGATGTTGGCAACTCAGCAGCATTCCTCTGCTCTGATCTGGCTGGCGGCATCACCGGTGAAGTGGTACACGTTGATGGCGGCTTTAGCATCGCTGCAATGAACGAGCTGGAACTGAAATAAGTTCCGCAAGGGCGAGCCTGGCTCGCCCTTCTCTTTATCCCCGCCTCGCTCTTCCTGCCTGATTTCGCTCCCGTTATACCGTAACGCTATTAATTATCACCGATCATTCTTTTGCCCCGGCCTGCCCATCAGCGACGATAAGCCTGACCTTCGGTTTATGCACATTTTCAGACTTTGCCGCCTGCATGCCGAACCCGATTTTGCAAAAGGATTGATCATGGAACAACGCCGCTATCCGGGCCATAACCACTGGTTTTATGAAAGCCAGACCAGTCCACGTATTGCTCAGGCCGCACCGCTGGTGCCAGAGGCTGCCCATATTGATGACCGTTTTCTGCTGGGATGCTACGCCGATAACACCGTAGTGCAGTCACTGCTGCGCACGCATCAGCCGGCCCTGCTGGCCGCGCGCGATCTGGCACAACTGCTTTTTCCTGATCGCGTCAACAACTCACTCACCCATACACTAACGCTCTACGATCGCCTCAGTACTGCGCTAACCGTCGCGCAGGTCGCGGGCGTGCAGCGGTTGTGTAATCACTACTCTGCCCGATTAAATCCATTGCCCGGGCCCGACTCCTCACGCGAGAGTAATAATCGCCTGACCCAGATTACACAGTATGCCCGCCAGCTGGCGATGCAGCCTGAGCTCATCAACGCGAGCGCGATCACCGCCCTCGATGCGGTCGGCCTGACTGAACCCGATATTGTCACGCTGAATCAGGTGATCGGGTTTGTCAGTTACCAGGCACGCGTGGTTGCCGGATTGCAGGCGCTGCAGGGTCAGCCGGTACGCTGGCTGCCGGGCAGCTCCCTGCCCCCTGATGCTGATTCCACCGGTTTTGACCAGCCTGCCCGCTGGCAGCCCGTGCTGAAACCGCTGGAGTTGCGCTATGCCAGTGCTGAGCAGCTCGCTGCCGTTACCCGCTGTCAGTCTCTGCCCGGCATGCAGGAGGCGGTATGGCTGCTGGCCCATGATCCCTCGGCGCTCTATGGCTGGGCGCAGCTGTGTCAGCATCTTTCTCAGGAGGATACGCTGGCCGAGGCAACCGCTGCGCGTATTCTGGGCAGTCGCTGGGCGTTCCGGCTGCTGGACGGGAACGACATCCTGATTGAGGGTGTGGAGGAGACGGCGTCAAAAGGTGAAGAACAGCTGATTATTGCGCTGTCGGTACAGCTGACCCGGTCACCTGAGCGATTCAGCGCCGCCCACCTGCAACCGCTGATGGAGGCAGGCTGGGAGGCTGAAGCGTTGTTCGCGCTAATACAGCGTGTTGCGCTAGGCAACTGGAACAGCCGCCTGTTTTACGCGCTGGGCGAGGCGAAGTAACTGCGTTATACCGGCAGCAGACCACGCGCTTCGTCGAAAAAGTGCTGTGCCAGCGGTGTGGCACGGCCAGGTTCGGCTATCACCAGTGCCGCCTGACGTGCCATCGGCGGCAGCGTAATGGCGCGCTGCTGCAGTCCCTGCAGTGAAGCGGGCAGCAGGTGACCAACCGGCGACACCAGCAACCCCAGCCCGACCTGTGCACACTGCATCAGTTGCATAATAGAGGCACTCTCAACGATCACTCGCGGCACCAGTGCCGCCTCGCGAAACGCCATATCAATGTAGCGGCGGAAATAGCGCGTGGGCTCCGCCAGACAAAGTGGCTGTTGAGCCAGTTCATCCAGCGTCAGCGGGGTTCCCCCCACCAGCTCGGGGAAATGGTCGGGATGGAATACAGCTTCAGCGCCCCGGTCTGCCAGCATCTCGGTCTGAAAATGGAGTTCCCGTAGCGTCGCCATCTCGAAAAAACCGATACCGACATCCACGGTGTGGCTATTGAGCGCTTCCAGCAGCTGATCAGCACTCAGTACCGCAATGCGGTAGTCGAGCTGGGGATAACGCGCCTGCACCGCTTTCAGCAGCAACGGCAGCGCCATGCTGCACTGCGGCACCACGCCAACCCGCAGCGTGCCGTTCACCCCATGTTTCAGTGATTCAACTTCCAGCTTCAGCCCCTGATACACCGAAACAATTTCACGCGCCCAGGCCAGCACGCGATCGCCCTCTGGCGTAAATCCGGCAAAGTTATTGCTGCGGTTAATCAGCGGCAGGCCCAGCTCGCGCTCCAGGTTTTTCAGGCGCATCGAGAGCGTTGGCTGTGTAACAAAACTGGCTTCTGCGGCCCGCCCGAAATGGCGTTCACGCTCCAGATTACATAGGTAGATCAGTTGTTTAATGTCGATGTTATTTATCCATCTGCAGGTTAAAGCGTGTTTTCGTCACTGTCTCGCTGTCAGAGTCAACCCGAGTTAAAAGTGAGATGTTACCCTGCTTAACTATGGCAGTTTTAACCGCACGGTTCATTGGCGCAAGGGGAACGATGAATCAGCAACCGATGTGCCCTGAAAAGCGGCAGAGCGTATGCCCCTCTACATCTTCACGACCGCTGTTTTCGCGGGTTTAGTGAATATGGCATTCAGCGCCAGACAGATTAAGCCGAACCCCACCGGTAGCAAAAAATCGTAGCCTAACAGCCGGTAAAGCCCGATTCCGGCTATTCCTCCTGCGAGGAAAGCCAGCAATGTCAGCGTGTGTAGTCGCAGCCGGTCCAGATATAGCGGTGCATCTTTCGGCGAGGTTTTACGCCGTAGCACCTCAAACAGCATCGCCATTTCAATGCCGATGTCGGTCGCTGTGCCAGAAATATGGGTTGTACGAACACGTGCATTAGAGATCCGCGTAACAACCGCATTTTGCAACCCCATCAGGAAGCTCAGGCTCGTGATTAACACCACGCCAGGTGACAGCGGCGGAAAGTGATTCTCGATCACGCCCAGCGCAATCAGCGCGGTGCCCTCCAGCAGGATGACAAACGCATAGATAGTGCGGATGTTTCTGCGGTGCCCGGCATTAATGACGAGGGTCGAAAACAGGGAACCCACAATAAATAACAGGACGATCGACAGAAAAAACAGGCCGGGCCCCAGATTCGCTTTTGCCAGATGATCGGACAACAGCGAGACATTCCCTGTCATGTTGGCTGAAAAAAAACCGACGATCTCAAAGGCTGCGGTATTCAGCGCGCCTGCAGCAGCGGCAAGCGTGCAGGCGAGTCGGGTATCGGCGCTATTGCTGCGGCCATGGGTGCTGGTTAGCATGACGACCCTGTGTTCAATGGAAAGCCTTATAATCCGCCGAATCTCTGCCCGCGACAAGGCGCTGCGTCAAACTCGCCCCTCTCTGCCATGCTTTACTTAGCAGCCCGCTGCTCAGCACGCTGCGCTGCATACACTCAGCGCAGAGTGGGCTGATTAATGCGTTGCCAGCCGGAAGGTGGAGACCGACTGCGTCAGGTACTGTACCTGCTCTTCCAGCGAGGCAGAGGCCGCCGCAGACTCCTGCACCAGCGCCGAGTTCTGCTGAGTAACGCTATCCATCTCGGTGACGGCCTGCTCAATCTGACCGATGCCGCGACTCTGTTCATCAGAGGCCGTGGAGATATGCTCCATCAGCAGATTGACGCGGCTGACCGAGGAGATAATCGCGCTCATGGCATCACCGGTCCGGCTGACCTGATCAGAACCGGCATGAATGATCGAAACCGATTCTGCTATCAGCCCTTCAATCTCTTTGGCAGCGGTGGCGCTGCGCTGGGCAAGATTACGCACTTCCCCTGCCACTACCGCAAAGCCACGTCCCTGCTCACCTGCACGGGCGGCTTCAACGGCTGCGTTCAGCGCCAGAATATTGGTCTGGAAAGCGATGCTGTCGATAACGGTCGTGATCTCTTCAATCTTCTTCGAGCTGGCATTAATCAACGCCATTGATGTCACCACTTCCTGCGAGACTTTTTCACCGCTCTCCGCATTCTTCACCGCTTCACTGGTCAGACGGCAGGCTTCAAAGACGTTTTCGGTATTCTGTTTCACCGTGGCGCCCAGTTGCTCCATGCTGGCCGCCGTTTCAGTCAGTGCGGCGGCCTGCTGTTCGGTACGCGAGGCAAGATCGATGTTACCCGCTGCAATCTCCTGCGAGGCGGTGGAAACGGAGCGGGTTGAATCACGCACCTGCAGAATAATGGTGGTCAGCGCACTGCGCATCTGCTCCAGTGAGCCCATCAGCAGCTGAATTTCGCTGCGTGAACCTGACCTGGCCGGTACCGTGGTATCCAGCACACCCGCCGCAATCAGTTTGCAGTGTTCCTGCGCGTCATTAAGCGGTGAAAGTACGTAGCGCTTCATGAAGATGTAAATGGCAATAATAATGGCAAAAAACAGGACGCCAAACAGCCCAAGCAGCGTAATGCCGGCGGTGAAGTGACTCTGGGCATCGCTGTTCAGCTTTTTAGCATACGTTTCATGCTGGGCCAGCACCCGATCCAGAATGATTTCGTACTGGCGATCAAGGCGAACCACGTTAGGGATCTGACTTTTAAAGCGCACCTGATCATGCGCCTCAGCGGCATCAATTAAGGGTTGTAGTCCCTGCTGACGATAGGCCAGATAAGCCTGACTATAGGCGTCAGCTTCGGCTTCTTCGCCCGGCAGACGCGGCGCATTCATGTAGGCCTGAAATGCGGCATCCGCTTTACCGGCTACGGTCCGCACACTGTCCAGCGTGGCGGGATTGTTTGCGTCGCTGCCCTCAATCTCCTTCATATATTCCATCAGACGGACACGCAGCGTTCGGCTGTGGTTGATCGGGTCAATCACTGAGAGCACCACACGGATCTCTTTGTTAACCGCATTCAGGGAGTGATTGCTCTGAATCAGGAGCCAGGTACTGATTGCCACGCTGGTCAGAAACAAGGCCAGCAGGAAGGAAAATATCATCAGGGAAGATTTTTTTAACGACATTGCGGTGTTCCAGTAATGAGGGGATTAATCGCTATATCGGCAGAAAGAGGTGCCCCATTAGGGTAAGGATTTTTTTAGTTACAATAGGCGGGTGGGCAGTGGTCAGTATCTCCACCAGGAATGGTGCAAACCGCCCGCTGCACCGGGCGGTTAACGTGATGCTCACGCCTGAAATGAGCTGGGGTTATGCAACACCCAACGCCATTTTTACCTCATTTGCGATCTTCTCAACCTGCGGGCCATAGATCACCTGAATGTCGTGCTCGCTGACACGATTAACACCGTTCGCACCGGTGCTCATCAGCGTCTGATCGACCACCTGATTCATCTCTTTAACCCGAACCCGCAGACGGGTAAAGCAGCAATCGACATCCTCAATGTTGGCCTGCCCACCCAGTCCGCTAATAATCACCTGCGTGCGTTCATCCGCGGTCACCTGTTGCGGTTTTTCATCCTCCGACTCCCGGCCCGGTGTTTCCACATTCATTCGGGTAATCACCAGCCGGAAAGCGTAGTAGTAGATCGGCGCATAGATTACGCCCAGCGCCAGCGTCCACCACCAGTGGGTTTTCGCCCCGCCCAGCATGCCGAACACCACCAGGTCGATGACGCCGCCCTGCACGTTGCCGATCATCAGATGCAGCATCGACATCAGCATAAACGACAGGCCGGTCAGGAAAGCGTGCAGCAGGTAGAGCACTGGCGAGACAAAGATAAAGCAGAACTCCAGCGGTTCCGTAATGCCGGTGGTGAAAGAAGTCAGTGCGCCCGCCATCACCAGCGCTTTGACCCGCTGTTTATGTTCAGGCCGCGCGGTGTGATAGATCGCCAGCGCCGCCGCGGGCAGGCCAAACATCATGACCGGAATCTTGCCCTGAGCCAGAAACTGCGTGGCGGTGCGCAACGTCTCATCGGGGATCGATCCCGGATGGGTCAGCGAGGCGTTGAAAATGTTCAGCGCACCGACAACCGTCTGACCATCGACCACCGCCATGCCGCCAATCGGCGTGAAGCGCACGGTTTCGTTGAGGATGTGATGCAGACCGGTGGGAATCAAAATGCGCTCAAAGGCCCCCAGCAGAAACGCGCCATACTGGCCGCTTTTACCAATCATCTGTCCAATCCAGGCGATGCCATTGCCAATGGTCGGCCAGATCAGCGCCAGTAACACGCCAATCAGCGGCAGACAGACCACGGTAATGATCGGCACAAAACGCCGTCCGCCAAAAAAGCTGATCGCCGTGGGCAGTTGCTGCGTGTAAAAACGATTGTGCAGCGCCACCGTGATCAGTCCGGCAATGACCCCACCCAGCACGCTCATGTTGTAAGTGAAGACACCCAGCATGTTGATGTACTCCGCCGAGGTCATCATGGCGGTGGTCTGATCCATTCCCGCCTGCTGCAGGGCTGCCGGTGTGGTCGTCGCCGCCGTAATCCCTTTCGCCGCCAGCGTGGCGCTGATGCCGACATTCATCACGATGTAGCCAATCACTGCGGCAAAGGCGGCCGTGGGTTTTTCTGCTTTTGCCAGACCGATGGCACTTGCTACCGCAAAGAAGACGGGCAGATTAGCAAAGAGCGCGCCTGCCACTTTGCGAATAAAGCCAATGATTATCTGGGGAATCTGCATCTGCGCAAAAGCATCGCCGGTTACCGCCGGATTCTGCATCGCCGCCGCCAGTCCGAGAAAAATACCGGCGGCCGCGATGACTGAGATGGGCATCATCAATGCTTTGCCAAACGCATGGATCTGGCTGGTCAGCTGTTTCATGGCGTCACGCTCTCTCTGATTGTGAACAGCAAGTATTAGCCTGTTGTCAGCAGAACTCCCGTTATCGGCCGGTTTAAGGCGGGTAAAATCTGAGCACCATCACATTTCAGGCCTGTTCACGATAAACGCCAGCTATCGCACCATTATGTCAATCAATTAGACAAGGTATAACGATAGCTGCAGACTTCCTTTCACCATCAGGCTATAACCTGATAACAAACACCAAACAATAATGCCTACTATAAAAGCCTGCACTCACTATGAAATTTAAACGCCAAATCAAACCCTATCGCGCGGCTGCGGGCGGCTGGGGTTCTCTGGAAGCCACCACGCGTTTCGTGCTTGACAGCAAAGCGGCCCTGAAAAATATGCGCAACCTGATGCGCATGAATAAAGCACGCGGTTTTGACTGTCCGGGCTGCGCCTGGGGTGATGACAACAAAAGTACCTTCAGCTTCTGCGAAAACGGGGCCAAAGCGGTCACCTGGGAAGCGACGCGCCGCATGGTCGACACCGACTTTTTTGCTAAACACAGCGTAACCACGCTCTATACCCAGAGTGATTACTTCCTGGAGTATCAGGGGCGTCTGACTCATCCGCTGCGCTATAACGCGGAAACTGACCACTATGAGCCGATCAGCTGGGAAGATGCGTTTGCGCTGATCGCGCAGCACATCAAGGCGATGGATCATCCGAATCAGATGGAGCTTTACACCTCCGGTCGCGCCAGCAACGAAGCCTCCTGGCTCTATCAGCTGTTTGGTCGCCTGATGGGAACCAATAACTTCCCTGACTGCTCGAATATGTGCCACGAAGCCAGCGGCACCGGTCTGAAGCGCAGTATTGGCGTCGGTAAAGGCACGATTCGTCTGGATGATTTCGATCACGCCGATGCGATTTTCGTCTTCGGTCAGAATCCCGGCACCAACCATCCGCGTATGCTGCACAGCCTGCGTCATGCTGCCGATCATGGTGCGAAGATCGTCACCTTTAATACCCTGCGCGAGCGCGGTCTGGAACGTTTTGCCGATCCGCAGAAGCCGCTGGAAGTCGTCACCTCAAAAGCGGGTAACATCAGCTCGTCTTATTATCAGCCCAATCTGGGTGGTGATATGGCGGCGGTGCGCGGCATGGTGAAATCCCTGCTGGAGACCCATCGCGCGCGTCTGGCAGCCGGTGAAAGTGGCCTGTTTGACCAGACCTTTATCAATGCTAAAACCAATGGCATTGAGGCCTATCTGGATGCGGTGGATAACACCAGCTGGATGCAGATTGTGGCGCAGTCTGGCCTGACGCAGGCGCAGATCCGTGAAGCGGCGGCGATTTACCAGAGCGCTGACCGGGTGATTTGTACCTGGGCAATGGGCATCACCCAGCACAAACACTCGGTAGACACGGTTCGCGAAATCACCAACCTGCAGTTGCTGTTTGGTCAACTGGGCAAAAAAGGCGCAGGCCTCTGCCCGGTTCGCGGTCACAGCAACGTGCAGGGTAACCGCACCATGGGGATTGATGAGAAACCGGCTAAAGCGTTCCTGGACGCGCTGGGTAATCATTTCAATTTCGAGCCACCACGTGCCGCGGGCCATAACACCGTTGAAGCGCTGAACGCGATGCTGCGTGATGAAGTCAAAGTGCTGATCGCGCTGGGTGGCAACCTGGCTGCGGCTGCGCCGGATTCACCGCGCACCGAAGAAGCGATGTCACGCTGTGGTCTGACTGTGCATATCAGTACCAAACTGAATCGCAGCCATCTGGTGCCGGGTCATGAAGGGCTGATTCTGCCGACGCTGGGCCGCACCGAACGCGATCTGCAGGCGACCGGCAATCAGTTTATTACCGTGGAAGACTCCTTTAGCATGGTGCACGCCTCTGAAGGGATTGGTATTCCGCTGGCGGAAACACAGCGTTCTGAGACCTGGATTGTTGCCGGTATCGCGCAGGCGGTGCTGGGTGATGAGAAAGTGAAATGGCGCGAGCTGGCCGGTGATTACAACCTGATTCGTGAGCATATCGCGGCAACGATTCCGGGCTTTGCCGACTTCAATGCGAAATGTGATATCCCCGGCGGTTTCTACCTGGGTAATGCCGCTGCCGAGTTGCGCTTCAATACGCCGAGCCAGAAAGCAGAGTTCAATGCCGCGGCGCTGCCGACCTCGCTGTTCCCGAATCTGGATCAAGAGGTCCCTTTCACTCTTCAGACGCTGCGTTCACATGACCAGTACAACACCACGATTTACGGCCTTGATGACCGTTACCGTGGCGTGTTTGGTCAGCGCGAAGTGGTGTTCATCAACCCGGATGATATGACAGACCTTGGTTTCACCGAAGGTCAGAATGTCGATATCGAGACACTCTGGAATGATGGCATTACCCGTCGCGTCAGCGGCTTCAAACTGGTTCCCTATAATATTCCGCGCGGTAATCTGGCGGCTTATTACCCGGAAACCAACCCGCTGGTGCCGCTGAACAGCTTTGGTGATGGCAGTGGCACACCGACCTCTAAGTCGGTGCCGGTGAAGCTGGAACTGTCAGCGGCACTGCCTGAACAGCGCATTGCCTGACCTCCCTTTCACTCCTCTCTGAAAAGCCGGTTCGTCCGGCTTTTTGCCTTGCCGCGCGCCGCCGAATCGCGTAAAACTGTCAGCCGCAATCAGGCCACGAAACGTAAAAATTATGTTCCAGGATAACCCGCTGCTCGCGCAGCTGAAACAGAAGCTCCATTCGCAAACGCCTCGAGCTGAAGGCGTCGTTAAAGGCACCGAAAAAGGCTTCGGCTTTCTGGAAGTCGATGCGCAGAAAAGTTACTTCATTCCGCCCCCGCAGATGAAGAAAGTGATGCATGGTGACCGTATTACCGCTGTGATCCATAGCGAGAAAGATCGCGAAAGCGCTGAGCCGGAAACGCTGGTTGAGCCGTTCCTGACCCGCTTTGTTGGTCGGGTGCAGAAGAAAGACGATCGCCTGTCGATTGTGCCGGACCATCCCCTGCTGAAAGATGCGATTCAG
Source organism: Pantoea hericii (assembly GCF_014155795.1). Lineage (NCBI taxonomy): Bacteria > Pseudomonadati > Pseudomonadota > Gammaproteobacteria > Enterobacterales > Erwiniaceae > Pantoea > Pantoea hericii. Next base: position 486,485 of record NZ_SCKV01000002.1, read on the forward strand.
TGTCGCCCCGCACGCGATGTCAGCCATGAGTTTGAGAATGGCGACTGGGCAGTAGCAGAAATGCGTCGCCATCCGTTAAAAGGCGATCGCGGCTTCTATGCCGAACTTACCGATTTTATTGTCAAAGCTGATGACCATCTTGCTCCGTGGTGGGTGACGCTGTCGCGTCATAACCTTGAGCGTGAAGCACCTGATGTCAGCTTTGGCGAGATGATGGATGAAAACCTGACGCGTGAAGATCTGACCGCGCTGGATTTCGTCACCATCGACAGCGCCAGCACCCAGGATATGGATGATGCGCTCTATGCAGAAGCACAGGACGACGGCACCCTGCGTCTGACTATCGCTATCGCCGATCCGACCGCCTATGTGGCAGAGGGCAGTCAGCTTGATAAGCTGGCGGCACAGCGTGCGTTTACCAACTACCTGCCGGGCTTTAATATCCCGATGCTGCCGCGCGAACTCTCTGATGATGTCTGCTCGCTGCGTCCGAATGTGCGTCGTCCGGCGCTGGCCTGCCGCGTCACGGTAGCTGCCGATGGCACCCTGGGTGATGACGTCGAGTTCTTTGCTGCCTGGATCGAGTCTAAAGCCAAGCTGGCTTATGACGATGTCTCTGACTGGCTGGAAAACAGCGGCACCTGGCAGCCAGAAAGCGAGGCGATTGCTGAACAGATTCGTTTGTTGCACCGCCTTTGCCTGGCGCGCAGCGAGTGGCGTCAGACCCACGCGCTGGTGTTTAAGGACCGCCCGGATTACCGCTTCCTGCTCGGTGATAAAGGCGAAGTGCTGGAAATTGTGGCTGAACCTCGCCGCATCGCTAACCGTATCGTTGAAGAGTCCATGATTCTGGCCAACGTCTGCGCGGCAAAAGTGCTGCGTGATCGTCTGGGCTTTGGTATTTACAACGTGCATGCCGGTTTCGATGCCACCAATGCTGAACAGGCTGCGGCGGTACTGGCGAATCATGGTATTAACGTGGATGCACAGGCGATCACCACACTGGAAGGTTTCCGTGTGCTGCGTCGTGAGCTGGACGCCCTGCCGACCCAGTTTCTTGATAGCCGTATCCGTCGTTTCCAGACTTTCGCTGAGATCAGCACCGAGCCCGGCCCGCACTTCGGTCTGGGTCTGGAGGCTTACGCTACCTGGACCTCACCGATTCGTAAGTTCGGCGACATGATCAACCATCGTCTGCTTAAAGCAATTATTCGCGGTGAGTCGATCGCACGTCCGGATGATGCGGTGACGGTAACGATGAGTGAACGCCGTCGCCTGAACCGGATGGCGGAACGTGACGTTGGTGACTGGCTCTACGCCCGTTATCTTGCACCCTTTGCGGCTACCGATCGTCGTTTCAGCGCCGAGATTATCGACGTGTCGCGTGGCGGCATGCGTGTTCGCCTGGTCGAGTTTGGTGCGGTTGCCTTTATCCCGGCACCGTTCATTCACGCGGTGCGTGATGAGCTGGTCTTAAGTCAGGAGAATGGCAGCGTACAGATCAAAGGTGACGTGGTTTACCGTGTGACCGACGTGATTGATGTCACCATCGCCGAAGTCCGCATGGAAACTCGCAGCGTCGTGGCCCGTCCCGCCGTCTGAATGTCGCGTATTTAAGCGCTGACACAAGCGGGATAACACTGGTTATCCCGCCCTTTCCCGCCCCGTTCTGATTGCAAAAAAGTTAAATTTGTACCCCGCTTCACACTTCTCCACTGATTAACTTTCACTTACATTCCATTACATTAAGTTTAACTCGTTGTTTTCGATCGCTTTCCTCTCGGTCCTCACAAGGAGTTAGTCATGAAAAACGTCAAAACCAGTGTGATCTGGTTAGTGGTGGCGTTAATCGGCGCGGGCGCTTTCGCCATGCTGGCCCTCAGCCGCGGCGAACACGTCAATGCAGTCTGGCTGGTGATCGCCGCTGTCGCCTGTTACAGCATCGCTTACCGCTTCTACAGCCTGTTTATCGCCCGCAATATTTTTGAACTGGACGATCGCCGGATGACGCCTGCCGAGCGGCTGAGCGACGGACTGGATTATGTTCCCACCAATAAATGGGTGCTGTTTGGCCACCATTTCGCGGCCATTGCGGGCGCCGGTCCTCTGGTCGGTCCGATTCTGGCCGCGCAGATGGGGTTTCTGCCGGGCACTATCTGGATTCTGGTCGGGGTGATGCTGGCAGGCGCGGTTCAGGATTTCCTGATCCTGTTTATCTCGACCCGCCGTGATGGCCGTTCGCTGGGTGAAATGGCGCGGCAGGAGCTGGGCGCATTCGCTGGTGTCGTGACGATGCTCGGCGCGCTGGGCGTGATGATCATCATCCTGTCGGCGCTGGCGCTGGTCGTCGTGAAGGCACTGGCAAACAGCCCGTGGGGGTTGTTCACTATCGCGGCCACCATTCCGATTGCGCTGTTTATGGGCGTCTACATGCGCTTTATCCGCCCCGGTAAAATCGCCGAAGTGTCATTGATTGGTTTTGTGCTGATGATGGCGGCGATTATTTATGGCGGCGACGTCGCACAACATCCGTACTGGGGCCCCTTCTTTACCCTGAAAGGCACCTCGCTGACCTGGGTTCTCGTCATCTATGGCTTTATTGCTTCTGTGCTGCCGGTCTGGCTGCTGCTGGCACCGCGCGACTACCTCTCCACTTTTCTTAAAATAGGCGTGATTGTCGGCCTGGCGGTGGGCATCGTCTTTGCCATGCCAGAGATGAAAATGCCAGCAGTGACCAAATTTATCGACGGTACCGGTCCGGTATTCTCCGGCGCGATGTTCCCGTTCCTGTTCATTACCATTGCCTGCGGAGCAATCTCAGGCTTCCATGCGCTGGTCTCCAGCGGCACTACACCAAAACTGGTGGAGAGGGAGAGTCATATCCGCTTTATTGGCTATGGCGCGATGCTGATGGAGTCTTTTGTGGCGATCATGGCGCTGATTTGTGCCTCGGTGCTGGATCCCGGCGTCTATTTTGCCATGAACTCCCCTGCCGCGCTGATTGGTACCACCGTTGAGAGCGCCTCTCAGGTCATTAATGGCTGGGGCTTTGTGGTCACGCCAGAAATGCTGAGTGGCATCGCCCGCGATGTCGGTGAAGGTTCCATTCTCTCTCGCGCAGGCGGCGCACCTACCTTCGCAGTGGGAATGGCCCATATTATTACCGAGATCTTCAACAGTCGGGCGATGATGGCATTCTGGTATCACTTCGCCATTCTGTTTGAAGCGCTATTTATCCTGACCGCGGTCGATGCCGGTACCCGCGCCTGCCGCTTTATGGTGCAGGATCTGGTGGGAACAGTGGTGCCTTCTATGGCGAACAACCGTTCCTGGCTGGGTAATATGGCGGGCACGACAGTCGCCGTTGCAGGCTGGGGTTTCTTTGTTTATCAGGGCGTGGTCGACCCGCTGGGCGGCATTAATACCCTGTGGCCACTTTTTGGTATCGGCAATCAGATGCTGGCCTCGATGGCGCTGATTCTCGGTACTGTGGTGCTCTTCAAAATGAAAAAGCAGCGTTACGCCTGGGTGACGATTCTGCCGACCGTCTGGTTGTTTATCACCTCAATGACCGCGGGCTGGCAGAAAATCTTCCATGAGAAACCTTCTATCGGTTTCCTGGCGCAGGCGAATAAATTCCGCAAAGGGCTGGATGAAGGCGTGATCATCGCGCCAGCAAAAAGCGTGGCGGATATGCAGACCATCGTGTTCAGCAATCAGATTAACGCCGCGCTGTGTGCTTTCTTTATGCTGGTGGCGGTCACCATGCTGATCTCGGCATTCTTTGTCATTCGTCGTGCACTGAACAGCTCGGTGCCGACCACCCGCGAGACGCCGGTAGCAATGCGCAACAAGGAGGTGCGCCATGTCTGATGCTATTCATCAGGTCCACCGTCCACACGGTGACTGGCAGATTCTGCACTGTAATGTGATTGCTGCTTCTCCGCCGCAGAGGTTTAGCTGGCGGGGATTCTGGCGCGGCCTGCAACAATGTTTTCGCTTAATGGTCGGGGTGCAGGATTATCAAAAATATCTGCAGCATATGCGACGGCATCATCCCGGACAGGCGCCGATGAGCGAGCGCGATTTTCACCGTTATTGCCTGGATGCGCGCTTCCCCAGCCAGGCCGGTAAACTGGGCAAATGTCCCTGCTGAACGCACTGAACAGCCCCGCACCGTCGGGGCTTTTTTGTGCCATTCTTATCTGGATGGGAAAATATATTTGGTTTGCACCTTGTGCTTGCCTCAGATGATGAATACTGTTGCTAAAATAATGAGATAACGCCTGCAGAGCACTTCCCGGAGGAAGTTTCCATGACCGATGAACAAGGGCAAACGTTGTTGTACACCCTTTTTGGTACAACCAGCCCTCATTGGCGTCTGACCGCGGACAGCGATGCATTGCATTTTGCCGAAGATGAGTCGTCACAAACTAATATCGCCCTGCCGCTGACACCCGGCCAGGCTGCAATGATCCGCGCAATGCCCGTCATTACTTCAAGTATCAATCTGACCATGTCCCTGCAAGGCATTGATGTGCCAATGCATTTTGTCGGACGTAAAGTTAACCAGGCCTCCTGGGCCGGAACTGCTTCTGCCTGGGGAGATACGTCTGCAGTCGCCCGTGACCTGACCCTGGGCCTTTCATTCGCCGAACAGGTGGTTTCTGAAGCTAATTCAGTGATTGTTATCCTCGATCAGCGTGGCAATATTCAGCGTTTTAACCGCCTGAGTGAAGAATATACCGGTCTGAATGAACATGAAGTTATAGGCCGAAATGTCTTTCAGTTGTTTATGACCCGGCAGGAAGCCTCACAGTCGCGGCGCAACATTGCAGGCTTCTTCCGTGACGGTAACTCGTACGAGGTGGAGCGCTGGGTTAAAACCAAAAAGGGCCAGCGACTGTTTCTGTTTCGTAATAAGTTTGTTCACAGCGGCAGCGGCAAAAATGAAATTTTCCTCATCTGTTCTGGTACAGACATTACCGAGGAGCGACGTGCCCAGGAACGCCTCCGGGTGCTGGCAAACACCGATACGGTCACCGGTTTACCTAATCGCAACGCCATTCATCAGCAGATTAGCCTGGCGCTGGAGCGCGCCGGGCATGATGAGACCGGTGTCGTCTATCTCGATCTCGATAATTTCAAAAAAGTGAACGACGCCTACGGTCATATGTTCGGCGATCAATTACTGCAGGCGGTCTCTCTCGCGATTCTTAGCTGTCTGGGTAAGGACCAGACGCTGGGTCGCCTGGGTGGCGATGAGTTTGTGGTGCTGGCTGAACACACCAGCCAGGCTGCGCTGGAGGCGATGTCCTCCCGCATTCTTGAGCGCCTGCGACAGCCTTTCCGTATCGGACTGATTGAAGTTTACAGTGGCTGTTCCATCGGCATCGCTTTCGCACCGCTGCATGGCGAAGATAGAGAGAGCCTGATTCGTAACGCGGACACCGCGATGTATCACGCTAAAGAGAATGGTCGCGGCAAGTTCTGTGTCTTTGCCGCCGAGATGAACCAGCGGGTCTTTGAGTATCTGTGGCTGGACACCAACCTGCGCAAGGCGCTTGAACTCGATCATCTGCTGGTACATTACCAGCCCAAAATTGATAGCGATGGACAGGTTCGCAGCGCCGAGGCATTAGTACGCTGGAACTCACCAGAGCGAGGTATGGTTTCGCCCGCAGATTTTATTCCCTATGCCGAAGAGTCGGGGCTGATTGTGCCGCTGGGACGCTGGGTAATGCTCAACGTGCTTCAGCAGATTGTCGTCTGGCGTCAGCAGGGCATTTTCCTGCGCGTCGCTGTCAATGTGTCTGCCCGTCAGCTGCTCGACCAAAGTATCTACACCGATCTGAAACAGGCACTGCATGAGGCGCATATCACTGATTGTCCGATTGATATTGAGCTCACAGAAAGTTGTCTGATTGAGAATGAAACTGAAGCGCTGAAGCTGATGAAACAGTTTCAGGAGCTGGGCGCACAGGTTCATCTGGATGATTTTGGCACCGGTTACTCTTCGCTTTCTCAGCTCGCACGTGTGCCGATCAATGCGATTAAGCTCGATCAAAGCTTTATCCGCGACATCAATAAACAGCCGGTATCACAATCGCTGGTGCGTGCAATCGTCGCCGTCGCGAAGGCGCTTGATTTGCAGGTGATTGCAGAAGGTATTGAGACGCCGGATGAAGAGAAGTTCGTGCTTAAAAGTGGTGTTGATGGGCGTCAGGGTTACTATTACGCAAAACCAATGCCCGCGGAACAATTTGGGCATTGGCTGGCTAAGCATCCTGCCCGCGTTTAATGCTGGTCCGGATTAACCCGCTTTACGCAGTGATGCGCTGTGGCGGTTTTGTAATTGTACCAGGCGTTCCATGTAAGCAATATCTTTAGGTTCGATAGTAAACGCGTAATCGACCCAATCTTCTGTGATATCCATGAGCTCAGCGCGTGACAATTGCAGCACGCGCTGGCGCGCTTTCAGCATCGCCCGCACGCCATTGAGTTTAGGCCGTAACGTGTCGATAAAGGTGCGAGTGGCACGATAGCTGTCGCCTGGCTGGAAGACCTTATCGACCAGTCCACGCGTCTCATACCACTCAGCGCTGTGAGACTCCCCTTCACAAATCAGCTCTTCGGCCAGTTTCATGCCGGAACGACGTGCCACCAGTGAGTAGCCGCCCATACCAGGGAACAGGTTAAAAGCAATTTCCGGGAAGCCCATCCGTGCATTGTTTTGCGCCAGGATGAAGTGATGCGCCAGCGCCGCTTCGAATCCGCCGCCTAACGCACTGCCCTCGATCATCGCCAGCGTCACCGCGCCTGTATCAAAACCGCGTGCTGCAGAATGGATGCAGTCCACGCAGGCACGCGCATAAGCCCGGAGCGCCTCGCGGCGGTTGTTGCGAATGCACTCAACAAAGAAGCGCAGATCGCCACCGGCGTTGAACATTTGCGGAACCAGTGACCCGGTGACCCAGAAGTCGATTGGCAGGCCCGAACGCTGAGCGGCATAGCTCAGGTTCATGATCTCCTCAATCAGTTCATGGTTGAAACTCGGACGGGGCTGTGCACGCAACATCATCCACATGGTACGACGCCCTTCTTCGTAATAGGCGACTAACTGCGTGGTATTGCCGACTTCGGTAAATAATCTGCACGTTGCTTGGTTAATAACTGTCATTGTCTCATCCTCTGTTTATATTTTGATGCGTTAAATACGCCACATCAGCGTAATGCAGAGTGAGGCCAGACCAAATGAGAGATTGATTTACAACACAAAATCCAGAGTGATCCCCGACTGGCGCGCCGGGGATTGATTAGGCAGGTTACTTAATAGCGGCACGCTGCCCGACGGCAACATGGAGACGCTTAAGGCGTTTTGAATAGATAGCGGTGATAATGGGCACCAGCACTGAGGTCACAATGACAGATGTGGCAACCAGCGCCGTTGCGGCAGGCGCAACCGGTTTAAACTGCGGCAACATCTCGGCAATCAGTACGGGTGTCGCCACTGCGGCGCCTGCCGTACTGGATGCGGCTATACCGGCCGTGCCATCCCCGCCGCCAATCAGCCGGTCGGCCAGAATAAGCGGGATACCTGTAATGATGATCACGGCGATGCCCAGCATGATGCCCAGCAGTCCGGTTTCCGCAATCACGCCCAGGTTAATGGTGTTACCCAGCGCAAAAGCGAAAAAAGGAATCAGTGTATGTACCGCTTTTCCGAAGAAGTCACGCAACTCCGGATCAAGATTTCCTAATGCAAATCCGACCACAAACGGCAGGACAGCGCCCACAAACACGTGTGGCTCGAATGAGGCGATACCCGCAGTACCCAGAATAACCATGGTCATTAATGGCCCGGACTCCAGTGACATCAGCACAAACGCGCCAGCCTCCTCTTTGGAACCGTATTGCTGCATGATCGAGGCATACAAGCCGCCATTCGTCATGTCCATTGCAGCTACCAGCGCCAGCGTGGATAAGCCCGCGAACATCCCCACTTCTACCCCATTCTCCGGCATCACGCGTGAGGCGATAGCCGCCACAACCCAGGCAACGGCAATTTTCGTTAACACCAGCGTCCCCGATTTACGCAGTACCGTGCCGGTAGCGCTGAGCTTTATCGATGCTCCCATACAGAAGAACCAGACGGCCAGAATCGGCACCGTCCCCGTCATCAGACCGTTGGTGAAAGAGCCGAAGTATTTCCCGGCGTCGGGAGAGAATGTATGGCAGAGTGCGCCGATAAACAGCGGAATAAGCATCATGCCGCCCGGAATTTTGTCTATTGCCCGTTTGATGTGCATACAGGTTTCACCTTTGCTTTGCCAGTGTTGGAGCAGGAAGTGCCCGAAGGCGATGAAAGCAAAGTAGTGATTTGAGGTTATTAAAACAGTGATCGCCTCGATATAAATGAAACGCTGTTTTATTTTTTCGGGATGGATGTTTTGATAACTATGATGGGGATCGCCATACCAGCGGCAATGGCGACAAAAAAAGGGACGCCGTCGCGTCCCGTTCGTTATTTTTGCCCGTACCAGGCATTCTCACCGTGCTTCCGCAGGTAGTGCAGATCGAGCAGCGTCTGATTAATGGGCGGCAGGTTAGCAGTAAGCTGCTGGCTAAAGAGCCCCATATAGGCCACCTCCTCCAGGACAACCGCGCTGTGTACAGCGGCATGGGCGTCTTTACCCCAGGCAAATGGGCCGTGGGAGTTGACCAGTACCCCCGGGATCGCCGAAGGCGATAATCCGCGCTGCGCGAACGTCTCAATAATCACTTCGCCCGTGTTCCACTCGTACTCGTGCTGAATCTCTTCGTTACGCATCGCGCGGGTGCAGGGGATCTCGCCATAGAAATCGTCGGCGTGGGTTGTTCCCCAGGCCGGAATGGGTCGTCCTGCCTGCGCCCAGATGGTCGCATGACGCGAATGCGTATGGACAATGCCACCGACTTCCGGCCAGGCGAGATAGAGCGCACGATGCGTCGCCGTGTCCGATGAAGGGCGTTTATCCCCTTCTACCACATTGCCACTCGCCAGATCGACCACAACCATGTCGTCGCGCTTCATCACTTCATAGCGCACGCCGGAAGGTTTAATCACCAGCAAACCCTGCTCGCGATCAATCGCGCTGACATTCCCCCAGGTAAAGGTCACCAGGTTGTATTTGGGTAGATCCAGATTCGCTTCCAGAACCTGTTGTTTAAGGTGTTCCAGCATCTCTTTTCTCCTGCTGACAATCGTCCCTGAATTTTGCGGAGTCGGACGCGAAAGAGTTATGGAGCAAATGGCTATAAACGCAGAAGGAATGGCTGTGAATGAAAAAATGTGCCGTGATTTCAGAATTTTCCATCTTCGGAATTATTGCAGAACGCTTAGAATCCTCTCAGACAATGCGTGGACCTGTTGGCCTGTCGCATTGTGACTCACCCGCTACAAACGGTTTGTCCATGGTGATCACATTTCTATGCCGTCAGGGATGAGGCAATAATGCGACACAAGCGGGCTGAGGAAATATCGGAGCTATACTAAGAGTGTTGCCTCTGTGAGCACATCAAAGGAGAAGTGTATGACTACAACAATGAAACGAATCACTGCCGTTGTACTGGCTACCACGTTAGCTGTTGCCCTGAGCGGCTGTTCTAACTGGTCTAAGCGTGACCGCAACACCGCCATTGGCGCGGGCGCGGGTGCGATTGGGGGTTCAGTATTGACCAATGGTAGCGCGCTCGGCACAGTCGGTGGCGCCGCAGTTGGTGGTATTATCGGTCATCAGGTCCACTAAGGACCTTATTAAAAGAATAAACGGCTACGCTAAGCATCTACATGACCATCGGGCTACTTCGGTAGCCCGATTTTTTTAATTCAGCCGCCCGCCAGTTTGACTTTCATCCCTTTAGCTTCCAGCAGGCTTTTCAGTAAATCGCGTTTGTCACCCTGAATCTCGATAACACCCTCTTTTACCGATCCACCACAGCCACACTTCTTTTTCAGTTCAGCGGCCAGCAGCGTCAGTGCTGCATCATCCAGATCAATGCCGGTGATCAGACAGACGCCTTTGCCTTTGCGTCCGCTGGTCTGGCGCTGGATGCGTACAATGCCATCCCCTTTTGGCCGCTCTGCTTTAGTCTCAGGCTGGGTAATGCGCCCGCTGTCGGTGGAGTAAACCAGTCGATTATCCTCTGCCATTATGGTGTCTCCAGACTGTGCAGGATCGCCTGCAGGGTGGCGGCGGGATCGGCGGATTGGGTGATCGGACGCCCTATCACCATGTAGTCTACGCCCGCCTGCTTCGCCTGCTGGGGTGTCATGATGCGACGCTGATCGCCTGCATCGCTGCCTGCCGGGCGAATTCCCGGCGTGATCAGCGCAAAATCCTGACCCAGAACCTGTTTGAAGCGAACCGCTTCATGTGCAGAACAGACCACGCCATCCAGCCCGCATGATTGCGTCAGCTTCGCCAGTCGTTCTGCCTGTTCGGCAGGCGAAAGTGTAATGCCCAGCTCTTTGAGATCGTCTGCATCAATACTGGTCAGTACGGTCACCGCAATTAGCAGAGGCGCATCTTTGCCAAAAGGAAGCAGCGCCTCGCGCGCTGCGTTCATCATCCGCGCGCCACCGCTGGCATGGACGTTGACCATCCAGACGCCGAGATCGGCAGCAGCAGCCACGGCATGGGCAGTGGTGTTAGGAATATCGTGGAATTTCAGATCGAGAAAGAGCTCAAAACCGCGCTGCTGCAGGGTTTTAACCAGCGAGGGTCCGAACAGCGTAAACATCTCTTTGCCCACTTTCAGTCGGCAACTGCGGGGATCAATCTGGTCTACGAAACGCAGCGCGCTGTCGAGGTCATGGTAATCCAGCGCGACCAGAATCGGCGAAGCGGTCACATTGTGGGGTGAAGGCATGGCATTTCCTCTGCAACAGGCGCCCGCAGGCGCATTAGACAAACGGCAAGCATTCTACCTGCGGTATCTGACCATCACAATCGCCTTTGCCCCTCTGCCCGGCGTTTTATGCACGATGGCGGAGGTCAGGGAGGTGACAACTCAATAGTATGTTGTAACTATAATAAGGCGTGTTCTGTTCACGGCGGCCAGTTTTACTGGCCGTCTAGCCCACGAATAGGTTTAACGGAAGACCAGGTACGGCAGGATGGGCAGTGCCAGTAAAGTGCATGCGCGGTGAAACCACACTTCTGGCAGCGATAGCGCGGCTTGGTGCGAATCTGTTCGCCCACCATGTCACGCAGTACCATCAGGCTTTCTTTGGCACGGCCATCTTCCGCCTCATGCAGGTTCAAATCCATCAGGCGATGGAACACACGCATCGTTGGATGGCGTTGCAGCTGTCGACTGATGTAGTTTTGCGCCGCTTCAGCACCCTGCTGCTGCTCCAGGATATCCGAGAGATAGAGTTCCGCTGCGGCTCCCGTATTCTCTTCCACACAACGCTGCAGGAAATCAGCCCAGGCTTCGGGCTGATTAAGCCGCTGGAAACAGGTCTCCAGCATCCCCAGCGTTTCACTGACCAGCTCTTTATCCTGATCCAGCACCCGCTGCAGATGGCCCACCGCTTTGGTGAAATCCTCTTTCTCCATGAAAATACGGCCCATCATGATAGAGATGCGCGCGCTGTTGCGATCGGCCGCCTCCCCTTTCTTCAGCAGGCTCATTGCGCGATCCAGGTCGTCGCTGCTCATGGCCTGTAACGCCAGTTCACAGTAGAAGTGGGCAATTTCGCACTTCTGCTTATCTTTACCGAGCTTAACCAGACGTTCTGCCACCTCAATCGCCTGCTGCCAGTCGCTGGTTGCCTGATGGATCAGCAGCAGCTGCTGCAGCGCGCCCACCCGGAAGTCCGTTTCATCGGTGAGCTGCTTAAACATATCTTCAGCGCGGTCATAAAAGCCCGCCGCCATATAATCACGCCCCAGTTGCTGAACGGCGAGCAGACGCTGCTCGTAGCTCAGGGAAGCACTTTCCATGAGAGCCTGATGAATACGGATAGCGCGATCAACTTCGCCACGCGATCGGAAGAGATTACCCAGCGTCAGGTGGGCTTCTACCGTGCCGCTGTCCTCTTTGAGCATATCAAGGAACAGATCGACCGCTTTGTCCTGCTGATTTGAGAGCAGGAAGTTTACGCCAGCGACATATTCACGCGACAGTCGGTTGGCTTCCTGTTGCTTGTCCTGATGTGCACTGCGGCGGCCCATATACCAGCCATACGCAGCCGCCACCGGCAGTAACAGAAACAGCAATTCATGCATCGGGGATTATTCCCGGCCAGCCGGCGAAGCTGGCGTGGTCGCCAGAGCAGTACTCTGCTCGATTTGCGTCTGCATACGCTTGATTTTCCGGTTGGCATTTGCCAGTGCGACGCGGGTCCGTAACCAGAACAGCCCACAGATAATCCAGCCAAGCACGAAACCTGCGCCAAACAGCGATGCCAGTAAGGTCGAGATGCTGAACTCACCCTGCGCCAGCAGATAGTTAAAAGTAATGACCTGATCGTTATGCGCACCCAAAGTGACGGAAATAATAAAAATGACCAGTACCACTAAAAAAATCAGCAAATATTTCACAGTGCATCCTGTTGTGAGGTTGTCGGGTAGAATTATGCCAAAACTCCAGCAAAAATGCTGCTCCCAGCAGCATCGGCCAGGTCACTTTTGCGCAGGCCTGACTAATAATATGGGGTCTTAAGGGTGAATTACAATCAGGGCTCCCGCTGCGCCACCTCTTTTTGCTCTTCCGGCGGCAGCGTCAGTGGTCCACAGAATCGCTGTGCCAGCCAGGTAGCAACGGTGACCAGTATCCAGGAAAGTACCGTTGCCATTGCCAGATCGCGCGGCCAGTGCATGCCCAGCAACAGACGGCTCGCCATTACGCCCGTGGCCCACAGGAAGATCACCACCACGGTTTTATAGTGACGACGCGGCCAGAGCAGGCCCAATGCCAGTAGCGCCCAGCTGGCGGCAAACATGGTGTGTCCAGAGGGAAAAGCGAAACCGGTTTCAAATGCCCAGTGACGTTTCAGCCAGCCAGGGATCTGCGTCTCATCGGCTATCAGCGAGGTCACCATCTCCCCACGCTGTTTACGTTTGAGTTCGTAAAAGGTCTTTTCATCCAGTCCATGATGCTCTTCCAGCCAGATCACATAGGGACGCGGCTCCTGTATCTGCTCTTTAATAAAGGATTTGGTGTATTGCCCGGCCAGAATCGTCGCGTTCATGATCAGCAGAAGCAGAATGGCGGGCTTCAGGCGAAAGCGCAGGCACCAGAGCATCCATGCACTCAGCAGCACGCTGGTGACAATGCCCCACGGATTGGTAACGGTTTCGGTCATCCAGAACAGACCTTTCAGCACCGCATTGCTTTCACCTGCCTGCCAGCGCCAGCCAGTAAGCCAGACGGCAACGGGCATGATCAGCAGCAGCAGCATTCCGAAGGTGGTTCGACGCGAAATCTTAAACATCCTCTTCCCTTATCCCGGTGTTAAAAGACAACAATTGCATAACTTTAGCTTAAAAAAGAATAACATAACCGTTGCCGATTGGATAATTGTGCTTTATCACTGCAATTGGTATCAGAGATTACCAGCCCGCTTGCGGGTTGTGGCACAATATTGCACGTTTGTCGGGCCACACTGGCCTGTGCACTATCATGATGATAGTGCATCCTCTGAAGGTTCTGGAGAGTCACATGCAGCTTAAACGGGTGGCAGAAGCCAAACTGCCCACGCCATGGGGAGATTTCCTGATGGTTGGTTTTGAAGAACTGGCAACCGGACATGACCACGTTGCACTGGTCTTTGGCGATATTAATGATAACGAGCCGGTACTGGCGCGCGTTCACTCCGAATGCCTGACCGGCGATGCGCTCTTCAGCCTGCGTTGCGACTGCGGCTTTCAGCTTGAAGCCGCCCTTAATGCCATCGCAGAAGAAGGTCGCGGTGTGCTGCTGTATCACCGCCAGGAAGGCCGTAATATCGGTCTGCTGAATAAGATCCGCGCCTATGCGTTGCAGGACAAAGGCTATGACACCGTGGAAGCAAACCATCAGCTAGGCTTTGCCGCTGATGAACGCGACTTCACCCTGTGCGCCGATATGTTCAAACTGCTGGGCGTAAATGAAGTGCGCCTGCTGACCAATAACCCGCGTAAAGTTGAGATCCTCAGCGAAGCCGGGATCAACATCGTTGAGCGTGTGCCGCTGGTCGTGGGACGTAACCCGAAGAATGCGCACTATCTGGATACCAAAGCGGCGAAGATGGGGCATCTGCTGCCGAAATCCTGAATGAAAAAGCCGGGTCGCCCCGGCTTTTTTTGTCAGTCCAGCATATTGCGGATAACGTAGTGCAGGATGCCGTCGTTACGGTAATAGGTCAGCTCATTACCGGTATCAATGCGACAGCGGGTGTCCAGCGCCTCTTTACTGCCGTCAGCACGGGTCAACGTCACTTTCACGCTGCAGCCTGGCGTCAGTGCCTGAAGATTCTCCACGTCAATACGCTCTTCACCGGTCAGGCCCAGGGTTTTGCGGGTCACGCCCTGCGGGAATTCCAGCGGCAGAATGCCCATGCCGATCAGGTTTGAGCGGTGAATACGCTCAAAAGATTCAGCAATGACAACTCTCACACCCTGCAAACGTGGGCCTTTCGCCGCCCAGTCGCGGCTTGAACCGGAGCCATACTCAAGACCGGCAATCACGGCCAGCGGTATACCTTCCGCCTGATATTTCATCGCCGCGTCATAGATAGCCAGCTGCTCGCCACTCGGATAATGACGGGTATAACCGCCCTCCACGCCTGGCACCATCTCATTGCGGATTCGGATGTTGGCGAACGTGCCGCGCATCATCACTTCAAGGTTACCGCGACGGGAACCGTAGGAGTTAAAGTCGGTTCGCTCAACGCCGTGTGACAGCAGATAACGTCCAGCGGGACTTTCAGCTTTGATGCTGCCCGCCGGTGAGATATGGTCCGTGGTGACGGAATCGCCCAGCATAGCAAGGACCCGCGCACCGCGAATATCCTGCACCGGCTTAGGCTCTTTCTCCATATCATCAAAGAACGGCGACAGACGAATATAGGTCGAGCCTTCATCCCAGTCATACGTCGCCGCTTCACTGACCTTGATCTCCTGCCACTCGGGCGTGCCGTCGAAGACTTCAGCGTACTCTTTATGGAACATGTCGCTGGTAACCTGCTGCACGGCTGTGGCGATCTCTTTCGGCGTTGGCCAGATATCTTTCAGATAGACCGGCTGGCCCTGACGATCGTGGCCCAGTGGCTCAGTCTGCAGGTTGATTTTCATATTACCCGCCAGCGCATAGGCTACCACCAGCGGTGGCGACGCGAGCCAGTTGGTTTTAATCAGCGGATGAATACGACCTTCAAAATTGCGGTTGCCGGACAGCACTGCACCGACCGTCAGATCGCCCGCTTTGATGGCAGACTCAATCTCATCTTTTAGCGGACCAGAGTTACCGATACAGGTGGTGCAGCCATAACCGACCAGATTAAAGCCCAGCTCATCAAGATAAGGGGTGAGTTGCGCGACGGCGAGATAGTCTGAAACCACTTTAGAACCGGGTGCCAGTGAAGCTTTAACCCACGGCTGACGTTTCAGGCCACGCTCGACCGCTTTCTTCGCCAGTAAGCCAGCCGCCATCAGCACGCTGGGATTAGAGGTGTTAGTACAGGAGGTAATCGCACTGATTACAACGGCACCGTCGGTCAGTGTATGCGTCAGGCCGGTGTCACTGTCGGTGTATTCGACATTTTTATGCGGTTTCTGTGCCTGATTCACTTCCAGCTCGTTGCTGGCGTCAAACGCGGCAGGCACATCACCCAGCGAAACCCGATCCTGCGGACGTTTTGGTCCGGCAAGGCTCGATTCCACTTCGTTCATGTCCAGTGACAGGGTGCTGGTAAAGCGCGGCTCATCGCCGGCGTTACGCCACAGGCCCTGCGCTTTGGCATAAGCTTCCACCAGGGCGACCTGGTCGGCATCGCGTCCGGTGAGCGTCATGTAACTGAGCGTGACATCATCGACCGGGAAGAAACCGCAGGTCGCGCCATATTCCGGGGCCATGTTGGCAATAGTGGCGCGATCAGCCAGCGGCAGATCGGCCAGACCATCACCGTAAAACTCGACAAATTTGCCCACGACGCCATGCTTACGAAGCATCTGGGTAACGGTAAGCACCAGGTCAGTCGCGGTGATGCCAGGCTTGAGTTTGCCGGTGAGTTTGAAACCCACTACATCCGGAATCAGCATGGAGACGGGCTGGCCAAGCATGGCAGCTTCTGCCTCGATTCCCCCTACTCCCCATCCCAGCACGCCCAGCGCGTTGATCATGGTGGTGTGGGAGTCAGTGCCGACCAGTGTATCGGGCCAGGCATACTCTTCGCCGTTGAGCGTTTCATGCCAGATCGCCTTACCCAGATACTCCAGGTTCACCTGATGGCAGATACCGGTGCCCGGCGGTACAACCCGGAACTTATCAAAAGCTTTCTGTCCCCAGCGCAGGAAGACATAACGCTCATGGTTGCGCTCCATCTCCAGCCGAACGTTCTCCTCGAAAGCGTCATCATCGCCAAAGTGATCAACGGTAACTGAGTGGTCAATGACCAGATCCACTGGCGATAACGGATTCACTTTCGCCACATCGCCACCCAGGCGATTTACCGCTTCGCGCATCGCCGCCAGGTCAACTACGGCAGGTACGCCGGTAAAGTCCTGCATTAATACACGGGCGGGACGATAGGCGATTTCACGATCGGCGTGGGCATCTTTTTGCCAGTCAACCAGCGCCTGAATATCTTCTGCCGTAACAGAATCACCATCCTGCCAGCGCAGTAAATTTTCCAGCAGGACCTTCAGAGATTTGGGCAGACTGTCTATATTGCCGAGATGTTGAGCAGCGCGGGGAAGACTGAAGATGTGATATTTTTTGGTGTCGACCTGCAGTATTTCCTGACTCTGCTCGCGTAGAGTAGACGACATAGCTCCTCCTTTTTCATTCATGGTCTTAAACCTTAGAGAGACAAAGGTTTATGTTAAAGATAGACCAAAATTCGTTAACGATTTGATTACAACACAAATTGCCACAATCGCTCACAAACGAAAATGCCCCGTGAGATCACGAGGCATCATAAAAAAGGTGATTTAATTCAAATTACAGCGTTATCCACACCGCCGCAGACCAGAACGCAAAGGAGAAGGCATACGCGCTGAGCCAGGACATTTTAATCATATTCATTTGGTTCACTCCTTCGCCGGAATCTGGCGTAAAAGTTTTTGCGGTCACCTCATCAAGGCGACACCCTTTGGTCGTACGCAATGTGGTAAAGGGCAATTAACAAGCCCGCCGGAAACTCCGGTAATAAAAACTGCGACTAATAAATGGTCTGAAAACGTTATTTACTCTTAGGGTCCAGGAATGACTCAATAAAAAGTCTCTGGTTATCACTCAAATCCCACGATTCGGGGATAGACACTTTCTCGTCCTTTGCAAGTGGTTCTTTTCCTTTGCAGGCAACCGGCTTGTGCTGACGTGAAGTCAGGGAACGTTTATGGCTGAGTGTGTTTGCCCACATGGCTTTAGCCCCAGATACGCCAAATCATTAACGCTACTACCACCCAGAACAGCGCAGAGGCAGCGAATACGGTTAACCAGGCGTTGCGACGGGTGTTGCCGGTACGCTCAACCTTGGTGCTTTTTGCCGGGAAACCCGGTTGTACAGTCAGTCGTGTATTCATAGTTTTTGATAATCACTCTCAACAAAATGATTGATAACATCGATTAAGATTTAGGAGGAATCCTAAACGCGTTAAGGCCAAAAATCCAGTTATTTTTATTGAGTAAAACGATTAACGGTATTAATCAATAGGAGCCAGTAACGTAAGAAACCATTAACTTCGGAACAAATATTTAATTAAACAGAGAGCTAATAAATTTGAGTTAATTTAAAAACAGGTCCATTTAAAACTAAAGAGATCGCTAAAGACCCTTATGTTTACTGGCTTCCTGCATTAACTCTTAACTGGAGTATGGGAATAATCCTGGCAAGTCGCAAAGTGACATAGTTAAAAATGTGTGGTAATTCGCATTTAAGAAAGCCCGATGGGAAAACATGTGATCAATGTTTCATTTACAAAAAAATCATAAAAATTTTGATTCTCATTTGGCGCTAAAGCCTGGAAACAAAAAA
Source organism: Pantoea hericii (assembly GCF_014155795.1). Lineage (NCBI taxonomy): Bacteria > Pseudomonadati > Pseudomonadota > Gammaproteobacteria > Enterobacterales > Erwiniaceae > Pantoea > Pantoea hericii. The sequence goes on from NZ_SCKV01000002.1 coordinate 504,711, forward strand.
GGCTGCACCTGGCAGCCTTAAGTTTAAGTGAAGCGCGTAAACTCTATTTAAACGGCAGTTTGATATCTTTAAACATCGCCTCAATATCCTCGTTTGAGCGTAAGGCTACCGCTGTGTCCACCACGTCGCGCGTCAAATGTGGCGCAAAACGTTGTATAAAATCATACATATAACTACGCAGGAAGGTACTTCGGCGGAAGCCAATTTTTGTGGTGCTGTTGGTAAAGATGTCAGCGGCTTCAATACGAATAAGGTCAGGATCGGCCACCGGGTCTACCGCCATGCTGGCAATAACCCCTACGCCCAGGCCCAGGCGAACATAAGTTTTGATGACGTCTGCGTCAGTGGCGGTGAAAACAATGCGTGGCGTTAATCCTGCGCGATTAAAGGCCGTATCCAGTTCAGAACGCCCGGTAAAGCCGAAGGTGTAAGTGACCAGAGGATACTCAGCCAGCTCCTCAATGGTCACCTGGCCTTTCCCCGCCAGCGGATGGTCAGCGGTGACGACAATCGCCCGGTTCCAGTGGTAGCAAGGCAGCATGATTAAGTCGTCATAGAGATGCAGTGCCTCGGTGGCAATCGCAAAATCCGCATTGCCCTTGGAGACCGCTTCGGCAATCTGAGTCGGGGAACCCTGATGCATGTGGAGTGAGACACGCGGATAACGCTCAATAAAGCCTTTGATCACGCCAGGCAGCGCATAGCGAGCCTGAGTGTGCGTGGTCGCCACATAGAGCGAGCCTTTATCCGGCCAGGTATGCTCACCCGCCACCGATTTGATCGCATCCACTTTTGAGAGCACTTCACGCGCTATACGAATGATCTCTTCACCTGCCGGCGTGACCTGGGTGAGATGTTTCCCGCTGCGGGCAAAGATTTGCACGCCCAGTTCATCTTCCAGCATGCGAACCTGTTTGCTGATGCCAGGCTGAGAGGTGTAGAGGCCTTCCGCTGTCGAAGAGACATTGAGATTATGGTTTACCACTTCGACGATATAGCGCAACTGCTGTAATTTCATATCTGTTCCATCCGGTAAGTTACAGAGTCGCATCCCCGGTTGACGTATAGTCGCTAGGGTAGAAAATGCTATGCATCAGGAAAGGTCGGAAATGCTATAACAACTATATCAGTTTACGTTAAAGAGTAGAACGGATTGATATAAGGCTCAGAAAAAGGCCAGCGAGCGCTGGCCTGAGTGGATTACTTCTTCGCGACCTGCCATTTACCGTCTATATAGAAGGCGGACCAGCCTGTTGCTTTGCCCTCTTTTTCAGAGGAAACATACTGCTGTTTGGTTTTACGGCTAAAGCGCACCATCGCTTTGTTACCTTCCGGATCGGCTGCTGGCGCGTCGGCCAGATATTTCAGCTTTTCAGGCAGACGATCTTTAAAGCGCTGAAGCTCTTCCACCAGCGGCGCACGCGTTTCGCGTGATTTCGGGAAGGTGTTGGCTGCAAGGAAAACGCCCGCTGCGCCGTCTCGCAACACGAAGTAAGCATCGGACTTCTCACACGCCAGCTCTGGCAGTGGAACCGGATCTTCTTTCGGTGGAGCAACCTCACCACTACGCAAAATCTTACGGGTGTTTTTGCACTCTTCATTGGTACACGCCATGTACTTCCCAAAGCGTCCCATCTTCAGGTGCATCTCAGAACCACACTTCTCACACTCCACTATCGGGCCGTCATAGCCTTTGATGCGGAACTCACCCTTCTCGATTTCGTAACCATCACACTCCGGGTTATTACCACAGACATGCAGTTTACGTTCGTTATCGATCAGATAGCTGTCCATGGCTGTGCCACACTTCTGGCAGCGGCGACGGGCACGCAGTGCGTTGGTTTCAGCATCATCCCCTTCCAGAATATTGAGAACTTCATTTTCCGGAATCAGGTTGATGGTCTGTTTGCAGCGTTCTTTAGGCGGCAGCGCGTAGCCAGAACAGCCCAGGAAGACGCCGGTACTGGCGGTGCGAATTCCCATCTGACGGCTACAGGTCGGACACTCGATTGAGGTCAGCACCATCTGGTTTGGCTGCATGCCACCCTCTTCAGGATCTTTCTCAGCCAGTTCAAGCTGCTGAGTAAAGTCGCTGAAGAAGTGGTCGAGCACCGCTTTCCATTGCGCCTCGTTATTGGCAACCTGGTCAAGGTTGCTCTCCATGCGGGCGGTGAAATCGTAATTCATCAGTTCGCGGAAGTTCTCTTCCAGACGATCGGTAACGATTTCACCCATTTTTTCCGCATAGAAACGGCGATTTTCCACCCTCACATAGCCACGATCCTGAATGGTCGAGGTAATGGCTGCGTAGGTTGATGGACGGCCAATTCCGCGTTTCTCAAGCTCGCGCACCAGGGATGCTTCGCTGAAGCGCGCCGGTGGCTTGGTGAAGTGTTGACCCGGCTGCAGTGCTTTAAGGTCCAGAACATCCCCCACACTGACCGCAGGCAACGTACGATCTTCATCATTCTTGCGCAGCGCTGGCATCACTTTGGTCCAGCCGTCGAAACGCAGAATACGCCCTTTTGCTTTGAGTCTGAACTCACCCGCGGCGGCGGTGATGGTGCTGGAATCATATTTTGCCGGTGTCATCTGACAGGCAACAAACTGACGCCAGATAAGCTGATAGAGTTTCTGTGCATCCGCTTCCATATCTTTCAGCTGTTCCGCCACCACGTCCACATCAGAAGGACGAATCGCTTCATGCGCTTCCTGGGAGTTTTCTTTGCTGGCGTAAGTCACAGGATTGTCAGGCAGATATTTTTTACCGAAATTGCTTTCGATATAACCCCGTGCCATGGCGACCGCATCCTGACTCAGGTTGGTTGAATCGGTACGCATGTAAGTAATGTGACCCGCTTCGTACAGGCGCTGGGCCATCATCATGGTTTTCTTAACACCAAAGCCAAGACGGGTACTGGCAGCCTGCTGCAGCGTTGAGGTGATATAGGGCGCGCCCGGCTTACTGCTGGTCGGCTTATCTTCACGATCGACGATCTCATAACGCGCTTTTTCGAGCAGCGCGACGGCGGCGTAGGTTTCATCGCGATTGACCGGACGGAAGGCTTTATCGCCTTTGTGCGTCACATCCATCGACAGCTCATCACCTTTCGGCGTGCTTAGCGCGGCATTAACTTCCCAGTACTCTTCAGGCACAAAGGCTTTAATTTCTCGCTCACGCTCCACGACCAGACGCACGGCAACGGATTGAACACGTCCGGCAGAAAGACCACGGGCGATCTTTTTCCACAGCAGTGGTGAGACCATATAACCCACCACGCGGTCCATGAAACGACGCGCCTGTTGAGCATTAACCCTGTCAATATTCAGTTCGCCCGGCTTTTCAAACGCCTGACGAATCGCATTCTTCGTAATTTCGTTAAATACCACGCGGCTAAAGCGTGAGTCATCACCCCCGATCACTTCCCGCAGGTGCCAGGCAATAGCTTCCCCTTCGCGGTCAAGGTCGGTTGCGAGATAGATGTGGTCAGCATTGGCGGCTAATGCCTTCAGTTCCGCAACCACTTTCTCTTTGCCGGGCAGAATCTGATAATCCGCTTCCCAGCCGTGATAGGGGTCAACACCCATGCGGCTGACGAGTGCGGCTTTCTCATCTTTTTTTACTTTTTTGACTTTCTTGTCAGTCGCAGCGTCTTTGGCTTTCTTTTCAGTCGAGGCGTCAGCACTCTTCTTTGCGGTTGAACCACTGGTCGGCAGATCCCGGATATGACCGACGCTGGATTTAACCACGTAGTCATTGCCCAGATATTTATTGATTGTTTTAGCCTTTGCCGGGGACTCAACAATAACGAGTGCTTTACCCATATTTACCTTTACCTAATGAAAACATCCTGCTTAACGGGAGAGGATTGGATGCCCAAAAACCCATCGGGTTCAATATTGCTGCGCCTGTTTAACATTTCAAGGCGGAGGGGTCAATCTCAGAACAGATGATGCGGTGTAATGCAACTGCATGATAAGGCATACTTTTTCCATCTGAACTCTTCACACATCCCGGTGCAAAATCCCTGAAATCGGAATCGCCCACACTCTACCTGATAAAATCTGTTACGCAACCTAATTAGCACTCAGCCTGAACTTACGCCAGATTTCATCGTTCAGACCGATTTGTCATACCGTCTGGCACGCCAGTAATATAGAAAGGATTTGGGTGCTGTCAAAAAGGAACGAATAAATGGAGAGAACGACACAGGCTATTTCCCGCCAGGCGTTGCTGGAAAAGGCCAATACGCTGATCAAAGAGCATGACGATTATTTAGCAGGCATGCAGGCGGACGAGGTGACTCAGCAGGCCGATGTACTGGTCTTTCGCGGACCGTTTTTTCTTGACGCGGACGGACTGCCGACCGCGAAAACCACCGCCGTGTTTAACGTCTTTAAACACCTTGCAGTGGTGCTGTCGCCGCGCTATCACCTGGAATAAAACACCCGCACCTGAAATAAAAAACCCGGCACAGGCCGGGTTTCGCATCAGAGCAATGGCTTTTCACCACGCTGCCAGAGTTTCAGCAACAGCCGCTCGGCCACCGAACCGGCACTCTGGGTAAAGCGGTCCATCATTTTACGGCGACGGGCATAATGCACGCCAAGAACGTTGAACTGATCCATCTGACGAATGATCAAATCATCGCTGGTGCCAATTTCGTCAATCAGCCCCAGATTCAGCGCCTGACGGCCATACCAGTGTTCACCGGTTGCAACCTTATTGATATCGAGTGACGGGCGCATCTGGTGAACGAACTGTTTAAATAACAGGTGTGTTTCGTCAAGATCTTCCTGGAACTTCTCACGCCCTTCTTCGGTGTTTTCACCGAAGAGCGTCAGCGTACGCTTATATTGTCCGGCGGTATGCAGCTCAACATCGATATCGTTACGTTTCAGCAGGCGGTTGAAGTTAGGAATTTGCGCAACCACACCAATTGAGCCAATGATTGAGAACGGTGCTGCCACGATGCGGTCAGCTACGCAGGCCATCATGTATCCGCCGGAGGCCGCCACTTTATCCACGGCTGCCGTAATACGCAGTCCCTGATCGCGCAGACGCTGCAGCTGCGAGGCCGCCAGGCCATAGCCATGTACCACGCCGCCCGGACTTTCAAGACGCAACAGCACTTCATCGCCGGGCTGTTTTACGGCCAGTACTGCTGATATCTCTTCACGCAGTGAGGTCACCTCACCGGCATCCATGCTGCCTTTAAAATCGAGCACATAAAGGGTGGGTTTGACGCTGTCAGTCTGCCCCTGCTTCGCCGCCTGTTTTTCCGCTTTCGCTTTCAGCTTTTCGCTTTTTTTATGGTTTTTCAGCCAGACTTTTTGCGCCTGGGGTTTCATTTTTGCCAGCTGCAAATCCTCTTTCATCTGCTGATAGTCATCACCCAGATGCGTCAGGCGAAGCTGACCATTTTGTGCCCGCTTGCGCAGCGCAGCATTCATAATAATCATGACGATCGCGGCGACGGCAACCACCAGTGTCACCGCTTTCGCTAAAAACAGTCCATACGTTGAAATAAAATCCATCAGGTCGCCTTAGTTACAGAGAATCAAAAACAGTTCGCCAGTTTAGCCGTTTTGCCCTGCTCCGTCGCCTGAAATGCCAGCAGCCGGCACAGAATGCGCAGGTTGGCGATTGCGCCCATTCGTAAATTCAGGCATAAAGCGGAATCATGCTGTTTTCGCTGGAGGATCCCGCTGTGCACTATCAACCGAAAAGCGACCTGCTCAATCACCGTATTATCCTGGTCACGGGTGCTTCCGATGGTATTGGCCGGGAGGCGGCGCTGACTTACGCCCGTTATGGCGCTGAAGTGATCCTGATGGGCCGTAACGCTGATAAGCTTCAGCAGGTCGCACAGGCTATCAATCAACTTAATCAATGCCCTGCTCACACTGTGGTGTTCGATCTGGCCGATGCGACGCCGGAACGTTGCCATCAGATTGGAGAGCAACTGGCTCAGCAGTTTCCGCGTCTTGACGGCGTGCTGCACAACGCCGGTATCCTGGGTGAGATTGTGCCGCTGGCGGAACTGGACCCACAGATCTGGCAGGAGGTGATGAATATCAATCTGGATGCGACCTTCTTCCTGACCCAGGCACTGTTACCGCTGCTGTTAAAATCGGATGCCGGTTCACTGGTCTTTACCACCTCCAGCGTTGGCCGTACGGGTCGCGCGGGCTGGGGCGCTTATGCCGTCTCTAAATTTGCTACCGAAGGGATGATGCAGGTACTGGCTGATGAATATAAGACGCACTCGCTGCGGGTAAACTGTATCAACCCGGGCGGCACGCGCACCAAAATGCGCGCCAGTGCTTTCCCGCAGGAAGATGCTAATAAGCTGAAAACCCCTGCCGATCTGATGCCGCTCTACCTTTATCTGATGGGTGATGACAGCCGACGCAAAACCGGTATCAGCTTTGATGCACAGCCGGGCAGAAAACCGGGAGCCGCGGAATAATGGCTGACGATCGTCATCAACAACGTCAGCAACGTTTAAAAGAGCAGGTCGATGCGCGCATTGCAGCGGCCACCGAGGTTCGTGGCATCCTGATGGTGTTCACCGGCAATGGCAAAGGCAAAACCACGGCAGCCTTTGGCACAGCACTTCGCGCCACCGGACATGGCAAGCGAGCAGCAGCGATCCAGTTTATTAAAGGTGACTGGCCGAATGGCGAGCGAAACCTGCTGGAACAGCACGGTGTGGAGTTTCAGGTGATGGCAACCGGGTTTACGTGGGACACGCAGAACCGCGAAACGGATACCGCCGCCTGTCTGGCTGTGTGGCAGCATGCAAAGCGGATGCTGGCCGATGAGCAGATCGATCTGGTGGTGCTCGATGAAATCACCTATATGGTCAGCATGGATTATCTGCCGCTGGACGATCTGATCACCACCCTGCAACAGCGCCCGGCACATCAGAGCGTGATTATTACCGGACGAGGCTGTCATCGCAGCCTGACGGAGATGGCAGATACGGTAACGGAGATGCGGCCAGTGAAACACGCATTTGATGCCGGTATACAGGCTCAGCAGGGAATTGACTGGTAACAGAAAAAGAAAACGCAGCCACGGGGCTGCGTTTTTAGCATTCAGGCAACGCTATTAACCGGAGTTACGTTTGCTGCCCGGATTGCGGCGTGGCGCACGAGGTGTGCTGCTCACTTTAGTGTGCCGTTTCACGGCACGACGAATCTGGTTCGCCTTGGTACGACGACGATCTTTTTCGACCACCAGCTTAGTGACGGTTTCATCATCCAGCTCAACCAGGTTACGCAGGTAGTTTACCGCTGGCAGATCCAGTTCAGTCCAGCCACCACGTGGCAGGCCTTTTGGTAAGGTGATATCGCCGTAGCGGACACGCATCAGACGACTGACCTGCACGCCGACCGCTTCCCACAAACGACGTACTTCACGATTACGTCCTTCGGTGAGGGTGACGTTATACCACTGGTTGATCCCTTCCCCGCCGCCAAACTTAAGCGTTTTAAACGCAGCCGGGCCATCTTCCAGCTGAACACCTTTACTCAACTGACGAATTTTATCATCGTCGACCTGGCCAAAGACGCGCACTGCATATTCACGTTCCACTTCACGGCTCGGATGCATCAGGCGGTTCGCCAGTTCACCGTCGGTGGTGAAGAGCATCAGACCACAGGTGTTCACATCCAGACGGCCAACGGCAATCCAGCGTGAACCACGCAGACGAGGCAGGCGGTCAAACACCGTTGGGCGGCCTTCAGGATCGCTGCGGGTACAGAGTTCGCCTTCCGGTTTGTAGTAAGCCAGCACACGGCATACTTCGGTTGCGGATTCAGCAATCGATACCAGATGGCCATCAATACGGATTTTCAGGGATTTGCTGCTTTCGACGCGGTCGCCCAGTGTGGCGATCTTGCCGTCAACGCTGACACGGCCAGCAGCTATCATTGATTCGATTTCACGACGCGAGCCATGACCGGCACGCGCTAAGACTTTCTGTAACTTTTCGCTCATTGAGCTTCCTCTTTGTCGCCTTCCCAGGCGTCATGATTGGGTGATAATCCTTTCTAAATCAACAGGTTAACTTAGTAAGTTTGCCCCATTATACAGGCATTTAACGCTGATGTAACGTGCTTTATGAGCAGAGCAATGGCTTAATAATAGTTTGGTTTCTGATTGTTTTATATCTGATAATCTTTAATTTACATTTAAATAACATCACCCTTTATCATAAGAAAATATGTTTAATAAAACGCAGACATCAAAAACTTTATAGCTGAGCGTAATTATATTTCTTAAGCATTCATTTCCAGGCAAAACCATGTTCTGATGATAAAAACCTTAACACTACCTTAAGCTTCTTTTGCTGGGCTCGTGCTTTTGATGCTCTGCAAAAAGCGCCAGTGCTAGTGTAAAAAACTGCCTGTTTGATTTTATCCATGACAAGCGATTGGTCGATATAAAAAAGGCAGTTGATTCCTAAGGGAGATTTATTTAAAACCTTATTTTCCGTGATATTTGTTTTTTATTAACTTTAATAAATTGTACGATACTATTAAGATGGTACACTTAATCTCAGCAGTACAATAAAAAAACATAAAAACGCGATAAAGCGTTTTTGCAACATCAGCGTGTGGTTATGCCATACGTTAATAAAAATAGCGTTTTTTAATTAATCCAATAAACCGGCGCATCCGGAGTTGTTGCGTTAATACGGTTCAGTGATGAACCTTGCTTGCATGTCACAAATCTTCACCAGGGATTTTCCGACATGCCTGAATAAAGAAAACCATTATGAGAAACCTGTTTCTGTGCCCGGTGCTTGCTGCACTGGTCCTGAGCGGTTGCTCTGTGGGCCATACTGAGTACAGTCGCACGGCGATGCAGCACGTAGATATGAGCGTGACGGGCATTCCGACGATCCTCGGTCTCGGCACACTGGGCACCAGCATACCTCTGACGCCTGAATATAGCCTCACCGCTGCGCACGTTGCTAAAACTGCCGTACAGCGCGTGAAGTCATATCACCCTTATTGCGACCTTGCGATTATTTATCACAAGAATGATGCTAACACGCTGGCTAAATTCCGCAGCGGTGACATCGGCGATCCCGTTAAAATGTATGGCTACAGCTTTATTTCCGCGATGCCCGTTGAATCGACAGGGGTTAATTTAGCCCGCACGGCTATCAGGAATAACTGGAATAAAAGCCCGTGTATCGCCATGGCGTCTAACGCAGGCGTGGTTCAGGGAATGTCGGGCGGCGGCGTTTACAACCGTGATGATACGCTAAGCGGCGTTATTGTTGGCTATTCTGATTCGATTAAGAATGGTCGTAATAACAAAGTGATCCTGAAAGATGTGTCACTTTATATTCCTTACGGCCAGTTTAAGAGCTGGCTAGAGTCGAATCTGACTCAGACACCGACCCGCGGTGTCTGAAGCCCGACTTAATTACAGGAACGGGCGGGTATCGCCCACCCCTTCACGCACAATTTCCGGTGCATCGGTGGTCAGATCGACCACCGTGGTCGGCTGCTGTCCCAGCGTGCCGCCGTCAATAATCAGATCGACCAGCTTACCAATGCTGTGCTGAATCTCTTCCGGATCGGACTCGGTGAAATCGTTGCCCGGCAGGATTAATGAGGTCGACATCATCGGCTGATTCAGGGCTTCCAGCAGCGCCAGTGCGACTGGATTCGACGGTACGCGCAGACCAATGGTCTTACGCTTCTCATTCATCAGGCGACGCGGCACTTCTTTGGTCGCCTTAAGAATAAAGGTGTAGTTACCCGGCGTGTTGTTTTTCAGCAGACGAAAGGCGGAGTTGCCCACCTGCGAATAAACCGACAGTTCTGAGAGGTCCCGGCACATCAGGGTGAAGTTGTGGTGCCCATCGAGCTGACGGATACGGCAAATGCGCTCCATCGCGCCCTTCTCTTCCAGCCGACAGCCCAGCGCATAGCCGGAATCGGTCGGATAGACGATGACGCTGCCTTTGTTCAGGTAGTCGACCGCCTGATTAATCAGGCGCGGCTGTGGGTTATCCGGATGAATGTGAAACAATTGACTCATAAAAACCTCGTGTCACCTTTCCGTGATTGCCAGGCTGGGAGCGAGATCCGGGAAGCGTTCCCAGACCGGCTCAACCGCCGCGGGCAGCCAGAGTTTGCGGCCCAACTCAATCCACGGGCAGGGTTGATGAAAATCAGAACCTTGTGATGCGGCCAGTTCATTATCTCTGGCGTATTGCGCCAGTGTCGTGCGCTCATTAGGTGGCTGCTGGCACTGTGCGACTTCCATCGCATCGCCGCCCGCTTCGCGGAAATGGGCGACCAGTCGTTTAAGCCACTTTGCTGATAAACCGTAACGGCCAGGATGCGCCAGCACGGCACAACCACCAGAATGATGAATCGCATCAATAGCTTGTTTAATTGTACACCATTGTGGCGGCACGTAGCCGGTTTTGCCACGCGCCAGATAATTTTTGAACACCTGCACCATGTTCTCAGCTTTGCCCTGCTCAATCAGAAAGCGGGCAAAGTGACCACGGGTAATGATGCCGCCATCTGCCAGTCGCATCGCTCCCGCCAGCGCATCCGGAATACGCGCCCTGGCCAGTCGTTCACCGATCTCTTCGGCCCGTATCCGACGGCACGCATGTTGTCCGGCCAGAAAGGTCACCATCGCCGGATGGTGGATGTCAATGTTCAGGCCCACGATGTGAATCTCATGGTTCTCCCAGAGTGTGGAGATCTCTGCACCTGCCAGCACCTTTATCGGTAAATCCTGGTCGAGTGCCGTTTGCTGCGCTTCTTCTACACCTGCAACGCTGTCGTGATCGGTGATCGCCAGTACGCCGACGCGCATCTCTACAGCTCGCTGCACCAGCGCAGCTGGCGTCAGAAAGCCATCGGAGGCACGCGTGTGACTGTGTAAATCGTAAACCGGGAAACGGGCGATATCGCTCAAAAGAACTCCTGCTAATACTAAACCGGCCAGCATGATAACGATTTTAATGCTCAGTGAAAAAGGCTATTGACTTTTCCGCGCTGAACCCGTTAACTAGTACACAAGTTCACACGTAACGGGTATTGAATCATGGCTGTTGTAATCACGCATTTAAACGGTTGGCGCGATGTTCCCGAATACGGGCGACTGGGTCGTGCACACTTTGCGTAAACGCTGTGCTAATACCTGAGCCCGCCACCGAGCGGGCTTTTTTTTGAGCGAAATTCAGAGAAATCATCATGCCAAATGCGAAACCTACAGTGAAGTTGATTACCGGCAACGCGCCCTACCGCGAAGATCCGGCCGCAGTGTTTCATCAGCTGTGCGGCGCACGTCCGGCAACCCTGCTGCTCGAATCTGCTGACATCGACAGCAAGCGCAATTTGAAAAGCCTGCTGATTGTCGACAGCGCGCTGCGTATCAGCGCCATGGGTAATACGGTTACCGTTCAGGCGCTGTCAGAAAATGGCCGCGCCGTGCTGCCACTGCTGGATGAGGCGCTGCCCGCCTCCGTCAGCAATCAGGTCCGTCCCGATGGACGCGAGCTGACTTTCCCGCAGAGCACCGATCATCAGCAGGATGAAGATTCCCGCCTTAAGGCCCTGTCGGTGTTTGATGCATTGCGTCTGATTCCACAGCTGGTTAACTCCTCTGCCGACGAACGTGAAGCCGTGCTGCTGGGAGGCTTGTTCGCTTATGATCTGGTGGCAGGTTTTGAAACCCTGCCGGAGCTGGATAATCAGCAACGCTGCCCCGACTACTGTTTTTACCTGGCAGAGACCTTACTGGTGATCGATCACCAGACCCGCAGCGCGCGTCTGCAGGCCAGCCTGTTCTGCCCGTCCACCAGCGAATTCCAGCGCCTGCAACGTCGCATTGAGCAGCTTCATGGTCAGATGCTGCAGCCTGCTCCGGCCCTGCCGGTTCAGTCGGTAGAACAGATGTCGCTGACGACCAGCCAGAGTGATGAAGAGTACTGCGACGTGGTTCGCACCATGCAGCAGGCGATTCGCATCGGCGAGATTTTCCAGGTCGTGCCGTCGCGCCGCTTCTCGCTGCCGTGCCCGTCACCGCTGGCCGCCTACGACACGCTGAAAAACAGCAACCCAAGCCCGTACATGTTTTTCATGCAGGATCAGGATTTCTCCCTGTTTGGCGCGTCGCCTGAAAGCTCGCTGAAGTATGACGCCACCTCGCGTCAGATTGAGATCTACCCGATTGCCGGTACCCGTCCACGTGGCCGCCATGCAGATGGTTCACTGGACCGCGATCTCGACAGCCGCATTGAACTGGAGATGCGCACCGACCATAAAGAGCTGGCTGAACATCTGATGCTGGTGGATCTGGCGCGTAACGATCTGGCGCGTATCTGCGTGCCCGGCAGCCGTTATGTCGCTGATCTGACCAAAGTCGACCGCTATTCCTTTGTGATGCATCTGGTTTCCCGCGTCGTGGGCACGCTGCGCGCCGACCTCGACGTCCTGCACGCCTATCGCGCCTGTATGAACATGGGCACGCTAAGTGGTGCACCTAAGGTTCGTGCCATGCAGCTGATTGCCGGTGCTGAACGCACGCGTCGCGGCAGCTATGGCGGCGCGGTGGGTTACTTCACTGCCCAGGGCGATCTCGATACCTGTATCGTTATTCGTTCGGCCTATGTCGAAGACGGCGTTGCCACCGTGCAGGCGGGCGCCGGTGTGGTGCTGGACTCTAATCCGCAGGCTGAAGCGGATGAAAGCCGCAATAAAGCCCGCGCCGTACTGCGCGCTATTGCAACTGCCCATCACTGCAAGGAGATCTTCTGATGGCCGATATTCTGCTGCTCGATAACATCGACTCATTTACCTATAACCTGGTTGATCAGCTGCGGACCTTTGGTCACAACGTGGTGATTTATCGCAACAATCTTCCCGCTGAACTGTTAATTGAACAGCTGCAGCGGATGGAAAATCCGGTGCTGATGCTCTCCCCCGGCCCCGGTGCACCAAAAGATGCTGGCTGTATGCCGGCGCTGCTGCGGGTGCTGCGCGGTCGTCTGCCAATTATCGGTATCTGTCTGGGGCATCAGGCAATTGTCGAAGCCTATGGCGGCCATGTGGGTCAGGCAGGCGAGATCCTGCACGGCAAAGCCTCTTCCATCGTTCATGACGGCGAAGCCATGTTTAACGGCCTGAGTAATCCACTGCCGGTGGCGCGCTATCACTCGCTGGTGGGCAGCAACACGCCAGATGAGCTGACGGTCAACGCCAGTTACAACGGGATGGTCATGGCTGTTCGCCATGAAGCCGATCGCGTCTGCGGTTTCCAGTTCCATCCAGAATCGATTTTGACTTCTCAGGGCGCGCGTCTGCTTGAACAGACGCTGGCCTGGGCGCTGGCGAAGTAACAGGGAGAATAACGATGCAACAGACACTGGAAAAACTTTACCAGGCGCAGACGCTGAATCAGGCTGAAAGTCATGCGCTGTTCAGCGCCATTATTACCGGACAGCTGGAGCCCACGCAGCTTGCTGCCGCGCTGGTTGCCATGAAAGTACGCGGTGAAACGCCGGAAGAGATTGCCGGAGCCGCCACGGCGCTGCTGGAAGATGCCAAACCGTTTCCCCGCCCGGATTACGCGTTTGCCGATATCGTGGGCACCGGTGGAGATGGCAGTAACAGCATTAATATCTCGACGGCCAGCGCCTTTGTGGCCGCGACCTGCGGTCTGAAAGTCGCTAAGCACGGCAACCGCAGCGTCTCCAGTAAATCGGGTTCATCGGATCTGCTGGCCGCTTTTGGTATTAATCTTGATATGCCCGCTGACCGTGCGCGCCAGGCGCTGGACGATCTGAACGTCTGCTTCCTGTTTGCGCCCCAGTACCACACCGGCTTTCGCCACGCGATGCCGGTCCGTCAGCAGCTGAAGACCCGTACGCTATTTAATGTGTTAGGTCCGCTGATCAACCCGGCGCGCCCTCCACTGGCAGTAATCGGTGTTTATAGCCCGGACCTGGTGATGCCGATTGCCCAGACGCTGAAAGTGCTGGGTTATCAGCGCGCCGCAGTGGTTCACGGTGGCGGCATGGATGAAGTGGCGCTGCACGATGTGACACACGTGGCTGAACTCCGTGAAGGGGAAATCACCCGCTATCAGCTTTCGCCAGAAGACTTTGGTTTTGGCTTCCATCCCAAAGAAGCGCTGGCGGGCGGCACGCCGGAAGAAAATCGTGACATTCTGACGGCTTTACTCCAGGGTAATGGCCAGCAGGCCCATGAGGAGGCGGTCGCCGTCAACGTGGCGATGTTGCTTAAAGTATTTGGTCAGGAAGATCTGCGTGAAAACGCACAGCAGGCGCTTAACGCCATCCGCAGCGGACAGGCTTATGAGCGTGTAGTCGCACTGGCAGCAAGAGGATAATCATGAAAGGCACCGTGTTAGAAAAAATTGTTCAGGACAAAGCGATTTGGGTTGAAGCCCGCCAGCAGCAGCAGCCTCTTTCCACCTTTCAGAACAGCATTGAACCTGCCAGCCGTCATTTCTACGACGCGCTGCAGGGCGCAAGAACCGCGTTTATCCTGGAGTGTAAAAAAGCGTCACCCTCAAAAGGCGTGATTCGCGAGGATTTCGATCCAGCCGCCATTGCCGGGGTTTACCGCCATTACGCTTCCGCGGTGTCCGTGCTGACTGATGAGAAATATTTTCAGGGCGACTTCGCCTTTCTGCCGATTGTCAGCGCTGCAATCACCCAGCCTGTGCTGTGCAAAGATTTTATCATCGACCCTTATCAGATCTATCTTGCCCGCTACTACCAGGCGGATGCGATCCTGCTGATGCTGTCGGTACTTGACGATGAGCAGTATCGTCAACTGGCCGCCGTGGCGCACAGCCTGAAGATGGGCATTCTGACGGAAGTGAGTAATGAAGAGGAGCTTGAGCGGGCTATCGCGCTGCAGGCTAAAGTCGTGGGAATTAACAACCGCGACCTGCGTGACCTCTCTATTGATCTCAACCGTACCCGCCAACTGGCGCCACGCCTGTCGCACGGCGTGACGGTCATCAGCGAATCGGGTATTAACAGCTACGCTGATATTCGCGAGCTGAGCCACTTTGCGAATGGCTTCCTGATTGGCTCAGCCCTGATGGAAGAAGCTGACCTGACGGGCGCGGTGCGTCGCGTCACGCTGGGCAGCAATAAAGTGTGCGGCTTAACCCGTGACGAAGATGCACGTGCTGCGTATGAAGCTGGCGCGATCTACGGTGGTCTGATTTTCGCTGAAGGTTCACCGCGCCAGATCGACACCGCCACTGCACTTACCGTGATTGCTGCCGCGCCGCTGCGCTATGTCGGCGTATTCCGCAACAACTCAGTTAGTGACATTGTCACGCATGCCACCGAACTTTCACTGTCCGCAGTGCAGTTACATGGCAATGAGACACCGGAATTTGTGGCCGAACTGCGTGCGGTGCTGCCCGCAGAGATTCAGATCTGGAAGGCGCTGCGCATTGAAGGCACGTTACCGGCGCGCGACTGGCCCCATGTTGACCGCTATGTCTTTGATAATGGCGATGGCGGCACCGGACAGCGTTTCGACTGGTCGCTGTTGCAGGGTCAGACGCTGAACGATGTGCTGCTGGCCGGTGGCCTGAGCGCAGATAACTGTGTTGAAGCCGCGCAGCTGGGCTGTGCCGGACTGGACTTCAACTCTGGCGTGGAAAGTGCGCCTGGCATCAAAGATGCCCGTAAAATTGCCGCTGTGTTTCAGACACTGCGTGCCTACTGATTTGCCCGGCCTGCTCCACAGCGGGCCCGAGAAAGGAAGATAAAAATGACGTTACTGAATCCCTATTTTGGCGAGTTTGGCGGAATGTATGTTCCGCAGATCCTGATGCCCGCTCTTCAGCAGCTGGAACAGGCGTTTGTCGACGCCCAGAAAGATCCTGAGTTTCAGGCCGAATTTACCGACCTGCTGAAGAACTATGCGGGTCGTCCTACTGCCCTGACGCTGTGCAAAAACCTGACAAAAGGCACGAAAACCCGCCTCTACCTGAAGCGTGAAGATCTGCTGCATGGTGGCGCGCACAAAACCAACCAGGTGCTGGGTCAGGCGCTGTTAGCCAAACGCATGGGCAAAAACGAAATCATTGCCGAAACCGGTGCCGGTCAGCACGGTGTGGCTTCCGCGCTAGCCTGTGCGCTGCTGGGCATGAAATGCCGCATCTATATGGGTGCGAAAGATGTCGAGCGTCAGTCACCTAACGTATTCCGTATGCGTCTGATGGGCGCAGAAGTGATCCCGGTTCACAGCGGCTCCGCCACGCTCAAAGATGCCTGTAACGAAGCGCTGCGCGACTGGTCTGGCAGCTACGAGACCTCTCACTACATGCTCGGCACCGCGGCGGGTCCGCATCCCTTCCCGACCATTGTGCGTGAGTTCCAGCGCATGATCGGCGAAGAGACTAAAAAGCAGATTCTGGAAAGAGAGGGCCGTCTGCCAGACGCCATCCTCGCCTGTGTGGGTGGCGGCTCCAACGCTATCGGGATGTTTGCCGACTTTATCGACGAACCCGGCGTGAAGCTGATTGGCGTTGAGCCTGCCGGCCACGGCATTGAGACCGGCGAGCATGGCGCACCGCTTAAGCACGGCCGCGTCGGTATCTACTTCGGAATGAAATCGCCGATGATGCAAACGCATGATGGCCAGATTGAAGAGTCTTACTCGATTTCTGCCGGTCTCGACTTCCCGTCAGTTGGTCCGCAGCATGCGCACCTGAACAGCATCGGTCGTGCAGAATATGTCTCCATTACCGATAACGAAGCAATGGACGCGTTTAAACAGCTGTGTCGTGCGGAAGGTATCATTCCGGCGCTGGAATCCTCTCACGCCCTGGCGCACGCTATGAAGATGATTCACGCCGAACCGGAAAAAGAGCAGTTGATTGTCGTTAACCTCTCTGGCCGTGGCGACAAAGATATTTTCACCGTTCATGATATTTTGACAGCGCAGGGAGAAATCTGATGGAACGTTACAATCAACTTTTTACCCGTCTGTCAGCGAACAACGAAGGGGCTTTCGTTCCTTTTGTGACGCTGGGCGACCCTTCTCCTGAGCTTTCACTGCGCGTGATTGACGCCCTCGTTGAAGGTGGCGCGGATGCGCTGGAGCTGGGCATTCCCTTCTCCGATCCGCTGGCGGATGGGCCGACCATTCAGAACGCAACATTGCGCGCCTTTGCGGCGGGCACCAACACCAGCCAGTGTTTTGAAATGCTGGCGACTATCCGCCGGAAATACCCGGATTTGCCGATTGGATTACTCATGTACGCCAATCTGGTCTTCACTAACGGCGTGGATGCGTTTTATGCCCGTTGTGCTGAAGCGGGTGTCGATTCGGTTCTGGTGGCGGATGTCCCGGTTGAAGAGTCAGCGCCTTTCCGCCAGGCGGCTCTGCGTCACGGCGTTGCCCCTATCTTTATTTGTCCGCCTAACGCCAGCGATGACCTGCTGCGCGAGATTGCGTCGCACGGTCGGGGTTATACCTACCTGTTATCACGCGCCGGTGTCACGGGGGCGGAAAATCGCGCCAGCCTGCCGCTGAAGCATCTGATCGACAAGCTGCGCGAATACCACGCGGCGCCACCGCTGCAGGGCTTTGGGATTTCAGAGCCTGAACAGGTGAAAGAAGCGATTGCTTCCGGCGCCGCAGGTGCGATCTCCGGTTCTGCGATTGTCAAAATCATTGAAAAGCATCATGCAGAACCTGAAGTGATGCTGAGCGAACTGAAAAATTTCGTCAGCCGCCTCAAAGCCGCCAGCCGTTAATCCTGCCAGCATGCCTTATCCCACGATAAGGCATGATTTGTTTCCTTTTTTTCATCTCGCTATTTGCCCTTTTTGCAAAATCTGCACCACAATGACAATGCGCCGTTACGGTAACGTCGCATCCATTTTGTGACAGGGAGAGAAGGCAATGAAATTCGTTAAACTGCTGACAGGTGCTGTACTGGCGGGCGTGGTTGCGCTGACACTGAGCGCCTGTGCGCCAACCGCAACCAAAGAGGGAACCGGTGGCTATATTGATGACACCGTGGTGACCACGAAAGTTAAAGGTGAGCTGCTGAAAGATGATTCGCTGAAATCAACTGAAATCAACGTAGAAACCTTTAAAGGTAAAGTTCAGCTGAGCGGCTTTGTTTCATCACCACAGATGGCTAATCGTGCCGTACAGGTCACGCGCAGCGTGCCGGGCGTGAAGTCAGTCGTCAACAACATGCAGATCAAATAACGTCTTAACCGACACAAAAAGGCCGCTGATTCAGCGGCCTTTTTCTCATCAGAAACGGTAACCCGCTCCGAAGAAGAAGACCCAGGGATCGATGCGCATATTGATGTTCTGCTGTTCGCCACCGGCTTTAAACTTCACTTCCGTGTCAATATCCATGTACCACAACGACGCGTTCAGCATCCAGTCACGGTTAATCTGATAATCCAGACCAACCTGACCTGCCATACCCCAGGAATCTTTTACGCTGAGATCGGTCAGTCCCGCATCGCGGCCCGTCTGATTGAAATCGGCATCGTAGAAGGTGGTGTAGTTGATACCTACGCCGATATAAGGACGCACTTTACTTTTGCTGTCAAAAAAGTAGTACTGCGCCATCAGCGTGGGTGGTAACTGGCGCACGGTAGCCAGCGTGCCGGTCGGACCAAGACCCACTTTATGGCGGAATGGCGTGGCCGCCAGTAGCTCGACGCCAATGTTATCCGTTGCCATATAGGTAAAGGTCAGACCCAGTTGCGTGTCGTTGGAAGCGCTGAAAGACCCCATCCCCAACACATTATCGGAACCTTCGGTAGGACGGACGGTGGCACTGCCGGCCCGCATAAAGAAGTCGCCCGCTTCGTGTGCCATTGCCAGCTGGGGAAGAGCCAGCGCCAGCAGCATCGCGCATTTTGCCAGTTTCATCATCACTCCTTTGCTTAATGTGAATGTAGCGACTGTCATCGCTTTTTTTGCTGGCAATTATTTAACGTGATTCAGAGAAAATTGCACTCTGTAACATTCAGATAAAGTGTTTAAAAAACAATGGATTGATTTAGATCAATTTCAACTGCGGCGGCCACAGCCAAATTCCCCTTGCTGAATAATTTTGCCCGCTCTATGTTGCTTATCTTCATTGTTGATTTTGGTTCGATGCCCTGGGAGGGGCGGATGATCAAATGAGTGAGCTTTCCAACCCTTGTGTCAGCTGTGGCGCCTGCTGCGCCCATTTCCGTGTCTCATTTTACTGGGCTGAAGCCGATGATGCGGGCGGCCTGGTGCCGACCGAATTAACCGAACCGCTTAACCTGTTCATGCGTAATATGCGTGGCACTAACCGTGCAGCACCCCGCTGCGTTGCTTTACAGGGCGAAATTGGCGGCTGTGTCTCTTGCGGCATCTATGAACAGCGTCCTGCGCCCTGTCGGGAGTTCACTTTGTCCGGTGAAGGAGGTATTCATAATGAAGCCTGCGATCGTGCCCGCGCCCGTTATGGTCTTCCTGCCCTTTTTTCGCCATCTTTACCTGTTATGACAGAAAGTTATGCCCTGCCGGGTGCCCCGGAGCTGCCAGAACATGTACAATCGCCGGGTTAATTAACCCGGTTCCTTCAAGGAGTGTACATGTCTATCACGGCAAGCTCGTTATACCGTGACACAGGAAATTTTGCGCGGCATCAACTCTCTACAGTGTTGTTGATGTCGCTGCTGGCCGCTTTTGTCACTGTCATGCTGGTGCATGTGCTGACACCAGGTGCCGATCAGATGGCCATCCTGCAACAGGGCGATGACAGTGCCAGTTCGTTGTTTGAGATGGTGCAGAATATGTCACCGGAACAGCAGCAGGTGCTGCTGCGTGCCTCGGCGGCCAGCACCTTTGCGGCGCTGATGGGGAATACGCTGCTGCTTGGCGGCATGCTCTATCTGATCCCGATGGTCTCCTCAGGCCAGCGTGTCAGTGCGCTGCGGGCGATTGGTGCGTCAGCGCCGCTGTTGCCAAAGCTGCTGCTCCTGACCTTCCTGATGACGCTGGTGGCGCAACTGGGCTTTATGGTGCTGGTGGTGCCAGGCATTCTGCTGACGATTCTGCTGTCGCTGGCGCCCGTGATGGTCGCCAGTGAGAAGATGGGTGTCTTTGCCGCGATGCGCGCCAGTATGCGGATGGCCTGGAAGAATGTGAAGCTGATTGCCCCCGCAATACTGCTCTGGCTGCTGGCCAAAGTAATAGTGATGCTGTTTTTCTCTTCGCTGACGGTACTCCCGCTGAATGTTTCCTCGGTAATTTTCACTGCCGCAGGCAATGTGGTTTCAGCAATGTTGATTATCTACCTCTATCGGCTCTATATGCTGTTACGTTGATTGACGGTGTGCCTTCGGGCGCATTTGAAGCCAACTCTGAATGGAAAAACTATGAAGCAGCTACTCGACTTTCTCCCCCTGGTGGTCTTTTTCATCTTTTATAAGCTTTATGACATTTTTGTCGCCTCGGGCGCCCTGATTGTAGCAACCGGTCTGGCCCTGGTGGTCAGCTGGGTGCTTTATCGCAAGCTGGAAAAGATGACGATTTTCACCTTTGTTCTGGTGGCCGTTTTTGGCACCCTGACGCTGGTGTTCCACAACGATGAGTTCATTAAGTGGAAAGTCACGGTGATCTACAGCCTGTTTGCCGCCGCCCTGCTCTACAGTCAGTGGTTTATGGAGCAGACGCTGATTCAGCGCATGCTGGGTAAAGAGCTGCAACTGCCTGATGCGGTCTGGCGCAGGCTCAATGTCGCCTGGGCACTGTTCTTCCTGATCTGCGGCCTGGTCAACATCTATGTTGCCTTTTGGTTATCTCAGGCGTTTTGGGTTAACTTTAAAGTGTTCGGTCTCTCGAGTCTGACCTTACTGTTTACCCTGCTTAGCGGGCTTTACATCTGGCGACAGATGCCGCAGCAGGAACAAAAATAATCATCTGCCCGGCTCGCCGGGCATTTTTTTAGCATTTACCTGCATAAAAAGTGGAAGCAATGGGCGAAAAACATAAATTACCGCAAGGCGAAATGGTGCTGCGAACGCTCGCCATGCCGGCAGACACCAACGCCAACGGCGATATTTTTGGTGGCTGGCTGATGTCACAGATGGATATGGGCGGCGCTATCCTGGCAAAAGAGATCGCTGAAGGACGTGTGGTTACCGTGCGCGTTGACGGTATGTCATTCATGAAGCCTGTCGCGGTGGGCGATGTGGTGAGTTGCCATGCGAGCTGTCTCCGTACCGGTAACAGTTCCATGACGATTAACGTGGAAGTGTGGATCAAAAAAGTGTCATCTGAGCCGATTGGTCAAACCTACTGTGCAACGGAAGCGGTATTTATCTATGTGGCAGTCGACAATGAGGGGAATTCACGTCCTCTGCCAGCCGGCCGCGCCAATCAGCAGCCTGCAGGATAACTGACGGGTCAGGCAATCTGAGCCTGACCCGGCGCCTTACTCAATACTGGCACCGCCATTGATTTTGAAAACGATATTCATCGTCAGCCCCTGTCCTGGCTTCTCTTTCTCGTAGCGCCAGTTTTTCATCGCCTGTTTGACGGTCCGCTCAAACATATTGCTCGGCTGTGCAGAGAGGATCTGGATATTATCCACCCGTCCGTCGCTGTCCACATCGAATTTTACCCGAACGCGCCCTTCTATCCGCAGTGCCAGAGCACGCGGCGGATAACCTGGCTTGGTAACGGCCAGGGCTTTGGGACCGGTTGAGGCCGATGCCGTGGGTGACGGCGTTGCTTTTGGCGCTGCAGCAGGTTTGTTCTGGGTCGCCGGAACATCCTGCTTAAAGGGGTCAGCCTGCGGTTTGGTCTCCCGACGCGGCTTCACCTCGCGTTTGGGCTGCTCCCGCTTGTGCTCCGGTTTGGGTTTAGGTTTGGGCTTTGGTTCAGGTTTAGGGATCGGCACCGGCTCTGCTTTCGGCGGCTCCGGTACAGGCTGCGGTTCGGGTTCTGGCTGGGGTTCTGGCTGCGGCGCAGGCGGCTGCACGATGGCCGGTGCAGGCTCGGGCTGGACCTCCGGCGCGACCATCGTCACGCTGATAGGCTGCGACGCCTTAGGCACCTCACTCACCTGCTGGAATGACATATACAGAATTCCGGCAATCACAGCGCCATGCAAAGCTACAGACAACAACATGGAGACAGGCGTGCGTTTAGGTAATGGCATAGTCAGCGTGGTCATAACAGTCGCGGCGATTGAATGAAGCAGCGATTTTAAATGCAAATAGCAATCAGTTTCAATAACTCCCGCCATCCTCTCTGAAGAAAAGCGCTTTTTAGCCCTTTATGCTGAGCGATTCACCCTCTACAGGTTTCGTTTGCACTCTAATCGTCAATCCCTTAACGTGTTGCAAAATTCGGATAATCAGGAGTTCCTTAGTGCTTTACGTAATTTATGCAGAAGATACTGCAGAGTCACTGGAAAAACGTAACGCCGTTCGCCCCGCCCATCTGGCGCGGCTTAAACTGCTGCAGGAAGAGGGACGCCTGATCATTGCAGGGCCGATGCCTGCAGTTGACAGTAACGATCCGGGCGTGGCGGGCTTTACCGGCTCAACGGTGATTGCTGAGTTTCCATCATTAGAAGCCGCACAATCCTGGGCGCAGGATGACCCTTATTTTGCCGCAGGCGTCTACAAACAGGTCTCGGTTAAACCATTCAAACGCGTCTTCTGATAGAGAACATGCAGTCAAAATGGCTTCTGTGCCTGGCACAGAAGCCATTTTTGTTTTTATCATTGAAGGAGGAAAGATGCAGATAATCATTATGGGACTGCTGGCAATTATCACGCTGCTGATTGGCGGTGCAGTTTATCTCTGGCGCACCCAGGGGTGGCGTAATAAAAAACAGTGGATTGTCATGCTGATTGTGCTGGCGGCCGCCCTGCAACTGGTCAACGTTACGCTGATGATGACGGCGCAGCGTCTTCCGGGATAATGTTCACTTAGCAATGCATCTGGTTCACAGAATAATTGATTAACGCTTTAACCTTAACTGTGTTGCGAGATAATCATAAGGCAACCCAATTTAATACCGTGGCGTTTATGCAGGACCACAATTAATAAAGGCGTTGCCCCTGACTGACTGAATTCGATCGCGTAGTGAGATTCGCCTGCACTCTGCTTTACACATCTCTTGCTGACACAATATCGGCGCGCGATTAACTCCGGTCCAGGATCAGGCCAATTAATGCATGGTAGTGCTGCTCTTCTTCCGGGTTGTCGACATGTTGTAAACGGCTGATAAGTTTTGAGCAGATAGCTTTACGATTCAGGCTACGGCCAGAACTGATAATTTCTGTAACAACAGATCCAAGAATGGCCTGCTGGGAAGGCTGCGCAGCACTGTGCAAATAAGCTGAGATATCAGATACTGAAGCGGGAATACGAACGTTAGTCTGCATGGTTGGCCCTCATAGGATTCATTAAAAGTTACTAACCTATGCGGTAAAGCTATACAACCAGGCCTTAGCTGTACAGGTATTTAGGTTAAAAAATCGCTGATTTGTACATTTAAAAAAATAAAATCATAAATTTCAGTAGCTTGACTAAATGTAAAGTTGTACAGGTTTCCTGTCATTCATCACCTCCTGTTCTGGTATCCTGACCGCTACGCGCTGTTGTTCGGCTAATTATGATCTGAACATCATTTTTTTAGCTTTAAAGAGGAATTATTCAGAAGGGCTGTCTACATTTATTACTGATTGATTACACCTCTGACCTCGAAGGGATGCGCAGTATCGTCGCGGGCTCATTATGAATAAAACCTACACTCGCCAGACTATTACGCTGTTTGATCCGCTGTTATCACGGATTCAGGCTATTGCCGATCCAAAAATTGAAGTCCTGAGTGGTTATCCGGCCAACTGCTCAGCGTGGCTGACCGTTTATTATCAGCGTAAGTCTGATAAATGGTCTTTTGAATGGTATGACCGTGTGGGTTATCGCAGACCCACATCGCTGGGCAGCGTAGTGGATTGTCTGATGCGTGAAGTCACCGATCGGGGAGCGTCACGACAGGAACATTCCATGGCGCGACGAGTAATGGATGAATTAGGGTTTCTGGAAGCCTGATTATATTATCTGCGTAATAAACAGAATCGAGCGACGCTGCTGCTGGGCCAGTTGATGGCGGATGCAGTGGATGCGTTTATAGCGTCGCGACTGCCCTTCCAGCCAGCGTGAACGACGGCGATGCACCTGGCGTAACATTCTCCAGCGCGCCACTTCATTTCTGCTTCGTTTCATCACTTCCTCACTGACGTCATCTATGCCGGGGCATTATAGAGATCTTTGCGGCAATGCCAAATCGGATCCTTCATCGATGATGTCCTGGATTAAGGGTTTCGTTAACCGGCTTCTGCACGTAAACTTGCCGGACGAAAGCGCGAACGGGACGTCCACTTTATGACCACTTTTTACACCCTGATCAGCTGGTTACTGGTATTTGGTTACTGGCTGCTCATAGCCGGGGTGACGCTGCGCGTATTAATGAAAAGACGTGCGGTAACATCCGCCATGGCATGGCTTCTGGTTATCTATATTCTGCCACTGGTAGGCATAATCGCTTATCTTTCGTTTGGCGAACTGCATCTGGGTAAACGTCGTGCGGAGCGTGCGCGCACCATGTGGCCGTCTACCGCCCGCTGGCTCAGTGACCTGAAACAGTGCCGTGAAATTTTTGCCACTGAACACAGTGACGTTGCTCGCTCGCTCTTCGAGCTTTGTTACCATCGCCAGGGCATTGCCGGGGTCAAGGGAAACCAGCTTCAGCTGCTTACCAGCTCTGACGATGTTATGCAGGCGCTGATTCGTGATATTCAACTGGCACGCCACAGCATAGAGATGGTTTTTTATATCTGGCATCCCGGTGGGCTGGCAGATGAAGTCGCAGAATCGCTGATGGCGGCCTCGCGCCGTGGCGTTCACTGCCGACTGCTGCTCGACTCAGCGGGCAGCGTCGACTTTTTCCGCAGTCCCTGGGTGGGCATGATGCGCAATGCCGGGATCGATGTCGTAGAGGCGTTGCAGGTTAGCCTGCTGCGCGTCTTCCTGCGACGAATGGATCTCCGCCAGCATCGAAAAATCGTTCTGATTGATAATTACATCGCCTATACCGGCAGCATGAACCTGGTCGATCCGCGCTTCTTTAAACAAAGCGCGGGCGTAGGCCAGTGGATTGACCTGATGGCGCGTATGGAAGGTCCGGTAGCGACCGCGATGGGCATTGTTTTCAGCTGCGACTGGGAGATTGAGACCGGTAAGCGCATTCTGCCGCCGCCGCCCGATCGCAACATCATGCCGTTTGAACAGGAGAGCGGCCACACGGTGCAGGTCATCGCCTCCGGTCCTGGCTTCCCGGAAGATATGATTCATCAGGCGCTGCTGACCGCGGTCTATTCAGCGCGTGAGCAGCTGATCATGACGACTCCTTACTTAGTGCCGAGCGACGACCTGCTGCATGCTATCTGTACGGCCGCACAGCGTGGCGTTAATGTCAGCGTGATTGTGCCGCGTCATAACGACTCGCTGCTGGTCGGCTGGGCCAGCCGCTCCTTCTTCAGCGAGATGCTGGAAGCGGGCGTGAAAATCTATCAGTTTGAAGATGGTCTGCTGCACACTAAAAGCGTGCTGGTCGATGGACAGCTGAGCCTGGTGGGCACCGTGAACCTGGATATGCGCAGTTTATGGCTCAATTTTGAAGTGACGCTGGTGGTCGATGATGCCGGTTTTGGCAGCGATCTCGCCTGTGTGCAGGATGATTATATCGCCCGTTCCCGCCTGCTGGATGGCAAGCGCTGGGCAAAACGTGCGTGGTGGCAGCGCATCGTCGAACGACTGTTTTACTTCTTCAGCCCTTTACTGTAAAACGAGCCAGATTGTGTAAATGGCCGCAGGCCGACAGGACAGACTATGGATTTAAATAATCGCCTTACCGAAGATGAAACGCTGGAACAAGCCTACGATATCTTTCTTGAACTGGCTGTCGACAATCTTGATCCGGCAGACGTCATTCTCTTCAATCTGCAGTTCGAAGAGCGCGGTGGCGCAGAGCTGTTTGATCCGTCTGAAGACTGGAAAGATCATGTCGATTTCGATCTGAACCCTGACTTTTTCGCCGAGGTGGTGATTGGGTTGGGTGAAGCGGACGGTGAACCGATTACCGACGTCTTTGCTCGCGTGTTGTTGTGTCGCGAAAAAGATCACAAGCTCTGTCATATCCTGTGGCGTGAATAGGCGTCAAAGCAGATAAGAAAACGCCGGGCAAGTGCCCGGCGTTTTGCATTATAGCGGGTCGACTTTCAGACAGGATACCGCATGGTGGAAACTGCCTTCCAGAAGCGGACGGGTTTTCGCACATTCCGGACCGGCAATCGGACAACGGGTGCGGAATACGCAGCCGGATGGCGGATTAATCGGCGACGGCAGCTCCCCTTCCAGCAGCTGAATCTCCTTGTTCTTCTCTTTATCCGGATCGGGAATCGGTACAGCAGACATCAGCGCACGGGTGTATGGATGCTGCGGATTGGTGTAGACCTCTTTGTAAGTCCCCAGCTCCACCGCATGCCCCAGATACATCACCAGCACCCGGTCAGAGATGTGTTTCACCACCGCCAGATCGTGCGCAATGAAAATCAGCGACAAGCCCATTTCCCGCTGCAACTGCTGCAGCAGGTTCACCACCTGCGCCTGAATCGAGACATCCAGTGCAGACACCGGCTCGTCACAGATAATCAGCTTCGGCTCCAGAATCAGCGCACGTGCGATACCGATACGCTGACACTGCCCACCCGAGAACTCATGCGGGTAGCGGTTAATCAGGTTTGGCAGAAGCCCGACTTTCATCATCATATTTTTGACACGGTCTTTGACTTCCTGACGCGCCATTTTTGGATGATAAGTACGAAGCGGCTCTGCGATGATATCGCCGATGGTCATGCGCGGGTTCAGGGACGCCAGGGGATCCTGGAATATCATCTGGATATCGCTGCGGGCTTTGCGCCACTCCTCTTCGCTCTGACCCAGCAGATCGCGGCCTAACCAGGCGACACGACCTTCGGTGGCCTTAACCAGGCCGATAATGGCGCGCGCCAGCGTCGATTTACCGCAACCCGACTCGCCCACCACGCCCAGGGTTTCACCTTCATACAGACGCAGGCTGACACCATCCACCGCTTTCAGGGTTTTTGATGGCTGCCAGAACCACTGTTTGCCATCTTTAATGTCGAAATGCACCTTGAGATCGGCGATTTCCAGTAACACTCTTTTTTCAGCTACGGTGCTCATACTAACTCCTCCACCGGCTTAAAGCAGGCACGCAGACGGCCATTGCCAAACGGTTCCAGCGGCGGTGCCTGGGTGCAGATATCCATCGCGTGCGGACAACGCGGCTGGAACGGGCAGCCCTGCGGCAGACGCAGCAGGTTCGGTGGATTGCCCGGAATGGTGGCCAGGGTTTCGCCTTCAATCGCATCCAGACGTGGCACCGCATTAAGCAGGCCAATTGAGTAAGGATGGGCTGGCTGGTAGAAGACATCACGGGCGCTGCCATACTCCATAGTGCGTCCGGCATACATCACCAGCACTTTGTCGCAGATGCCTGCCACCACGCCGAGATCATGGGTGATCATGATAATGGCGGTGTTGAACTCGCGTTTCAGGTCGTTGAGCAGCGTCATAATCTGCGCCTGCACCGTCACATCCAGCGCGGTAGTTGGCTCATCGGCAATCAGCAATTTTGGGCGGCACAGCAGCGCCATGGCGATCATCACACGCTGACGCATTCCGCCGGAGAATTCATGCGGGTACATTTTCATGCGTTTGCGTGCTTCCGGCATTTTCACCGCATCCAGCATCCTTACGGACTCTTCGAATGCCTGGGCGCTGTTCATCCCTTTGTGCAGCTTAAGCACTTCCATCAGCTGCTCGCCTACCCGCATATAGGGGTTCAGTGAGGTCATCGGATCCTGGAAGATCATCGCAATCTGTTCGGCGCGGAGTTTATTGAGCTGGTTCTCAGGCAGATTCAGGATCTCTTTACCGTTGAACATTGCTGAGCCGCCAATGCGGCCATTTTTTGCCAGCAGCCCCATCAGGGCAAAGGCGGTTTGTGACTTGCCAGAACCAGACTCGCCAACAATGCCCAGCGTTTCACCGGCGCGCAGCGAGAAGTTCAGGTCGTTGACGGCGGTAACATCCCCATCGTGCGTGCCAAAGGTCACGCGTAAATCTTTGACCGTAAGTAGCTGTTCGCTTCCCGCGCGGGCCGCCATCGCTGGCTGGAATTCATGAATAGTCATCGGGAAACTCCTTAACGATCTTTCGGGTCGAGGGCATCACGCAGGCCATCGCCAATAAAGTTGAAACAGAACAGCGTGACCACCAGGAAGCCCGCCGGATAGAGCAACAGCCACGGCGACACTTCCATTGAGTTAGCCCCGTCGCTCAGCAGCGCGCCCCAGCTACTCAGCGGCTCCTGTGTCCCCAGACCCAGGAAGCTCAGGAAGGATTCAAACAGGATCATGCTCGGTACCAGCAGCGAAGCGTAAACCACCACCACGCCCAGCACGTTTGGCACGATGTGACGTACCACGATTTTCCAGGTTGATACCCCACCGACATGCGCTGCTTCGATGAACTCTTTGCGCTTCAGGCTCAGCGTCTGGCCGCGCACAATACGCGCCATATCCAGCCATGAAACCATGCCGATAGCGGCAAAAATCAGCAGGATATTACGACCAAAGAAGGTCACCAGCAGGATCACGAAGAACATAAACGGGAAGGAGTTGAGAATTTCCAGAATACGCATCATCACCGAGTCGGTTTTGCCGCCCAGGTAACCGGCTATTGAGCCATACAGCGTGCCGACGATCACCGCAATCAGCGCAGACGCTACGCCCACCATCAGTGAGATACGACCACCGATGGCCACACGGACCAGTATGTCACGTCCCGATGAATCGGTGCCAAACCAGTGACCAGATGTCGTATCGGGCGGTGAGGACATCATGGACCAGTCGGTATCGTCGTAGGTGAAATGCGCCAGCATCGGCGCAAAAATCACGAACAGCGTGATTACTAACAACACCAGCAGACTGATTAAGGCTGCCCGGTTATGGATAAAACGACGACGCGCGTCCTGCCAGAGACTGCGCCCTTCTACTTCCAGCTTTTCACTGAACGCATCAAGAGCTTCGCAGTTTTTCTTACTTAACATCATGGCGAACTCCGCAATCAGTAACGAATTTTGGGATCGATAACGGCATAGAGCACGTCAACAATCGCGTTAAACAGAATGGTCAGCAAACCGACCAGGATGGTCAGGCTCATCACCAGAGAGTAGTCACGGTTCAGCGCGCCGTTCACAAACAGCTGACCGATACCCGGCAGACCGTAGATCGACTCAATCACCATCGAACCGGTGATGATGCCGACAAACGCCGGTCCCATGTAGGAAATCACGGGCAGCAATGCGGGCTTGAGCGCATGACGCAGCACAATGCGGCGCAGCGGCAAGCCTTTGGCGCGCGCGGTGCGGATAAAATTGGAGTGCATCACTTCAATCATTGAACCACGAGTGATACGCGCAATACTGGCGATATACGCCAGCGACAGCGCCACCATCGGCAACAGCATGTAGTTCCACTGACCACCGTTCCAGCCACCGCCGGGCAGCCATTTCAGGGTGATGGCAAAGAGCAGAACCAGCAGCGGCGCGACCACGAAACTCGGTATCACCACGCCGGTCATTGCCACCCCCATCACCACGAAGTCCCATATACTGTTCTGTTTAAGCGCGGCGATCACACCCGCCGTGACGCCCAGTATCACCGCCAGCAGGAACGCGGCCAGGCCGAGTTTGGCTGAGACCGGGAACGCGTGCGCGACCAGATAGTTGACCGAATAATCTTTGTATTTAAACGAAGGGCCGAAATCGCCGTGCGCCAGCTGCAGCAGGTAATCAACATACTGCTTACCGATGGGATCGTTGAGGTGATATTTCGCCTCAATGTTGGCCATCACTTCCGGGGCCAGGGTGCGCTCGCCGGTAAACGGGCTGCCGGGTGCCAGGCGCATCATAAAGAAGGAGATGGTGATCAGGACGAACAGCGTCGGAAGCGCTTCAAGCAAGCGACGCAGGATGAATTTTAACATTGCCGTACCTACCAGGCTGTTGCATCACAACATATAAATAAGTAAAAAAGGCGGCGCCAGACGCGCCGCCACTGCTGATAGCCTGAATGCTATTAGTGTTTGATAATGTAGAAGTCTTTATCCAGGGTTTTATCCAGTGGATCTTTACCGGTATAACCGCCGACATAAGGCTTCACCAGACGCGTATTTACGTAGTAGTAAACCGGTACGATGGTGCTGTCTTTATCCAGGATCTGCTCCGCTTTCTGATAATCCACTGCGCGGGCTTTCGCATCCGGTGCCTTAATCGCGTCACGGATCACTTTGTCAAACGCCTCGCTCTTATAGTGCGAGGTGTTACTGCTGCTGTTAGACAGCATGGTGTTCAGGAATGAAGTGGGCTCGTTATAGTCCGCACACCAGGCCGCACGCGATACATCGAAGTTACCCTGATGACGGGTATCCAGGAAGGTTTTCCACTCCTGGTTTTCCAGCTTGATGTTCACACCGATGTTTTTCTTCCAGATCGACGAGGCGGCAATCGCCAGCTTCTTATGCAGATCGGAGGTGTTATACAGCAGGTTAAAGGTCAGCGGTTTGTCGGCGGTATAGCCGGCTTCAGCCAGCAGCTTTTTCGCTTCGGCATTACGTTTGTCCTGTGACCATTTGAACCAGTCTGGCGGCAGGATATCCATGCCGTCGGTTGATGGCGGCGTGTAGCTGTAGGCCGGCTTCTGGCCCTGCGCCAGCACTTTGTTAACCATGATGTCACGATCCAGACCCAGCTTCAGGGCGGCGCGAACGCGTGGATCGGTGAATGGCGCTTTCTGGTTGTTGATTTCGTAGTAATAGGTGCAGAGATAAGGATCGACGTGCAGCTCTTTGCCGTTGTCACGCTGCAGTTTCTTAAACAGCTCAATCGGCAGATTGTTGTAAGTCATGTCGCTGCCGTTCTCGGAGAAGTAACGGTTAACGTCGCTGACTTCGGAACTGATTGGCAGGAAGGTGACTTTGTTCAGCACGGTGTGTTCGTTGTCCCAGTAATTCGGGTTACGCACCAGGGTGATACGCTCGTTGATCACGTGCGCGTCGAGTTTAAAGGCACCGTTGCCGACCCAGTTCTGTGGCTGAGTCCACTGATCGCCAAACTTCTCAATCGCCGGTTTATAAACCGGTGACATTACGGAGTTGATCAGCAGTTTATCAAAATAGGGAACCGGCTCACTCAGCGTGACTTCCAGCGTGTGATCGTCCAGGGCTTTCACGCCCAGATCGGTAATCGGTTTTTTACCGGCAATGATGTCATCGACGTTCAGGATATGACCATATTGCGGATAACTGGCGTACGGTGAAGCGGTTTTAGGATCGACCAGACGCTCCCAGCTGTAAACGAAGTCCTGCGCGGTCACCGGCTCGCCGTTGGACCATTTAGCATTTTTACGCAGGTGGAACGTCCACACTTTGGAGTCTTTATTTTCGTAACTTTCCGCTACAGCCGGAATCGGTTTACCGTTGCTGTCATTGACCAGCAGACCTTCGTAAAGATCGCGCGCCACGTTGTCTTCCGGCACGCCTTCGATTTTGTGCGGATCGAGCGACTGCACTTCATCGCCATTGCCGCGAATCAGCTCCTGTTTAGCGGCCAGCTCAACGCCTGCGGGCACATTTGCTGCGAAAGCCGCATTCCCTGCCAAAGCACTCACTGCGGCGAAAACACCCGCTGCTATCAGGCTTTTTTTCGTGATGTTGTTCATTATTACACTCCAGTTTTATTATCGTCACCGTGGCGATGCGCTGCCCCGGCGTCCCCCGTCTCCGGGCTCCCTGGCCTGTTACCAGGGAGATTGACCCCAAAATGGTCTGTACGTTGATGCGTTCCCGACTGTCTCGCCGTACGGGCGATCAGATCAGTGTTGTTTGATGAAATAGTACTTCAGGTCTGTCATGTCCTGCGGGTCTTTGCCCGTAAAGCCGCCAACCCAGGGCTTTACCAGGCGCACACTTACGCGGTAGTAAACTGGCACAATTGTGAGTCTTTGTCGAGTTGTGTTTCAGCCTGCTGATACAGGTCGGCACGCTGCGCCTCACTGCCCGCCGTCAGCGTTTCCTTCATCAGACGATCGAAGGTCGCGCTGCTGTAAAACGCGGTGTTGATCGAGGCGTTGCTGATTAGCATATTCAGGAAGGTTGAGGGTTCGTTGTAATCGGCACACCAGGTAGCACGGACCACGTCATACTGCGCCTGATGGCGGGTCTCCAGCATGGTTTTCCATTCCTGATTCTGCAGTGTCACTTTCGCGCCAAGGTTTTTCTGCCACATCGAGGCAGCTGCAATCGCCTGCCGTTTGTTCTGATCTGAGGTGTTATAGAGCAGCGTAAAGGTCAGCGGATGGGCAGCATCGAAGCCTGCCTCGGCCAGCAGCTTCTTCGCGGCGTCATTACGCTGCGCCTGCGTCCAGGTGAACCAGGCAGGCGGCGTGAGTTTGATACCGGCGGTGAAAGGCGGTGTCAGGCTATAGGCGGGAATTTGTCCCTGGGCCATGATCTTATTGGCAATCACTTCGCGATCGAGGGTCATTTTCAGCGCGGCACGAACCCGTGCATCGGTGAACGGCGCCTTTTTATTGTTAATTTCGTAGTAGAACGTACAGAGCAATGGACTGACTTTCACTTCGTCGCCCAGCTCTTTGCGTAGTTTGCCAAACATCTCCGGCGGCACCGCACTGTTGGTCATATCCGTGCCGCCGCTGCGGTAGCGATTGATATCACTGTTTTCAGAGGCGATAGGCAGAAATGTCCCCTGCTCAATGACCGTATGGGCATTGTCCCAGTATTGTGGATTGCGTTTCAGGACGATTTTTTCATTGACGACCCACTCGTCCAGCGTATAAGCGCCGTTACCAATGTAATGACCCGGACGCGTCCAGGCTTCACCCCACTGCTTAATGGCCGGTTCATAAACCGGCTTCATCGCGGTAAGCGCCAGCATCGCGACCAGGTAAGGCACTGGTTCACTCAGGGTAATCTGCAGACGATGGGCATCCAGCGCTTTCACACCCAGTTGATCAGGTGACGCTTTACCGGCAAGGATGGCATCGATATTGGCAAAATGGGCTGCCTGCGGATAGCTTGAATAAGGCGACGCCGTTTTCGGGTCCACCAGGCGACGCCAGCTGTAGACGAAATCATTCGCGGTCACCGGCTCACCATTGCTCCACTTTGCATCACCCCGCAGATTAAAAATCCAGACGGTAGGTTGCGGATTCTCCCAGCTTTTGGCGACGCCTGGCACGACCTGACCGCTGTTGTCAGTATTGACCAGTCCGTCCAGCAGATTTTGAATAATATTGGACTCCGGCACGCCTTCAGTTTTATGCGGATCCAGTGAAGAGACTTCGCTTCCGTTATTAATCACCATCTGCTGTTGCGCAGCCAGTGCCGTTCCCGGCGGAACGGTGGCGGCATAGGCCGGTGAAAACGCCAGTAACAGAACACCTGCGAGTGAGGACCGCTTTTGCTGCAAGTTCTTTATCCCAATCATCCGAAACGCCAACCTTATTTAAGTATCCCGATAGGCTTAAGCAAAAAGCGTTCTCACTTTGGGCTTTCAGAGAAAAAATTCACGTTAAGCCAAAAATTATCAGAAGGCGTTAAGGGGCGCCAAAGCAAAATAACGAAAATGTTAACTAATTCTCTTTTATCATGAGATGTCACGAAGCGGAAGTGTTAATTTTCGTTCTGAAAATTTCATATCAATATGAAAAATAGGCGTTTTAGCCGGAAAGCTCTTTGCGAAGCAGGATCAGGTGACAAATTGTGCCTGTTTTGGCATTCATACTGATAAATCCGGCTTCAGCATGATGAAATTCAGGCTTACCGTAATATTGTGGCGGATTATGAGGCAGAGTTAAAAGTGCAGAGGAGAATATCGTGTGAAAATAGTGACATTATTTCCCACGAAAAAGTCTGTGAGCAAACACGCAGTAATGAAATTTATAATCGTGCCTCTATTTTAAGTATCGCGAATAATTGCATCGTAATAGTGCAATGAAAGGCCATTTTGCACCATTACGGATCATTACTTCATTTCATTGCCTGAAATAAGTGAGGGTTTAATTCAGCAGACCGGGAAAAATAGACTTCATACCGGTTACAACAAATTCAATGCCCAGTGCCATCAGTAACAAACCCATGATACGGGTAATGACGTTGATGCCGGTCTGGCCGAGAATACGCACCATTAATGGTGCAGCCCTGAACAGTAACCAGCAACAGAAGGCAAAGATAGCGATTGCCAGGGTAAAACCCATCAGGTTCAGCCAGCTGTGATAACGGGTACTCCAGACGATTGTCGAGCTGATAGCACCTGGCCCCGCCATCAGTGGCAGCGCCAGAGGCACAACGCCCACGCTTTCACGGATCGCCGTTTCTGACTTTTCCTGCTTGTTCTGCTTATCCTCACCCAGCTTGCCGCTGATCATCGACATCGCAATGGTGACGACCAGAATCCCACCCGCAATGCGGAAAGAGTCAATCGAAATACCGAACACATGCAGAATCGCATCGCCCAGAAAAAGTGACGTCCAGAGAATGATGGCCACCGCAAGATTAGCGGTAAGGTTAGTTTTATTACGCTCAGCCACGCCCTGATATCGGGTCATGCTGATGAACACCGGAATAATGCCCACTGGATTGACCAGCGCAAAGAGCCCGACAAAAAATTTTATATAGCCTGATAAATCTAACAGCGCAGGGTTCACGACTTTAACTCCGTACCACAGGGGGGAAACGCGCCTAATGTATGTGAAAACAGACCCGTACACCAGATGCTGAGCCAGCTATTTATATCGATGAATGAACGCTCCTTTAGCGCTTTACACCAGAGATTAAAAAGTGACTGGATTTAGACGCTACCAGGCTGACTGCCAGCATGTGAAAGTCCATTTGAGCTGATAAAGGATCAGCCCCGTGCTGAAAGGTGTCAGCCTGCGGTTAAATTGATCTGCATCAAAATTGACCTACCCCAAACCAGGTAATATTTTCACAACGGAAGTATTAGCGGCATCAATGAAAACGTCTTCACAGACGACGCAAGACTTATTCAGTAAGCAGTTGAAAATCCTGTCATTACATCCTGATATAGCGCATTTTTTGAGCATAGCTATACTCAGGGCGCAGGATTGTTTACTAAAAAAGTTTAACTTCCTTCAGGAGAACACCATGGCCGTAACCAATGTCGCTGAACTCAATGCACTGGTTGAACGTGTAAAAAAAGCCCAGCGTGAATATGCCAATTTTTCTCAGGAACAGGTCGACGCCATATTTCGTGCCGCCGCCCTCGCTGCCGCAGATGCCCGCATCCCCCTTGCTAAGATGGCTGTTGCCGAATCCGGTATGGGCATCGTCGAAGACAAAGTCATTAAAAACCATTTTGCTTCAGAATATATCTACAACGCCTATAAAGATGAAAAGACCTGCGGTGTGTTAGCCACCGACGATACTTTCGGCACCATCACCATCGCCGAGCCGATTGGCCTGATTTGCGGTATCGTCCCGACTACTAATCCAACTTCAACCGCCATTTTCAAAGCCTTAATCAGCCTCAAAACCCGTAACGGTATCATTTTCTCGCCACATCCACGTGCCAAAGACGCGACGAATAAAGCGGCAGATATCGTCCTGCAGGCCGCGATTGCCGCCGGTGCGCCTAAAGACATTATCGGCTGGATCGACGCCCCATCTGTTGAGCTGTCAAACCAGCTGATGCATCACCCCGATATCAACCTGATTCTCGCCACTGGTGGACCGGGAATGGTGAAAGCGGCTTACAGCTCCGGCAAACCGGCAATTGGTGTGGGTGCCGGTAATACGCCGGTGGTGATTGATGAAACCGCCGATGTGAAACGTGCCGTTGCGTCAATTCTGATGTCGAAAACGTTTGATAACGGCGTGATCTGCGCCTCAGAACAATCGGTAATCGTGGTTGATTCGGTCTATGACGCAGTGCGTGAACGTTTTGCCAGCCATGGTGGTTACATGCTGCAGGGCGCCGAGCTGAGTGCAGTTCAGAATATCATCCTTAAAAACGGCGGCCTCAATGCGGCCATCGTGGGTCAACCGGCATTTAAAATTGCGGAGATGGCCGGGCTAACCGTACCAGCAGACACGAAAATTTTGATTGGTGAAGTGAAACTCGTGGATGAATCTGAACCTTTTGCCCATGAAAAACTCTCCCCAACGCTGGCGATGTATCGGGCGAAAGATTTCCAGGATGCGGTTAATAAAGCGGAGAAACTGGTCGCGATGGGCGGTATCGGTCACACCTCCTGCCTTTATACCGACCAGGACAACCAGACTGAGCGCGTGCACTACTTCGGCGACAAAATGAAAACTGCGCGTATTCTGATCAACACGCCGGCTTCACAGGGCGGTATCGGTGACCTCTACAACTTTAAACTGGCCCCCTCTCTGACGCTGGGTTGTGGTTCATGGGGCGGTAACTCTATTTCAGAAAACGTCGGTCCAAAACACCTGATTAATACCAAAACTGTCGCCAAGCGAGCTGAGAATATGTTGTGGCATAAACTTCCTAAATCCATCTACTTCCGTCGGGGTTCACTGCCTATTGCGCTGGAAGAAGTGGCAACGGATGGCGCGAAACGTGCCTTTATTGTCACTGACCGTTTCCTGTTCAACAACGGCTATGCCGACCAGGTCACCCGCGTGCTGAAATCACACGGCATCGAAACCGAAGTCTTCTTCGAAGTTGAAGCTGACCCGACGCTGAGCATCGTGCGTAAAGGTGCCGAGCAGATGAACAGCTTCAAGCCTGATGTCATCATCGCACTGGGTGGTGGTTCCCCGATGGATGCCGCGAAAATCATGTGGGTGATGTACGAACATCCGGAAACTCACTTCGAAGAGCTGGCGTTACGTTTCATGGATATCCGTAAACGTATCTACAAATTCCCGAAAATGGGCGTAAAAGCACGGATGGTGGCCATCACCACGACCTCCGGGACCGGTTCAGAAGTCACACCGTTCGCCGTGGTGACCGATGACGCGACAGGTCAGAAATATCCACTCGCTGACTATGCATTGACCCCGGATATGGCGATTGTCGATGCTAACCTGGTGATGGATATGCCGCGTTCACTCTGCGCCTTTGGTGGTCTGGATGCAGTGACCCACGCGCTGGAAGCCTACGTTTCTGTGCTGGCAAATGAGTACTCTGATGGGCAGGCACTGCAGGCACTGAAACTGTTAAAAGAGAATCTGCCAGCCAGTTATGCTGAAGGCGCGAAAAATCCGGTTGCGCGTGAACGTGTCCACAACGCTGCTACTATCGCCGGCATTGCGTTCGCCAACGCCTTCCTTGGGGTCTGTCACTCAATGGCGCACAAACTGGGTTCAGAATTCCATATCCCTCACGGCCTGGCTAATGCGCTGTTAATCTCGAACGTTATTCGCTACAACGCCAATGACAACCCGACTAAACAGACCGCTTTCAGCCAGTATGATCGTCCGCAGGCCCGTCGTCGCTACGCTGAAATTGCGGACCATTTAGGTTTGAGCGCGCCGGGCGACCGCACTGCGCAAAAAATCGAGAAGTTACTGGCATGGCTGGATGAGATTAAAACTGAACTGGGTATCCCGACCTCCATCCGTGAAGCGGGTGTGCAGGAAGCGGACTTCCTGGCAAAAGTCGACAAACTGGCCGATGATGCCTTTGATGACCAGTGTACCGGTGCTAACCCACGTTATCCGCTGATTGCTGAGCTGAAACAGATTATGCTCGACACTTTCTACGGTCGTGAATTTGTTGAACCGTTCTCAAGCGTCGCTCAGGCGGTTGCTCAGCAGCCGGTTAAAGGAATCAAGGCTGATAAGAAGGCGAAAAAGGTCTGATAATGACCCGCTGACACTGTGATAAGAAAACCCGCCACGGCGGGTTTTTTATTACCTGAAAAGAGGGTTACGGCAGCGGAGTCTGTGCACCATGAATCGCCTGTAACGAGCCCTGCTCTATCGCCTGTTTATAGTGCTTACGACAGACGGAGATATAACTTTCGTTACCGCCAATCACGACCTGCTCACCTTCACTGAACGGTTTACCTTCACTATCCAGTCGCAGCACCATGCTGGCCTTGCGGCCGCAGTGACAGATAGTTTTAAGCTCAACCAGCTTATCAGCCCATGCCAGCAGATACTGACTGCCCACAAACAGTTCACCCCGGAAATCAGTTCGCAAGCCATAACAGAGCACAGGGATGTCCAGATCGTCCACGACATCAGAGAGCGCTTTGACCTGTTCCCGGGTCAGGAACTGACTCTCATCAACTAACACGCAGTGAATAGGCTGCACAGCATGTTCAGCAGCAATTTCACTGTAAAGTGCAGTCTCTGCATTGTAGAGCACAGCGGGAGACGAAAGTCCGATGCGGGAACTCACCTGCCCGGCACCAAAGCGATTATCGATCTCAGCGGTGTAGACCAGTGAACGCATGCCGCGCTCCTGATAGTTATAGGAAGATTGCAGCAGTGCAGTTGATTTCCCTGCATTCATGGCAGAGTAATAGAAATAGAGTTGGGCCATAGGAACGTATCTTCATCGGGACTGAACAGAATGGCGCGCATATTAACACAAAGCGCAGGGAATACGTTGACGCCGATGGAGGAATAGAGCGTAATGCCCGCCCGCTTACCGTTAAACAGGCAGTTTATGACGACCGTCAGGTGCGTCAGGAAAGAGAATAAGTTTTGCTTATTTTAACTGCAATGCAAGCAATGACATTTTTGTTACTGCCTTAAATACATTAAATTTATTTCATATCACACTAAGCGAAAATATTTTTCATTCGGCATAATTATGAATTATTCCCCCTCAGGTTATTTTAATTTCCAGCGTTATTAGCCGTGATCATTTTTTTTATGATTGAAGTTATTTAACGTCACCACTACTATTAGCGGGCAACACAACTTTCCCCTTATTCAGAGACCAGGACAATGAGCGAAGCACTAAAAGTTCTTAATAATATCCGTACGCTGCGCGCCCAGGCCAGAGAGTATTCCGTAGAAACACTGGAAGAGATGCTGGAAAAACTGGACGTGGTGGTAAAAGAACGCCGCGAAGAAGAGTCGCATTTTCAGGCAGAAAATGAAGAACGCACGCGTAAACTTAATCAGTATCGTGAAATGTTGCTGGCCGATGGAATCGACCCGAATGAACTGATTAACGCCCAGGCCGCGACTCCCCGAACTGCGGCAAAAGCTAAACGCTCAGTGCGCCCGGCTAAATATGCTTATACCGATGAAAAAGGTGAGTCCAGAACATGGACCGGTCAGGGACGTACACCTGCGGTGATCAAAATAGCACTGGAAGAACAGGGTAAAACGCTGGACGATTTTTTACTGAAACAGTAAACAGTGCCGCGACATTAGTATCAGCCTGATGCGCAAAAAAAAGGAAGCAGACGCTTCCTTTTTTCTTTAAATCAGACGCTGTAAAAATCCCGATACCAGTCAACGAATTTTTTAACGCCCTCTTCAACACCGGTCTGCGGTTTAAAACCAATGGCCTCAAACAACGCGCTTGTATCCGCACTGGTTTCCAGTACATCACCGGGTTGCATCGGCATCAGATTTTTATTCGCAGTAATACCCAGTGCTTTCTCAATCGCTTCGATATAGCTCATCAACGTAACAGGCTGACTATTACCAATGTTATAAACACGATATGGGGCTGAACTGGTTGCGGGTGAACCGGTTTCAACGGTCCAGTGATCATCCTTCTGAGGTATAACATCCTGCAGACGAACAATCGCTTCAGCAATATCGTCAATATAGGTAAAGTCGCGTTTCATCTGGCCCTGGTTATAAACATCTATCGCTTCACCGGCAATCATTGCGCGCGTGAATTTGAATAATGCCATATCCGGGCGGCCCCACGGCCCATAGACGGTAAAGAAGCGCAATCCGGTTGTCGGCAACTGATAAAGATGCGAGTAAGTATGCGACATGAGCTCATTGGCTTTTTTGGTCGCCGCATATAATGATACCGGATGATCAACGCTGTCTTCCGTTGAGAACGGCATCTTGCGGTTCAGACCATAAACTGAACTGGATGAAGCATAGAGCAGATGTTCAATTTTATGATGACGGCAGCCTTCAAGGATATTGAGGTGACCGATCAGATTAGCGTCTGCGTAAGCATGAGGGTTTTCGATGGAATACCTGACACCAGCCTGAGCGCCAAGGTGAATAACGCGCTGGAACCTGTTCTGGCCGAACAGTGATGCCATTGCATCACGGTCCGCCAGGTCCATCTCAATAAAGGTAAAACCTGGGTTGGCTTTAATTAAATTGAGACGGGCATGCTTGAGATTTACGTCATAATAATCATTCAGGTTGTCGATACCGACAACCTGGTGACCGGCGGCCAGCAGACGCTGACTAACATGAAAACCAATAAAGCCTGCGGCGCCGGTGACCAGAAAGTTCATAAATCCCTCGTTAATTATGCAGTTTGAATAGACGCTCCGCGGCCGATTGCATAATAAACGAAACCGCGTTTGCTGATACGCTCTGGATCATACAGGTTACGACCATCAAAAATCACGGCTTCTTTCAGCGCATTTTTGATAATGTCGAAGTCAGGCGCACGGAAGTTTTGCCACTCCGTACAGATGACCAGACCGTCTGCACCCTGCAGGGCTGCTTCTTTGGTCCCCATCAGCTTCAGATCGCTGCGGTGACCATAGATACGCTGCGCTTCGTCCATTGCTTCAGGGTCAAACGCCTGAACAGAAGCGCCCGCTTCCCACAGCGTTTCCATCAGCACACGGCTTGAGGCTTCACGCATGTCGTCCGTATTAGGCTTGAATGACAGACCCCAGAGTGCAAACGTTTTACCTTTCAGATCGTCGCCAAAATGACGCTTAATGAAGGTAGGCAGTTTATTTTTCTGGTTGTCATTCACATCTTCCACGGCCTGTAACAGACGTGGCTGATAGCCAATAGACTCCGCGGTACGGATCAACGCCTGCACATCTTTCGGGAAGCAGGAGCCGCCGTAGCCACAGCCAGGGTAGATAAAGTGGTAGCCAATGCGGGGATCTGAACCGATGCCCTGGCGTACTTTTTCAATATCCGCACCTAAACGTTCAGCCAGGTTAGACATCTCGTTCATAAAGCTGATTTTGGTTGCCAGCATGCAGTTAGCGGCATACTTAGTCAGCTCTGCGCTGCGGATATCCATCATGATCATGCGATCGTGGTTACGGTTAAACGGCTCATAAAGCTCACGTAACAGCTCTACCACGTCGTCGTTGTCAGTACCGACAACGATACGCTCCGGACGCATGCAGTCATTAACTGCAGCACCCTCTTTCAGGAATTCAGGGTTTGAAACCACATCAAATGTGATGTTGGCATCACGCGCTTTCAGCGCTTCCGTCATTACCGCACGAACTTTGTCTGCTGTGCCAACCGGAACGGTTGATTTGTCGATAACCACTTTGTGATCGTTCATATGCTGCGCAATGGTGCGCGCTACGGCGGTCACATATTTCAGATCGGCAGAGCCGTCTTCATCCGGTGGAGTACCGACTGCAATAAACTGCATAACACCATGGTTTACGCCCAGCTCAGCATCAGTGCTGAACTTCAGACGACCCGCTTCGTAATTGGACATTACCAGCGGCGTTAAACCTGGTTCGAAAATAGGAATGATGCCTTTTTTCAGATTTTCGACTTTGTTTTCGTCGACATCAATGCAGAGAACGTCATGTCCGACTTCGGCTAACACCGCAGCCTGAACCAGACCGACATAGCCGATACCAAATACAGTGACTTTCATCGAGTTATCCTGTGTTTATGAATTACTTTTTGTTGCCAACTGCGCCATCGAGCCATTCAGAAAAATCTTTGCCCAATACCGGATGACGAACACCGTACTCAACGAAAGCCTGCATGTAGCCCAGCTTATTACCGCAATCATGGCTCACGCCTTTCAGGTGGTAAGCTTCGACAGTCTCTTTTTCCATCAGCATGGCAATGGAGTCAGTGAGCTGAACTTCACCGCCTGCACCTGGAGGGGTTTTCGCCAGCAGTGGCCAGATCTCTGAAGAGAGAACATAACGACCGACTACAGCCAGGTTAGAAGGTGATTCTGACGCTTTAGGCTTCTCAACCACACCGACCATCGGCGCGCTGTCGCCTGGGTTCAGTTCTGCGCCCTGGCAATCAACAACACCATAAGCGGTCACATCGGCAACCGGCTCAACCATGATCTGGCTGCGGCCAGACTCTTCATAACGGCTCAGCATTTCTGCCAGGTTATCTTTGGTTGGGTTGGATTCGTATTCGTCGATGATGACGTCTGGCAGGATAACGGCAAATGGCTCATCACCGATCAGTGGGTGTGCACACATCACTGCGTGACCCAGACCTTTGGCAATGCCCTGACGAACCTGCATGATGGTAACGTGTGGCGGGCAGATTGACTGGATTTCGTCCAGCAGCTGACGCTTAACACGTTTTTCCAGCATGGATTCCAGTTCGAAGCTGGTATCAAAGTGGTTTTCGATGGCATTTTTTGATGAATGCGTTACCAGCACAATTTCATTGATGCCAGCAGCGATACACTCGTTAACGACATACTGGATTAACGGCTTATCAACCAGCGGTAACATCTCTTTTGGAATCGCTTTGGTAGCCGGGAGCATACGCGTGCCCAAACCCGCTACCGGGATTACCGCTTTTTTTACTTTGGTATTATTGGCAGACATTAAGATACCTCTCTCATAGGCCGTTCAAGTTAATACTTGATATGTCGGTTTAAATTCGGAAATGAGTATATCAGCTAGTATCGAACGGATTTATCCTGGAAGGCATGAAACCGTCGAAATTAAGACTATTACCCAACTGTAAAGCTAAACTCTGGCCCTGTCCTCAGCACCAGAATCTTTCGTTTTTTAGCCCTTATTCTTCGGTCGACAGCATCAGCCGGATGCGCCCGCCCGCGCCCCACACATGGCATTGCCAGTTATCAGCACGCTGACTGATTTGGTTCAGATGGGTGCTACCCATAGTGCCAAGAGGGACGCCATTGCTGAGCTGAATCTGATGGGTATGAACATGAAGTGTGGCGTTTAATCCGGCGGAAACCAGGATCAAGTTTTTTAAACCGCGGTGATAGTAACCAACCAGCAACGGGAACTGACCGCTGAGATTTGCCTGACGGAGTAACAGATTAACCTGTCTGAGCAATCCATTAAGCTCTGGCAGGCGCTGTTTTTGTCCGGTCAGCTGCTCCTGTAACAGACCATTGAACAGAGCCCGCAACAGCAACGCCGCCAGCACGCCATTGTCACCGGCGCGCGTGACGTCCAGACAGTAAAATGCCAGATCTTTATCGGAGAGCGCCGCGATATCAAGCACCAGTCCGGGCTGCTCAGCCATTGTCAGCTGGCGGTAGTTAACCCGACAGTTGGCAATCGTCTGTTGTACCGGAGGCTGGAGTTGCTTAAGCAGCTTGGCAGCCGCTTTGGGATCGCGAACCAGCGCATCCCAGTCCTGGAACAGTTGCTCATCCTCTTCCACTTTCGAGGTGAACATAGAGGGATAGAGACACTCATAGACCGCTTCACGGAAGCGTTCAAAGTTTTTCAGCGGTTTCAGCAGCACATCCTGCACCCCAAGACGCAGTACGTGAGCGATATCAGACATGTTTTCAGTGGCCGAAATGATTAAAATCGGCACCACATTGCCACGGGTGCGAATATGCTCAACAAACTGGATGCCGCTCATGCGAGGCATTTCCAGATCGCAGATAATCAGGTCGACAGTATGCTGTTGTAGTTGTGTAATTGCTTCCAGACCGTCTTCCGCTTGTAACGTCACAGCACCCATCGATAACAAAAATTGGTCCAGCAACGAACGGAAAACAGCCTCATCTTCGACAATGAGTATCTTTTTGCCGAGTAGTGGTTTTTCCATTCTTTCCCCCTGCGTACCAGATATTTCAATAGTGGTTCATAAAACGCAGTTGCGCCTTTCAGAATTGCCCGAAGTCACCGCTTTGAATGAACAACTTCATTATCTGCCACGGACCAGTGGTAATAGTTCATCCATTTTCTTCTCTACGGCCGCCCTGCCTGCCTCGATAGCCTCTTCAGCACGATGAAAGTCCAGCGTCGAAATTTGCGGACAGACCGGCTGTATTAAAACGTCGGGTGGATCGCCTGCCATACGGTTCATCTTCAGGCGATTCTCCAGCACCTGGATTGAGGTGGACATAATCTCCATCGCGCCAGGCGACTGAGATGCACGGCGCTGGGTGAAATTCACCAGGCGCTGTCGCAGTTTCCCACCCCAACTCAATGCCGCTGCTGCGGCTTCTTCTTCGCTGTTCTGAGGCGTAACGGAAAAGAGATCCTGTTGCATTAAATGCGCGTCATGCTGTAAATCAACGGCAATAACAATGTCTGCGCCCAGGGCACGCGTCAGTGAGACTGGCACCGGATTGACCACGGCACCATCTACCAGCCAATACCCATTGTAGCCCACTGGTGGTAATAAACCTGGCATACTACAGGATGCACGCACGGCCTGATGTAAATCGCCCTCAGTGAGCCAGAGTTCACGACCGGTACTTAGGTTGGTCGCCACCACGCCAAAAGGTT
Organism: Pantoea hericii; assembly: GCF_014155795.1. Taxonomy (NCBI): domain Bacteria; kingdom Pseudomonadati; phylum Pseudomonadota; class Gammaproteobacteria; order Enterobacterales; family Erwiniaceae; genus Pantoea; species Pantoea hericii. The sequence continues at coordinate 549,584 of NZ_SCKV01000002.1, forward strand.
TATGGCACTGCTCAATCGCATCGTTAGGGATAAGCTGACGAACATGGTTGAAAACCCGCTCGCCGCGTAAAAGTCCGCCACGCTGCCACGAGACATCCATCAGACGAATAACATCCCAGTAGCGGAATGCACTGACCCATTTCTGCATCAACGGCAAACGATTATTCACATAGGCAGACCCAACCAGTGCGCCGACTGAGCAACCTGCAACAACGTCAATCTCAATGCCAGCGCGCTCCAGGGCGTTGATCACACCAATGTGTGCCCATCCTTTGGCCGCTCCAGACCCCAGAGCCAATCCAATTTTTACTTTTCTCATTTGTATCTGGTCCTGCCGTCAATACGTAGCGTCACAACGTGGGGTCAGCTAACATAGCGCGCCTGTGAAATCGACTCATCATTCTCTGGAGATAATGTGTCAGAAACCTGCCCATGTTGTAGCGGAGAGCAGTATAGCGTATGTTGCGAGCCCTTTCTGCAGGGCAACCAAATTCCTTTTACAGCTGAACAACTTATGCGATCCCGTTATTGCGCTTATGTTCAGCATAATGCGGAGTATCTGGTTGCGACCTGGCATCCTGATAAACGCCATCCCGGCCTGTCAGGGCTTTTATCTGAAAGTTTCCCGGGTACCGTTTGGCTTAGCCTGAATGTAACCCGTTGTAATCATGGAAGCCATGAGAACGAAGCTTTCGTCACCTTTTTTGCGCGATACCGCGAGAACGACAACATTCATGCCATTCATGAGTGTTCACGCTTTCTTCGCGAGGATCAACGCTGGTACTATGTTGACGGTACAGCACCGCCCGTGGGGCGTAACGATCCCTGCCCATGTGGCAGTGGCAAAAAATACAAAAAATGTTGTGGTTAAGCTGATGGCTGCCCCAGCGGTTTACCCCTAATGCTTTGACAGGACTCTGATTGAGATGCAAGCGCAAACCATGCAAAGAAAAGTTTTACGAACCATTTGTCCCGATGCAAAAGGTCTGATCGCCAAAATCACCAATATTTGTTACAAGCACGAACTCAATATCGTGCAGAACAATGAGTTTGTTGATCATCGCACCGGGCGTTTTTTCATGCGCACCGAGCTGGAAGGGATTTTCAACGACAACACCCTGCTCGCCGATCTCGACAGCGCTCTGCCACAGGGTTCTGTGCGTGAACTGCACAGCGCCGGTCGTCGTCGCGTAGTGATTCTGGTCACCAAAGAAGCGCACTGCCTGGGCGACCTGTTAATGAAGAGCGCCTTTGGCGGCCTGGATATGGAGATCGCGGCAGTAGTCGGTAATCACGACACGCTGCGTTCACTGGTTGAGCGTTTCGATATTCCCTTTGTACTGGTGAGTCATGAGGGTCTGACGCGGGAAGAGCACGATAACCGCATGGTGGAAGAGATTGATCGCTATCAGCCCGACTACGTGGTGCTGGCAAAATATATGCGTGTCCTGACGCCTGCTTTTGTGCAGCGTTATCCGAACCAGATCATCAATATTCACCACTCGTTCCTGCCCGCCTTTATCGGTGCCCGCCCTTATCACCAGGCTTATGAGCGCGGCGTGAAGATCATCGGTGCCACCGCGCACTATGTGAATGACAATCTCGATGAAGGCCCCATCATCATGCAGGATGTGATCAACGTCGATCACAGCTACACCGCTGATGAGATGATGCGCGCCGGTCGCGACGTAGAAAAGAATGTTCTGAGCAACGCACTCTACAAAGTTCTGGGGCAGCGCGTCTTCGTTTATGGCAATCGCACGATTATTCTTTAATCAGCCAGCGTGCTGAATTGTCTGCAGATTCAGCGCTACGCGTAAAAAGTGGGCAAACAGATGTTGTTTTGCCAGTGGGCGCTTTACACCTTTATCGCATTTGGTATGATGCGCCCCGCTTTAAGAGAGAAAGATTCAGGCCATGGTGGGATTCCCGAGCGGCCAAAGGGAGCAGACTGTAAATCTGCCGTCACAGACTTCGAAGGTTCGAATCCTTCTCCCACCACCATCTGAATCTGAAACATCTTAAGCCACGTCAATATATCCCTGGTGGGATTCCCGAGCGGCCAAAGGGAGCAGACTGTAAATCTGCCGTCACAGACTTCGAAGGTTCGAATCCTTCTCCCACCACCATCCTGCATATCGCACACGAATCCCAAAAAACTACCCAAGCTTCCTTTTCTGCGGGGAGAGGGATGAGAACCTTCGATCAAGGTTCGTGTCGAGCATTGCGAGACAACGCGCTTCAGCGCGGCCCGCAGGGTGAGGCGCAACGCGCCGAATAATCCTTCTCCCACCACCATCCTGCATATCGCACACGATTCCCAAAAAACTACCCAAGCTTCCTTTTCTGCGGGGAGAGGGATGAGAACCTTCGATCAAGGT
>NZ_SCKV01000002.1:552020-732083 GCF_014155795.1 Pantoea hericii
TCGTGTCGAGCATTGCGAGACAACGCGCTTCAGCGCGGCCCGCAGGGTGAGGCGCAACGCGCCGAATAATCCTTCTCCCACCACCATTCTGCAAATCGCATATGAATCCCAAAAAACTACCCAAGCTTCCTGTTCTGCGGGGAGAGGGATGAGAACCTTCGATTAAGGTTCGTGTGCAGCATCGCGCTTCTGCGCTACCCGATAATTCCTTACCCGCTTTCGACCAATCTTCCCCTGTTCTGCCATGACTTTATGCATAAAAATCGTTACCATCTCCGGCTATCACTTGCTGAACAATGGTCGATCTCATGAAATTTGTTTCATTTAACATCAATGGGTTGCGCGCCCGCCCGCACCAGCTTCAGGCGCTTGTCGAACAGCATCAGCCGGATGTGATCGGTCTGCAGGAAACCAAAGTTCATGATGACATGTTCCCGCTGGAAGAGGTGTCAAAGCTCGGTTATCACGTCTTCTATCATGGACAGAAAGGCCATTATGGCGTGGCATTGCTCACCAAAGCTCAGCCCGTGTCGGTCAGTCGGGGATTTCCGGATGATGACGAAGAATCCCAGCGCCGTCTGATCGTCGCGGAAATTCCCAGCCCGATTGGCGATATCACCGTAATTAACGGCTATTTCCCACAGGGAGAAAGTCGTGACCATCCCACAAAATTTCCGGCTAAAGAGAAATTCTACCGCGATCTGCAACGTCTGCTGACCGACGATCTGCCTGCTGATAAGCCGGTTCTGATTATGGGCGACATGAATATCAGCAGCACCGATTTGGATATTGGTATTGGTGAGGATAACCGTAAGCGCTGGCTGCGCACCGGCAAATGCTCTTTCCTGCCGGAAGAGCGCGAATGGATGGATCGCCTGCTGAGCTGGGGACTGGTTGATACCTGGCGTGAGCACAATCCGGAAGTGGCGGACCGTTTCTCATGGTTCGATTACCGTTCGAAAGGGTTTGATGATAATCGCGGGTTACGTATTGATCTGGTGCTGGCAAGTAAAAACCTGGCGTCACACTGCGTCGAGACCGGCATTGATTATGCTATCCGGAGCATGGAGAAACCTTCTGACCATGCACCCATCTGGTCAACCTTCCGCTTTTAACTGACGGTCGCGTGGCAGAGCGCCACGCGACGGCTATTTCACAATCTTCCAGAGCAGGTTGTTGGTGCCAATGGAGTGTTCATCACGGGTGCATTGCAGTAACACACCCTCTGATTTCACCACCGCACCTTCCGTATAATTACGGTTCTCAAAGATACAGCAGCGAAGACAGTCTGGCTGACGTCGCTCAGCCTGCGTCCAGGCTTCGGGGGGGATATCTACTACCACGTCAGTATTCCCACCGCTGTTACCCTGTGGTGGCATCGACTGATAACGACTGTTCGCCTGCGCTGCGCTGGTCGCCAGCGTCAGGGCGATGACCAGTAATACTGAATAACGCCTCATTCCGTCTCCTTCACTTTACGCCTGGTTTTGCGCACCGGACGTTTCTGTCCGGTGGACGGTAATCCCCGAAATGCATGCGCCGCAGGCTGCTGTCGCGCCTGCTGGATAAGCGTCGTTAAGGTCTGCACCAGCGGCTGCATGAACTCATCATAGCGGCAGGCCTTTTCACTGATACGCGTCAGTGTCGATTCCCACTGCGCGGTCATATCCGGGCGGGCAGCCAGATCGGGCAACGAGTGAATAAGGGCACGTCCGGCATCAGTCGAATTGATGTAACGGCCCTTCTTCACCAGGAAGCCACGACGAAACAGTAATTCGATAATGCCGGCGCGTGTGGCTTCCGTTCCTAAACCATCGGTCGCACGCAGCACTTTCTTTAATTCTTTATCCTGGACAAAACGGGCAATACCGGTCATGGCGGAAAGAATGGTGGCATCGGTAAACGGGCGCGGCGGTTGTGTCTGCTTCGCCAGCACCTCGCCCCGCTCGCACAGAAGCTCATCCCCTTTTGCCACCACCGGCAGCGGCATACCATCATTCTCTTCATCCCGCTCTTTACTGCCCAGCAGCGCGCGCCAGCCTGCTTCTGCAAGAAAACGCGCTTTCGCCACGAATTTTCCGCCCGCAATATCAAGGTCGATGACGCATTTGCGGAACACGGAATCGGGGCAGAACTGCATCAGATACTGGCGCGCCACCAGCTCATAAATATTCTGCTCGTTTTCACTGAGCTTAACCGCGCTGGAACGCGCCGTGGGGATAATGGCGTGGTGGGCATCCACTTTTTTATCGTCCCAGCAGCGGTTTCTGCGATCGGCATCGAAGTCTCCGGGCGGGATCAGCTGCGACTGATGGGCTTGTATCGCCTTTAATACCGCATGTCTACCGGCAAAATGCTCTTCCGGCAGGTAGCGGCTGTCTGAGCGGGGATAGGTAATCAGTTTATGCGTTTCATAGAGCCGCTGGCAGGTATCCAGCACCGTCTGCGCACTCAGCCCGTAGCGTTTAGCCGCTTCAATTTGCAGGCTGGAGAGGGAGAATGGCAGCGGAGCCACCTCATTTTCACGCTTATCACTGTAAGCGGTGACGGTTGCAGGCTGGCCGGTAATGCGCGCCACCACATGATCGGCCAGCGCACGCTTGAGCAGACGGCCCTCTTCATCCTGCCACGGCTCACAGGCTTCGCTGGGGATCCAGCTGGCGATAAACTGAGTGCCATCAGGCGTGATAATATGGGCCTTCACTTCGAAGTAATCTTTCGGCACGAAGTTTTCGATCTCTTCATCGCGCCGGACGACCAGCCCCAGCACCGGCGTCTGTACGCGGCCAACCGACAGCACACCGTCATAGCCCGCATTACGCCCGAGAAGTGTCCAGGCACGGGTCATGTTAATACCGTAGAGCCAGTCAGCACGCGCGCGGGCCAGCGCGGAAACGCATAACGGGATAAACTCGCGATTCTCACGCAGGCGGTTTACCGCCCGGTCCACCGCCTGAGGATTGAGATCGTTGATCAGGCAGCGCTGCACGTTTTTACGTTTTTCTGGTGGCAGATTCAGGTAATCGAGTACCTCATCCACCAGCAACTGCCCTTCCCGATCCGGGTCACCGGCATGCACCACTTCGCTCGCCTGCGCCAGCAATCCCTCAACCACTTTCAGCTGCTTCGCGACCGAGGGACGAGGTTTAAGCTGCCACTTTTCCGGAATGATCGGCAGATCGGCCAGCGACCAGCGCGCATAACGGCTGTCATAACTGTCGGGTTGTGCCTGCTCCAGAAGATGGCCTACGCACCAGGTGACGATCTGATCGTTGCCGCAGGCAATGAAGCCATCACCGCGTCGATGCGGTTTCGGTAATACATCCGCGATAGCACGCCCAAGGCTCGGTTTTTCCGCAATAAACAAACGCATTGAATCAGGTAATCCTTAACATCAGGGGAACACGTTGATAACCGGTTGTTCGCTGTCGGTTTGCATCTCGCGGGCTATGTTAGCCTGGCTGCTCTTCTGGCGTAAGCGTGATACGCGGTGTTAGCGATCGTTCGCACAGGAACCGTGCAAAAGGCAGGGCTGAAGAGCACCCTGCCCGAACCCGCAGACAATCAGAAGTAACGGACGAAAGGCGCAGTGTCTGGCGGGAGCACAGTAGTGCTGGATTTCAGTTGCGGGGTGCCCAGATAGAGAAAGCCGACGATAGCATCCTGCTCGCGGCAGCCAAAGGCCTGGCGTACCTGCTCGTCATCGGTCCAGGCTCCACTGCGCCAGATACCGTTGAAGCCCTGGGCCACGGCCGCCATCTGCATCGCCATCACGGCACAGCTTGCCGAGGCGATCTGTTCCCAGCGCGGCACTTTATGGTGCTCTTCACAATGCGCCACTACCGTGATGATCATCGGCGCGCGAAACGGTGCCTGGCTCGCTTTGTTAATCGCCTTTTCATCCAGCTGATTATCGCGGGCTGCTTTCTCCAGCAGCTGGCTCATCCGGTCGCGTCCCTCATTTTCTACAATGATAAAACGCCAGGGCTGCAGCGTCCCATGATCCGGTGCGCGCATGCCAGCCCGCAGAATGTTTTCCAGCGCGTCACCTGCCGGTGCCGGCTCGGTCAGGCGTGAGGCCGAACGTCGGTTGACCAGTAATTCAAGTGCGTCCATGTTTCTCTCCCGATCTCTGTAATGTGGCCGTTATCCTGGCACAGGCAGATTTTTTGTAACAGTGCACAGTGATTTCCTGCTGACTTTTAACACGCCGCTCTTTAGGATGAGCTCGTCGGGGAAGTCTGGTCCGCGCGGCGGCCACTTCCTGCTACATATTTATGGAGAGTCTGATGCGCACATTGTGGCGAATAATTGCAGGTCTGTTCCGCTGGAGCTGGCGGGTATTGAATTTTATCAGGGAATTTATTCTGAATATTTTCCTGATTTTGTTGATTGTGGTGTGTGCAGGGATCTGGCTGCAGGTCAGCGGATCAGGCGGCAGTTCAGCGCCGGTTCAGCAAGGCGCACTGAAAGTCGATCTCAGCGGCGTACTGGTGGATAAACCCTCAGTGAGCAATCGTCTGAGTAAAATCGGCCGCCAGCTGCTGGGTGCCAGCAGTGACCGTTTACAGGAAAATTCGCTGTTTGATGTGGTCGACGCGATTCGCCAGGCAAAAGGCGACAGCAACATTAAAGGCATCGTGCTGGATTTACGCGAATTTGCCGGCGGTGATCAGCCTTCGCTGCAATATGTCGGAAAAGCATTACGGGAATTCCGTGACAGCGGTAAGCCGATTTATGCACTGGGCGACAGCTACAGCCAGGCGCAGTACTACCTTGCCAGCTACGCCACTAAAATCTATCTGTCGCCGCAGGGCAGCGTGGATCTGCATGGTTTCGCCACCAACGGGCTTTACTACAAAACGCTGCTGGATAAGCTGAAAGTCACCTCACACGTTTTCCGTGTCGGGACTTATAAATCCGCGGTAGAACCGTTCCTGCGTGACGATATGTCCCCTGCTGCACGGGATGCTGACAGCCGCTGGGTCGGTCAGCTGTGGCAGAATTACCTGAACACCGTGGCGGCCAATCGTCAGATTACGCCTGAGCAACTCTTCCCGGGCGCAGCGGCAATCATTGCCGGATTGAACGCGGTGAAAGGCGATACCGCGCAATATGCACTGGACAATAAGCTGGTTGATACGCTGGGTTCCCGTGCAGCAGCGGATGAAGAACTGATAAAGACCTTTGGTCTGGATAAGCAGAGCAATGATTATCGCAGCGTCAGCATTTATGACTACAGCGTGAAACCGGCTGGCTCTCAGCAGGATGGCAACATCGCCGTCGTCATGGCCAGCGGAGCCATCATGGATGGCGAAGAGACGCCGGGCAACGTCGGTGGCGACACCACGGCAGCTCAGATTCGCGATGCGCGTCTTGATCCGAAAATCAAAGCGATCATTCTGCGGGTAAACAGCCCGGGCGGCAGCGTCACGGCTTCTGAAGCCATTCGTGAAGAGCTGGCAGCGGCTCAGGCCGCGGGCAAGCCGATTGTGGTTTCAATGGGCGGTATGGCGGCATCCGGTGGTTACTGGATCTCAACACCCGCCAGCTACATCGTGGCGAACCCGAGCACGCTAACCGGCTCGATTGGTATCTTTGGCGTGATCAATACGCTGGAGAACAGTCTGGACAGCATTGGCGTGCACACAGATGGTGTCGCGACCTCCCCGCTGGCGGATATCTCTACCACCAAAGCGTTGCCAGCCGAAGTTCAGCAGATGATGCAGCTGACCATCGAAAATGGCTACCGCAACTTTGTGGGTCTGGTGGCGAAGTCGCGTCACAAAACACCAGAGCAGATTGATGCCATTGCCCAGGGCCACGTCTGGACCGGCAGCGATGCAAAAGCCAATGGTCTGGTTGATGCGCTGGGTGACTTTGATGATGCCGTGAAGAAAGCAGGCGAGCTGGCGAAAGTCGATAAACCTATGCTGAGCTGGTATCAGGATGACCCGAGCTTCCTGGATATGATGCTGAGCCAGATGAACGCGTCTGTGCAGGCAGTATTGCCGGATACGCTGAAAGCCTGGCTGCCAGCGCCGATGCTGGATGTGATGAGTGCCATGAAAGCCCAGCCGGGTCTGTTTGACAAACAAAACGATCCTCAGAACCGTTACGCCTTCTGCCTGAACTGCGGCGAAGTGCGATAAACCTCTCAGCCCGGCCGCTGGTCGGGCTGCTTTTCCCCGCTATTCCCCTTATACTGCGCGTTTTATGGCGAGTCTGAGTTCTCTGATGCAAAAGAAAAATATCTATGTAGCCTACACTGGCGGGACAATCGGTATGCAACGCTCGGCGCAGGGCTATATTCCGGTCTCCGGACACCTGCAGCAGCAGCTGGCAAACATGCCCGAGTTCCACCGCCCTGAGATGCCTGATTTCACTATTCACGAATATCAGCCGCTGATCGACTCTTCCGACATGACACCGGAAGACTGGCAGTCTATTGCCGAAGATATTCGCCAAAATTACGATCGCTACGATGGTTTTGTGATTTTGCATGGCACGGACACCATGGCGTTTACCGCTTCAGCCCTCTCTTTTATGCTGGAAAATCTGGCTAAGCCGGTAATTGTGACCGGGTCGCAGATTCCACTGGCTGAGCTGCGCTCAGATGGCCAGCAAAATCTGTTAAATTCGCTTTATGTCGCGGCTAACTATCCGATCAGCGAAGTATCACTGTTTTTTAATAACACCCTTTATCGCGGCAACCGTACGACCAAGGCCCACGCTGACGGCTTTAATGCCTTTGCTTCGCCAAACCTTTCTGCGCTGCTGGAAGCGGGCATTCATATTCGCCGCCTCAATACGCCACCCGCCCCGTCCGGTCAGGGCGAGCTCAGGGTCCACACGATTACGCCTCAGCCTATTGGTGTGGTCACCATCTATCCTGGGATTTCAGCAGACGTTGTGCGCAACTTCCTGCGTCAGCCGGTGAAAGCGTTGATCCTGCGTTCTTACGGCGTGGGTAACGCACCGCAAAACAAAGAATTCCTTGCTGAACTGCAGCAGGCCAGCGAGCGCGGCATCGTGGTGGTGAACCTCACTCAGTGTATTTCTGGCAAAGTGAATATGGGCGGATACGCTACCGGCAATGCACTGGAACATGCTGGCGTAATCAGCGGATTCGACCTCACTGTAGAAGCAGCATTGACCAAATTACACTTTTTACTCAGCCAGGATCTGTCGGCCGATCAAATCCGTGCAAGAATGCAGCAGAATCTGCGCGGTGAACTGACTGAAGACTGAAACGGAGCGACAAATAATGAAGCGGGCACTCATCATTATTGATATCCAGAACGATTTTTGCCCAGGCGGCCCAATGGCCGTTCATGAGGGTGATCACACTGTCGAGGTGGCAAATCGTTACGCACGCATGTTCCGTGAAAACGGTGAGTGCGTTCTGGCCCTGCAGGACTGGCACCCGGCCGATCACGGCAGTTTTGCCTCGATCTCAGGCGAACCGGTTTACACCCTGGGCGAATTAAATGGTCTGGCGCAGATCTGGTGGCCCGATCACGGTATTCAGGGCTCAGCGGGCGCAGATTTTCATCCCGGTCTGGATCGCTCGCTGTTTGATGCGACATTCCACAAAGGCGAAGATCATGATGTCGACAGCTACAGCGCCTTTTTTGACAACGGTCATCGCCGTAAAACCGAACTGGACAGCTGGCTGCGTGAGCGTGGCATTACCCATCTGGTGATGCTGGGGCTGGCGACGGACTACTGCGTGAAATATAGCGTACTGGATGCGCTGGAGCTGGGGTATCACGTTGAGGTGGTCAAAGAGGGTTGCCGCGGAGTCAATCTGAATCCAGAGGACAGTGAGATCGCCTTCGCACAGATGACCGCTCAGGGCGCTATTTTGATTTAAAGATAGAGCTGGCTCGACGCCAGCCAGCTCTATTTCGTGCAGATTAGTGCAGATGAATCCGTGTTACATCCGGGTCGATGCCGAACTCTTCTTTCAGTTCTTTTTTCGACTTCATCACCATCTCGCCACCTTTACCGATGGTCATATGCTGTGGCGCGTCGTTGTGCCTTGCCTGCCACATCATTACCAGTTGCAGGCAGTTGTCACGCTGCTCCTGAGTCAGCGCCACACCATCCGGCCACTTACCAATCTCAACCGCCGTCGCCAGCCGCTGATAAACTTCAGGTGTCATTGACGCAAGCATTGCTTCAAGTTGTTCCTTCATTGCCGTTACCCTTTGGTCTGTTCGCCCTGCTCGTCGGTAAAATTCAATGAGGCGGAGTTAACACAGTAGCGTTCGCCAGTCGGTTGCGGGCCATCGGGGAAGACGTGCCCCAGATGCGCATCACAACTGCCACAGCGGATCTCAACACGCTGCATGCCATGTGAGTTATCTTCGATGTAACGAATCGCATCATCACTCACTGGCTGATAAAAACTGGGCCAGCCACAGCCAGAATCATACTTGGTCTCAGAGAGAAAGAGTGGCGCCTCACAGACCAGGCAGTGGTAGATCCCTTCCTGCTTGTTGTGGAGCAGTGCGCCGCTGTAAGGCGGTTCCGTTCCGCGCTGCTGTGTCACATAACGCTGCATCTCTGTCAGCTCGGCGATTTTTGCGTCGGTTGCGGTGTCTTTAGCCATTTTAGGATTCCGGGGAAGTGCCATTCTGAAAAATTCGACTATTATTCTAACAAATGATCAACATAACCCGGGTCTTTTTTTGTGCTCACCCTTTCAGCCCGTCTGCTGCTAAGCGGATTTGTGACTTCGATCACCTTTTGTTTCGGGCATCCCTATATATTCGGCGATTGAATCGACGAAGCGCTATATGATGAGCGGCGCGCAAGCGGTTGCGCATCGAATAATTCCTTTCAGGCGAATTGACCTGTCGCAACAATTGACACGATTCCGCTTGACGCCTGGTAAGGTTTTTGTAATTTTACAGGCAACTTTTATTCACTAACCAATAGCTGGTGGAATATATGACTATCAAAGTAGGTATCAATGGTTTCGGCCGTATCGGTCGCATCGTTTTCCGTGCTGCTCAAAAGCGTTCTGACATCGAAATCGTTGCTATCAACGACCTGCTGGACGCGGATTACATGGCGTACATGCTGAAGTATGACTCTACTCACGGTCGTTTCGACGGCACCGTAGAAGTTCAGGATGGCGCACTGGTGGTTAACGGTAAAAAAATCCGTGTTACTGCTGAACGTGATCCAGCGAACCTGAAGTGGGATGAAGTGGGCGTTGACGTTGTTGCTGAAGCAACCGGTATCTTCCTGACCGACGAAACCGCACGTAAACACATCACCGCGGGTGCTAAGAAAGTCGTTCTGACCGGTCCATCTAAAGATGACACCCCAATGTTTGTTCGTGGTGCAAACTTCGACAAATATGATGGCCAGGATATCGTTTCTAACGCTTCCTGTACCACCAACTGCCTGGCACCACTGGCCAAAGTGATCAACGACAAGTTCGGCATCGTTGAAGGTCTGATGACCACTGTTCACGCGACCACTGCAACCCAGAAAACCGTTGATGGTCCATCTCACAAAGACTGGCGCGGCGGCCGCGGCGCATCGCAGAACATCATCCCTTCATCAACTGGCGCAGCGAAAGCCGTTGGTAAAGTTCTGCCAGAGCTGAACGGCAAACTGACCGGTATGGCATTCCGCGTCCCTACCCCTAACGTTTCCGTTGTTGACCTGACCGTGCGTCTGGAAAAAGCGGCGTCTTACAAAGAAATCTGTGCTGCAATCAAAGCAGCTGCAGAAGGCGAAATGAAAGACGTTCTGGGCTATGTTGAAGATGACGTGGTTTCTACCGACTTCAACGGCGAAATCCTGACTTCAGTGTTTGACGCTAAAGCCGGTATCGCGCTGAACGACAACTTTGTGAAACTGGTTTCCTGGTACGACAACGAAACTGGCTACTCAAACAAAGTTCTCGACCTGATTGCACTGGTTTCTGCTAAATAAGGCAGCCAGACAGCATTGAGAATAAGGGCGACTTCGGTCGCCCTTTTTTTATCCGTACAGGAAGGAAGCGAACATGCAAGATAAGCTGTTTACTCTGCCGGTGGTTAATCAGATTTCCCCTTACCTCACCCAGCGTCAGGTAGGTGAACTCCCGGCGATTGTCATCAGTCACCCTAAGGTTCGGGCTGCGATCACCCTGCAGGGCGCGCACCTGATCGCCTGGCAGCCAAGCGGTGAGAAGCCGGTGCTCTGGCTGAGCGATAAGAGTCTCTTCTCACCAGGCAAAGCAATTCGTGGCGGTGTCCCCATCTGCTGGCCGTGGTTTGGTCCGGCAGGCGAACCGGCACACGGTTTTGCCCGGATTCAGCCGTGGAAGCTGACTGCGCATGATGAGAATGAAGATGGCGTGATGCTGACGCTGGTGCTGGAGAGCAATGCACAGACGCTGAAGCTCTGGCCGCATGAGTTTACCCTGATTGCCCGCTTCCGCCTGGGCCAGCATTGTGAGATCGAACTTGAAGCCTACGGTGACTTCGAAGCGACAGCAGCGCTGCACAGCTACTTCACCGTCAGCGACATCAACGGCGTTGAGGTTTCCGGTCTGGGCAATAGTTTTATCGACAAGGTGAATAACGGCGAGGCTGGCAGCAGCGACGGCAAGCAACGTTATCCGGGACGCATTGACCGTATCTTTACCGCCGCAGAAGATTGCTCGGTGATCAATGATACGGCGGATCAACGGCAGATTGAGGTTTATCACCATCACCACAGTGACGTTGTCACGTGGAATCCAGGTGTGGAACTCTCCTGCAGCATGTCGGACATGGCGAATGAGGGTTATAAAACCATGGTCTGCGTGGAGACGGCGCGCATCAGTAAACCGTTACGCAGCGCAGGTGAGAAGCCAGCACGCCTGGCCACGACTTTCCGCCTGAAGAAGAAAGCCGCAGCGGGCGACAAGGTCAGCGGCTAAACGATATCCAGCGGTAACTTATGCTGTGGTGCTGGCCAGGCACGATCGATGAGCTGCAACTCTTCATCGGTCAGGACGACCTCCAGTGCCGCAGCATTTTCCTGAACGTGAACGACTGAGCTGGCTTTGGGAATGGCAATCACCCCAGGCTGACGAATGACCCAGGCCAGCAGAAGCTGCGCGACGCTGATGCCCTTCTGCTGTGCAATCTGCGTCAGTACCGGGTCGGTAAAGAGTGAGTCACGCAGCCTTCCTGCCTGTGCCAGCGGACAGTAGGCCATTATCGGCATCTCACGCTGCTGACATGCCGGCAAAAGATCAAATTCAATACCGCGTGACGCCAGATGATAGAGCACCTGATTGGTCGTACACTGACTTCCTTCCGGTTCATCCCACAGTTCTGCCATATCGTCTGTGTCAAAATTCGAGACGCCCCAGTGACGGATCTTGCCCTGCTGCTGCAGGCGTTCCATGGCCCGCAGGGTCTCTTCCAGTGGAACATTACCGCGCCAGTGCAACAGGTAAAGGTCAAGATAATCGGTCTGCAGACGGCGCAGGCTGCGCTCACAGGCTTCAATAGCATCCACTTCGCCTGCATTCCACGGATAGACTTTTGATACCAGCAGCGCCTTGTCGCGACGCCCCAGCATGGCCTGCCCGACCACCTCTTCGGCTCCGCCGTCGGCGTACATTTCGGCGGTATCAATCAATTGCAAACCACATTCAATACCTGCCTGCAGTGCAGCGATTTCAGCGGAACGCTGCGCCGGATTCTCGCCCATGTACCAGGTGCCCTGGCCAATGACCGGCAGATTGTTGAAGTCAGCAAAGTTAATCGTGTTGCGCATTCTGCTCTCCCGCCCCCTTTCGGGGCCCTGTAAAAGAACAGAGGGCAATAGATGCCCTCTTTTGGTGCGAATGAAGCGTTATCAGAAGGTGTAGCTGATACCCGTCCAGATTAACGCCTGCCCGCTTTTATCAATCATTGGGCTGTCTTTGATTTCGCTGTCAAAGCGCGTGTAGCGTCCTGTGAGGCTGGCATTCCACTGCGGAGAAATCTGATAGCTGGCATTCAGCTCAACGTAAGGGGACCAGCTGTCATCAGGGGTATAGCGACTGATACCGGTCCGGGCGCTTTCATGGCCGGATACACCGTAGTAGTAACGGTTTTGATTGGCGCTGTTCCAGATAGCACCAATGCCCGGAGTAAGACTGAAGTCGCCCATCTCAAAGCGATATAGGTAGGTTAAATCCCACATCATCCCGTTGCTGTTGTTCAGCACATCGCCCAGTAATGAAGTACGGACGATACCCCAGTCAGCAACGTGACGATACGTTGCGCCACCCATCAGCGTCATACGGCGTTTATCCAGCCCTTTCATGTCGCCCAGGTCATTCTCACTGGGTTTGTACTCCTGCGGTGAACCCAGCAGCGTCAGCGACAGCTGGTTCTGGGGATCTTTCCACAGATAGTAGCCACCCTGCAGGCTGCGGAACCAGAAGTCTTCACCCTCATAGTTGATCACCGGAAGGGGGATATAGCGATCCTGACCGCCGCGATAAGGTGACTGGGCATAGAGTACCGACGCACCAAGAGAAAGCGGTGCGGCAAAGGCCTGCGAGCTCAGTAAATAACACGGCAGAAGTGCAACAAGCGTCTTAAATTTGAATTGGTTCACAATTTATTCATTCCATAAATATAACAATCAAACAGGAAGTCTAACGTTTTTTTACGGCTGCATTAACTTATATCGAATTCCTTTAAGTTACTCACCAATCAAAGTGGCATTTAAGGTTAAAAACACGTTAAGTTAAAGCATCACCCATATGAACTCATCTCACGACAAACCTGAATTACTCTTGATCTCCCCCTCATTCACCTAAACCCGTGGAGGAAATTTCCTAGAAGCCATCTACAGTTAGAAGTAACAGCATAGAATTTGACCGAGCAGAGTAACCACAAACGTTGTGTATCCCGATAAAAAAGATCAGGTTGGCATAAGGGTTGCTGTACTCAACAGAGAATATCTTCCGGGAGCTGCTACAAGTCATTAATTGTGCTCCTTACCTGTGCTAAAAACGAAAGGACGGGCATCGCTATGAATATATTCGATCACTATCGTCAGCGTTATGAAGCTGCCAAGGACGAAGAGTTCACACTGCAGGAATTTCTTGCTATCTGTAAGCAGGATCGCAGTGCATACGCCAACGCTGCAGAGCGACTGTTAATGGCTATCGGAGAGCCGGTAATGGTCGACACTGCTCAGGAGCCACGCCTTTCCAGAATATTCTCCAACCGTGTGATGGGACGCTATCCAGCGTTCGAGGAGTTTTACGGCATGGAGGAAGCGATTGAACAGATCGTCTCCTACCTGAAACATGCCGCTCAGGGACTGGAAGAGAAAAAACAGATCCTCTATTTGCTGGGGCCGGTCGGTGGCGGTAAATCCTCACTGGCGGAACGGCTTAAGTCGCTGATGCAGCGGGTGCCTATTTATGTGCTCAGTGCTGACGGCGAACGCAGCCCGGTAAATGACCACCCTCTTTGCCTGTTCAATCCGCAGGAAGATGCGCACATTCTTGAAAAAGAGTATGGCGTACCGCGCCGCTACCTCGGCACGATTATGTCGCCATGGGCCGCTAAACGTCTGCACGATTTTGGTGGTGATATTTCACGCTTAAAAGTCGTTAAAGTCTGGCCGTCGATTCTGGAACAGCTGGCGATTGCTAAAACTGAACCCGGCGATGAGAACAACCAGGATATCTCTGCGCTGGTGGGTAAAGTGGATATCCGTAAACTGGAAAACCATGCGCAAAACGATCCCGATGCCTACGGCTACTCCGGTGCCCTCTGCCGCGCGAACCAGGGCATCATGGAGTTCGTCGAGATGTTTAAAGCGCCGATTAAAGTGCTGCATCCGTTACTGACGGCGACGCAGGAAGGGAACTATAACGGTACCGAAGGCATTTCGGCCCTGCCGTTCAACGGCATTATTCTGGCGCACTCCAACGAATCTGAATGGGTGACGTTCCGTAACAACAAGAATAATGAGGCGTTCCTTGACCGTGTCTATATCGTCAAGGTGCCCTATTGCCTGCGGGTCTCTGAAGAGATCAAAATCTACGACAAGTTGCTAAACCACAGTGAGCTGGCGACCTCGCCCTGCGCACCTGGCACGCTGGAAACGCTGGCACGCTTCTCTATCCTGTCGCGCCTGAAAGATCCTGAGAACTCCAGTATCTATTCCAAAATGCGGGTGTACGATGGTGAAAGCCTCAAAGATACCGACCCTAAAGCGAAGTCCTGGCAGGAGTATCACGACTACGCCGGTGTGGATGAGGGGATGAACGGTCTCTCGACCCGCTTTGCCTTTAAAATCCTGTCACGGGTATTTAACTTCGACCACGCTGAAGTGGCCGCCAACCCGGTTCATCTGTTCTATGTGCTGGAGCAGCAGATTGAACGTGAGCAGTTTCCACAGGATCAGGCAGAGAAATACCTTGAACATCTTAAAGGCTATCTGATTCCTAAATACGCTGAGTTTATCGGCAAAGAGATTCAGACTGCTTATCTGGAGTCCTACTCTGAGTATGGTCAGAACATATTTGACCGCTATGTCACTTATGCTGACTTCTGGATTCAGGATCAGGAGTATCGCGATCCCGATACCGGACAGCTGTTTGATCGTGAATCGCTCAATGCGGAACTGGAGAAAATTGAGAAACCCGCTGGCATCAGTAACCCGAAAGACTTCCGTAATGAGATCGTCAATTTTGTGCTGCGCGCCAGAGCACATAATAATGGTCGCAATCCAAACTGGACCAGTTACGAGAAGTTACGCACGGTAATTGAGAAGAAAATGTTCTCGAATACCGAGGAGTTACTGCCGGTGATTTCGTTCAATACCAAGACCTCTACCGATGAGCAGAAAAAACATGATGATTTTGTCGATCGCATGATGGAAAAAGGCTATACCCGCAAACAGGTTCGCCTGCTGTGTGAATGGTATCTGCGTGTGCGTAAATCGTCCTGATAGAGGTAAGCTTGCCGGTAAGTGATACCGGTCTGACAGGGTCGGGTGCGCCCGACCTGCTTACAATGTAGTTTGGGGGAATACCATGGCCTATTTCATCGATCGCCGGCTTAACGGTAAGAACAAGAGCGCGGTTAACCGCCAGCGCTTTCTTCGCCGTTATAAGTCGCAAATTAAGCAGTCGATCTCCGAGGCCATCAATAAACGCTCGGTGACCGACGTCAGCAGCGGCGAGTCCGTCTCTATACCTATTGACGACATCAATGAGCCGATTTTCCATCAGGGACGCGGCGGAAATCGTCATCGGGTCCATCCGGGTAACGACCATTTTGTGCAGAATGACCGTGTTGAGCGTCCACAGGGCGGCGGCGGCGGTGGCAGCGGACAGGGTAATGCCAGTCAGGATGGTGAAGGACAGGATGAGTTTGTCTTTCAGATCTCGAAGGATGAGTACCTTGACCTGCTGTTTGAAGATCTTGCCCTGCCTAATCTGCGCCGCAACCAGCATCGTCAGCTTAATGAATATAAGACTCACCGTGCCGGTTTCACCTCTAACGGCGTACCAGCCAATATCAGCGTCGTGCGTTCGCTACAGAACTCACTGGCGCGTCGTACCGCAATGACGGCAGGGAAACGCCGTATGCTGCATGAACTGGAAGAGACGCTGCAGGAGATTGAGAAAACTGAACCTGCTCAGTTGCTGGAGGAGGAGCGGCTACGCAAAGAGATCGCTGAATTGCGGGCGCGCATCGAACGGGTGCCCTTTATCGACACCTTCGATCTGCGCTACAAAAACTTTGAGAAACGCCCGGAGCCTTCCAGCCAGGCGGTCATGTTCTGTCTGATGGATGTCTCAGGTTCGATGGATCAGGCCACCAAGGATATGGCGAAACGCTTCTATATCCTGCTTTACCTGTTCCTGAGCCGCACCTACAAGAACGTTGATGTGGTTTATATCCGTCATCACACGCAGGCCAAAGAGGTGGACGAACAGGAGTTCTTCTACTCTCAGGAGACGGGCGGCACCATCGTGTCCAGTGCACTGAAACTGATGGATGAAGTCGTAAAAGAACGCTATGACCCGGCGCAGTGGAATATCTACGCGGCGCAGGCATCGGACGGTGACAACTGGGCTGACGATTCACCGCTCTGTCATGAGATTCTGGCGAAGCATATTCTGCCGGTCGTGCGTTATTACAGTTATATCGAAATCACCCGCCGTGCGCATCAGACGCTGTGGCGTGAATATGAGCATCTGCAGGCAACATTCGATAACTTTGCCATTGAACATATTCGCGAACCGGAAGATATCTATCCGGTGTTCCGATCGCTGTTTCATAAACAGGCAACGGAAGCCTGACCCACCAGGCCGGTTAATCACCGGCTTTTTTTATCTGCCGAATAACCTGCTAAAACAGTCTGTTTTCTCCCGCTTGCCTGCCAACCCCCTCATTCTTCACATTAATCTGATTCCATACCCTCTTCAGCAATTGGTATAATGATCATTTTCACAATGACAACTCCTTGATAAAACATTATCTTTCAGAGATAGCATGGATATTTGTCAGCAGTTGCTGCAGCGCACTGTCATATCTCAGGAGACCGGGTTTGAACCACACTATTGTCTACAGTCTTTTTATCATCGGTTCCGTGCTGGTAGCATCGAGCATTCTGCTCAGCTCTTTCTCATCCCGACTGGGCATTCCTATTCTGGTTATCTTCCTCGCACTGGGTATGCTCACCGGTGTTGATGGTATCGGCGGCATCGCTTTCGATAACTATCCCGCGGCTTACTTAATTTCTAACCTGGCGCTGGCGATCATCCTGCTGGATGGCGGTATGCGAACCAAAGCCAGCTCGTTTAAAGTCGCGCTCGGGCCTGCGCTGTCGCTGGCCACCGTCGGCGTGATGATCACCGCAGGTTTAACGGGCGTCGTGGCCGCATGGCTCTTTAACCTCGACATGATGCAGGGCTTCCTGATTGGCGCCATTATTGGCTCTACGGATGCTGCTGCGGTCTTCTCACTGCTGGGTGACAAAGGCCTGAATGAGCGCGTCAGCTCCACGCTGGAGATTGAATCGGGCAGCAACGACCCGATGGCCGTGTTTCTCACCATTACCCTGATTGAAATGATTGAACAGGGCCGCAGCGGCCTTGACTGGATGTTCCTGGTGCATCTGGTACAGCAGTTCGGTCTGGGTATCGTATTAGGCCTGGGCGGCGGCTGGGCGCTGCAGCAACTGATAAACCGTATCAGTCTGGCTCCTGGCCTTTACCCGTTGCTGGCGTTGAGTGGCGGCATTCTGGTGTTCGCGCTGACCACGGTATTAGAGGGCAGCGGTATTCTGGCGGTCTATCTCTGTGGCTTCTTACTGGGCAACCGCCCGATTCGTAACCGCCACGGCATTCTGCAGACCTTTG
This sequence comes from Pantoea hericii, assembly GCF_014155795.1. Classification (NCBI taxonomy): domain Bacteria; kingdom Pseudomonadati; phylum Pseudomonadota; class Gammaproteobacteria; order Enterobacterales; family Erwiniaceae; genus Pantoea; species Pantoea hericii. Next base: position 569,407 of record NZ_SCKV01000002.1, read on the forward strand.
ACGGTATGGCCTGGCTCAGTCAGATTGGCATGTTCATTGTGCTGGGCCTGCTGGTCACACCCTCTGATTTGTGGCACATCGCGGTGCCAGCCATGCTTCTTTCGCTGTGGCTCATTCTGGTGGCACGTCCGCTGTCGGTCTTTATTGGCCTGCTGCCATTTCGCAACTTCACGACCCGTGAACGGGTCTTTATCAGCTGGGTCGGCTTACGTGGTGCGGTACCGATTATTCTTGCGGTCTTCCCGATGATGGCAGGCTTAGAGAACGCTTCGCTCTATTTTAATATCGCTTTCTTCGTGGTGCTGGTCTCCCTGATGCTGCAGGGTACATCACTGGGCTTTGCTGCCAAAAAAGCCAAAGTGGTGGTGCCGCCAACCGCTTCACCTATCAGCCGTGTGGGTCTGGATATTCATCCGGAAAATCCCTGGGAGCAGTTCGTCTACCAGCTCAGCGCCGACAAGTGGTGTGTCGGTGCCGCACTGCGTGACCTGCAGATGCCACGAGAGACGCGTATCGCCGCCCTTTTCCGTGACAATGTGCTGATGCATCCCAATGGCGGGACGCGTCTGAAAGAGAACGACGTTATCTGCGTCATTGGCCGCGAGCGCGATCTTCCCGCGCTGGGCAAGATGTTCAGTCAGTCACCGCCGGTTTCGCTCGACCAGCGCTTCTTCGGCGACTTTATTCTGGATGCAGAAGCTCGCCTGCGCGATGTTGCGCAGATTTACGGACTGGAACTGGATGAGAGCACGAATGATCAGCAGTCACTGGGACAGCTGGTTCTGGCTATGCTCGGCGGTTCACCGGTGGTCGGCGATCAGGTGGAGTGGAATCAACTGACATGGACTGTTGCTGAGAAAGAGGATAACCGTATTGTGAAAATTGGTGTCCGGCCAGCGGAAGAGAAGGAATAATCCTAATGATTCAGCCACGTTATTTTCTCTCAATACGCTAAGCTTAACGTTCTACGCCAGTAAAAACGGGAGAAATGAATGGGACACGTGGTTAAAATTGGTCGTTATGAGATTGTTGATGCCGATCTTGGCGGTGAGAATCCGGACACTGTCAGTATCCCCTGTCACACTAATCCCGGTTTAATTACGCAACTTGATGGCTGGGATCGTGATACCAGCGTCCCGGCCTGGATTGACGGTGAACCGGTGAATCTGCAAATCGGCCATTACGATAAACAGCAGGACCGCTGGATTTTAAAGAAACCTGCCTGATGCGCGATCATTACCGCCAGTCGTCAGATTCGGCGGTAATTCCTAAAAAGCGTCTTAAACAGTTTAGTTATAACTGACCCCTTCCTTATTTTATCTAATTAAATCCACAAGTTAGCTATTTAAAACTTTAATCAGTTTTGATGTTTTCAGATTTTTTCCGTATTAACTCTGTCAAATAACTCCTGCATACTCATTCTCGATGCTGCAACATTCCGTGATTATCATCACGCTTTAATCGTTATCTTTTTTGCAGCTGAACTGGCTTTACTGACTGCAACAGACTGAAAATTATTTTTTAATTTTTCAGAGGCCCACTCCTGAGCGCGCACCTGATTCTGGTCAGGCCATCTTTTACTTGAGAAAGAGAGCAGGTTTTATGGCAAGTACATTGATAATGAATAGCCCGAGCCGCTCATGGAGCGGCACGCGTAAAAATATCATCGTGAAATTCGCCCTGAGCTTTTCCGATCTGATTGCACTTAACCTGGCACTGTTTTTATCTGCCGCGACGATACAAGGTATTTGGGGCGAGCTGGATACCTTTATTCCACCGCACCAGATCGAATATCGTTTCGTGGCACAGTTTATTATGTCAGTAATGTGTACCGGCTGGTTCTGGGTACGTCTGCGTCACTATACTTATCGCAAACCGTTCTGGTTTGAGCTTAAAGAGATCGTTAAAACATTATTTGTTTTTTCACTGCTCGACCTCGCACTGATCGCTTTTTCTAAATGGGACTTCTCCCGCATGGTGTGGGTCTTCAGCTGGACATATGCCCTGCTGCTGCTCCCACTGATGCGTGCTCTGGTGAAACGCGCCATCAACAAGGCGGGCCAGTGGCAGAAAGAGACCATCATTATCGGTTCCGGCCGCAATGCCACCGAAGCTTATGCGGCGCTGCAGAGTGAAGAGATCCTGGGCTACAACGTGCAGGCCTTTATCTCGGTTGATGATGTTCCTGCCCAGCAGAGCGTGAATGGCGTGCCCGTTATCACCTGGAAAGACATTAACTGGCAGACCATTGACCGCGATAACGTGCAGTTTATTGTTGCCATGGAGTATGAGCAGCAGCCAATGCGCGATCGCTGGCTGAAATTCCTGTCGAAGATGAACTGCCGTTCAGTCTCAGTGATCCCTACGCTGCGCGGTGTACCGCTTTATGGTACGGACATGTCCTTTATCTTTAGCCATGAAGTGATGATCCTGCGCGTCAGCAACAACCTGGCGAAACACTCCTCCCGTTTCATGAAGCGTGCCTTTGACATCGTGGTGGCGTCAATGCTGCTGCTGTTCCTTAGCCCGATCTTCGCCCTGCTCTGCTACATGGTGAAACGCGATGGCGGCAATGCAATTTATGGTCACGAACGTGTGGGCCAGAATGGCAAAAAATTCAAATGCCTGAAATTCCGTTCCATGGTGACCAATTCAAAAGAGGTGCTGGAGAAATTACTGGCAACCAGTGAAGAGGCGCGGATTGAGTGGGACAAAGATTTCAAACTGAAAAACGACCCGCGCGTGACCCGTATTGGTAGCTTCCTGCGAAAAACCAGTCTGGATGAGTTACCGCAGTTATGGAACGTGTTCCGCGGCGAGATGAGCCTGGTGGGTCCGCGTCCGGTTATCGAAGCGGAGCTGGAGCGTTATGCGGGTGATGTGGACTATTACCTGATGGCCAAACCCGGCATGACAGGTCTTTGGCAGGTCAGCGGACGTAACGATATCGACTATGACACTCGCGTCTACTTTGACTCATGGTATGTCAAAAACTGGGCGCTCTGGACCGATATCGCGATCCTGTTTAAAACCGCAGGGGTGGTATTACGCCGCGACGGCGCCTACTAGGCCTTTAATGCGATGCCTGTTTACAGCAGGCATCGCACTTTCCGCACGACTTCCTCTATCTTTTTTGCCTCTGAATCATTACCCTCTTCGATCGTTTTTCAACAGAACGTTACCCTCTGGTTGTTATGCAAAAATTTACGCTGCTGTTATTAAGCCTGGTGCTGCTGGCACCCTTAGGCATTGATCTCTATTTGCCCACGCTGCCACAAATCGCAGAAGGGCTGGATACGCCGGTTAATCTGGTTCAGACCACGATTCCGCTGTTTCTGCTGGTCATGGGGCTGGGACAACTGGTCACGGGTCCGCTGGTGGACAACTATGGCCGCAAGCCGATTGCCCTGCTGGGACTTGCACTTTACATCGCCGGCAGTGCTATCGCTGCCACGGCGACGTCATTCCCTCTGTTCGTCGTTGCTCGTCTGGTGCAGGGCTGTGGCGTCTGTTGTAGCGCCGTTGTCGCCTTTAGCGGCGTGCGCGACCGCCTGAGTGGCGATGATGCCGCACGCGCCTATGGATTCCTGAACGGCGCACTGAATATCGTTCCGGCACTCGCTCCGTTACTGGGTGGCCTGCTGGCCAGCGCCTTTGACTGGCGCGCGCCCTTCTGGTTCCTCTGCGCCTATGGTCTGCTGATTACGCTGCTGGTGATTATCTGGCTGCCCGAGACGCGCCCGGCAGATACCCTGCGGGTGAAAGGATTACCGGTTAAGCAGTACGCTGAAATCCTGCGTCAGCCGCGTTTTCTGGCGTTCGCTTTTGCCAATGCCGGTGCGCTGGGCATGGTGCTGACCTACGTGTCACTGGCACCACAGGTATTAATGACCGAAGGCGGCCTGACGCCGATCCAGTTCTCGTTTGCTTTCGGGGCCAACGGTTTCTGGATTATGTTTGTCAGCATGTTTGTGAATAAAGCGATTCGCAAAGCGGGTCGCCCTTTCTGTCTGGCAATGGGTTTTTTAACGATGCTGCTGGGGGCGGTACTACTGATGGCGGGAACGCAGATATTTCCGGCGGAAATGCAAACACACTGGGCGCTCTACATGTTCCCGGTGGCGGTATCGGTTGCCGGACTGGCCTTTACGGTAGGACCCGCCACCAGCTATGCGCTGGAGCCGTATCAGCAACAGGCAGGCGTGGCGTCCGCCCTGCAGGGATTTATTCAGATGGCTGGTGGTGCAGCAGGCAGCCTGGTAATCGTTGCGCTGCCGGTGGCGGAGAAGCTCTCGCTGAGCCTGATGATGCTGCTGGGTGCAGCGCTGGCGTTTATCGCCTGGCGCTGCAGCAGAAAGATGCGCGGCAGCCTGACCGCGCTTAAATAACGGTGACCGGAACGCGGGGTGCCAGGGCGCACATCAGCTCATACCCTACCGTTCCGGCTGCTTTTGCGACCTGATCGATTTTCACCTGCTCACCCCACAGCTCAACGGCTGAGCCAATGCCAGCCTGAGGGCAAGGCGTTAAGTCCACGGTAATCATATCCATGGAGACGGCTCCCACCACCTGCGTCATTACACCATCGACGCAGACCGGCGTGCCGGTTGGGGCATGACGCGGATAGCCATCAGCGTAACCGCAGGCCACCACGCCAATCCGCTGCGCCGTGCTGGCATGATAGCGATAGCCGTAACCCACGCCATCGCCAGCCTGTAATTGCTGAACCGCGATAATCTCACTGCTTAAGGTCATCACCGGCTGCAGGCCACTGCCTGCAATGTCCTGCCAGTTACCGCTGGGCGATGCGCCATACAGAATGATGCCAGGACGAACCCAGTCAAAATGCGCTTCAGTATGCCATAAGGTGCAGGCGGAGTTAGAGAGCGATCGCGGGCAGCTCAACCCTTCTGCCGCCTGCTCAATGCGCTGCAGCGGTGCAACTAAACCCTGCGGATTTTCAGCATCGGCGAAATGCGCCATCAGCGTCATCTCACCGACATTGCTCAGCGCCCGCAGTTTCTGCCACGCGCCGTTGACCTGCTCCGGGCGAAAGCCCAGACGATTCATCCCGCTGTTCATTTTGAGATAAATATCAACCGGGGCAGAGAGTTGGGCACTGGCCAGTGCTTTGATTTGCCAGTTGCTGTGCACACTGGTAGTCAGACGATAGCGATCGATTAACTGCAAATCTTCTGGCTGGAAAAATCCCTCCAGTAACAGAATCGGTTTTTTCCAGCCCTGCTCACGCAGCTGAATCGCCTCCTCCATATTAAGCAGTGCGAAGCCGTCAGTGGCAGATAACGCCTCGCGGACGCGTTCAATACCATGGCCGTAAGCATTCGCTTTCACCACTGACCAGACGCGGGATGCAGGTGCCGCCTGGCGAACGACCGCCAGGTTCTGACGTAACGCCTGCTGATTGATGGTAGCGATAATCGGACGTGACATCCTCTCTCTCCCTGAAGACTTAACGAGTTGCGTTGGCGTTACGCAGCGGCGATGACGTCGCCGCGAAACCGGGTAAGTAGCGGAACACCGCTAAGTCATCCGCCGCAATGGCAGGCTTTTTACCGGAGATGAGATCGGCCAGCAGCTGACCAGAACCACACGCCATCGTCCAGCCCAGCGTACCGTGACCGGTATTGAGCCAGAGATTAGAAATTGGCGTGGCACCCACAATCGGCGTACCGTCTGGCGTCATCGGACGCAGCCCGGTCCAGAAACTCGCCTGCGCGACATGACCGCCTTCAGGATAGAGATCACTGACGACCATCTCCAGCGTTTCCCGACGTGCTTCAGTGAGTCTGGTGTTAAAACCAACAATCTCTGCCATGCCACCCACACGAATACGATCGTCAAAACGGGTCACCGCCACTTTGTAAGTCTCATCCAGAATGGTCGAAACCGGCGCAGCGTCAGGGTTTTTAATCGGAATGGTCAGAGAGTAGCCTTTTAGCGGATAGACCGGGATATCAATGACATTTTTTAACAGCGCGGTGGAGTAAGAACCAAAGGCCACCACATAACTATCCGCCTTGATGATCTCCTCACCACACTTCACACCATAAATACGATTGCCATCGCGCAGCAGGTGGTCAACCGGGGTGTTAAAGCGGAAAACGACGCCCGCCTCTTCGGCCATTTTTGCCAGACGCTGAGTGAAAAGCTGACAGTCACCGGTTTCATCGTTGGGCAGCCGTAATCCGCCAGTGAGTTTATGCTGCGTTGCCGCCAGAGCTGGCTCAACGCGTGACAGTTCATGCGCCTCTAACAGCTCATAGGGCACGCCCGCGTCGCGCAGCACGGCAATATCTTTGCTGGCGCTGTCAAACTGCTGTTGAGTGCGGAACAATTGTAATGTTCCACCCTGACGACCTTCATAGGCGATGCCGGTCTCAGAACGCAGCGCTTTCATGCAGTCGCGACTGTACTCGGCAATCCGTACCATGCGGCTTTTGTTCTGCTGATAGTGGTTGATGTCGCAGTTACGCAGCATGCGCCACATCCACTCCAGCTGAAAACTGCTGCCATCCAGCCGGATAGCCAGCGGCGCGTGGCGCTGAAACATCCACTTCACGGCTTTCAATGGCACGCCTGGCGCGGCCCAGGGTGCGGCATAACCGGGTGAGATCTGACCGGCATTACCCGCGCTGGTCTCCATCGCCGCCGCGGGTTGACGATCGATGACGGTCACCTGATGTCCGGCGCGCGCCAGATACCAGGCGCTTGCCACTCCCACCACACCACTTCCAAGAATTACAACGTGCATAGCTCCCCCACCCGGCATGTAAAAGCATAATTCACTGTTAAGAAGATGATAGTCAGCGGATTTACACAGCGGACATCACCCCATAAATTCAGCATCCATTTCACATCTTTTTCACTTTTCAGGTAACTAAAATCTTGCTGCCCGGCTAATTTCAGCGCTTTATGCGCCTTAATCACGAAAGACAGAAATAAATGACAACAGTGGCAGTTAAATCTGCGCATTGCAGGAGAATCCTTCAACCCCATACATTCCGCTTATAAACAGGATGATATTCCGCATTTTAAATTAATAGTCGCATCAAAGGCTGTTAAATTCTCTGCTGCAACACTCTTAATGATTTTGTGCCAAAGAATTCATTTGAGTTCGCATTTCGGATAAGCGACAGTGGGCTATCATTGTTGTGTTCGCTCAGTTTTTTTCGGGTTCCCTTTTTCAGGACGAAGCCTTAAATAACCAGAACGGGTTGTCTTTCGGGTCAGCCGGTTTGCAAAAAAGAGGTGCGCTATGACGACAATCTTTGACGAAGCCATCAGAGACAGCAAACGACTCAATGACGGACCAGACTGGACATTCGAACTGCTTGATGTCTATTTAGCAGAGATCGACCGGGTGGCTAAACTCTACCGGCTTGATACCTACCCGCACCAAATCGAAGTGATCACCTCTGAACAAATGATGGATGCCTATTCCAGCGTCGGCATGCCCATCAACTATTCACACTGGTCATTCGGTAAAAAGTTTATCGAGACCGAGCAGCGTTATAAGCACGGTCAGCAGGGGCTGGCCTATGAGATTGTCATCAACTCGAACCCCTGCATCGCCTACCTGATGGAAGAGAACACCATGACCATGCAGGCGCTGGTGATGGCGCATGCCTGCTATGGTCACAACTCATTCTTCAAAAATAATTATCTGTTCCGCAGCTGGACCGATGCCGGCTCAATTGTCGATTATCTGCTGTTTGCCAAAAACTATATCAGTGACTGCGAAGAGCGCTATGGCGTCGAAGAGGTCGAGCGACTACTCGATTCCTGCCATGCCTTAATGAATTATGGCGTCGATCGCTATAAACGCCCGCAGAAGATCTCCCTGCAGGAGGAGAAGGCGCGCCAGAAAAGTCGTGAAGAGTATCTGCAAAGTCAGGTAAACACCTTGTGGCGCACGCTGCCACGACGTGAGACCGAGGCGGTGGCTTTTGAAGCCGCACGCTACCCTTCTGAGCCGCAGGAAAACCTGCTCTATTTTATGGAAAAAAACGCCCCGCTGCTGGAGTCCTGGCAGCGTGAGATCCTGCGCATCGTGCGCAAGGTAAGCCAGTATTTCTATCCACAGAAACAGACCCAGGTGATGAATGAGGGCTGGGCAACCTTCTGGCACTACACCATCCTGAATCACCTGTATGACGAAGGCAAAGTGTCGGAACGCTTTATGATGGAGTTCCTGCACAGTCACACCAATGTGGTGTTTCAGCCGCCCTATAACAGTCAGTGGTACAACGGTATCAACCCTTACGCCTTAGGGTTTGCGATGATGCAGGACATCAAGCGCATCTGTCAGTCGCCAACGGAAGAGGACCGCTACTGGTTCCCGGATATCGCCGGTTCCGACTGGCTGGAAACACTGCATTTTGCGATGCGTGAGTTCAAGGATGAGAGTTTTATCAGCCAGTTCCTGTCGCCGAAAGTGATGCGCGATTTCCGGCTGTTCACTGTGCTGGATGATGACCGCAATAACTATCTCGAAATCGCCGCGATCCACGATGAAGCGGGTTACCGGGCGATTCGTCAGCAACTTTCCGCACAGTACAACCTGAGTAATCTTGAGCCTAACATTCAGGTTTACAACGTTGATGTGCGCGGTGACCGTTCGCTGACACTGCGCTATGTGCCGCAGAGCCGCACGCCGCTGGATAAGAGCCGTCGCGAGGTGCTGAAGCATGTGCATCGCCTGTGGGGGTTCGATGTGATTCTGGAACAGCAGAATGAGGATGGCAGTGTGGAGCTGCTGGACCGCAATCCGCCACGCGGTTCTTCACTTTGAGGGTTCAGTTGAAGGTGACGGCTTAGAAACAAAAAACCGGACGCGATGTCCGGTTTTTTTTAACGTTTGTTGCCGAGATCGTCAGGCAAGTTTTTCTGCATGCTGTGCCAGATTTCACCGCTGCGGCGACCATAGTTGCGCACCACATCCACAATCTCATCCTGTCCTGGTTCTTTATCGCACAGCGCCAGAAGCTTAAGATAGAAATCGCGCGCGACCTGGCGAGCTTCCGGGTTAGAGAAGTAGTGACGACCAACGCGAGTATAGAGGCCTTTCAGGCCATTCAGAATCAAACCATAAATCGGGTTACCTGACGCAAATGCCAGGCCACGGAACACCCGATAATCAAGTTCGGTATAGGCATCAGCCTGATCGGCTGCGGCACTGACTGTCTCCAGCACTTCACGGGCTTTATCAGGATGATGGCGCAGCGCACGGCTGATAAAAATCGATGAAATGTTGCTGCGGACAGACAGCAGGTTGTCGATTAACACGGGAACGCTGTCGTGATCGAGACGGGCCAGGGTTTCCAGAATATTGAGGCCGGAGGTCTCCCAGAAATCGTTTACCCGTGTCGGTTTGCCATGCTGAATCGTCAGCCAGCCATCGCGTGCCAGTCGCTGCAGCACCTCACGCAAGGTAGTGCGCGTTACCCCAATCAATTCAGAAAGCTCACGCTCAGCAGGAAGAATCGATCCGGGCGGAAAGCGACTGTTCCAGATGCTTTCAATAATATACTCTTCATCAAATCCCGCTGGACTCTGAGCCTTTATAACCATAGCAATGTGTTCTCGTTGCTTTTCTCATCATGATGGGGACTCATCATACCAGACGCCCTATAGCGGATATAGCCTGCGTACTCATTAAACCGGGCGTAGTCGCATATTTCAGAATGGCTGACAATCTAATCTGCTGCGCAGAGACAACCGTCATCAGAACAGTTTTATGGGCTGAAACAACCTGTGTCCCCGAACAGCATAATGGCGTTCTGAATGCGTGGACTGTTCGCGCAGGATAGTTGCTGCCAGCCGTTTCACTGACTGCCTTATGCGACCCACTCTCTCCGCCTGACTGATTTCAATCGCCGTGCTGATGCGACCTCCGCGGCGATAGCCTCTGCAGATCCTCATTTAACCTGTTCTGGATCAGAATCAGGTCATGTTTGCACACGATTTTTCCTTGCGACTGGCTGGTTTGCAAACGCTTTTGGTTTACACTGCGTGGCATTAACGTTTACAGGGAATGCAATATGTTGCGATATCTGAATCAATGTTCACGGGGGCGTGGAGCCTGGTTATTACTGGCACTGACGGCGCTTGCACTGGAATTGACGGCACTCTTTTTTCAGCATGTGATGGGCCTGAAGCCCTGCGTAATGTGTATCTATGAGCGTAATGCCCTGTTTGGTGTGCTGGGTGCGGGTCTGGTGGGCGCAATTGCGCCTAAATCGCCGTTGCGTCTGGGCGCGCTGGCCTTGTGGATCTACAGTGCCTGGGAAGGACTGCGTCTCTCCTATGAACATACGATGATTCAGTTGCACCCTAACCCCTTCACCACCTGTGATTTCGCCGCACGCTTCCCCAGCGGATTACCGCTGGATAAGTGGATGCCATCCGTGTTTCAGGCTACCGGTGATTGCGCTGATCGCAGCTGGACGTTCCTGACGCTCAGCATGCCACAGTGGATGATTGTGGTATTCGCCGGTTATCTGCTGGTTGCGGCGCTGGTACTGATTACCCAGCCACTAAAACCAAAACGTCGCGATCTCTTTAGTCGCTGAGATCAGGAAAGGCTGCCAATGGCAGCCTTTTTTTCATATCCCGACTCACGCGACGCGTTTAGCCGTTGCGATCGGGGCGATCGATAATGTGATCTTCCCAATCCCGCACTTCACTCTCGCGCACGGCAATATACCTTACAGAAATACGCTTCGCGTGCATGGCGGTTTTAGAACCGGCTCGCAGCGGATGCCAGGCGGGGAGATCTTTACCTTCACCCAGCAACCGGTATGCACAGGTACGCGGTAACCAGTTAAACGTGGTCAGATTTTCGCGCGTTAACTTGATGCAATCCTCTTCAAGTTCGAAGCGGCGCTCATAGTTGCGGCACTGGCAGGTTTTAATATTGAGCTGATTACAGGCGACATTGGTGAAGTAGATCTCATCGGTGTCTGCGTCCTGTAACTTGTTCAGGCAACACTGTCCACAACCATCACACAAGGATTCCCATTCCTCATCGCTCATTTGTGCCAGGCGTTTTTGTTGCCAGAAAGGGGTGTCTGTCATGATGATTTGTCCGGGTTGTGCCTAAACCGCACCTTATAAAGCCTATGCTGCGGTGATGCAAGTTTTTAGAGTACGCGCGTGCTGATGCCGTGACCCGCCAGGGAGACTTCCAGCTGATCACCCGAGCGCATCGGGCCCACCCCTTCTGGCGTACCGGTCAGAATCACGTCACCGGCGCGCAGGGTAAAGTAGTGGCTCATGTGGGCAATCAGCGGCAGGATTTTATGAATCATATCTTCGGTGTTACCGTGCTGCCGCACTTCACCATTCACCACCAGTTTCAGTTCGACATTCTGCGGATCGCCACTGAAGTCTGACACCGGGATAAAACCGGAAACCGGACAGGCGTTATCAAAACCTTTGGATTTTTCCCAGGGCTGGCCTGCTTTTTTCAGCCCGGACTGCAGATCACGCAATGTCAGGTCCAGCGCCACGCCATAACCTGCAATCGCTTTAGCCACATGTGCCTCCGTCGCCTGCTTCAGCGTCCCGCCAATCAGCACGGCCAGTTCGACCTCGTGATGAACTTCGCCAAATGCGTCGGGAATAGAGAGCGGCTGGCGTAAATCACACAGCGCTGTTTCCGGCTTGATAAAGATCACCGGCTCAGTCGGCGTTGCGCTGCCCATTTCTTTAATGTGTTTTGCGTAATTACTGCCCACGCAAACCACTTTACTGACCGGAAAATCTAACAGAGCGCCTTGCCAGTTACGATGCTGATACATGCTCATCCCCTGTTCAGGTTAGGTGTGATGCCAGCGCTGCTGGCGGGTTGATGTTTGCTTTTGTGTTGATCGAAATGCCAACCTCATGGCGTGATAATAAGATCCTTTTAACGGTCCGGGGGATGGAATTTGTCAAAAAGCGTAAATGGCGGCGCTGGGGTGCTGAATAATCGTACAAATCAGGCGAAAAAAATGAGCAGGAAATTTAGAAACGGGTGAAACAGATAAGCTGCGCCGTTAATTTTACGCAGCGTCGGGCAATATTATCCTGCCAGGATGACGCCGACAGGATTTATATTTACAGAAGAATCTGAGTTAAACTTTTTTATCAGCCTCTAAATGAATTTTTAGCAGACTTTCAATCGGCGGAGGAAGTTGCAAATAATAGCCCTGCTCACTCAATCCCTGCTTAACTTTATTGATATCTGCATTTGCCAATCTGTCGCGGCCCGCCAGCTTTAGCACCATCGCCAACTGCGGCTTGCCAAACCCTTTCAGCAATTCTTCAGGAACGCGCGAGAAATCGTCCTTTTTTTCTACATAGAGATAAGTCTGGTCACGTAACGGGCTTCTGTAGATCACACAAAACATATTTTTTACTCGAATTAACCGGCGTTGAGGCTTGTCTGAATATAGCTGTAACTATAACATGCTTGCAGAACTTCGAATATTCACCGTTAGCGCTTCAGTGATGATTTTATCATCGCCTTGCTAACGGTAGTGAAAACAGGACTGAGTCGGGACAGATGTCGCAAACGCCAATCGAATTCAAAGGTAGCAGTTTCACCCTATCTGTCGTCCATTTGCACCACCATGACCCTGCGGTGATTCGTAAGGCACTTCAGGACAAGATTGATCAGGCTCCGGATTTCCTGAAAAACGCACCGGTTGTACTTAACGTCGCCACATTGAGTGCCGAGGTTAACTGGAAACAGTTGCAGCAGGCGATTCTCGCCACCGGTTTACGTATTGTCGGCGTAAGCGGCTGCAAAAATGACGCACTGAAACGCATGATATCCCGGGCAGGCCTGCCGGTTCTGGCAGAAGGCAAAGAGTCCAGACCGCGTGCAGAAGCGCCACCACCCGTGCCAGTTCCTGAACCGCTGCCGGTGGTCACCGAAACGGTGGCAACGAAAACACGCATCGTGAACACGCCGGTGCGTTCAGGCCAGCAGATTTATGCGCGTGACGCTGATTTGATTATCACCAGCAGCGTCAGCGCCGGCGCCGAACTGGTCGCCGATGGCAACATTCATATTTACGGCATGATGCGCGGTCGCGCACTGGCGGGTGCCAGTGGTGATCGCAATTGCCAGATTTTTTGTACCAACCTGGCCGCCGAGCTGGTCTCGATTGCCGGAGAGTACTGGATCATGGATCAGATCCCGCAAGAATTTTTTGGTAAAGCCGCGCGTCTGTGCCTGCAGGATGGCGCGCTGACTATCCAGACACTTAATTAGGCCCCTTTTCTTTTGTTAAGGAAATCAACATTTATGGCACGCATTATTGTAGTTACATCCGGTAAAGGGGGCGTTGGTAAGACCACGTCAAGCGCGGCCATCGCCACCGGTTTAGCGCAGAAAGGCAAAAAGACGGTCGTGATCGACTTTGATATCGGTCTGCGTAATCTGGATTTGATCATGGGTTGTGAACGCCGCGTGGTTTATGACTTCGTCAACGTTATCCAGGGCGATGCCACGCTGAACCAGGCGCTGATTCGCGACAAACGCACTGAGCAACTCTACATTCTGCCCGCCTCGCAGACCCGTGATAAAGATGCGCTGACTCGCGAAGGTGTTGAAAAAGTTCTGAACGACTTAGCCGCTATGGAATTCGATTTCATCGTCTGCGATTCACCGGCAGGGATTGAAACCGGTGCACTGATGGCGCTCTATTTTGCTGATGAAGCCATTATCACTACGAACCCGGAAGTCTCATCTGTGCGTGACTCCGACCGTATCCTCGGTATTATTTCGTCTAAATCGCGTCGTGCGGAAAACAGTCAGGATCCGGTGAAGGAGCATCTGCTGCTGACCCGCTATAACCCTGGCCGGGTTAACCGTGGCGATATGCTGAGCATGGAAGATGTGCTGGAGATTCTGCGCATTCCTCTGGTTGGCGTGATTCCTGAAGATCAATCGGTGTTACGTGCCTCTAACCAGGGTGAACCGGTGATTCTTGACGGCGAATCTGATGCTGGCAAAGCCTATGCCGATACCGTTGAACGGTTGCTCGGTGAAGTACGCCCCTTCCGCTTTATCGAAGAAGAGAAGAAGGGTTTCCTGAAACGCCTGTTCGGGGGATAAACCATGGCATTACTTGATTTCTTTTTATCCCGGAAGAAGAACACTGCCAACATAGCCAAGGAAAGGCTGCAGATTATCGTGGCAGAACGGAGAAGGGGCGACAGTGAGCCCCATTATCTTCCGCAACTTAAGCGCGACATTCTGGAAGTGATTTGCAGATATGTGAAGATCGATCCAGAAATGGTGACTGTGCAGCTCGATCAGAAAGGTGACGATATCTCGATTCTGGAGCTGAACGTAACGTTGCCGGAAACGGATGAAGTGACTAAATGACGCTGACGGTTTCCTGAATTTCCCCTGCGCTCTGGCAGGGGAAATTTTTACCGTTAACAACCCGCCAGAATTTCCTCAATGCCGGGTTTCAGCAGTTCGCCCCGCCATCCGGTCAGTAACTCCGGTTGACGTCCCTGTGGCTTAAGACCCCAGTGCTGGCTTAATACCTGATTAATCTGACGTCGTGACGCCAGTAATTCCTGACTGAACCCACTCTGCCCGCTGAGCTGCTGCACCAGAGCTTTCATCGCTTTAAACACCTGCTTGTAATCAGGATGGTCGATCAGATTGCCCAGCGGAGCCGGCAGTTCACTTTCATCCAGCGCCTCTGCTTCGGCCACCAGCGCCACCAGCGTTTTACCGTGGAAACGGATTTCATGACCTGACAGTCCCAGATGATCCAGCTCACCCAGTGAACCTGGCATAAAGCGCGCGACTTTCCACAGGTGCTCTTCGCGCACAACAAAGTTAACCGCCATATCCTTTTCACGCGCCAGTTTCAGACGCCAGGCCGCCAGTCGCTGCAACGCGGCCAGTTGACGCGGACGCAATTGCCAGGCATTGGTGATATCCCGCCAGGCTTCATCCGGCGAAAGGCTATCCAGACGACGCTGACAAAGATTGTCGCACTCACTGAGCGCCGCCGCCATGTTGCCGGCCTCTTCAGTGTTGATCATCAGCTGGCGCGCAATCGGCAGCAGATAGTGAACGTCTGCCGCCGCATATTCGCACTGACGCTGGGTCAGAGGGCGTGCCAGCCAGTCGGTGCGTGATTCACTTTTATCGAGTTCGACCTGCGTGAAATGCGCCACCATTGAGGCAAAGCCCCAGGAGAGCGGCTGGCCGGAGAAGGCCGCCAGAATCTGTGTATCGATCATCGGTGTCGGCAGCACGCCGAAACGGTGCAGGAAGACTTCCAGATCTTCACCTCCGGCATGGAGGAATTTGGTGACACGGGTGTCGGTAAGCAACGCAATAAAGGGTGACCAGTCACGGATATTCAGTGGGTCAATCAGCACCAATTGGTGATCGTCGAACAGCTGGATCAGGCCAAGCTGAGGATAGTAAGTACGGGTACGGACAAATTCGGTATCCAGTGCCACCGCCGCCTGCTGGCGCGCTTTCTGACACACGTCTGCCAGTTGATCATCCTGGTCGATAAGGGAATAGTTCACGTCTGATTTCCACCGCAGCTAACAACGCGCGGCGCTCCATGTTAAAAACAATAAAAACGCCGGACATGCCGGCGTTCAACCTCAATTTTGCCCGGATTCAGCTCGCGCCGGGTTTTACCTCGTCACGCAACTCGCGCCGCAGAATCTTGCCGACGTTGGTTTTGGGCAAATCATCACGAAACTCAATGATCTTCGGCACCTTGTAGCCGGTCAACTGACGGCGGCAGTGATCGAGCACGTCTTCTTTGGTCAGTGACGCATCTTTTTTCACGATACAGACTTTTACGGCTTCGCCAGAAAGATCGCTCGGCACACCAATTGCCGCCGCTTCACGCACTTTAGGATGCTGCATCAGCACATCTTCGATTTCATTCGGATAGACATTAAAACCGGAGACCAGAATCATATCTTTTTTGCGGTCAACGATGCGGATAAAGCCTTCCTGATCAACGGTAACAATATCACCGCTGTGGAGCCAGCCATTTTTCAGCACTTCCGCTGTCGCTTCCGGATGCTGCCAGTAGCCCAGCATCACCTGGGGACCTCTGATGCAGAGCTCACCCGGCTCACCTGGCGGCACTTCGTTGCCATCGTCATCCAGAATCCGCACGTCTGTCGAGGGCACCGGCAGGCCGATACTGCCGGTATGACAGCTGATATCATACGGATTGACTGACACCAGCGGCGAACATTCGGTCAGGCCATAGCCTTCCAGCAGATAGTGTCCGGTTAGCTTTTCCCAGCGTTCCGCCACCACTTTCTGCACAGCCATCCCGCCCCCGGCCGAAAGACGCAGCGTTGAGAAATCGAGCTTATTGAACTGCTCATCGTTGAGCAGCGCATTGAACAGCGTGTTCACGCCAGTGATCGCGGTAAACGGAAATTTACCCAGCTCCTTAACGAAGCCAGGAATATCACGCGGATTCGTGATCAGCAGATTCTGACCGCCCAGCTCCAGGAAAAGCAGGCCATTCACTGTTAAAGCGAAAATGTGATAAAGCGGCAGCGCAGTGACGACAAACTCTTTACCGTCGCGCAGCACTTTACCGTAAGTCGCGCGGGTCTGCTCCAGGTTCGCCTGCATGTTGCGATGGGTCAGCATTGCCCCTTTGGCTACGCCGGTCGTGCCGCCGGTGTACTGCAGGAAAGCGAGATCGTCATTTGAGACGGTCGGACGCTGATAATTGAGTGTGGCACCCACGTCCAGAACATGACGAAAGGAGATGGCGCCAGGCAGATGATATTTAGGCACCAGCTTCTTCACATACTTGACGATAAAGTTAACCAGCGTCGCTTTTATGGGTGCCAGCTGATCGCCCATCCGCGTCAGAATGACATGACGCACCGCGGTTTCCGCCACCACTTTTTCCAGCGTGTGGGCAAAATTCGAGACGATGACGATGGCGCTGGCACCGCTGTCATTGAGCTGATGCCTGAGTTCACGTGGCGTATAGAGCGGGTTAACGTTGACCACCACCATGCCAGCGCGCAGCACACCAATCAGGGCCACCGGATACTGCAATAAGTTAGGCATCATCAGGGCCACGCGGTCACCCGCTTTCAGGCCCAGTTGCTGCTGGAGATAGGCGGCAAACGCGCGGCTCTTCTCCTCCAGCTGACGGTAACTCATCTTCTGACCCATGTTTATAAACGCGGGTTGATCAGCGTAGCGTTTTACGGCCTGCTCAAACAGATCCACCAGCGAGGTGTAACGATCTGCACTTATTTCGGCAGGCACATCTGCCGGGTAGCGTTTCAGCCAAACCTTATTCAAGGATTCACCCCGATAATTATGTTGTATTTCCATCGCTGCCTCAGCCAATCTGTTTTGTTAACAATATTTTAACTGATTGTACCAGTTTGCCTGGTTTGGCATGTTGAGGTTGCGAAGTGCATCACTAAATTTCGTGCAGCGAAAACAGGCAAATAAAAAGCCCGGCAGCGAGCACCGCAACCGGGCTGGATATCACCTTTTTCACCGTTACTCGGTCAGTATGGTTTGCACCTCAGTCGGCCCACTGTTAACCATACCCCAGTAAGGATTTGGGCCCCAGTAGCCGCCGCGATGACGAGTCGGACCATACCAGATCCAGGGATCCATTGGCTGAGGCGGTGCTGTTACCTGTTGCGCGAGACGCCAGCGCTGGTAACCTCGTACATCGATAACGGCAAATTTATAATCTGCCTCACCAATTTTGCCCTGCTCCGTTCCCTTCAGGGTACCCAGCACAGTGACATACTGGTTTCTGACATCCACTGGATCAACAAAGCCGTGGATATCGGCATAAATCCGCCCCACCGACGCCGCCCCCAGACGCGGTCTGGCGCTATCGTCCAGCGGCTGTGCAGCAATCTCAAGCCGGGTTTTGCCGTTCAGATTAGTGACATTCACGACCTTGCCGCCAAAGCGAGATTCCTGCCCGACGAAGATCGAAGGATCGCTCATGACCCGCAACAAATCCTGCTGCGGCTGAGGCGAGCTGCCCTGCAGTGTGTCGGGAATCGAGACACAACCGGTTAACGCCAGCACACAGGTCAGTAGCAGACCTGAAAGCCCTTTACCACACATTGACGACATAGACGTTCTCCCGTTAGGTAAAGACTTAGACTGGACGCATAACAATAAGTTGCGTGCATTTTACCGGCCAGGTAATTTTTTCCAGGCGACTTCATTGCGCAGATAAGTGGGCTCCGCCGTCTCCGGCAGCAGCGTATTCCCCTGCGCCAGTGCAAGTATCGCCAGCGGCAGCATATCCTGAGCGGCAGGCAGCGTGACCTCACTGGCAACCAGCGTCAGTTCATGTCCCTGCTGCAGGCCAGGATAAGCCTGCCAGCCGGTGCCAGCGGTCATCCATTCACCAGAGAGCGCCTGCATACGTGCCAGTGCCGCTTCCGGCGACAACACACTTTCGCTGGCTTCGCCCTGCCAGGCACCGTGCTCATCACGCTGATATTCGGCCCAATAGACTTCGCCCATCCGCGCGTCAATCGCCGTTAATACCCGGGTTGTCCCGTGAAGGCGCCATGCGCCTTCCGCCAGCGTCGCGAGGGTAGAAACCGCGATCATCGGCAGTGCTGCGCCCAGTGCAAGGCCCTGCGCAATGCCAATGCCAATGCGTACGCCAGTAAAACTGCCCGGGCCGCGACCAAAGGCGAGCGCGTCCAGTTCGGTCAGTTCCAGCTGCTGCGCCAGCAGGAGCTCTTCGACCAGCGGTAAAATACGCTGGGTATGATCACGCGGGGCGATCTCGAATCGGGCATCAATCTGTTGCTGATTCAGCAAGGCAGCTGAACAGGCTTCTGTCGCCGTATCCAGCGCTAAAATTCGGGCTGACATGACCACCTCAGAAGAAAGAAAACGGCGCGCATATTAGCATAAAATTATGCGTCTGGTTCGGGTTGCTGACGGATAAAGGCGATGGCACGATCAATGTCCCGGGTGCGCGGCGTAGGTGGCAGGCTGTTGAGAAACAACGCGCCATAAGGACGCGATACCAGCCGCTGATCGCAAATCACCAGCACACCCCGATCATCCGTATCACGGATCAACCGTCCCACCCCCTGCTTCAGCGTGATCACGGCATCCGGTAGCTGCACATCCGTGAAGGGATCGCCGCCACGAATCCGGCAATCTTCCATTCTGGCTTTTAACAGGGGATCTTCCGGCGAGGTGAACGGCAGTTTATCAATAATGACCAGCGACAGCGCATCACCCCGCACATCAACCCCTTCCCAGAAACTGCTGGTCGCCACCAGCAGGGCGTTGCCTTTGTCGATAAACTGTTTCAGTAACTGACCTTTGCTGGTTTCACCCTGTACCAGCACAGGCAGGGTCATTGAAGCGCGAAATTCTGCCGCCAGTTCACGCATCATCAGGTGCGATGTGCAGAGGAAGAAACAGCGGCCTTTGTTGGCATCGATCAGCGGTTTCATCATCGCGGCCAGCTGGCGGGCGCCGCCGGGACGGTTAGGCTCAGGCAGATTGCGCGGCACGCAGAGCAGTGCCTGCTTCGCAAAGTCAAACGGGCTATTCAGAATCAGGCTCTTTGCCGCATTCACACCCAGTCGTTCGGCGAAATGGGCCATTTTTTCATCCACCGCCAGGGTGGCCGAGGTGAAGATCCACGCCGCTTTACGGTTGTCCATCACTTCCCGGAAGCGTTCAGCGACCGAGAGCGGCGTCAGCGCCAGAATAAAATGACGCGACGTACATTCATACCAGTAGCTGTAGCCCGGCTCGTTAATCGCCCGTAACCGTTTTAAGCGGGTACGGTAAAGCGCGGCGCGCTCAAAGGCGGCATCCAGCAGAGCTGAACGACCCAGCGAGAGTTTGCTAACGTCGTAACAGAGCTCCAGCGCATCGTCCAGCAAGGTGAACATGCGCAGTATCTGGTTATCGCTCAGCAGTTCGCGTAAATTACCGCGATAACCCGGATCGCCTAATGACAGGCGGAAATCCTGTGCGCATTGCGCCAGTCGATCAGCTGATTTCTGCAGTTGCTGGGCATCACGCACTTCCGTGCGGTAGGCGGTAATAATATCTTTAGCCAGATCGAGTAACTGGCGGCTGGAGAGTTGCTGACCAAAATACTGGCTGGCGATATCGGGCAACTGATGGGCTTCATCGAAGATCATCACATCAGCCTCGGGAATCAATTCGCCAAAGCCCCCCTCTTTTACCACCAGGTCGGCAAGAAACAAATGGTGGTTAACGACCACCACATCAGCGTCCATGGCGCGCTTACGTGCCATGACCACAAAACACTCTTTATAGCGCGGACAATCCGTGCCCAGGCAGTTGTCGTTGGTGCTGGTCACCAGCGGCCAGATCGGGCTATCTTCGGTCACACCCGCACAGCTGCTGATGTCGCCATCTTTTGTCTGTGATGACCAACTGCGCAGCGTCACCAGATCGGTTAGCGCCTGCACGGTGAGCTCACCACCGGCCATCGACTGCTGTTCCATGCGTTCCAGGCAGAGATAGTTAGAGCGCCCTTTCAGCAAGGCCGTTTTCCCTTTGAACTTCAGTGCCTTAATCATGGTGGGCAGATCGCGGCCATAAAGCTGATCCTGCAGCGCTTTTGAGCCGGTGGAGACAATGACTTTTTTTCCGGCCCGCAAGGCGGGTGCCAGATAAGCATAGGTTTTGCCGGTGCCGGTACCGGCCTCAACCACCAGTTCACCCTGCTGTTTTACGGCTTCAGATACCGCCTGCGCCATCTCACGTTGTGCTTCACGCGGTTTAAAACCCGCGATCGCCAACGCCAGTGCGCCATCCACTGCAAAATCGTCTGCCACATACCCTCTCTAAGAACGGCAAAAACACTGTAATTATGTCAGTATTGGATAAACAAATCAAAATCGATAAATATCAACAGGTTGAGGTTTTAGCCGTTTCAGGTGCGGCGGTACGTGACCCGAAAGTACGATAAGAAAACCTGAAATTTTACCGCTTCATTAAATACCCTGCTGAATAAGCTAATTAATAACAGGGACATTATTCCATTCGCTTTTTAATCTGTAAGGCGATAAACCGCCGTGCATCCGCGCAGGAATCGCTAAAGGTTTTCATCGATGCGAATGTCAGTAAGACTAATGACTGAAGGATTTTATCCGGGTAGTTTATCTGAACAACCCGAGCGGTCAGAGGGTCATCACCAGGGTGTTGTTTAGCCAGATTCCAGCAACCCGGGTAAAGCGGAAAAGGCGCGGAGAGAAGTGAGTCAATGAGACCGGTGTAGAAACCGCAAAACTGCGCGACTGACGGTTTTGCGGCGTGAGTCAGAATTCAGAAGAAATAGAGGTCGTCAGACAACCGTTTCAAACGCCTAAACATCCTTTTCTAAGGGATCGTTTTCCTCATCCTCTTCTTCATCTTCCGGATAGATCTCAGCATCATCTGGCAGCGGTTCATCGTAATCAGGACGTTCAGACATAATTACCTCCGGTGATAAATAGCAAGGCTGCTATTTCAACTGATCATAGTTAACACTCACTGGAGGCCGCACACTTTCCACCTGAAATGTGAACCAAACGTGAATTCACTGTAATGGACTGAAAACAGCCCAACCGCACCTTGCTAATGATGCAGGTACAGTGCACCCGCCAGCATGATGATGAACAGCACGGCAAAGGTAACAAATCCCTGCTTACTGCCTTTGGATAACCCCACAAATGCCGCGATAACAATAAACAGCAGCGTCAGAGCGCCAGCCATTACCCAAAAAAGATACTGCGTATTCGCCATGCTTTAATCCTCAACCTGTGGCGCAATCTCATGACTGATTTATAACATTTTTAAGCCGCCAGTTCCCCTAATTCCGTGTTTCTTATCCCCTGTCAGCGCTAACAGCAGGCGCGATTAAGGACACCTCATTGTCAGCGCAGTTAGCGCCACAGTGTGATGCAGTTATCAAATGCAAATGAACACATCAGGTAATCAAAAGGCAGGATTATAATGATTAAATCAGCTTACTGTTGGGATGTGGCACCCGTAGGCTGATGTGCTGAGACTGGCTTAACATTGCCCTTCAGGTGATGTTTCGCAGATGGCTAAACCCGACTGCCTGTTTCAGGCGGAGGTACATCATGAATTATGTCCGCATCGGATCTCTGGCTGGCGTGCTGCTGCTCTGCGGCTGCCAGGCACCTACCCCTGATCAGGCTCGTCTGCAGCAACCCGTTTTCCAGGGCCAAAGCGCCCGCACCGTCCCTCAGCTCAGCGACTGTATTTATCGCGGCTGGTCCACCACCAGCGTCATTGCACGGGATAACACCACCCACACCCAGCCGAACGGCAGTGAGATCAGCGTCTTTACCTGGGAAGATTCTATTTTTGCGGATGTTTCGCCCCGCCGAAAAGGTGCTGATGTGAAATATTTCACCACCTTCCGGATGTCCCCGGAAGTGATGGCAGACAGACAGGCGATTGTTGAGCGCTGCCTGTAAAGCGTAAGAGGTGACAGCGATATCAGGAGTGTGCCAGGCTAATGCGCAATTAACCAGGGAGAAACCGATGAGTATTACCCGCATTGACCCGGAACATCGTATGTCCGAAGCCGTCATTCATAACGACACAATCTATTACACCAGTGTGCCCGAAAATCTGGATGCCGACGCAGAAGCACAGACCGCCAATGCGCTGGCGGTGATTGACGCCATTCTGACCCGGCTCGGTAGCGATAAAAGCAAAATTCTGGATGCGACGCTGTTCCTGGTAGATAAAGCCGACTTCCCCGCCATGAACCGCGCCTGGGATGCCTGGGTTTCGCCGGGCAATGCGCCGGTGCGCTGTACGGTTCAGGCCGGTCTGCTAAATCCAAAATACAAGATCGAAATTAAAATCATCGCTGCACGTTAAACCTGCCGGGCGTTATTCCTCTTCGTTTTCGTCATCTTCGTCTTCGAATAACGCCCGAATACGTTCGCCCTTGTGATTTTCGCGGATTTCCTGCGCCACCTGGGCGATTGCTTCACCGCTCGATAGTCCGCCTGCCATCAGCGCCTGAATACGTTCGACGGCCTGTTGTTGTTGCTCATGAGAGAGAGCCGGTAATCCAATAAACATTTTTTACTCCTGCGTTGGGTCAGACAGTATCCCACGTGGAACTAACAGGTGCCAGTGAGGAAAAAATATGTCAGTCTGACCGCCTCTTAGCTTTCTGATTTGTCTGCCCGATGATTGTTGAAACCCTCACGCTTGATTATACCCCCGATGCGCTGACTCAGCGTTTCGCCACCCTTGCCCATCTGCCCTGGGCGATGCTGCTCTCCTCCGCGCAGGCCAGCCACAGTGACAACCGTTTTGATCTTCTGACCGCCGATCCCCGCGCCACCCTGGTGACCCGCGGCGCACTCACGACGCTCAGCGACCCAACCGGTACAACCGAATCAACCGCCGATCCCCTGTTGCTGGTGCAGCAACAGTGTGATGCGCTGGGCGTCACACCTGCATCCAGCGAGACGCTGCCGTTTCAGGGCGGTGCGCTGGGGCTGTTTGGTTATGACCTGGGCCGCCGGTTTGAGTCCCTGCCGCAGCGGGCTGCAGCCGATCTCACTACGCCTGACATGGCCGCAGGAATCTATGACTGGGCATTGATTGCCGACCATCATCAGCAAACCCTGACGCTCGTGGCGTTGAGCAATGTTGAAGAACGTGCCGCCTGGCTGGCACAGTGGCCTGTACGCGAAACTGTACCCTTTTCGCTGACAAGCCGCTGGCGCTCTAATATGAGCTATGCCGAATACGCCGCGCGCTTTGCCGCCGTTCAGGCTTATATTCAGGCCGGTGACTGTTATCAGGTAAACCTGGCACAGCGTTTTCAGGCGGGTTATCAGGGTGATGAGTGGCAGGCATTCACTCTCCTCAATGCGGCTAACCGCGCACCCTTCAGCGCGTTTCTGCGGCTGCCTGACAGTGCAATTCTCAGCCTGTCGCCGGAACGCTTCCTGTCGCTGAATAACAAGCAGATTGAAACTCGCCCCATTAAAGGGACCCGACCACGCTGTGACGACCCGATTGCCGACGCACAACAGGCGGAGTCGTTGCGCCATGCGGAGAAAGATCGGGCTGAAAATCTGATGATTGTTGATTTGCTGCGCAACGATATGGGCCGTGTGGCGCGACCCGGTTCGGTTACGGTGCCAGAGCTGTTTGTGGTTGAACCCTTCCCCGCCGTGCATCACCTGGTGAGCACGGTGCGGGCGCAGCTACCTGACAGCCTGCAGGCCACTGATTTACTGCGCGCCTGTTTTCCTGGCGGCTCGATAACCGGTGCACCTAAGATTCGGGCAATGGAGATTATTGATGAACTGGAACCGCAGCGCCGCAATGCCTGGTGCGGCAGCATCGGCTATATCAGCCTGTGTGGCCGGATGGATACCAGCATCACGATTCGCACGCTAATCGCCGAAGGCCAGCAACTCTACTGCTCTGCCGGTGGCGGATTGGTGGCTGACAGCGATCCGGAAGCGGAGTATCAGGAAACGCTCGATAAAGTCAGCCGGATCTTACCGACACTTGAGCAGGCAGGAGGTTCAGTTGGCACTGACGATTGATGTTTTTCGCAGCCGTTTTTTATTGCAGCAACCCGCCCGCAGCACCCAGCGTCTCTCAGGACGTCATGCTGCGGTGCTGGTGCCTATTGTGGCCCGTCCTGAGCCGGGTTTGTTGCTGACGCAGCGTTCGCAGGCCCTGCGCAAGCACGCCGGACAGGTCGCCTTTCCCGGCGGGATGCAGGATGACACCGACGCCTCACTGATCAACACAGCACTCCGTGAAGCGCAGGAAGAGGTCGGCATCGATCCGCAGCAGGTCGAGATACTGGGTGCGCTGCCTGCCGTCACCAGCAGCACCGGCTTCCAGGTCACGCCCGTGCTGGGCATTATTCCGGCCGATTTACGACTTACTCTTAACCCGGATGAGGTCAGCAGTGCTTTTGAGATGCCGCTGGCCGAAGCTCTGCAGCTAAGCCGCTACAGCGCGCTGGAGGTGCATCGGGCCGGTGTACGCCATCCGGTCTGGCTCTCGCGCTACCAGGATTATCTGGTGTGGGGCATGACCGCCGGAATCATCCGTTCATTGAGCACCCAGATCGCCTTCTGAAACCTTTTTGTCTGTTTTTTCCACAGATGCTCGCCAGCGACCTGCCGGGCTGCGCTATAATTTTTTCTATCGTTTTAGATAAGTTTATTTCATGCGAAAAAGCGCTCTTTTCTGGTGCATGACTATTACTATGGGCGCCATAAACTGCCCCGGCAGACTGAGAATAATTGTGAGGAGTGTCACCTGTGATTAGTGTTTTCGACATGTTCAAAGTGGGCATCGGCCCATCGAGTTCGCATACTGTCGGCCCGATGAAAGCGGGTAAACAGTTTGTGGATTTGCTGTGCGAACAGGAAAAGCTGCAGGAGGTCACCCGGATCGCCGTGGATGTTTACGGTTCTCTGTCTCTGACCGGTAAAGGCCATCATACGGATATCGCAATTATTATGGGTCTGGCGGGCGAATCGCCGGACACGGTGGATATTGATGCCATCCCCGCGTTTATTAAAGATGTCGAACAGCGTGAGCGGCTGCTGCTGGCGAAAGGCGCGCATGAAGTCGATTTTCCGCGCGAAGGCGGCATGGTGTTCCGTAGCGAGAACCTCTCGCTGCATGAAAATGGTCTGCGTCTGCTGGCGTTTGCAGGTGACCTGCTGATTCTGTCGAAGACCTATTACTCCGTTGGCGGCGGTTTCATCGTTGATGAAGAGCACTTTGGGCAGTCGGCACTGGATGAAGTGTCAGTGCCATGGCCGTTTCATTCCGCTAAAGATCTGCTGGCGCACTGCCATGAGACCGGCCTCTCCCTCTCTGGCCTGGTGATGAAAAATGAGCTGGCGCTTCACAGCCGCGATGAGATCTATGCCTATTTCACCGATATCTGGCAGACGATGCAGGCCTGTATCGATCGCGGTCTGAATACCGAAGGTGTGTTGCCCGGACCGCTGCGCGTGCCACGTCGTGCTGCCTCACTGCGTCGCCTCCTGACCTCCTCCACTAAGCACTCCAGTGACCCGATGATTGTTATCGACTGGATTAATATGTATGCGCTGGCCGTCAACGAAGAGAACGCCGCAGGAGGTCGTGTCGTCACCGCACCAACAAACGGTGCCTGTGGCATCGTGCCGGCGGTGCTGGCTTATTACGATCACTTTATCGAGCCGGTAACCCCCGATATTTTTCTGCGCTATTTCCTTGCCTCCGGCGCCATTGGCGTACTGTACAAAATGAACGCATCTATTTCCGGTGCTGAAGTGGGTTGCCAGGGTGAAGTGGGTGTGGCCTGCTCCATGGCGGCGGCCGGTCTGGCCGAGTTGCTGGGCGGCAGTCCTGAGCAAGTCTGCGTGGCCGCTGAAATTGGCATGGAGCACAACCTGGGACTAACCTGTGACCCGGTTGCCGGTCAGGTTCAGGTGCCCTGCATTGAGCGCAATGCGATCGCCTCAGTTAAAGCCATTAACGCGGCGCGAATGGCACTGCGTCGTACCAGCGAACCTCGCGTCTCGCTGGATAAGGTTATTGAGACGATGTATGAAACGGGCAAAGATATGAACGCTAAATACCGCGAAACCTCACGCGGCGGTCTGGCAATTAAAGTGCAGTGTGATTGAACGAAACGTTTAAATGTTTAAATAACGTTCAACTGTAATAAAATCCGCATCCTGCGCTATCTCAGCGCAGGTTTTAACGGTAGAGTGTTTTCCGCGCAGCCGTCCGGCTTTCGTCGCTTTCCAGACCCGCTTTTCTGCATTTCGGCCTCAATATTGATCTGGCCGTGCCGATACTAACCCCGTAATTTTTTTGCTTTATTCTGGCTTTTTGGGAAGGTGGATACTGATGTTTATGGCCCAGCAATTTGTTGGACAATTCAGACGCAAGCGTTTGCTCATAGCATTCTCAATCGCCATCGTGGTCATGATATTGACGCTGGCCTTTCGCTATTTTGAAGAAAAGTCACGTATTGAACGTCAGGCAATGGATTTCGCCAATAAAGCGATTATGCGGTTTGACCGGATGTTTTCGCCGCTGGAAGTTTCCGCGAATAATACGCTGGGCCTCGTGGGTGTACCCTGCAACGATGTTCGTTTTCCACTCATCGAAAAAATCTCTTCTCTGCAGACGCTCCGGGCGATTCTGCTGGTGGATAACGATGTACTTTACTGCTCCAGTGTTTATGGACCCCGCGCGATTCCTTTTAGCCAGACCTGGCCCGACCTTGCCTATAATGGCGAGCGTATGACCCTCTCAACCGATGATTATCTGCTCAAAGGCTCACCGATTTTAATGTTGTGGACGCCAAAAAGCCCGGATAACCGCTCAGGCATTTTGCAGGTAATTAACATCGAAATGATGAGCAATTATCTGCTGGAGCCGCAGTTACCCTGGGTTGAACGCGCCGTGTTTAACGTTAACGGACAGAGCCTGGAGTATGGTAATCCGTTGATCGAGTCGACAGTCGCTGCAGACGATGAGGTGAGCTATGAACAAGGCTCGCTGCGCTATCCATTCACGCTTACACTCTATGGCCCCTCTCCTACCCGATCGGCGCTGGCAACGCTTCCCTCACAGCTGCCGCTGGCAGTGCTGCTGAGCCTGCTTATGGGCTATATCGTCTGGCTGGCAACCGCAAATCGCATGAGCCTGAGCTGGCAAATCAGTTATGGCATTACCGCCCGCGAGTTTATGGTTTATTGCCAGCCACTGATCAATAGCAAAAGTGGTCAGTGCGACGGTATTGAGATACTGATGCGCTGGCATAATGCCCGTCAGGGCTGGATTGCGCCGGATGTTTTTATTCCGCTGGCTGAGCGCCAGAATCTGATCAAGCCGCTGACGCGCTTTGTGCTGAATGAAGTGGTGAGTCAGCTACCGCTCTTGCCCACGGATCCCGGCTTCCATATCGCTATCAACGTGGCTGCCAGTCATTTCCGGGACGGCGCAATTATTGAAGATCTGCAAAAGCTGTGGTGGCCCGCCTCGCCAGTGCCGACACTGATGGTGGAGCTCACCGAGCGGGATGCACTCCCGGTGGTGGATCAATCGGTCATTACGCAGCTGCACGATATCGGCGTTCAGCTGGCGATTGATGACTTCGGCACCGGTCATAGTTCACTCTCCTATCTGAAAGACCTGCAGCCCGACGTGCTGAAAATAGACAAAATTTTCACAGCAGCTATCGGCACTGACGCCATCAACGCGACGGTAACGGATATGGTGATTTCGCTGGCCCAGCGCCTGAACATCAGTCTGGTTGCTGAGGGCGTGGAAACGGCTGTGCAGGCGGCTTATCTGCGCGAACGCGGCGTGGATCATCTGCAGGGTTACTATTTTGCCCGTCCGATGCCGCTGCAGGATTTTCCGGCGTGGCTGTTACTGCACCAGGCCGATACCCACAGATAAAAAAACAGCCGCGACGTTGAAGCAGCGGCTGTCGGGAAGATTTACCGCGGCCGGTTATGCCAGCCGCGCCTTAGCAACAACGTGAAGAATTAACCCTCTTCATCTTCGTCATGCGGTTTATCTTTGGTGACACGCACCAGATCGATGCGGTAGTCGGTCGCTTCGATGATCTGGAAGTGCAGCGGAGTGATATCAATTACATCGCCAGGCAGCGGTAACTGCCCTTTCTGCTCAATCAGCAGACCGGCCAGCGAGGCGTGGTCCTCTGTCGGATCGACCAGCTCATGGAAATCGAGCAGTTGCTGCAGCGAATGCAGATCGGTCCCGCCCTTAACTAACCAGCCATCACCGTCCGCCACAATATCAGGCGTTTCATCTTCATCCGGGAATTCACCCGCGATCGCTTCCAGCACGTCCAGTGGCGTGATCAAACCCTGGACCACACCAAACTCGTTGGTGACGATAACGAAGCTACCTTTGGCACGGCGCAGCACGCCAAGCAGGTTAATCGGATCCAGCGTCTCCGGCACCACAATGGTCGGGCTATTGGCCGCAAAGG
Organism: Pantoea hericii; assembly: GCF_014155795.1. NCBI lineage: Bacteria > Pseudomonadati > Pseudomonadota > Gammaproteobacteria > Enterobacterales > Erwiniaceae > Pantoea > Pantoea hericii. The sequence goes on from NZ_SCKV01000002.1 coordinate 598,485, forward strand.
TTGCCACATCCACGCCATGCTCCAGCGCCACCAGCAGCTCTTTAGCGCGCACTACGCCGACAATTTCGTCCAGCTCACCCCGGCAGACCGGAAACAGACTGTGGGGGGTATCAAGCAGCTGACCGCGAATCTCATCCACCGGACGATTCGCATCAACCCAGGAGATTTCACCGCGCGGCGTCATGATGCTGCGAATTGAACGTGACGCCAGGGTCAGTACGCCATTAATCATGTAACGTTCTTCATCTTTAAACGCTTCCTGCGGCATCGCTTCCGCCAGCGCAGCCTCTTCGCTGCTGCTGGTGTTGCTGTTACTGGCCATCTGGGCACGATTGCGGCCTCCCATCAGGCGCAGAATCGCCTCTGCGGTACGTTCACGCATCGGACGGTTGGACTGATGGCGGATAAAGTTTCGACGCGCAATCTGGTTAAACATCTCAATCAGAATTGAGAAGCCGATTGCCGCATAGAGATAACCTTTAGGAATATGGAAGCCGAAGCCTTCTGCTACCAGTGACAGACCGATCATTAACAGGAAGCTCAGACAGAGCACCACCACGGTCGGATGCGCGTTAACGAAGTTAGTTAACGGCTTAGACGCCAGCAGCATCACACCCATCGCAATCACCACAGCCGTCATCATCACCGGCAGGTGGTTGACCATACCTACAGCCGTAATCACAGCATCCAGCGAGAAGACCGCATCCAGCACCACAATCTGCGTCACGACTGCCCAGAAACTGGCATATCCCCGATTACCTGATCCGTCGAGCTGCCGGTTCTCCAGCCTCTCGTGCAACTCCATCGTCGCCTTAAATAACAGGAACAGACCACCCGCCAGCAGAATTAAATCACGACCCGCAAAGCTGAAACCGCCTACGCTGAAAAGAGGTGTTGTCAGCGTCACCATCCAGGAAATCAGTGACAGCAGGCCCAGACGCATAATCAGTGCCAGCGACAGGCCAATCAAACGGGCCTTGTCACGCTGCTTTGGCGGCAGTTTGTCGGCCAGAATGGCAATAAACACCAGATTATCGATGCCGAGTACGATTTCCAGCACGATGAGCGTCAGTAAACCCGCCCAGATTGAGGGGTCGAATAAAAATTCCATTATTTATGACTCCAGAACAGGGAACAGATTGAGCCGGTGCGTATCAGCGCAGCAAAGCGTGACATCCGGGTGGTCGGGAAAGCGGTGAAAACGCCGCGAGGCGAAGGGTGACGCGCCAGCAGGCGCAAAGAACAGGTTAAGCGACGTCGGTGACGATCCATAAAGGTGGGCTGAAGCCCGTTACTCCTGAGTATTAAACAGAACGTTAATGTATCAGGTCGGTGATTTGCGTCAAAAAATTTTCTTATTTTTACAATCTGCAGAGCGGATGATCGGGCGCATAAAAAGGGTGACTCGCCTCTTCACAGGGTGAATAGCTGACAGACATCACATAATTTATTTTTTCGATCACTAAAATAAATCGCGACTTTATCGCCTTAACGTCATTAACCCATGTTTTTTCGACGCTAAACCGATTAATCGAATCACCCGGTTAAAACAATAACCAAAGCATGACTCAATACAGTTCATTGACTCAGATGAGCATCTCTAGCGAACGGAGGTAGCACGTGACCATTGCGATTGTAATTGGTACACACGGCTGGGCAGCGGAACAACTGCTGAAAACAGCAGAAATGCTGTTGGGCGAGCAGGACAATGTCGGCTGGATAGATTTTGTCCCTGGTGAAAATGCAGAAACGCTGATTGAAAAATATAATGCACGACTGGCAGAACTGGATACCAGCAAAGGGGTCCTGTTTTTAGTCGATACCTGGGGTGGCAGCCCGTTTAATGCGGCCAGCCGTATCGTCGTCGATAAGCCCCAGTATGAGGTCATCGCCGGGGTCAATATCCCGATGCTGGTCGAAACCCTGATGGCGCGCGATGACGATCCCGGATTTGACGAACTGGTCGCCGTCGCGGTCGAAACTGGCCGTGAAGGGGTTAAAGCCCTGAAAGCCAAAGAAGAAGCACCGGCACCGGCTGCGGTAAAACCGGCCGCTGCAGCGCAACCGGCTAAACCGATGGCACCTGGCGATCACATGAAAATCGGACTGACGCGCATAGATGACCGTCTGATTCATGGACAGGTCGCGACACGCTGGACGAAAGAGACCAACGTTCAACGCATTATCGTGGTCAGTGATGAAGTGGCCAACGACCACGTGCGTAAAACCCTGCTGACGCAGGTCGCCCCGCCCGGCGTGACAGCCCATGTGGTGGATGTCGATAAAATGGTGCGGGTGTGGAATAACCCGAAGTATGGTCAGGATCGCGTGATGCTGCTGTTTACCAATCCCACCGATGTTCTGCGCGTCGTGGAACAGGGTGTGGATATTAAAACGGTGAACATCGGCGGGATGGCATTTCGCCAGGGAAAAACCCAGGTGAATAATGCAATCTCGGTTGATGAAAAAGATATTGCCGCCTTCCGAAAACTCAACGAACGCAATATTGAACTGGAAGTGCGTAAAGTTTCCAGTGACCAGAAACTGAAAATGATGGATCTGATTGCGAAAGTTAACGCGTAACAGAAGCACTTCTGCGCCTGCGTTTCCGGGCTCGTCGTTATCCTGCTGAGGACAAGAAGTATGATGGAAATAACCTCGCTACAAATTATTTTAATTTTTATTGTCGCCTGCATTGCCGGTATGGGGTCGATTCTGGATGAGTTTCAGTTTCACCGACCGCTGGTGGCCTGTACTCTGATTGGTATCGTGCTGGGTGATATGAAAACCGGCATTATCATCGGTGGTACGCTGGAGATGATTGCACTGGGCTGGATGAACATCGGTGCCGCCGTGGCCCCTGATGCCGCCCTCGCCTCCATTATCTCGACCATCCTGGTGATCGCCGGCGGTCAGAGTGTGGGTGCCGGTATCGCGCTGGCCATTCCGCTGGCGGCGGCCGGACAGGTGCTGACCATTATCGTGCGTACCCTGACTGTGGCCTTCCAGCACGCAGCTGATAAAGCCGCCGAAAAAGGTAACCTCACGGCCATCTCCTGGATCCATGTCTCTGCCCTGTTGTTGCAGGCGATGCGTATCGCTATTCCGGCGCTGATTGTGGCGATTTCGGTCGGCACCAGTGCGGTTCACGCCCTGCTCAGTTCTATCCCTGAAGTCGTCACCAACGGTCTGAATATCGCGGGTGGCATGATTGTGGTCGTCGGTTACGCGATGGTCATCAACATGATGCGCGCAGGCTACCTGATGCCGTTCTTCTATCTCGGCTTCGTCACCGCGGCGTTTACCAACTTTAACCTGGTGGCGCTGGGCGTGATTGGCGTGGTCATGGCCGTGCTCTACATCCAGCTCAGCCCGAAATACAACCGTGTAGCAGGCGCACCCAATGGTGCAGCAACCGCAAACGATCTTGATAACGAACTCGATTAAGGAACAGGTGAGCACATGGTTGATATTACGAAAGTCGAAAAGAAACTGACAGCCGGAGATGTTCGCGCCGTCTTTATGCGCTCGAACCTGTTCCAGGGCTCATGGAACTTTGAACGTATGCAGGCGCTGGGCTTCTGCTTCTCTATGGTGCCGGTGATCCGCCGTCTCTATCCGGAGAACAATGATGAGCGTAAGCAGGCAATAAAGCGTCATCTGGAGTTCTTTAACACCCATCCTTATGTGGCCGCGCCGGTACTGGGCGTCACCATGGCGATGGAAGAGCAGCGTGCCAACGGCGCACCCATCGACGATGCGGCGATTAACGGCCTGAAAGTCGGCCTGATGGGACCGCTGGCCGGTGTCGGCGACCCGATCTTCTGGGGCACGGTACGTCCGGTGTTTGCCGCGCTGGGTGCCGGTATCGCAATGAGCGGCAGTCTGCTGGGGCCGTTGCTGTTCTTTGTGCTGTTTAACCTGGCGCGTCTGCTAACCCGCTACTACGGCGTGGCGTATGGCTATCGTAAAGGAATCGACATTGTCAGCGACATGGGCGGCGGTTTTCTGCAGAAGCTCACGGAGGGCGCCTCGATTCTGGGCCTGTTTGTCATGGGGGCGCTGGTCAACAAGTGGACGCACGTTAACATCCCGCTGGTCGTCTCGCGCATCACCGACTCCACTGGTAAAACCACCGTCACCACGGTTCAGTCGATCCTTGATCAACTGATGCCGGGCGTGGTGCCGCTGCTGCTGACCTTTGGCTGTATGTGGCTGTTGCGTCGTAAAGTGAACGCGCTGTGGATTATCGTCGGCTTCTTCGCCATCGGTATCTTTGGTTACTGGATCGGCCTGCTCGGTCTGTAATTTCACCCGGCCGGGAGCCTGCGCTCCCGGCTTTTAAGCGTGGTGAGCTGAGCCACAACCGGCTGAGCTCACCCTGTTTGAGGTAGATGTGATGTCTTTAACTGACGCGTTGATTGCGTGTTGTATCGCCGCCCTGATGGGGTTTGCCGTTTACCATGAGGCGATTCTGCCGCGTCGGCATGGCCCCACCCGCTTAAGGGTCACGCTGCGCAGGCAGCATAAACTCGACAGCCTGATTTTTATCGGTCTGCTGCTGATTTTGCTGTGGAACAACGTCAGTCATCACGGCCCGCAGCTCACCACCTCTCTGCTGATGATGCTGAGTTTTCTGGCGTTCTGGCTCTTCTGGCTGCGAAAACCTACGCTACTGATGAAGAATGATGGATTGTTTTACGCCGGTGTCTGGATCGATTACCGGCGGATTCAGGGGATGAATCTCTCTGAGGATGGCATTCTGGTGATTCAGCTTGAACAGCGTCGACTGCTGATCGCGGTGCAGCAACTCGACGATCTGGAGCGCATCTATAACACCCTGGTAGAAGCGCGTTAGTCGCGCTGCCACATCGTCAGGCTAAAGTCGGCATCGCAGCTGAACTGCTCGCTCTGCTGCAGCGTTTGCCAGACCTCCTCCCGCGCCCGCCAGGCGAATGGCGTCATCTGCAACAGGGTTGTCGCCGCTGCGCCGGTTAATGCCATCGGGTAACGCAGCGCCTGCTGTGTCACCTGCGTGAATCCGGGGTACGCTTTCTGCTCCGGCACATGCAACTGCACTTCGCGGTAAATCAGCGCTTTAAACTGTTGCAGATGATGCGGGCCAGGTGTGACCGTCAATACCAGGCCACCCGGCTTCAGCACGCGTGCCAGTTCTGCTTCATTGCAGGGGGCGTAGATGCGTACCACCGCATCCAGGGCCTGATCGGCAAAGGGTAAGCGCTGGCTGGAGGCGACGCAGAAGCGCACCGCAGGATAGCGCTTTGCCGCCAGACGGATTGCCATTCGGGCAACATCCAGCCCATAAATCTGTGCCTCTCCGCCTGCCGCCTCAGCCAGTGCGGCGGTGTAGTAGCCTTCGCCACAGCCTATATCAAGAATTTTGCACGCCGGCTGGGTCAGTGCCGGGCTGAGCAGGCTGACCACCTGATCACGAAGCGGTTGGTAGTAGCCTGCCTCAAGAAACGTCCGCCGTGCCTGCATCATCTCTGCACTGTCACCTGGCTCCCGTGAGCGTTTGTGCTGAACGGGCAGCAAATTGACGTAGCCTTCTTTCGCCTGATCAAACTGATGGCGATTTTCACAGCACCAGCTGCGGTTTGTGAAGGTCAGAGGTGAGTGGCAAAGAGGGCAAATCAGGGACATAAGGTGCTCCGGCATCAGATAACGCGGCGCAGTGTAACCTTATCGTTTACGCATCGGAAGCATAAAGAAAGCCCCGGCTGAGAAGCCAGGGCTTTGAGATTCCGTGTCAGGGTGCGACGCACCGAGGCGGAGTCGAATCAGATAGCAGTTACGTTAACTGCTGCCGGGCCTTTCTGGCCGTCCTGAATTTCGAACTCAACGCTCTGGCCTTCAGCCAGGGTTTTGAAACCATTGCCCTGGATAGCAGAGAAGTGTACGAACACATCTTTGCTGCCGTCAGCAGGGGTGATAAAACCAAAACCTTTAGACTCGTTGAACCACTTAACCTGACCTTTAATCTTTGCCATTTTGCAAATTCCTTTAGATGTTTATTTAGCCCGAAGGCTGTCATACAGAAAAACCAGAGACATTACTGCATGAGGCACTAATTAAGGTTCGGCAAGGAAGCGGTATTCAACGTCAACGTCTTTACTCGTACTTCTTTACTGAAGATGCCATGCATAAACAGAACTGTACCTCGTTTAACTCAGGAATTGTTATCACATATCCTAAAAATAATGGCAAGCCATTTTTAGGGGCTCAGAGAGCCTGTGCACATAATTGCCAAAAGGCTCACATTGCCTGTCAGGTGGGTTTACACATGTCTGCACGAATAAGGCCCCTGCCCGGCCAGCGCGGTGCCACGTTGCGGCTGCCAGTATGAATTCGATGGATACCATAAGAAATTAATATTTCACAAATATGGCAATTGCAGAATGATTAAGCGAAGCGGTAACGGTTGAAGATATCAGAAATCTGACGTCAATCCTGTACACCGCTGTTTATTTTTGTACAAACAACATTTTTTTGCACCAAAACCATGAGTAACACATTAGCCTTGCGCCAAATAAAAGCATCGAAGACAATTTTTCTTATTAATAATTTAACTTTCGATTTGAAAAATTGATATCAGATAAAAAAGTACTGGCTTTTATTTATCCATCAGGGTTTAGGATAATTCCTGGGCGTCATTATTCAGCCTTCGGCTTTCACCTATTCGCCAGGGCGTGAAGCCGTCGTTTCGCTCGTTTGCCCGCAGCAGCGCATCTGCCAGTTCTTTTGGTGGCGCATCCAGTGACTCATCGGCCAGTTCGTACACACCCCAGTGGATCGGCAGCGTTAACGGCCTGCCGGCTGCCTGCCACAGCGCCACCGCCTGATCGGGATTCATATGCTGGCTTGCCATGAACCATTCAGGTGCATAGGCGCCAATCGGCAAAGCGGCCAGGTTGAACGGCCCCAGTCTGCCCGGAATGTCCAGCAGGCTGTCGCTATAACCGCTGTCGCCCGAAAACCAGAAACGTACGGAGGCAGACCGCACAACCCAGCCGCACCAGAGCGAACGGTTTCGATCGCGTAGCGTTCTCATGCTCCAGTGACGTGCCGGAACGGCATCAAAACAGAGGCCATTGACCGCAGTCTGCTGCCACCAGTCGAGCTGATGCACCTGTTTCACGCCCCGCGCCCTGCACCACTTAGCCAGACCCAGCGGCACAATAAAGGTTGCCTGAGGGAAACGCCGGACAATAGCTTTAACGGTCGTCCGATCAAGATGATCGTAATGGTTATGAGAAATCAGCACCACATCCAGACGCGGCAGATCAGCGATACTGAGCGGCGCAGGTGTTTTTCGCTGTGGTCCGGCAAATGAGAACGGCGAAGCGCGTGAGCCGAGTGCAGGATCGATCAGGATATATTGCTCGTTCAGCCGCAACAGCACGGCAGCATGCCCCAGCCACCAGATGCGATCGTCACTGCCGCGGATGTCGGCTGGCTGCCACCATTGATCGGTGAACGCCGCATAGCCCTGCTGTGGAGGATGCGGCAGTCCCTGAGCCTTACGCTCTCTGCGCCAGCGCTGCAGATCGCCTGGCTGGCGCTGCTCCGGTTCTGGACTACAGAACCCCTCGGGCGTATGGTGCGCTTTACTGCTGTCATACCACGGATTTTTCCAGGCCATCCTGCCTCTCTGCTGTGATTAACGTTCCGGAATTAACCGGATAAAGTCCCGTTTCTCCGCATCTTCATCGGTTTTTTTGACCTCGGAGACGGGCTGCATCTCAATCAGACGGCGCAGCAACTGGTTCTGTTTCTTCTGCTCTTCCAGCAACGACGCCAGTAAGTGAATTTGCTCTCCGGCGCGAACGCTGGCCCGGTTAACAAAGAACCAGGCAATAAACGCCACAATTAAAATAATGACCATCAGGCCATAACTGACCAGCGGTCCCGGATTTGCGGCTAACTCATTCATAACTGCCTCATAAAACAAAGTGAAAACGCCAACCCCCTATTCTACCTTTAGCCATCACAAAAGATAATGGGGATCACGTCAATGCAGATTTTGCCGTTTCAGTTATCTCTGATCGATCCTGCCTGAAAACCGAGGCATGCTGATATCATCATAACCGGCAGCACCAGGTTGTGCGCTGAGTTATCTTTCACAAGGAGACATAATGAAACTGTTGATTCGCACGATAGGCTTGCTAGCGGTGATCTGGCTGGCGATGCTGTTTACCGGCTATGGCGTATTAACCGGCAGCACTAAAAATGCAGCCGGACTTGGCCTGCAATGCAGTTATCTGACCGCTCGCGGCGTGATCAGCGCGCAGTATCTGCACACTGACAGTGGTGTAGTGGGCGTAACGGATTGCCCGTTGCTGAAGAAAAGCGGAGAAGTGATCGATAACTAGTAGAATGGCGGGCCGGATGGCCCGCTGTTTTCAGAACGGGTAGTCGTGATAGCCCATCTCTGATGAAAGCGTGCGCGCCGCACGATGCAGCATGGCCACGTAATCCTGACGGGCATCTTCTGAAAAACGAATGGTGGGAAAAGAGATACTGAGTCCCGCAATCACCACGCCAAATCGGTCGAATACCGGCACGGCGAGGCAGCGCAATCCCTCTTCCTGTTCTTCATTATCCTCACCATAACCCTGCGCTCTGACCTGATCCAGCGTCGTAATCAACGCCTCCGCGCTTAACAGCGTATTGGCCGTGCTACGTTTAAACTCCACATCCCGTAGAATCTCCTCCACTTCGCTTCGGTCGCGCCAGGCCAGCAGCACTTTACCGATCGCAGTGGTATGCAGCGGATTACGACGACCAATGCGTGAATACATACGCAGGTTATAGAGCGAGTCGATTTTGTGGATGTAGACAATACTGTCCTCTTCCAGCGCGCCCAGATGAATCGTCTCTTTGGTCAGACGCGACAACTCACGCATCTGCACATCCGCGCTGCGGATTAAATCAACGTTCTGTAATGCTTTTGCACCCAGCTCAAACAGCTTCAGCGTCAGTGAGTACTTCTCGCTCTCGCCTTCCTGCGTGACATAGCCCAGCGACTTCATGGTCTGCAGAAAACGGTAGACGGTGCTTTTTGACATCATGACGCGCTGCGCGAGCTCAGTAATACCATGATCGCGCTCTTCGCCCAGCGCCTGCAAAATGCCAAACACTTTAAGAACAGAAGAGACCGAATCAGGCTGTTTATCATTTTCACCAATGGACATCGCGCACCTTATTAAACCTGTTTCAAAAAAAATGGAACGGATAGTCAGTATAGAGTGAGGCGCAGCATGGCAGCAATGCTTTAACCCATGCGTCATATTTTAAGACAGTTTTTTATCCGTTCGAGCGCTGCATTTCAGCGTTAATTTCATTAGCATGATGATATTCACCCTCTTTAGTAATTAACTTATGACTCTTTCTCCTCCGCAAGATGGATTACCAGGCCGTCAGCGCTATATGGCTATTGCCACAATCGCTATCGGGCTGACCATGGCGGTGCTGGATGGCGCGATTGCCAACGTCGCCCTGCCGACCATTTCGCGTGAACTCAATGCAAGCCCGGCGCAGTCAATCTGGATAGTGAATGCCTATCAGATTGCGATTATCGTCTCGCTGCTGTCGCTCTCGTTTCTGGGCGATATGCTGGGCTATCGGCGCGTCTACCAGGCCGGCCTGGCGCTGTTTATTGCCACCTCGCTGTTCTGCGCCTTCTCGACCACGCTAACCATGCTGACCTTTGCCCGCGTGCTGCAGGGGTTAGGTGGCGCCGCGCTGATGAGTGTGAACACTGCGTTGATACGCATTATTTATCCCCAGCGCTATCTGGGACGCGGCATGGCAATTAACTCGCTGGTGGTGGCGGTGTCGACCGCGGCAGGCCCGACAGTAGCGGCTGCGATTCTGTCAGTGGCGAGCTGGAAATGGCTGTTTCTGATTAACGTCCCGCTGGGTGCTATTGCATTGTGGCTGGCGCTGCGCACACTGCCCGATAATCCGCAAAAAGCCACCGCACAGAAATTTGATGTGCCCAGCGCGATCATGAATGCCCTGTTCTTTGGTCTGATCATCTCCGCATTGAGCGGTTTTGCGCAGGGTCAGAGTCATCTGCTGGTGCTGTCGGAGGTCGTTGTTCTGTTGGTGACAGGCTGGTTCTTTATTCGTCGTCAGTTAAACATGGCGGTGCCGCTGCTGCCGGTTGATCTGTTGCGTATCCCCATTTTCAGCCTGTCGATGGGCACGTCGGTCTGCTCCTTCTGCGCGCAGATGCTGGCGATGGTCTCACTGCCCTTCTTCCTGCAAAACGTCCTGCAGCGTGATGAGGTGGCAACCGGTTTACTTCTGACGCCCTGGCCGCTGGCGACCATGGTGTTTGCGCCAATAGCCGGCCGGCTGATTGAGCGGGTGCATGCCGGGCTGCTGGGAGGAATCGGGCTGGCGATGTTCGCCCTGGGGCTGTTCCTGCTCGCCTGGCTGCCAGCAAACCCTGGCGATGGTGATATTATCTGGCGCATGATGCTGTGCGGTGCCGGTTTTGGGCTGTTCCAGTCACCTAACAACCACACAATTGTCACCTCTGCTCCACGTAACCGCAGCGGCGCTGCCAGCGGCATGCTGGGTACCGCGCGCCTGCTGGGTCAGAGTATGGGTGCTGCGCTGGTTGCGCTGATGTTTAATCTGTTTGATGAGCGTGGCACGCACGTTTCGCTGCTGCTGGCGGGCAGCTTTGCCGCCGTGGCGGCGCTGGTGAGCGTGTCGCGCATGACGCAGACCCGCGCCTGATGGCAGCGAAAAAGCGAACGCCTTACAGCATGTGAACCGATTCGCTGTAAGGCCGGGTCTGCACAGGGAACCCTGACAAATCAAAAGGACGACTGTCATCCCAGACGGTCGTCCTGCACGATTACGCACCTCATCCCTGATGTGCGCCCATAAACGGGCCAACGCTTTGCGTTGTTTAAAAACGCTCCCGGCGTTTTTGTACAGGCGTCGGGACGTTATCCTCCTCTCTCTGGGTTCCCTGCTCTTTGAGCTAAGATACTGGAGCTAAGATATTGCTGTCTGATTCAATCTGATGCTGATTTCTAAAACAGAAAAGGCGACCCGCGGGTCGCCTTATTTGCTCTGCTTAGTGCTACTTCAGATACTGACCGCTGCGCAGTGCTTCAATACGCTTATCTAACGGCGGATGCGACATAAACAGCTCACTGAATGATTTGCCTTTGCCGTTGATGCAGAACGCCATCATGCTGCTCGGCTCCTGCGGTTCATAGCTGGTTTTCAGACGCTGTAACGCCGCAATCATCTTCTCACGACCAACCAGCTTCGCTGAACCGGCATCGGCATGGAACTCACGGTGACGGGAGAACCACATGGTAATGATGCTGGCGAGAATACCAAACACCAGTTCCAGCACCATCGACACCGCAAAGTAGACCAGCGGATTGCCGTTGCTGCTCTCCTCACCATCACGGTTGCCGGACATAAAGCCTGCCGCGATCTGCGCCAGAATGCGTGAAACGAAAATCACAAAGGTGTTCACCACGCCCTGGATTAGCGTCATGGTGATCATGTCGCCATTAGCGATGTGCGACACTTCGTGTGCCAGTACCGCTTCCGCTTCATCACGGCTCATGTTTTGCAGCAGACCGGTTGAGACAGCAACCAGTGAGGCGTTACGTCGTGCGCCGGTCGCAAAGGCGTTGATGTCAGGTGCGTGATAGATTGCGACCTGTGGCATCGCAATGCCCGCCTGCTGGGCCTGACGGCCAATAGTATCCACCAGCCAGCGCTCGGTTTCGTTGCGTGGCTGTTCAATCACTTCACCGCCAACCGATCGCAGCGCCATCCACTTCGACATCAGCAGTGAAACAAACGCACCGCCGAAGCCAAACAGGCCTGCCATGATCATCAGGCCCTGAACACTGCTTGACTGGATCCCTGTCAGGCTGAGAATCAGCCCGAATACCAACATCACAGCCAGGTTGGTCATCAGGAAAAGAGCAATACGCATCATTTTTGTTAATCTTCCTCAGTAGTTCACGCGCCTATACGCGGATCCATATCCTATGGGCATTGGGCTGCTTTTCAAGCAACCTTAACGTTTAAGTGCCTAAAAAGACATAACTTTACATTCTGACACGCCTGATGAGCAACCCAGCCTGCAGGCGGCTTCTCGCGCGCTAATCATTGGTTAATGGAAACTTTTACGGACGCAAAAAAAAGCACCGCTTAGCGGTGCTTTTTCTGGCAACAGCGGCTTATTTCGCCGCGGGTGCGTCTGGCTGGGATTTCTCCAGCTGGGCAAGATCATTTGCGATCTTCACCGTCTCGTCGAGATACGGATCCGGTTCTTTATAATCTTTCGGCAGCTCATCCAGGTTTTTCAGCGGTTTTTTGCCTTCTGCCTGATAGCGCGCGTTGATGCGCTCCAGTCGTGATGCATCATCTTCGTGGTTCTCTTTCTCGCGCTGAGCAAGATTAAGTGACACGATATTGCGCTTATCTTTCAGAGCATTGTAACGGGCAATGTCCTTCATGATGTACTGGAACTCGCGATCCTGTGCGATGCGATCAGCATGCTGCTTCGTCAGCTGCGCAACCAGCGGTTTAACATCACCGGTTTTGGTGTAGGTTGCCGCTTTGATGCTGTCCCACGGCAGTGCGTTATCCTCAAATTTCTCACCGGTTTCAGCCGCTTCTACGCCGGTTGGCATCAGCAGATCCGGCGTGACGCCTTTGCGCTGTGTACTGCCGCCGTTAATGCGATAGAACTTCTGGATGGTATAAGAAACGGAGCCTAACGCTGGCCACTCCGGACGCAGCATCTGATCATAGATGCGGTTCAGAGAGCGATACTGCTGAACGGTGCCTTTACCAAAGGTTGGCTCGCCAACAATCACTGCACGACCATAATCCTGCATCGCGGCAGCGAAGATCTCAGAGGCTGAGGCGCTGAAGCGATCGACCAGCACCACCAGCGGACCTTTATAGTAAACAACGCCGTCGTTATCGCTGTCTTCGCGCACCCGACCATTGTTGTCGCGAACCTGCACCACCGGACCACTCGGAATAAACAGGCCGGAAAGGGATACCGCTTCGGTCAGCGCGCCGCCGCCGTTGGTACGCAGGTCGATGACCACGCTGTCGACGTTCTGTTTCTGCAATTTCTGCAGCTGGACCTTCACGTCGTCGGTCAGACCGACATAGAAGCCAGGAATATCGAGCACGCCGACTTTCTGCTTGCCGACATTTTTAATGGTCAACTTCACCGCACGGTCTTCCAGACGGATTTTCTCACGCGTCAGCGTGACAGTACGGGTTTTCGTGCCCTTACCGGCTGGCAGAACTTCCAGGCGCACTTTGCTGCCTTTAGGCCCTTTGATTTTTGCAACAACATCATCAAGACGCCAGCCGATAACATCTTCCATTGGCTTGCCTGGCTGCCCGACACCCACAATGCGATCGCCAACGGTTATGGCTTTGCTTTTCGCTGCCGGACCGCCTGCCACCATTGAGTTGATCACGGTGTAGTCGTCATCCATCTGCAGAACCGCACCGATGCCTTCCAGAGAGAGGCTCATCTCCGTGTTGAACTGCTCGGTGTTACGCGGCGACAGATAGCTGGTGTGGGGATCGATTTCGCGGGCGAAAGCGTTCATCACCAGCTGGAAAACATCTTCACCGTTGCTCTGGGCCAGACGGCGGATCGCGAAGTTGTAACGCTTAGTCAGAACGTCGCGAATCTCATTGTCGTCTTTACCGGCCAGCTTCAGGCTCAGCTGGTCATATTTAACCTTGGCATCCCAGAGCGCGTTTAGTTCAGCCTCATTTTTCGGCCATGGCGCTTTGGCGCGGTCAATGTCGATAGTGTCATTGCCGCTGAAATTCATCGGACGCGCCAGCACCGTCAGCGCATACTGATAGCGCTCAAAACGGCGCTTCTGCGCCAGATTATAAATATCGTAAAAAAGATCCAGCTTGCCACTGCGGAGCTCATCGCCCACGGTGGTTTTTTTGCTGGCAAACTGCGCCACATCCGATGCCAGCAGCACATTGTGGCTGTAGTCGAGCATGTTCAGATAGCGATCAAAAATTTTCGCTGAAAAGTTCTGATCCAGATCGAACTGGCGATAGTGGGAACGGGTAAAGCGCGACGTGACGCGCTCACTGACAGTGGGATCCTGCGGGTCTTCGTGAAGCTGGGGAATCTGGTCGGCGCGCGTAATGTTCTCTGCGCCGAAGGATGGGCCTGCTAATAGCAGGCCCGCAATAAGTCCAACTTTAAAAAGGGTGTTCATGCCGGGGTTAGCCTCCGTTTCAGAACTGCAAGTGTTCTGCGCGCACAATCATTGCCATGCCGGAAGCGAGCTGGACCCGAACGCCGTCTTTTGATACTTCAAGAACGGTAGCGTCCATCGCACTTTTGCCTGCTTTAACTTTAATACTCTGGCCGGGTTGCAAAGTTGAGGTATCAGTGATGGGTCGGGCTTCCTGCTCCGGACGTGGGGCTGGCTTGCGATGCTGTGAAGCGGTCGCACGCGGTGCTGCAGTGGTCTGCGGACGCGGTTTACGCGCAGCGTCACCTTCTGCAGGCTTACGAGCCGCGGGCTTGCGTGGACGACGCGGTGCTGCGCCCTCTTCGCTTTCACCGGCTTCACGACGTGCAGCGCGCTGCTGGTCACGCTGCGCCTGGACGCGGGCTTTCGCTTCTTCCAGCTGCTTGCGTGCATGCTCTACGTGTTGCTCATCCAGCACGCCACAGGCGTTGCCGTCGAGATCGACACGGATAGCACCGGCTTTAATGCCGTACAGATAACGCCAGCTTGACGTATAAAGACGCAGCGCGGAACGCAGCTGTGTTTTGCTCAGACCCATTTCGCCCTGAACACGCTCGACCAGATCCTGAAAGATACCGATTTTGAGCGGACGCGCTTCACCTTCAGCGCTAAAGCAGTGCGGAAAGCGCTCCGCCAGAAAAGTGATGACTTCTTTACTGCTATTCAACTTAGGTTGATTTTCCATGAAATTTCCTGATTACAACGGGTTTGCCGACCAGCGCAGGCATGAACAGGCGACATTATAATGACAACATCGCTAAATGCCATGTGATCCAGTCGATTAGCTGCGCGTCAGCTGCAGATATTTTTCTAAGTCGCTGTTCGCAAGCACTTCACAAAGCCCATCAGTCAGTGTGACCAGCCCCGATTCGTCTTCGCTGTCAAAGCGATTGTATGTCACGCTGTCGATGTCCAGCACGCCAACCACCGTGCCATTCACTTTCAGAGGAATCACAATCTCAGCATTGCTGGCAGCGTCACAGGCAATGTGGCCCGGGAAGGCATGCACATCGTCAACGCGTTGCACTTTTTCTTCTGCCAGCGCCGTGCCACACACACCTTTACCGACCGGAATGCGCACACAGGCAATTTTGCCCTGGAAAGGACCCAGAACCAGCGTATCGGCTTCCGTCAGCAGGTAGAAACCCGCCCAGTTCACGCCATCGAGACGTTCATACAGCAGCGCGCTGAAGTTTCCCATCGCGGCGAGGAACGCCGTTTCTCCCGCCAGTAAGGCGCGCATATCGCGATTCAAATCGGCGTAAAAGGCAGTTTTGTTCATTATCCAACCGTTACCAATGACATCTGTACAGGAGATACAGACCGTTCGTTAAAAATAAGTTTTAAATATCCAGAGCCACAAGGTGAATCATAGCGTTAGTTGCTATACCCTTAGCATTCTGTGGATCGAAGCGTGATGCCCGAGACAGGCACACAGACAATGTCTTAATGACCGATATCTGTTACTTCTGAAGAGCGAAGATTGCATCACCCTATGAAAATTCACGCTATCAGCCAGACATTGCCTCACGCACGTTATCAGCGTTGCCCGCAATGCGATACCCTTTTTTCCTTACCGGATGTGAAATCGCATCAGTCGGCTTATTGCCCGCGCTGTAACGCCGAGATTCTCAGTGGTCGGGACTGGTCAATGACTCGCCTTATGGCGATGGCCGCCACCATGATGGTATTGATGCCCTTTGCATTCTCATTGCCGCTGGTGGATATCCGGCTGCTTGGCATGCGCATCAATGCCAGCGTGCTGGAAGGCGTGATCCAGATGACCCAGCAGGGTGATGTACTGACCGCCTCAATGGTGGCGTTCTGCACCATCGGCGCACCGGTGACGCTGGTGGCTGGCATCTGTTATCTCGGCATTGGTCATCAGCTTGGTATGAACCTGCGACCGGTGCTGCTGATGCTGGAGAAGCTGAAAGAGTGGGTCATGCTCGATATCTATCTGATCGGCATCGCCGTGGCGTCGATTAAAGTGCAGGACTATGCGTCGCTGGAGATCGGTTACGGGCTGGCAGCTTACATTGCCCTGACGGTACTGAGCGTGCTCACGATGATCCACCTGAATATTGAGCAGCTGTGGGAGCATTTCTACCCGCAACGTCCCGGCAATATGGCCCGCAACGAGATGCAGGTCTGTCTGAACTGTCACAACACGGGCGTAGCCGATGAACGGGGCCGCTGCCCGCGCTGCCATACGCCGCTCGACTTCCGGCGCCGTCACAGCCTTCAGAAATCCTGGGCCGCACTGATCGCCTCGATTGTGCTGCTGATTCCTGCGAACCTGATGCCCATTTCCGTGGTTTATCTGAATGGTTCACGGCGTGAAGACACGATCTTTTCCGGCATCCTGGGGCTGGCTGAAGGCAACATTCCGGTGGCAGCAATTGTTTTTATCGCCAGTATTTTAGTGCCCTTTATCAAGGTGCTGGTGATGCTGACGCTGTTGCTCAGTATTCATTTTCGCTGTGAACAGGGGCTGAGAACCCGCATACGGTTATTGCGCTTTGTCACCTGGGTTGGCCGCTGGTCAATGCTCGATCTGTTTGTCATTTCGTTAACCATGTCGCTGGTCAACCGTGATCAGCTGCTGGCTTTTACCATGGGACCGGCGGCGCTGTTTTTTGGCGCGGCCGTCATCCTGACCATTATGTCTGTTGAGTGGCTGGACAGCCGCCTGCTCTGGGATGCACATGCAACAGGAAACGCCGACTACACCGACTAACGCCACGCTGCGCAATAAGCGTAAAATTTCGCCTTTCTGGCTGCTGCCGATCATTGCGATGCTCATCGCAGGCTGGCTGCTTTGGGCTAACTATCAGGAGCGCGGCACCACCATCACCATCAATTTCCAGACGGCGGATGGTATCGTGCCGGGCCGCACACCGATCCGGTATCAGGGTGTGGAAGTGGGCACCGTGCAGGGCATTAATCTCAGCGACGATTATCGCCGCATTCAGATTAAAGCCAGCATCAAAAGCGATATGCGCGACGCGCTGCGTGAAGACACGCAGTTCTGGCTGGTGACGCCTAAAGCCTCACTGGCAGGTGTGTCGGGGCTGGATGCGCTGGTCGGCGGTAACTATATCGGGATGATGCCAGGCAAAGGTAAACCCAGCGAGGCGTTTACCGCGCTGGATACTCAGCCTAAATATCGCGTGAATACCGGCGAACTGATGATTCATCTGCATGCGCCGGATCTTGGCTCGCTCAATACCGGCTCGCTGGTCTATTACCGCAAAATTCCGGTTGGCCGTGTTTATGACTACAGCATTGATAATAAGGCTGATGGTGTGGCAATTGATGTACTGATTGACCGTCGCTTTATCAATCTGGTGAAGACCAACAGCCGCTTCTGGAACGTGTCGGGCGTCAATGCTGACGTCAGCCTGAGCGGCGCTAAAGTCCAGCTTGAGAGCCTGGCAGCGCTGGTGAATGGTGCAATTGCGTTTGACTCCCCTCAGGGTTCGGAAACCGCCAAAGCGGAGCAGAATTACCGGCTCTATCCCGATCTGGCACACAGTCAGCGTGGCGTTCAGATCACACTGGACCTGCCTGACGGAAAAAATCTTAAGGCAGACAGCACTCCGCTGATGTATCAGGGCCTGGAGGTCGGCACACTGACCAAACTGAACCTGCTGGATGGCGGCAAAGTCACCGGCGAGCTGACCATCGATCCTTCCGTGGTGGGTCTGATGCGCAGCGGCACCCGCATTGAGATGCACAGCCCGAAAATCAGCCTGACCGATACCAGCCTCAGCTCCCTGCTGACCGGCAACACGCTGGAACTGGTGCCTGGCGAAGGCGAGCCGCAACAGCACTTCACCGTGCTGCCATCCAGCGAGACCCTGCTGCAGAAACCTAACGTGCTGACGGTCAAACTCAGTGCACCGGAGAGTTATGGTATCGACCAGGGCCAGCCGCTGATGCTGCACGGTATGCAGATTGGCCAGGTGATATCACGTTCGCTGGATGAAAATGGCGTTAACTTCGTGGTGGCGGTTAATCCTGAAAATCGCGATCTGGTGCATGGCGACAGCAAATTTATCGTTAACAGCCGGCTTGATGTGAAGTTTGGCCTTGATGGCATGCAGGTGTTAGGCGCCAGCGCCCGTGAGTGGGTGGATGGCGGTATCCGGCTGGATCCGGGCAAAAAGGGTGAGCCGAAAAGTGCCTATCCGCTGTTCGCTGATGCTGAAAAAGCGGAAGAAGGCATCACGGGTGATGGCCCTTCTACAACGCTGACGCTGACCGCCAACAGTCTGCCCGACGTGCAGGCCGGTTCTGTCGTGCTTTATCGCAAGTATCAGGTGGGTGAAATTGTCAAAGTCACACCGCGCGCGGATGCCTTTGATATTGCGGTCCATATCCAGCCGGAATATCGCAAGCTACTGACCAGCGAGAGCGTGTTCTGGGCTGAGGGCGGCGCACGTGTGAGCCTTAACGGCAGCGGCCTGACGGTGCAGGCATCGCCGCTTAACCGTGCGCTGAAAGGCGCAATCAGCTTCGACAATATGAGTGGTGCGCAGTCGGCCAAAGGGGCAAAACGCGTGCTCTATCCGTCTGAGACGGCGGCACGCGCGGTGGGCAGTCAGATTACGCTGCACACCTACGACGCCAGTAAGCTCTCGGCCGGTATGCCGATTCGTTATCTGGGAATTAATGTCGGCCAGGTAGAGTCACTGTCGCTGAGCAAAGATAACAACCAGGTCGTAGCGAAAGCGGTGCTCTATCCGGAGTATGTGAATGATTTCGCCCGTCTCGGCAGCCGTTTCTCCGTGGTTTCACCGGAGATTTCCGCCACCGGAGTGAATCATCTGGAAACCCTGTTGCAGCCTTACGTTAACGTGGATCCAGGCAAAGGCGGTGCGGTGCGCACCTTCGAGCTGCAGGAGAGCACGATCACCGATTCACGTTACCTGAATGGCCTGAACATTTATGTTGATGCCACGGAGGCAGGCTCGCTGTCGCTGGGCACGCCGGTGCTGTTCCGCGGTGTCGAAGTGGGTACGGTGACCGGCACCTCGCTGGGTACGATGGCAGATCGCGTGCAGATCGCCCTGCGCATCAGTAAGAAGTACCAGCATCTGGTGCGTAATAACTCGGTGTTCTGGCAGGCGTCCGGTTACAACCTCGACTTCGGCCTGGTGGGCGGCGTGGTGAAAACCGGTACCTTCCAGCAGTTTATTCGGGGTGGCATTCAGTTTGCGACGCCGCCGACGGTGCCGCTGGCACCGCAGGCGAATCCGGATAAACACTTCCTGCTGCAGGATGAAGCGCCGAAAGAGTGGCGTAACTGGGGAACGGCGATTCCGTCTCCGCGTTAATTGAGTCTGAACGGGCCGCTTCTTTCAGACGGCTCAAAACGTAAAGCGATGGGAGTATACGCCTGTAGCAAAGCATCGCGGCCCAGGGATGGGCCGCGCTGAGCATGCCAGGGATGCCCGGCCCTCGCCATCTCTGGCGCGGGACGCTTTCCTCTTCTGCCCGTGTTCCCTGCGCGTTGAGTTTATCCGTTGCGGTCAGATTCACCCTGATTTGGATTTGTCAGCAGCCTCAAACGGGCAGCAAGGCTACCCGTTTCCTTTCCGCATGATACACTGCCGCCTTTGCCTTAACTGGAATGTGCCCGTGTCCGAAGCTTCTTCGTTTTTCCCCGCCGATTTTCTCTCGTTAATGCGTCAGAGCCTGCCCGATGAGGGGAGCTTCGCGCAATTTATTGCGTACAGTCAGCAACCCCTGCGCCGCAGTATTCGCGTCAATACCCTGAAGATAAGCGTGGCCGATTTCCTGAGCCAGACTGCAGGTTATGGCTGGCAGCTGACGCCCGTGCCGTGGTGCGAAGAGGGATTCTGGATCAGCCGGGAAGATGAGAGCCTGCCGCTGGGCAGCGTCGCTGAGCACCTCAGCGGCCTGTTCTACATTCAGGAAGCCAGCTCCATGCTGCCGGTAACCGCCCTGTTTGACGCTCAGCCAGAGGTCAGCGCGGTGATGGATATGGCGGCGGCGCCGGGTTCTAAAACCACCCAGATCGCTGCGCGGATGGGCAATCAGGGCGTTATCCTGGCAAACGAATTCTCATCCAGCCGGGTAAAAGTGCTGCACGCCAACATCAGCCGCTGCGGCGTCAGCAACAGTGCCTTAACGCACTTTGACGCGCGGGTATTTGGCCCAGCATTGCCGGAACAGTTCGACGCCATCCTGCTCGACGCGCCCTGCTCCGGCGAAGGGGTGATTCGCAAAGATGCTGACGCGCTGAAAAACTGGTCGCTGGCCAGCACAGAAGAGATCGCCGATACTCAGCGCGATCTGCTCGACAGCGCCTTTCACGCACTCAAAGCGGGCGGCACGCTGGTTTACTCGACCTGTACCCTGAACCAGATTGAGAATCAGCAGGTGATTGACTGGCTGTTGCAGCGCTACCCGGATGCAGTTGAGGTCGTGCCGCTGGAGGGGCTGTTTAGCGGTGCCGAAAAGGCCGCGACGCCAGAAGGTTATCTGCATGTCTTCCCGCAGATGTTCGACAGCGAAGGTTTCTTCGTGGCCCGTCTGCGTAAAACCGCATCGGTCGAGCCCCTTCCAGTGCCAGGTTATAAAGTCGGTAAGCTGCCCTTCTCTCACCTTAGCCGCAAACTGGAAAGTGAGATCGCGCAGGCCGCCGCGGCCGTCTCTATAAGATGGGATGACTCACTGGAGCTGTGGCAGCGTGATAAAGAGATCTGGCTATTCCCTAAAGCCGTCACCCCGCTGCTTGGCAAAGTGCGGTTTTCACGCATTGGCCTGAAGCTGGCAGAAACCTTTGCTAAAGGCTATCGCTGGCAACATGAAGCGGTCATCGCGCTGGCGCAACCTGATACAACGCAGTCTTTCGAGCTGACGGCGGCAGAGGCGGAAGAGTGGTATCGCGGCCGGGATATCTATCCGGAAACCGCACCCGCAAACAACGAGATGATTGTGACGTATCAGCACCAGCCGCTGGGGCTGGCAAAGAAAGTCGGTACCCGCATCAAAAACAGCTACCCACGTGAACTGGTTCGCGACGGACGCCTGTTCCGGTAACTCACTTGAGTCGCAGCAGGGTCAGATGATTGCCAAACACTGCACCGGTATCGATATAGTGCAGATTGGCAATCGTCAGCGATTGTTTTAGTGGCGTGTGCCCAAAGTAAAAGGCGTCCGCGCCACGGATGCCTGCCTGTTCACCTGACTCAATACCCTCCAGCCGCTGACGGCTCCAGACCACCTGTTGCCAGTCGAGTGGCTTATTGAGCGCGTATTCCTGAGCAGGATAATCCGCATGAGCAATGACAATAATGCGCTCGCCGAGTTGCAGATGAAGGATCAGCGGCAGCTCGCGGCAGCGGCGCAGCGCGTGACGTGCCGCGATCAGCGCCGCGCCACGCAAACGAAAAAACCAGTCTCCCCCGTTCATCTGCCAGAGCGCCATCTCCTGGCCCTGCAACGCCGACAGCGCCATCTCCTCATGATTTCCCCGTACGCAGCGAAACCAGGGTTCCTGCAGCAGCGCCAGACAACCCAGACTGTCCGGCCCGCGATCGATAATGTCGCCAACCGAAATCAGTAAGTCCTGCTGCGGATCAAACTTATGCTGCTCCAGCAATAGATCCAGTTCGCGACGGCAACCATGCAGATCGCCAACGACCCAGATCCGCCGCCACTTCGCGCCATTCAGGACGTGGTAACACATCGCTGCCCCCGCCTCTCTGCTGAAAATATCCCCAAAGTATAGTCAGAGCTCAACCTGAACCGGCATGGGGAAAAAGAAAGCAGAGTGCAAAGGAAGCAGGCAGAGAGTGTAAGGCTATTGGGGAAAGAGAAATAATGGTGGTCAAGAAGTGCGTCCCTTCCGGCGCTTATCTCCGGCACTCAGTTAAGGTGGTAGCTCTGTAATGGACGTAATTTATGATAACGACATCAGAGACGACAGGCTATTCTGTCCGAAACATTTTCGTTGTCATTTGAGATCAACTGCGCAGTTTAGCCGGGTATTTTTGCAACTTCTCTGCCGGACGCACCGGACGGCGCACCAGTTCGCCGCTGCAGTTGGGACAAATATGCGCGAGATGTTCATCGCAGTCAGCGCAGAATGTGCATTCAAACGAGCAGATGCGAGCCGCCAGAGAGGATGGCGGAAGATCAACATCGCAGCGTTCACAGTTGGGGCGAAGTTCCAGCATGGTGTATCTCCTGAAGAAGCGTATCCGTCAGCATCGCGGTTACTGGCCTGAATGTCGAGCCAGTAAACGGACAGGTGCGCGCCAGATCCGGACATCCTGCTTAAACCGTACAGACAGCGGCGAGCGTCGCAATGCCATGCGGGCGCTATTTATGTTGCTGATTCTCAGGGATATCATCCGTCAAATTTTCTTCGACCCTCGTGTCTTCGTCACTTTCGCGTTCATCTTCCGGCTCCTGACCGCCCATTGACGCATGAATCACCTCCTCTTCCAGCGTTGGGATCAGCGCAGCACCCAGTGGCGAGGTCGCCAGACTGTCAGGCATCACCACGTGCGGCAGCGGCACTTCGGTCGTCGGAAGCGGGCCAGGCGCTCGGACAAAGCTCAGTCCGCCGATCACCAGCGCGCAGAGCATAAAGAAGAGATAGAGCATATTGCTGCCGAGCGGCTCCATCAGCGCGCCCACCACCAGCGGCCCGATACTGGCGCCGATACCAAACGCCATCAGCAGACAGGCGGTTAACGAGACACGACGCTCGGGGGCAACCTGATCGTTGGCCAGCGCCACCTGCAACGGATAGAGCGCAAACTGCATCATGCTGGCAGCAAAGGCGATGCCGATCATCCAGTGGAAGGTCAGGTGCGGCAACACCACCAGCGGCACACAGGCTACGGCAAACAGGATGGCAATGATAAACAGCAGTCGCTGACGATCGAAGCGGTCAGAAAGCCAGCTCAGCGGAAATTGCGATACCAGACCGGCAAAAATCGTCAGACTCATAAAATAGCCGGTCTGGCTGGTAGTAAATCCCTTACTGCTGCCGTAGACCGGTGCCAGGCCGTAGAACGCGCCAATGGCCATACCGGTCACCAGTGTGGTGCCGAGAAGTTTGGGGATAGTGCGGATAAAATAGCCCAGCTCCATCGGCGCAGGTGTCATCGGCCTGACGTGAGTGCGGGTCGTCAGGGCAATTGGTACCAGACAGAGTGCGAAACAGAGTGCCACAATCAGCAGGGTGCTGACGCCAAAGCCCGTTTGCAGGCTCAGTATCACCTGTCCGCCACTGAGTCCAAGATAGGTGGCGACCATGTATAAGCCGAAAATCATGCCGCGCTGGGATGATTCCGCCTGATCGTTAAGCCAGCTCTCCAGCACCATGTACTGACACATCATGCAGAGCCCGATAATCAGACGCAGAAAGACCCACAGCGGAATAAAGTCGGTGAGCCCGTGACCAACCACAGACGCGGTAATGATCCCGGCACAGGCCACGTAGGCGCGTATATGGCCAACGCGGGCTATCAGGTTGTGCCCCACTTTGCCGCCGATCACCAGTCCGATGTAGTTGGCCGCAATGATTGAGCCAATCAGCGCGCCGTTGACATGCTCGCTGGCCAGCCGTAATGAGACATAGGTGGTCAGCAAACCGGAACCGAGCAGCATCAGCAACGTGGTCGTGTAAAGCGGCAGAAACGTACTGAATATTTTTCCCATCATGACTCCCTGTCTGTGCTTTTCTGGCATCAGGCCAGAAAGCCCTAAAGATAGTCGATTTCGTCAGGTGAAGACGGTTAGTTCAGGACGACGGTAGCGAAAAAAAAGCCCGCCAGCAATTGCTCACTGACGGGCCCTGTTCAGACGCTCGGGAAGCTGATGTTGCTGCCCGGTGCTTCACGGTTGAGATGGATGAAGTTCAGGTGTCGCTCATACTGATCCAGTATGTCGATGATCACCTGCTCTTTGCTGTAATCCATCAAGTCGTTGCCCTGACTGCCCTCCATCAGGAAGGTTTCCAGGCGGTAGTAGGTCGACTTACCGCTCCGGGCGCGATAGGTAAAGCCCGGGATCGAATATTGCTGCGGCCAGACCTGATAGACAAAGTCCTGCTCTTCGCCCAGATGAACGCGCAGATCCAGATAGCCAATCGGGTTAGCCTCATCAGCCTCAACGCTTTCCAGCGTGACGCGGCCATCACGCAACTCCAGCTCCTTCGCCACCTCCTGCATCGCCGGATAAATGGTCTTTTCCATCATCTGCTGGGTGTAGCGCGAGCCAGGATAGTTCATCAGACGCGACAGGCGTTTCTTCCAGGTCAGACGATCGGTGGCATGCGCCAGATAAGGCGCAGTGTCGCGCGTGGCGCTGGCCCGACGGTGGTCTTCAATCTTCAGAGATTTAAACAGCCCGGCCATCACAAAGAAGATAACAAAGCTGAACGGCAGCCCCATGATCACCGTGGTGTTCTGCAAGGCAGTGATACCGTTGGTCATCAGCATGCTCAGGGTCAGTACCCCAATCGCCACAGACCAGAAGATGCGCAGCCAGTTCGGTGCATCGCTATTGATGTCTTTCAGGCGTGAGGTGAAGTTACCCAGTACCAGCGAACCGGAATCCGCCGAGGTCACATAGAACAGCATACCGGTGATGGTGGCGATCGATGCGCTGAGTTTAAACGCCGGATATTGCGCCAGCAGGCTATAGAAGCCGCGTTCTGCATGGTTCATCACTTCCTGCGCAAACTCGGTATTGCCATGAATGATCTGATATAGCGCGGCATTACCGAACACAGAGAGCCACAGCAGCGTAAAGGTGAAAGGAATAATCAGCGTGCCCAGTACGAATTCACGGATGGTACGACCGCGTGAGATACGTGCCAGGAACAGGCCGACAAATGGCGACCAGGCCACCCACCACGCCCAGAAGAAGAGCGTCCAGCTGTTCATCCATTGGGTCGGACGATCAAAGGCAAAGGTATTAAGCGTCATGCCCATAAAGCGGTTGATGTAATCGCCGACGTTCAGTACCAGCGCATTCAGCAGGAACTCGGTGTTGCCAAAGAACAACACAAACAGAATCAGCCCCAGAGCCATGATCACGTTGAGCTCAGAGAGAAAACGAATTCCTTTATCGACGCCTGATGTGACAGAGATTGTAGCGATCACGACGGAAAGGACTATCAGCGCAGCCTGTGCGGTAAGGCCTTCCGGAATATCAAACAGCACTTTCAGGCCGTAGTTCAGCTGTACGACCCCTATCCCTAATGTAGTGGCGATACCAAAAATGGTGCCGACCACGGCTGCGATATCCACCGTGTGACCAATCGGGCCATAGATGCGTTTACCAAAAATAGGATAGAGCGCCGAACGGATAGTCAGTGGCAGATTATAACGATAGCTGAAGTAGCCCAGTGCGATGCCCATCAGTGCATACATCGACCAGCCGGTCAGTCCGTAGTGGAACAGCGTCCAGACCATCGCCTGACGGGCCGCTTCAAGGGTCTGCCCTGCGCCCTCCGGTGGCTGCATGTACTGCGTCACCGGTTCAGCGACCGAGAAGAACATCAGGTCGATGCCGATCCCGGCGGCAAACAGCATGGCAGACCAGCTGAGCACGCTGAACTCGGGTTTGGAGTGCTCAGGCCCGAGCTTGATCGAGCCAAAGCGTGAGCAGGCCATGTAGAGCACAAACACGATATAGAGCGTGGCAGCCAGCATGTAGTACCAGCCAAAGGTGGCGGAGACCCAGTTTACCGCCTTGAGGATCCAGCTCGCGGCCAGTTCACTGTAGAGAATCGTCACAAGTGAAAACGTCAGAATCAATCCGGCAGAGGTATAAAATACAACGGGATTGAGTCTGTCTTTTTCACCGGCAGGTGGATTATTCATCGATTACCTCTGGTTAATGTCCTGAAAATACGCAATGGATACGTTGTGCCGCCCCCGGACTACGGGCCGTGCGGCTATGTTTCTATCTGTGACTTCCTGTTAGAGCGTGCAGCAAACCAGCCTATTTTAGCACTCATTGCCGTTTCGCTTTTGCTACATTTTAAGAACAGCATCCTAACAAAGTTTCTTTTTATATTGAACGTGCAATCAAAAAAAGTTTAAATAGGGGCTCGATTTGAGGGTGGAGCTGGAGCAATGCCAAAGGTAGGGATGCAGCCGATACGACGTCGGCAACTGATTGATGCGACCCTGAGCACGATTAATGAAGTAGGGATTAATGATGCCACTATCGCCCAGATCGCCCGTCGGGCGGGTGTGTCCACCGGCATCATCAGTCACTATTTCAAAGATAAGAACGGTTTGCTGGAAGCAACAATGCGTGATGTCACGCGCCAGCTCCGTGAGGCAGTACTGTCGCGGTTACAACCGCTTCGCGATGCACCGGCAGAAGAGCGCCTGCGTGCCATCGTTGACGGGAATTTTGATGAAACTCAGGTGCACACGGCAGTGATGAAAGCCTGGCTCGACTTCTGGTCGAGCAGCATGCATCAACCCCAGCTCAACCGCCTGGAGCGGGTCAGCAGCAGGCGACTCTACTCTACGCTGGTGGTCGAGTTCCAGCGTGAACTGCCACTGGAAAAGGCACGACTGGCCGCACATGGTCTGGCCGCCCTGATAGATGGTCTCTGGCTCCGCGCCGCGCTGAGTGGAAAGCCCTTCAGCCCGGTCATCGCCCGTACACTGACCACCCAATTCATCCGTCAGCAACTGGCTGGCGAGCACGAATAACGGAAGGAGAAAACATGTCCCGATTTACCGAGCAGAAACTCTACATTGATGGCGCTTATGTTGCCGCAGCGTCTGGCGAAACATTCCAGACGATTAATCCGGTCAACGGCGAAGTGCTGGCAGAGGTTCATGCCGCCGGCCAGGAAGATGTCAATCGCGCCGTTGCTGCCGCCAGAAAAGGCCAGAAAGTCTGGGCCGCGATGACCGCCATGGAGCGTTCGCGCATCCTGCGTCGCGCTGTTGATATTCTGCGTGAGCGGAATGATGCGCTGGCTGAGCTGGAAATGCTCGACACCGGTAAGCCTTACAGCGAAACCTCAGCGGTCGATATCGTCACCGGTGCAGACGTGCTGGAGTATTACGCGGGCCTGGTTCCGGCGCTGGAAGGTCAGCAGATCCCCCTGCGTGAAACCTCTTTCGTCTATACACGCCGTGAACCGCTGGGCGTAGTCGCCGGTATCGGTGCCTGGAACTACCCGATTCAGATCGCCCTGTGGAAATCAGCCCCAGCGCTGGCTGCGGGTAACGCAATGATTTTCAAACCCAGCGAAGTGACGCCGCTTACTGCCCTGAAGCTGGCTGAAATCTACACCGAAGCAGGTGTGCCGGATGGCGTATTTAACGTGCTGCCGGGCATCGGTTCGGTCACCGGCCAGTTGCTCACTGAGCATCCTGGCATCGACAAAGTCTCCTTCACCGGCGGCGTTGTCAGCGGCAAAAAAGTAATGGCGAATGCAGCGGGTTCAACGCTGAAAGAAGTCACCATGGAACTGGGCGGTAAATCCCCGCTGATTATCTTTGATGATGCCGATCTCGATCTGGCCGCCGACATCGCCATGATGGCGAACTTCTACAGCTCCGGACAGGTCTGCACCAATGGCACCCGCGTCTTTATTCCTGCAAAACTGAAAGCGGCATTCGAAGCCAAAATCAGCGAACGCGTTGCCCGTATTCAGGCCGGCGATCTGCGTGATCCCGCCACCAACTTTGGCCCGCTGGTCAGCTTCAGCCATCGCGATAACGTGATGCGCTACATCGAATCGGGCATTGCTGAAGGCGCACGCCTGCTGTGCGGCGGTAAACGTCTGACCGGTGGTGATTTCGACCAGGGTGCCTGGGTTGCACCGACTGTGTTTACCGACTGCCGTGATGAGATGAAGATCGTCCGTGAAGAGATCTTCGGACCGGTCATGTCGAT
Organism: Pantoea hericii; assembly: GCF_014155795.1. NCBI lineage: Bacteria > Pseudomonadati > Pseudomonadota > Gammaproteobacteria > Enterobacterales > Erwiniaceae > Pantoea > Pantoea hericii. The sequence goes on from NZ_SCKV01000002.1 coordinate 626,741, forward strand.
CCTGAGCTATGAAACCGAAGAAGAAGTGATTCGCCGTGCCAACGACACCGAATTTGGTCTGGCCGCCGGACTGGTGACGCAGGATCTTAATAAAGCGCACCGCGTGATTCATCAGATCGAAGCAGGAATCTGCTGGATTAATACCTGGGGCGAATCAGCCGCAGAGATGCCAGTGGGTGGCTATAAGCACTCCGGCATTGGCCGTGAGAATGGCCTGATGACACTGCAGAGCTACACCCAGGTGAAGTCCGTGCAGGTTGAGCTGACGCGTTTTCAGTCAGTCTTTTAATCACTTAACCTGAGGAACGACGAATGGAATATGATTACATTATTATTGGCGCCGGATCCGCAGGAAACGTTCTGGCCACCCGCCTGACCGAAGAGAGCAACGTCAGCGTTCTGTTGCTCGAAGCGGGCGGCCCGGATTACCGTTTTGATTTTCGCACTCAGATGCCTGCTGCCCTCGCCTTCCCGCTGCAGGGAAAACGCTATAACTGGGCGTATGAGACTGAGCCAGAGCCGTACATGAACAATCGCCGCATGGAATGTGGTCGCGGAAAAGGCCTGGGCGGTTCATCACTGATTAACGGTATGTGTTACATCCGTGGTAACGCAATGGACCTCGATAACTGGGCCAGTGAACCAGGGCTGGAGAACTGGAGCTATCTGGACTGCCTGCCTTATTACCGTAAAGCGGAAACCCGTGATATCGGCCCGAACGATTTCCACGGTGGAGATGGCCCGGTATGCGTCGCCACGCCTAAAGCCGGCAATAACGTGCTGTTTGAAGCCATGATTGAGGCAGGCGTGCAGGCGGGTTATCCGCGCACTGATGACCTCAACGGCTATCAGCAGGAAGGTTTTGGTCCGATGGATCGTACCGTAACACCAAACGGTCGCCGTTCCAGCACCGCACGTGGCTATCTCGACATGGCCAAAGGCCGTGCAAACCTGAAGATCATTACTCATGCCACCACCGATCGCATTGTGTTCGATGGCAAACGCGCAGTCGGCGTGGAATATCTGCAGGGCGACAGCAACACCATTAATAAAGTGACCGCTCGCCGTGAAGTGCTGCTGTGTGCCGGTGCTATTGCCTCGCCGCAGATTCTGCAGCGTTCTGGCGTGGGCTCACCGGAGCTGCTGAAGCAGTTCGATATTCCACTGGTTCACGATCTGCCGGGCGTGGGTGAAAACCTGCAGGACCATCTGGAGATGTATCTTCAGTATGAGTGTAAAGAGCCGGTTTCAATCTATCCGGCCCTTAAGTGGTGGAACCAGCCGAAAATCGGTGCAGAGTGGATGTTTAATGGCACCGGTATCGGCGCCAGTAACCAGTTTGAAGCGGGTGGTTTTATCCGTAGCCGCGAAGAGTTCAGCTGGCCGAACATTCAGTATCACTTCCTGCCGGTAGCAATTAATTACAACGGTTCTAACGCCGTTGATGCGCATGGCTTCCAGTGTCACGTCGGCTCGATGCGTTCGCCAAGCCGCGGTCATGTGCGCCTGAAGTCACGCGATCCGCGTCGTCATCCGGCCATTCTGTTTAACTACATGTCGCATGAGCAGGACTGGCATGAGTTCCGCGATGCTATCCGCATCACGCGCCAGATCATCAATCAGCCAGCGCTGGATAAGTATCGTGGACGTGAAATCAGTCCGGGCCTGGATTGCCAGACGGATGAACAGCTGGACGAATTCGTCCGTAATCACGGCGAAACCGCTTATCACCCGTGCGGTACCTGTAAGATGGGTAACGATCCAATGTCTGTCGTTGATGGCGAAGGTCGCGTGCATGGGCTGGAAGGATTACGCGTGGTGGATGCGTCGATTATGCCGTTGATCATCACCGGTAACCTGAATGCGACCACCATCATGATTGGCGAGAAGATTGCCGATAAGATCCGTGGACGCGACCCACTGCCACGCAGCACCGCTTCATACTATGTTGCTGGTGACGCCCCGGTTCGTACAGTCCCCCAGCGTGCTGAATAGTTAGTTACAGTGTCACTTATAAGGTGCCGGGCAGACTGTTGTCCGGCACTTTTTTTGCCCGATTTATCGCACTTATTATTACACGCCATCATTTTCTAAACTCGCCCCGGTAAACCCCTGAACCTTAACCGCAATCAAACCAGGCAGTATCTGCTGTTGATTTAATGATTTGCAGAATGCTGTAAACCCAGCATCTGTTTTACCGGAGACACTATTCGTCCACTGATGAGAAGCAACAATGTGGATGCGTTGTAAATTTTATGAGCAGAATGTTCATGTCCTGCCTCTTCCCCGCTTTCCCCTCTTGCTGGAATGCCGCCGATCAGCACTGGCGTAACGCCCTGTAGTTTCCTCACCACATCGATACTGTTTTGAGTCTGCCTGCACACTGTGCGTTATGGCAGGTCGTCATTTTTCGTTGCTGGAGAGTTCCCATGCGCGCCTGGGTTTTATTGTCACTCGCGATTATCACTGAAATTATTGGCACCCTTTTTATGAAATGGTCCAGCCTCAACGGCAGCCACTCAGGCTACCTGATGATGCTGGGCATGATTGCCTGTTCTTATATCCTGCTGAGCTTCGCCATAAAACGTATTGCTCTGGGCGTGGCTTACGCCCTGTGGGAAGGCGCTGGCATCCTGCTGATTACATTATTCAGCGTACAGCTGTTTGATGAAGTGTTGTCTGCGATGAAAGTCTGCGGACTGATGACGCTGGTCGCTGGAATTGTGTTGATCAAAACCGGCATGCACTCATCAGCGGAGGTTAATCATGGTCATCGCTGATTTCGTCCACGCAGCCTGGCTGGCGCTGGCTATCGTGCTGGAGATTGCCGCCAATATATTCCTTAAATATTCTGATGGGTTTAAAAGACCGCTGCACGGTCTGCTTTCACTCTGCTGTGTCCTGCTTGCGTTCAGCGCACTGGCTCAGGCGGTAAAAGGTATCGATCTGTCGATGGCCTATGCGGTCTGGGGTGGTTTTGGAATTATCGCGACTGTCACGACCGGCTGGGTATTGTTCGATCAACGGCTGAATCGTAAAGGCTGGGCTGGCCTGACCCTGCTGCTGGCCGGCATGATCCTGTTAAAGCTGGCATAACAGGCATTTTGATTCAGTTATTTTTGTTATGGGTGTGCCTTTGTACACCCTTAACTTTCCGTGCTCTCTTCTCCAGTTTGAGTTGATTTCCCCTTCCCGACCGCGTCGGAATCTTCTCACTTTTGTAAAGACCCGTTTACATATCTGTTGTCTTAAGGCTTAGTGAGCGCCAAAAGTCGGATAAAAACGAGGAAGAGTTATGTCTGCAACACGAGGTTGGTCCACGGAGCTGGAGGGGTTACGCGGCATCGCCTCTCTCTGGGTACTGGTTGGCCATATCAGCTTACTGATACATTGCCACATCACACTGATTTCATCGCCTGGCATCGGGGTCGATCTGTTTATTCTGTTATCGGGTTATCTGATGGCGAAAAACTATGTTGAACGTCAGCAGAAAGAGCCGTGGCAGAGCATGGAGACCATTAAAAAGTTCTGGATCCGTCGCTTCTTCCGTATCGCCCCGCTCTACTATCTGCTTTTAATCATCGCGCTGATTTATGGCCCGTGGTTTGGCGAGATGCGTGACACTATCGCGCATTTTTATTCCGGCACCGCCACTGAATCGTCGCGTTACACCGATCAGTCGCTGGCAAACATCCTCACTCACTTCAGCTTCCTGTTCGGCCTGCTGCCCGAATATGGTTTCAATACCGTGCTGCCTGACTGGAGCATCGGGCTGGAGATGCAGTTCTATGTGCTGTTTCCGTTCATTATGCTGGTGACGCTGCGCTTTGGTTATGCGGCCTCACTGATAGGCATTATGGCGCTCTGCTGCGCCGGACGGTATGTGCTGGCAGATTATTATGAGGCGTTTGAAATGCCTTCCATGATTCTGATAAAGCTAAATATGTTCCTGGCGGGCATGCTGCTGGCGGAAGCAATTCGCCGTAAATCTCTGCTCTATGTCGCCTTCGCGCTGTTCGGCCCGGTCGTGAGCGTGGCAATGGGAATGGGCGCGATCAAGCTGCAGGTGATAATGGAAGCGCTGATGATTGTCGGGATGGCAGCAATTCTGTGGCAATATCCACAGGGCAGCCTGATGGCAACGCTGATTGCTCTGCCACGTAAGCTGCTGAACAACCGTCTCAGCACCTGGCTGGGTGACGTCTCGTTCTCGGTCTACCTGCTGCATCTGCTGATTGTGATACCGATGATTGCGCTGCTGCTCACGCACACCGACATTGAGTTTAAGAGCGACATGATGCGCTTCCTGATCGTCTGTGTCTCAACCATCCCGCTAACCTATGCCCTGGCCTCTTTACTCTATAAGTATGTTGAGAAGCCCGGCATTCAGATGGGTAAACGCGTGCTGAAGCCGAAGCTGGCCGATCAGACCAGTTGAGTTTTTAACACCGGCCGTTCTTTTTTTAAAAGCCCGGATGGGGCTTTTTTATTGCCGCTTACACAATCTATCTGCTCTGAACAGGTGTTTATCACATGCCGTCGCCAGCACGCCTGCTGAGGTGAACTAGACTTTGCTGGTCGAACTCCACACCACCCGCTAAATGTCTGGCATAAAAATATACCATTGCCAAAACGCGGTATCAGGATTTAAAACGAGGATAAGCATTATGGAAAAGAAGAAGTGGTTTGTTTCTTACGTGATCAAGCCAAAAGGTGAAAATCATGTTACGACTCACGCCTTTATTGAGGGTGACGATGTCGAGGAGGCGCTGGAAACCTTTATGTTCGAAACCAAAAAAAGTCTGTCGCTGGAAACCGAAGAGCTGATACTGCTGTCAGTGAGTCTGGTATAACGTCAATTCAACCTCGCCATCGCGGGGTTGTTTGCCCTGTGAGAGGGTCATTTTATTAATGCTTTCCCTGGTGTGGCACTCAGTTACTGATTGGGATAAGGCCAGGCATGATCCACGCCTGTTGATGACAGTAACCCTGTCAAAATCAGATATGCCAGTATCAGAACAAAGAGCACAATCGCTGTTATTTCAATGGATTTAAGTAAGTGATGCTTCGCCATAAATAACCCTCCTTCACGTGTGTGTAATAACCTTTCACCCCATAAACTATAATGTTACCGGTAAAGTTCAAGTCAAAATCACATCATGAAACATAAAGACTGGCTTATTAATGGTTAGAAGGATTGTGCTCTGAAGGGCTCAGAGAGATCTTAACGATATTAAAAAGCCCGCAGGATGCGGGCCTTTGCAGGAGTCAGATGAACTTTAATCAGCAGAGTGACCGGTGAAGTCGATTACCATCCTGCCACGGATTTTGCCCTGCACCATCTCATCAAAGATGTCATTGACCTCACCAATCTTCCTTTTGGTCACTTTAGGCACGACTTTCCCTTCTGCCGCAAACTGGAAGGCTTCTGCCAAATCGTTTCGCGTTCCGACCAGTGATCCCACCACCTGAATGCCATCAAGTACCAGACGGGGAATATTAAGACTCATCGCTTCCGGCGGCAGTCCGACAGCCACGACGCGCCCTCCTGCTCTCACCGCATCCACCGCCGAGTTAAAGGCCGCTTTAGCTACCGCCGTGACCACAGCAGCATGTGCTCCGCCGGTTTTCTCCTGAATAATGCGCGCTGCATCTTCGCTGGCCGAATTGACCACCAGATCGGCTCCCATCTCCTTCGCCAGTGCCAGCTGACCATCACTGACATCAACCGCGATCACTTTGGCGTTGAAGACATTTTTTGCATATTGCAGCGCGAGATTTCCCAGCCCGCCAAGACCATAAATGGCCAGCCATTGTCCCGGTTTAACTTCTGACACCTTAACCGCTTTATAGGTGGTGACACCGGCACAGGTGACGCTACTGGCAGCGTAAGGATCAAGTCCATCAGGGACTTTGACCGAGTAATCTGCAACGACAATGCACTCTTCAGCCATGCCGCCATCGGCTGTGAAACCGGCATTGATGACCGATCTGCAGAGGGTTTCGTTACCGGAGTTACAGTATTCGCAGTGACCGCAGCCCTTGAAAAACCAGGCGACGCTGGCCCGATCGCCAGGCTTGAGTGACGTCACATCCGGTGCGACTTCCTCAACGATACCGATCCCTTCATGACCCAGGGTCACACCCGTTTTATCGCCGAAATCACCGTTCTTCACATGCAAATCGGTATGGCATACACCACAGCATTCCATCCTGAGCCGGGCTTCACCGGTTTTGAGAGGACGCAGCGTCTTCTCAACAACTTCAACCTTGTGTTCACTATTAGCAATTGCCGCTTTCATAAACGTTACTCCTTTTGATTGAATCTCAAGAATATGCCATACGGGAATGATGGCAAGATTACAGATTAGCTTTGGGTGCGGGACAGAAAGAGTTGTTGCTGCCTTTGTGAGTGAAGTCAGTTTTGAGGTGCGTTGCTAAAGGGATTTTGCGTGTTAAAGCTTTGGAAATCATGAGTGACTTACTGGATGCGTGAAGCACGTTTATCGTGAAGAACCTTTTCAGACGGCGATTACCGGTTAAAAGGGGCGATAGCGCCCCTGTTCATCTAAATGCTTCGTATCAATTACTCAGCGGAGTCGCTCGGTTGCCAGCGGTGAATGCCACTGTCAGTTGCCGGTCCCCTGTGTTCAGTAGAATCATCCGAGGCTGGCGGTGGCCCCAGATGCTGGGCTGCACTATACGTCGCTGGCGGTGGCCCCAGATGCTGAGAAGCGTTATTTTCTGATGCGGCTGGTCCGGCATGGTGGCTCCAGCCATTATCATTTTGCTGGTCCTGATAAGACGCATGGTGATGATGCCATTCAGATGATGGGCCGCGATGGTATCCTCCCTCTGCCATCACACAACCAGACATGGATGCACTCGCTAACGCTACGAGCGCACAAGGAATAACTTTTTTTAAGAACATAATAAACCCTGGTTAAAAATCACCGGGGCAGGTTACGACGTGGTTTTTATACGTTAAATAAACGTGGAGGACCGTTCGGGGAAGATGTTTAGATATATTGATTGAGATCAATTTTGAGGAGAAGCGTCCGGAAAGCCTCTGTTCTGCTGGCAGTAAAATGGGGGGTATCATGAGTATTAAGGGGACCCAAAGTAAGAATAACAGAGCAGTTATTAAGATGATTTACATATCAAAAAATAAGAAATAGCGCGAGCCTGATTCAATCATATCTCAGACAGGACTTAACCAGAGAAACCAGATTATATAATCGCTAAATGGCAGCCAACCTCACTAAGGAGATCATTTTTTTCGTCACACTTCACACTTTAACGCTATCGATTAAATCAGGATCACGAAGATCTCTTAACAAACCTAATACCATCGATTGTATTTAATATACACATAAGAAACAACCATCACCCATATTATGCTAATAATCGCCGCATGTTCAGGAATAAATCGAATGAAAATATAAACTCCTGCAACAATCAAAACAGCAGGAATTAAATAGATAAATGATTGCATGAGCCATAAAAATACACGCTTCACTTATTCAACCTCTCATTTATAGCATCTGATTTTTATTCGTTGTAAACACTGCATCTACGTGAAATAGTGTCATGATCATTTTAATATCCAATAAGCATATAGAATGTCAGAAGAAACATCCAATCAGACAGGACGAGATGTTATAACGCGCATGGCGTAGCCATTTTCCTGCCGCAACGGGCTGGCTATGCGTAACTGATGTTAGCTTTAGCTTGTGGGGAAAATAAAATCTAAATCATGAATGAACAACCCGAAGACATTCAGCGCCCGCGCGGGTAAAACCCGCTCCTGGAATGCGCCGTCAGTGGGTAAGCAGGTGCTTGAACTGTGCCTCGGTGGTGAACTTGATACCGGCTTTGTGATGCCGGGAATTTTCTCTTATGACAATCCGGCTCCGTCTGCCTGGGCCGATGCGCTGGTCATTTCCTGACGATGCGGTGATCGAATACGAGCCGGAAACCGGCGCACTGACCGCAACCGGCATACAGACGGCAACCATCAAAGCGACGGTAAAATCCTGTTCGACTCGCCAGAAGTGGAATGCGCAACGCTGCTCAAAACTGCGCAGCTGGAAGTCAAAAAGGGCGGCACGATGAAAGCCAACATTAGCGTGCCGGACCATCGCGGTGAAACGGCTTACCCGATTTCAGGCGGCGCGCCGGTGAAAATCACGGTACTGGGCGACAATCCGGCGGACACCATAACGCATTCTCCGGCAACCGCGTTTGATAAGTGGGACGGTGAAAAGTGGCTAACCGACAGCGATGCGCAGCAGCAGCTACTGCTTGACGCAGCGGCCAGCGAAAAGTCAGCGGGCGTGAGTGAGGTCAACGGAATTACTCAGGCATGGCAGACGCAGCTGCTGCCCGGCATCATTACTGATGCGGATAAAGCCACGCTGACCACCTGAATGAAGTACGTGCAGGCGGTACAGGCTGCAGATATCACAAATGCGCCAGCTATCAGCTGGCCGAAAACGCCTGAATAGAAAATTCGTTTTACGCCCGTAGCTTTCTATTAAAATTTTCAATGGCAGAATGTTTAATTCTGCCATTGAATCATTTCATCAAGTCGATTCAGAATGTCGGGGAAATAGCTTTCATCAAGGCCAAAGCTGCCTTTAACCTGGACGCTGTCGGCATGTGGTTCCGGGCGAAGAATGAAATCAACAGTTACGCCATCAATACTTTTTTCATTGGTCAGTATCATGTCCAGTTGATGAATATCGCTCTGATAGTTAAACGACTTGATCTTTTGCAGATTAATAAGCGCCTGATGAAAAGCTGAGAATTCTTTTTTCAGCATTTTCAATTCTCCAACGGTGAACTCCGTTTTAAATGCCACTTTCAGGCCGCTTACCGAAAACTCCACCCAGGACTGTATCCAGTCCCAGTGATGGTTAACAGGATCGGCTTCGTTATCCACTACGCGTTCAAAGGGAGCGATTGCGAATGTAAACTCTTCATTCCTGATATCAAACATTGAAATTTCCTTGTCAGCTAATAAAAATATTTAAAATGAGATATTGTCCAGTCTGATTCCCTGACTATTACTTCAAATTTGTATTTCTGATGAACATATTCCCTTCGCTGCTTATCGTAGCGCAGTTTATAAATATCCGTTTCGTATCGGAACATTCCTTTTCCTTCACGAGGGTCTGGCATTCGCTTACCAAAACGAATAGCTCTTTCCTGAATCTGCAAAGGTACATACCGACTGGGTTCAAGCATATGTTTTGCTGCTGTTTCGGTCATTTTCAAATTGCGCGCATGCAGCCCGATTTTAAGCCGCCCTCGCAAAAGAGATATGGTCCCTTGACTGATTCTGGCTGTAACAGCCGCGCGCGCGCCTGCTGTAAGCGCCTCATTTTGTGAAGACTGTGATGCCCCAATTCCTGAAAAGCGCAGGCGCGCGTATCTGGGTGTGACTCGCTGCGTTTCCTGCCAGGAAATTGAGGAACATCGCAGTAAACACCGGCAGGGTAATTCCTGATGCATGAGGAATTTGCTTACCCGTGGAATGCTCCACGGGAAGCCATCGCCAGCCCCTATCCCACCTATGAGGAAATGCACAGCCGCACTCAGATGATTGCGGCTTTAGTGCGTGCGCAGGAGTTGCTCGTTATGCAGCCTGCTCTGATACAACTCGACGTTAAACGCCGCGTCAGTGATCTGGAAAAGACACAGGGAACAGCCCGCGCCAATGCGTACTTAACAAAGACATTTGTTGAGCGCACATTGCCACGCGTTGAAACCGTTAACGCTAAATATCGTGTCGGCGTAATGAAGGGGTGCACATTAAATTTACTCGGGGGTAACGCAACTGAGCGTGACAACACGGCTCTAGCAGGTGGTCAGCTTTTCAATCTAATGCGCCGCTTTAACCGACTGCCTGACATGGCGCGTGCCGACGTCGATCTACTGGCAGGGGATGTCGCTAATTTCATCCTCGCCGAGCTGGTACAGGCTCACGCGCAGTCCAGCGACGAGTCAGATTACAAATACACGCACCGCGTTTACATGACTGCCGCCACCATCACCCGCGAGCTGAGCCAGACGCCGCCATTGTGGGATAAAGTCACGTCGCGGCTGTTTGACCCGGAGGAAGTTACCCCGGCGATCATGCGTATGCAGACGGAAAAATGGTGGAAAGGCCGACTGCGCCGCGTGGCCGCATCATGGCGTGAGCATCTTCAGATTGCCCTGGCTAACGTCAGCAAAAAACACACCCCCTACGCCAGCAGCATGACCGTTTCAGAGTGGCGCGAGCAGAAGCGCCGCACCCGTGAATTTCTGAAGGGAATGGAGCTGGAAGACGAAGAAGGCAACCGCATCAGCCTGATTGAGAAATATGACGGCAGCGTGGCCAACCCGGCGATCCGCCGCTGCGAGCTGATGACCCGTATTCGTGGCTTTGAAAACATCTGCAATGAAATGGGCTTTATCGGCGAGTTCTACACGCTGACTGCCCCGGCGCGCTATCACGCCACGATTAAAACCGGGCATCGTAACCGTAAAATGGAACGGTTCCAGCCCGGCCGACACCCAGCGTTATCTCTGCAGTGTCTGGCAGAAAATTCGCGCCAAGCTGCACCGCGAAGAAATCCGCATCTTCGGGATCCGCGTTGCTGAGCCTCATCATGATGCGACTCCGCACTAGCACATGCTCATGTTTATGCGTCCGGAGCAGGCTGAACGCGTGCGCGAGATTATGCGCGACTACGCCTGGCAGCAAGACGGCAGCGAGCTGACAACCGACAAAGCCCGTAAGGCCCGCTTTCACGCCGAGGCTATCGACCCGGAGAAAGGTAGCGCGACGGGTTACGTTGCTAAATACATTTCCAAGAATATCGACGGCTACGCGCTAGACGGCGAGACGGACGCCGAAAGCGGCAAAGACCTTAAGGAAACTGCCTCGGCCGTTTCTGCCTGGGCGGCACGCTGGCACATCCGGCAATTTCAGTTTGTGGGCGGTGCGCCGGTCACGGTTTACCGCGAACTGCGCCGCATGGCAGACAGCGAAACCGCGCACGGCCTGAGCGTTGAGTTTGCGGCCGCGCATGACGCCGCCGACGCAGGAGACTGGGCCGGATACGTTAACGCGCAGGGTGGCCCATTTGTGCGCCGCGACGAGCTGGCTGTGCGCACCTGGTATCAGGCAAGCGAAGACATGAATGAGTACGGAGAGGAAACTGTGCGTATCAAGGGTGTTTACGCAACTGAAGTTGGCAACGATACGCCAATTTTAACCCGTCTGATGCAATGGAGGATTGTCCCGAAACGTGCCGTTGATTTGGATTTTGAATTTAAGGACGCGCCTGCGTCCTCTCGGAGTTCTGTCAATAACTGTACGGAGCCGACAGGCTCTGAAGCCGCTATCGATTTCACAAAGCCCCCTACTCGCGCCGAGCGAAGAAGGATTCTTAAGCGATTAAGAGAAAAGCCAGCGCAGGAGCAACCTGAGCCGGACAAATATCACTCTGAACGGAGTCATTGCGCAGAACGTGAGGCGTTGAAAAAGAGTTTCTTTGAGATCTCCAGGTTAACACTGTCCGACGGTGAAGCTGTGCGCATGATGAAAGGCCACACAATCAAGATTGGAGAGCTTTCTTATTGGAGCGGAACAAGCGGCTATCTGTTCCATAGACGTCGCATAAATGCCGCCCCATTAAAGCGCTTCAATGCACTAGCGAGAAAAAGAGGCATACAGTTGCCTGATTAATAAAACGGCAGTCGGACTAATCTGAGCCGCACGATTGTTTACGATTTTAGTTCATCATGACACTGTTTACACATACAGTACATTTTGACTAAAAGGAGTTAATCATTTGATGAAAATAGATAATCTAAGTGAAACGGTTGCACGCATTCAGTTCATTGCTGACGTATCGCTGATCGCACATTGCAAAGAAGATGAATTAAAAATGGCACTGTCGATGATTAGCGACATGGCAGGGACAATCGACACAGCTATTTTCGAAGCCGCTATTTACTGCCAGGCAGAATGATTAATTGCCCCTTCCCTACCGTTCACTAGCCACCTTTAAGGTGGCTTTTTGCTTCTGCATCAAAGTGCATATGCTTGCATTAATCCGCATGATCCAAAGTGGATCGCTAAGCGTCTGTAAGACCAGAGCTGGCGCGCTCAGAGGTTGTACATGCAAATGCATGAAAAGCGATACATAAAGCGGGCAGGCGTGGCGGGGATAGCATTGCGCGCGAGGGGTACAAACATGCATGCGGAGGCTGCGCCAGGGGCACGGAGGGGCACGCAATGGTTTGATGAGATTGAACTGGTGAAGAGGATTTGAGCCTCGCAAATCGGGCCTGAGAGCGGCAGATGAGGTATGGCACTGATCGGAATTAATATGATAAATTTTTGACCAATACGGTTAACCATGTAAGGGAATAATATGGATACAACTGAGCAGTTAAACGGGACTTACTTCTATGGCGGGCTTACCAACCTTTCCCCGGCAGAGCTTTATTTCTGGATTATGATTGATGTGACCGCTGAGCATTTTAGCGGTGCAAAGGATATCATAGCCATAGCTGCAATTTACTCGGGACAGAATACGATTGACGTGTCAGGAAAGTTAAAGGGTGCCTGGAAAGGTACCTCTTATGCCTCGGTGTATTCTCGCAAGCTGTTGCGCGATTACCGTCTCCCGTTCAGGTTGCCTACGTGGATACAAAACCCTAAAAAACCATTCCAAATTAAAATGTTGATGACCCATAAATTGGGTACTTTCGTCGGTCGCACAATACCGGTTTTAGGATGGGTAATTATGGCCGCTGATGTGGCGGAGATAGGCTGGAAAACTACGGTAAAATACAACCTTATTGCCCATAAGGACGACAGAATATGGTAAGTGAGGATATAGAGAAGGCAGTATTTGCGCTGGTTGAAGATTATAACGGCAGAAGCTTGTTTACATTAAAACGTTACAAGCTTGAGCTGGACACTGATCTGAACAACGACTTTCGCATGGATCCCATCGACGCTTATGAATTACTTGAGCGGTATGCTGACAGTTTTGGCATTGACCCCGGCACCATCTCTTTTAACGACTATTTCCCGGAAGATTTCACCGCACCGCATGATCCGCTTACTCTCCGTTTGTTGGTTGAGTCTGCACAGGCCGGGCGCTGGTTGGGTAAATAACTAACGCCTGCACAGGCAGGCGTTACATCTTCAGTTTGTTGCCGCTTCCAGCGAATAAGGGCGGAAGGCGATCACCTCTTCGCCCAGCCAGTTATTGATTTCCTTCAGACGTTCCTGCAGCGGTGTCAGTTTGTTACGCACAAACACCTATGCCGCTTTCACCGCATCACCGAATCCGCCGGAGTTGTCCGGGATAATCCCCATCATCTGCGGCGGCACGCGGTGTGCGCTTAGCAGGTCGTCGCGGCTGGCCTTCTTGATGTTAAAGAAATCGTCCTTCGTCGCTACCTCGCTGAGCGGCAGAATCTTGATCCCGTCCGGCTTACCGTTCGGCGCGTACATAAACAGGTTGCGGAAGTTGCCGATCCCTTTCGTGTCGCGCATAGCCTGGCACATCCGGTCAACGTCGCTGCTGCTCTGCGCCGCGTCGGTCATATACAGGATGTAACCGGCGTGCGCGCCGTTCTGGTAATACTTGCGGCGGAACAGGGTCGCCGCCTCATTCAGCCAGGCGGAATTAAGCGCGCTGAGGTATTCCGGCAGGCCGTAAAGTTCCTGATTAATATCCGGCTCCAGCAGGTGAAACACGCTGCCGGCTGAAAACTCATGCAGCTCTTTCCAGTCATTCACAAACCAGTAAACACCATCCTTCACGCCTCTGCGGGTGAATTTAGCTGGGGTGGTCTCAAGGCGGAGCGGCTTACCCAGACCATTGCGGCGCAGCTCGGCAAAGGCGTTACCGAAGACCAGATAATCCAGCGCAAACTTGCTGAACTCCTGCTGGCTCATCATCGGATGCGGGATAAAGGTCGAGGCCAGAATGTTGCGCTTTACGTAAATCGGCGAGCTGTGATGCACGGCCGAGCGCAGGCTCTTAGCCAGCCCGTTAAAGCTGACCGGCGGCTCAAACCAGCGCCCGTTACCGATGCACTCGGCATAATCCAGAATGTCGCGCTTATCCATGACCGGCGTCGGATCGCCAAAGGTAAACGCCTCGGCGTGCTGCTGGGGTGCGGTTGGCTGTACAGGCTGCGCGGTGGCGGTGTGAGCCTTGCGGCCTCTGCGTTTGCTCATCAGTAAAATTCCAGAATTGAGGGATTAGCGCCGCCGCTGGCTGCGGTAGCCTTCTCCTGCGCGTCAGCAATCTTCTGGCTAAGAGCGGCGTCAGCCTTGGTATAAGCTTCCTTATCAACAAGCTTTTTGTCGTAATTTGCCTTCAGTTGATTGCGTTGAACCTGAAGTTTTTCCACCTCAGATTGTCCTGCGCTGATTATGGCCTGCGCTGAGTTTTGTGCGGTTTTAGCCGCGAGGTTTCTTATATATTCAGGGGATTCACCGCCCGCAGATTGTCCTGATGTTGCTGACTGAACCTCTTTTGCTGTCTGCTTAGAGAGATTCAATATCCTCTGCTCACCCTTGAGCCGATCAACCGTTGCTTGGGCTTGCTTCGTTGCCCAATCTACGCCTGATTTTTTCGCCAAGCTAAGTGAGTTTTCAGCAGTCTTTAAATCATCTGCATTTTTTATTAGTTTCTAGTCTATCTGGTCAATCGCAGATGCGTTGCCGGTAACTAAGTTTATCGTTAGCGCGGCACCATCCAACAGCTTGGCAAAATACTTCGTAGCTCCAATTCTCTGGTCTATTTGCGCCGCAGCCATGCCAAGGCTGTTAACTAGAGCGTTGCTGGCCTGCGCCACTGTGCGAGGCATATCCTCAAATTTTGAGTTGATGTTATCTGTTTGGTTATAAATGGCATCCAGAACCGACCCAATATCCAGCTTTCCTGCAAGCATTAACTGCCTGAGTTGGTCAAACGGGATGCCCATACCTTCCGCAATTTGTCGGCCAAGTTCTGGCATTTGCTCGATTATTGAGTTGAATTCCTCTGCCTGAACACGTCCGGAAGCCATTGACTGCATGAATTGGCGCAAGGCATTGTTCATCTCCTCCTGAGAAGAGCCGCCAATTGTACCTATCTTCTGAAGGGTGCTAACAAGTCGCTGAACATCACCAGACGTTGCACCAACGCTTTTTAAAGTTGCGCTCATCTGCGTGAATAGATTTACAGTTTCTTTAAGGTCAGATCCATTCTGTGCAGAGATAGCAAGTAGAGCGCGAAAGTTCGCTTCTCCTTCCGCGGCGCTTTTTGATGCCATTGTCACGCGGGTAGCAAGAAGTTCAAACTGCTGAGCGGTCTCAACAATTTTCATTGCCGCCTGTACCGTAATGTATGCTTTCACAGCAGATGCCAGACTGGTAAACCCACCGCCTAAGCTGTCGGTTTTTTTCTCTAACCTGTCCAAGCTATTGCCTGCTTTGTCGGCAGTTCCACTCATCTTATCTAATCGATTGTTAACCTCACGCTGCGCCTCAATAAGCTTTGCAACTTCAAGCTCTACCTCATAGACGATATTTCCAAGCTGTTTCTCGCTAGCCATAGGATCTCCGGGCAATAAAAAACCCGCCGAAGCGGGTTCATGTCTTATTCTTGTGTGTCATTGAATGTCTTTACCGCAAAATCGGCAGAGTATGGCCTCTTTTTTTATTTCTTCTGCACAGAATGGGCACTTCTTAGTCTCCGAGGAGCTATTTTTCATCGCATTCATTGGGTGCAAAGATGGAGAGTGCTTGCCGTGTTCAGGGTTTGTAAATGACCAAACCAATGCA
Source organism: Pantoea hericii (assembly GCF_014155795.1). NCBI lineage: Bacteria > Pseudomonadati > Pseudomonadota > Gammaproteobacteria > Enterobacterales > Erwiniaceae > Pantoea > Pantoea hericii. Next base: position 642,591 of record NZ_SCKV01000002.1, read on the forward strand.
ACAACCCACCCAAGACCAGTCCATCCTAGAACTACCGTAAGCACCCATATAGCAGTTGAGTTTTTGTGGCCCCTGCCGCTTGCGATAATTCCAGGCAAAAGATAAAAAATTAAACCCAGAATAAAAACTATCATCTCTCCCATCAACCCGCCCATCCTTCAAATTTACGCTTAGATTCAATCCGTTCTAGTGTATCAAAATCCTTTAAACGGCGCAGGATGATAGCGTACTGCCGATAGCCATGATGCGCAGGGGCCGAAAAGACACCATTAGAATACATATGAGGGTTTTGCTTCATTGCCTGTATCGTAAGGGGCGCAAGAGCAATTTGCTGCTCGCAAAGGGCGATCGCCTTCTTCAGATGCTCTGGTTCAGAGCGAAGCTTGTAATGTTTTATGATCTGCTCTTGCAGGCTGAAGTGGGCTTGCAATATCTGCTCGCTGCTAAGGTGGCGAAGGCCATCAAGCCATTCTTCTTCAGTCATGTCCCTATCCCCAGAGGTAAGTATGGCAATCCTAAAGCGGAACTGATGCAATGGGAAGCGAGAAACCTGCAGTTAAGCGGGTTAAGGGCTTTTGCGCGACTTAGTGATAAAGGTGACGATCTGTGAGGATAAACTCTCACGAACTTTTGCTGTTGTCTGGTCTCTGATTTTTGTAATCGCTTCTTTTTGCTGAGAACCTAAACCAGACCACTGTGCTTGGTCAGGACCAATTGAGTCATGGTACTCAGAGAGTTCAGTACTACATTTATTAAAAGATTCATCAGTGACGATGTCAGCTGATTTGGTAGTTTTGATTTGGCTGTCTGCATATTGGGTTACGCAGTCGCTTAAGTTTTTTGCAGCACTCTCTAAATCAGCATACGCCATGGAACACATCAGAAATCCCATCACAACTAAAGCTAATTTCATGTCCCTATCCCCAATGTTATCTGTCTGATGAATCCTAGCCGGGTTGGGATGCAATAGGAAGTAATACAACTATTTGGTAGCCGCGGTCTCTTTGACGTTTCTTTCATGCTCATTGCGTAAGAAAGTCACCATGCCAATTCTTGGGTTAATGTCTTTAGTGCAGGTTTTGAGATTACTTGATATGTTCTCAAGCTCCCCCCCTCTGATGGTGTTGATGTCACGATCTAACAGTGACATGACGCTGTTAGAAGCATCTTCCTGACAATTCACCATCTGCTTTAGAAACATTCCTTCCTTCAACTGCAGACCTGACATTGTTAAGGGAATGCCAAAAATCATGCTCACTCCAACTATGACTAACTTTGCTTTGCTGACCATCATCCACTCCTCCTATAGACTGCTACCGATGTCGATATCGGCAAATAGGAAATGAACTTCATCGTTATTACAGTTATTTACGGTATTGCAAAGACTATGAGCAAGAAGCCCGCCGGAGCGGGTCAACTGAATTTAATGATTTTTTTTATCTTATAGTGATAGGAATGGAAGGTTTAACCCTATGCCCAAGCGTATAAGTATATACTTGTTTTCCTTCAGATCTTGCGAACTTAATAATTGGCGCAAAATCTGAATCACCAGTTACTAAGCAAAAGATGTCTGCTTGGTTTTTGAGTGTCATTGAAGAAATATCCAATGCAATCCTCATGTCTACGCCTTTTTGCTGCAAGTTTGGCGAGACATCTTGGGCGGTAATTGTAGCATTTCCATTGGCGCCGGCCTGTAATGCTCGATCTGCGACTTTCCACCCGCGAAAATTCAACTCCCCCAAGCGAACAGCAAAAGAAGCAGGCGCTTATTAAGCACATTGAGTATGATTGAGATATGCTGCGAAACATGACGCTGACACAGTGCGATCAATGTGAATGTTAATATGCTGAACACTCCATCGAGGTTCGGATGATTGCACTCATTACCCTGACCGCTCCGCCAGTTAAGTTGCTTTAAGGTATGTGACGAAGAACAAATCTAATGATAAAGTTTTTATGAGAATATAGAGTTATTAACTTGATAACACAAATGAGGTGATTTTTTATGACGCAATCAATTAATGAGAGTAAAAATCCGCCCCCTCAAATAAGACAAGACAGTAAAAATCCTCCCCAGCCAAAGGTATCCGTAAGGCCAGCACCGCCACCAATGCCCCCTAAAGCAGAAAAAAAATGAGGCGTAAACTGATATAATGGAAGCTGTGAGCGGAGACCTCTTCAAGATTTTGATGTTACTGTTGCCTGGTTTTTTGACTGCGTGGATTTTCCACGCCTTCACCGCATACCCAAAGCCTTCTCAGTTCGAGAGAGTTATACAGGCGTTAATTTTCACTGTCTTCGTTCAGGCATCAATACACCTTGTCAAACCTGTGGCGCTTTGGATTGGAGGTTTTCACAGCTTTGGAAGTTGGGATTCAACTACTACTACATTCTGGTCGTATGTTAATGCATTCGTTCTTGGAATAGCATTTAGCTCATTAGCAAATAATGATAAATTCCATGCACTTATGCGATTATGTAAAGTGACTAAACAAACTTCTTACCACTGCGAGTGGTTCGGAACTTTCAATTCGAACATAACGCATGTGATACTCCATCTAACAGATGACAGAAGAATCTTTGGATGGCCAGAAGAATGGCCAGCAGATCCCGAGAAAGGTCAGTTTCTACTTCGAAATCCTTCCTGGGTGACTGAAAGCGGCTATGTAGATATGCCAACAGTTAAGTTCATAATGTTCAAGGCATCGGACATTAAATGGGTTGAATTTATGCAAGATAATCCTGAGGTAATATATGTCGAGAAAGATTCCGAATCCTCCTCCGTACAACATACCTAGCCCAGATGGTTCAAGAGGAGGTAAAAACCCCCCGCCTCCAACTACTTATCAAAGGCCAGCAGCGCCCCCTTCGCCACCGCCTGGAAAGAAGAGTTAAAAAACCCTGCTTAGCGGGGGTGTTTGTTGCCAATTCTATAAGCGCTGGCTAAATTACTGTTTATGTAAACAGCTGTTTGTGCAAAAGATGGGGAAGTACCAGTGCGGCACAGACCCGGTTTACCAGAAGGAGGAAGAAAAATAGCCTATAAGCCCAGAACATGCCCCTTCTGCAATTTCTGGGGGCCGAACAAAAACCCTGGCGGAAAATGGTCCTGCGGTATGTGCGGACTCGAATGGAAGCCAGAGCAGGATAAACGCGACAAAGACAAACAATGAAACCTCGCCCAAGCGGGGTTTTTTATTGCCTGCGCAGCTAAACTTTTATCTTGAAAGGTAGATGAAGTTTCCACGGGGATCGGACCCGGTTTATCAAAGGGAGGAAAAATGATGGGCTCAATTAAAACGCCTGATGATGGGATTGACGAGTGGTTCGAAAAGCAGCGCTTACTAGCTGAGCAAGTAAAGGTCAGTGATGGCTGTATCGTCGTAAGCGTCCACTACGACTACAACATCCCACTGGATGCTTGCGAAACCTATGAGCAAATAATTAAGTGGACATGGCAGCTAGCTGAAAAGAGTTGGGCATCAAAAGAAGTTATCATGATGTTTATTAAGGTAGCGTGCACGCATCATAAATTGCAGTATCGACTCTAGAAATAGTAAGCACATCGAACCTCGCCGCGGCGGGGTTTTTTATTGCCTGTAAAATGGAGATGACTATGAACTTTCCAGACCCAGCAGATGAAGCTGCACAGCTTGAGCAGCAGATGATTGAGATTGCCCTGGCTAACCGGCCAAAGCCTACAATGACCTTTACCGGCACATGCCACAATTGCGAGGAGTCAGTCGATAAAGGCTTTTTCTGTTGTCCAGAGTGCTGTGAGGATTTCCAGCGCATTGAGCGCGCTAAGCAGCACCGCAGGGTGGCGTGACGCCGGTAGCTGAGAATGCGCTAAGGGCCGTAGCGCGTAAGTGCAGGAGCGAAATCATCAAAGCCATAGACGGCAGGCCCAAGAAAGAACACGACCGCATCATCACTGCCATTCTCGACAAACACGCCAGATCAATCACCGCACTGCCGCCGAATACGTTTCCAGCAAAGCTGTGGCTGAGCTATTACGTGCGGCAGGTAGATAGGGAGATAAGACAATGAGAGGAATAAATGAATGAGCTGGCTCTTTTCGCAGGCGCTGGCGGAGGAATACTCGGCGGGCACCTCCTTGGATGGCGAACAGTTTGCGCCGTTGAGCGTGACGCATACGCAGCACAAGTTCTGGCGCAACGACAAAACGATGGAGTTCTCCGACCTTTCCCGATTTGGTCTGACGTGTGCAGTTTTGACGGAAAACCATGGAGAGGAATTGTTGATGTCATTTCTGGCGGGTTTCCCTGCCAGGACATTTCAGCGGCAGGCTCCGGAGCAGGAATATCAGGAGAGCGATCCGGACTTTGGAAGCAAATGGCAAGAATCGTCGATGAGGTTCGACCTCAATACGTGCTGCTGGAAAACTCACCTCTGCTTGTGGGAAGAGGACTTGCCGTGGTCCTTGGTGATATTGCCTCGCTGGGGCTCGATGCGGAATGGTGTTGTATTTCAGCATCAGAGTGCGGAGCGTCCCATAACCGCGACAGAATCTGGCTTGTTGCCTACCCCAAGGGCCAGCATGGGCGGGCATGGAATAGCATGGTGTCGGGCGAGGACTGGCGATCACAGGCACAACCTCGAGGATTATCTAGCCTGGCAGCACCTGGAGGCTGGCGGGGAAGAAACGCCTGGCCTGAACGCCTGCCCCGATTATGTCGAGTGGCTGATGATGTGGCCTATGGGGTGGACAGACTTAAAGCCCTTGGCAATGGGCAAGTTCCACGAGTGGCAGCAATTGCATTCCACATCCTGAGCAGCAAGACATGAACACCATCCGCGACATCTCCCCTGGCGAGTTCACTCTGTGGCTCGCCTTTTTTATTTGCATCGTGCTGGTCTGGAGCTGGTCGCTTAAGGAGTAGAAGTCGCTCCGAATGAAAACTTGCGTTAGTTTGCGAACAAGTTCTGTTAAAAAGTGCAGGAGAAATTATGGCTAAGCTAATGAACCTTCAGGAGTGGGCGTCGGCAACATATTCGCAGCCGCCCTCTTTATCCACCCTGCGCCGCTGGGTCAGGGAGGGCAGGATTTATCCGTGCCCGGAGCTTCACGGAAAAGAATACAAACTCGAACCGGATTCGGTGTACGTTGACCCGCGCAAGAAGATGATGAAGCGCAGGCCAGAATACGTAGCGCCACCGAAAAAGGGATCGCTGATGGAGAAACTGAAACATGTCGAACAGGCCAAAGCGGTACGACGCTAATCTGCCAAGGAACCTGACGTTTCGTAAAACGAAGCAGATTTACTCCTGGTGAAATCCTATGACCGGTCAGGAGATTTCACTGGGTAAGATACCCCGCAAGGACGCGGTTGCTCAGGCTATCGAAGCGAACAGCTACATTGAACAAAACTACCTACCATCCGCCCTTCTCGATCGGCTTAAAGAGACGCCTGATTTCACAGTGAGTAAATGGCTTGAGCGGTACGACGTCATCCTGGGGCGTCGCAACCTCAAGCCAAGCACCATGAAAATACGTAGCAACCAGTTGCTTACCATTCAGGTCGAGTTCGGTCGGCGGCCTATTACCGCGATCAGTACGCGTGATATTGCAGTTTTCCTTGAATCGTATGTCCAATGTGGAAAGCACAGCATGGCGGTTGCATTGCGATCGCTGCTGATGGATGTTTTCCGCGAGGCTGTTGTTGAAGGTATTATCGACAGGAATCTTGTAGAGCCAACCAGAACCCCATCACCTGAAGTCAGGCGCGAGCGCTTATCACTTGAGCAATTTCTAGCTATCCGCAAGGCTGCTGAAAGCATGGGAGATTGGCTGCAGAATGCGATGAACATCGGCCTGCTCACAGGGCAGCGCCGGGAGGATGTAACGCGTATGACCTTCAGCGCGATCAGAGATGGGCGGCTTTTTGTGACACAAAGCAAGACTGGCCATAAGCTGGCGATGCCACTGGATTTAGAGCTGAAAGAACTGGGAATATCACTGAAGGGGATCGTAGAGGAATGCCGGAAGGATAACCCATCGGATAACCTGATTTATTCTGCAGTCCGTCGGGGGGGCAGGAAGCCGGGACCGGTTTCACCAGATGCACTCACAGGTGCATTTGCAGAAGCGCGTGAAATAAGCGGAATTAAATTTGGCCCTAACCCTCCGACATTTCATGAAATCAGAAGTCTTGCCAGCCGACTGTATGAAGTGGAAAATGGAGAGGATTTTGCGCAAAGGTTACTCGGCCATAAAAATCTTTCTATGACTAAAAAGTATCTCGATTCACGCGGTCAGGAATATGTGATGGTATAGGTTGGATATAGTGATTTCGGGAGATTTCGTAACCACTGCAAAAAATACCATATAATTCATAGCACTAAAAAAAGACCGAATACGATTCCTATATTCGGTCCAGGGAAATGGCTCTCAAGGAGCCGTGCGCTAAAAGTTGGCATTTATGAAGGCGGTGTCGCCTTGCCATTTAAGATTAGAACAGCGCGGTGGAAATGCCAGCAAACGCGGGAATCAGGGCCATAAACTGGATCAGATTGTGATCGCAACGGCAAAATTTCGGAGAGTGGGCGCAGCGCGAGGCTGCACCCGAAAGGCCTATTTTCCGCACAGCGCCTGAGTGCGTTCGATAATCGGCTGCAGGCTCATCATCTGGCCCGGATGGGCTTTGTCTTCGGCCTGAATCACGCTGATCGGCTGGGCTTTCACCTGCTTGTTTTTAAACAGTGTGTCAGCGATGTCGTTCAGCGGGTATGTCATCAGCGTACTCGGATTGATGGCAAACATCGCACCATCTTTCTCGCAGGTCAGCATCACCTCTTCACGATTAAAGGGCCACTTATCTTTACCGATCTCAAAGCGGCTGACGGTAATGATTTGCGCCGCCAGCGCCTGGCCGCATACGGATAACAACAGGATTGCGGGAATCACTTTCTTCAGCAACATAACTACCCTTTTCTCTCTTAAACTACATTCAGGCTGGCGACAGCGTGGCAAATACGCTGACCAGCCCAACCACGCCGCATGCCAGCAGTAGTTCAAGCTGCGTCATGCGAATAAATTTTTGCTGCGCCCCGCTGCCCGCCAGGCGGAATCGCGGCACCAGCCAGTATCGATTAATCAGCGCCACCAGTACCATCAGAGCAACCAGCAGCACTTTGCACAGCAGCAATATAACGTAGCGTGAATCGTGCCACATCAGCGGCCAGCCCGCGATCATTACGCTGTTTATCACCCCGCTGAGCAGCGTTAACGCCACCGCCAGATGACCATAGCGTGAGAAACGCATCATAGTGCGAATCGCATCGGTGCGGCGATCAATCTGCCGTGCCTCGCGCATCAACAGCAACAGTGGCAGTAATCCACCTGCCCAGAACGTCGCCGCAATCAGATGCAGTGCATGGTTAATCTGCTGAAGATCGCCGGGCCAGCTATCGCGCATCGCAGCATGGCCTATCAGCGCCATGCAGGCCAGTTGCAGAACGCCAGCCAGCAGTAACACCTGCTGACGCAGGCTTCCGGTCAGTAATAGCGCGCCAACAGCCAGCACGCCGAAAATGATTTCCCACTGCCACACTTCACCAAAGTGCGTGCCCAACACTGCCAGCCAGATATCGATGTCGGTCAGGTTAGTGCTGGTGCCGCTCATTAACACATTCTGGCAGGCCAGCATCGCCACCGCACTGAGCAGCGCCAGCCAGGCACTCCCCTTCACCAGCGGATTTAATTGAATCGCCAACAGGGATCGGTAGCGTTTGGGCGCCAGCAGCGCACTGTAACAGGCGCTGCCGGTCAGCAACATCACGGCAGTAAAATGCAGCGCGCGCAGCAGGATCCAGAGGGTTGTCACCGGGTTACTTCACACTAAAGCGATAGCTTCCAGCGGTTTTATGTCCATCCACCGACAGCACATGCCAGTTAACCTGATAGCTTCCCGCTTTTAGCGGCTGCGGCAGGCCGACAATCAGGCGTTTTTTCTGGTCAGACTCAACACGGGCTTTGGCGGTCTCGACGGGCTTCTGTGCACTGTCCAGCAGCGTCACGCCACTGAACGCCGCTTCAATATCTTCACTAAAGTTCAGCGTCAGCGCATCGGGGGATGTCGTGACCTGCGCTTTAGCCGCCGGGAGAGAAGACTGGAGGTGTGCATGCGCCCCCGCCAGCGAGCTGAAGGCCATCATGCCCGCTGCCGTCACTGCTATAATCATGCGGGAAATAGTTTTTTTCTGCATAAGATCATCCTTTTAACCGCCGCCAGGGCGATAAACGTGGCAAAAGGATACGCTGCTGGTTTTACACTGTCGAGGCCAGCGATGCGATCCTTTATCCTTGATTCAGACCGACGAAAACATTACTTTTGCCGGCTATCGTCAGGAGATAATTATGAGCCGTAACCTTGCATTGCTGTCCCAGGAAGAGAAAGACAAGATAAATGTCGATTTGGCGGCCGCGGGCGTGGCGTTTAAAGAGCGCTATAACATGCCGGTCGTCGCCGAGATGGTGGCGCAGGAGCAGCCTGAAGCGCTGCGTGACTGGTTTCGTCAGCGTCTGATGCAATACCGTCAGGCATCACTCAGCCTGTCGCGCCTTCCTTATGAACCGAAGATGAAGCAATGATGTTCCGCGTTATTGATACCGAAACCTGCGGCCTGCAGGGCGGCGTAGTTGAAATTGCGTCCGTGGATGTGGTCGACGGTAGAATTGTGAATCCAATGAGCGATTTGACCCTACCGGACCGCCCGATCAGCCGTCAGGCGATGGCTGTACATCGCATCACCGAAGCAATGGTCGCCGGTAAACCCACGATTGAAGAGGCGATTCCACGCTATTACGGCAGCGCTTTTTATGTCGCGCACAACGCCAGTTTTGATCGGCGGATGCTGCCTGAAATGTACGGCGAATGGATCTGCACCATGCAGCTGGCGCGCCAGCTCTGGCCGGGCATTAAATATGGCAACCAGGCGTTACGTCATTCGCTGAAGCTGGATGTCACGCCACCCGCTGAACTTCATGCGCACCGCGCACTGTATGACTGCTATGTCACGGCGGCGCTGCTGATCCGTATCATGGAGACCTCCGGCTGGAGTGCCTCCGAAATGATTGTGCGTTCGCAACCGGCGGCCCAGCGCGACGACATTCTGCCATTCGGCAAATATCGCGGCCAGGCGATTGCCGTAATTGCCAGAAAAGATCCTGGCTACCTGAAGTGGGTACTCAATAATGTCAGTGATTTGCGCCCGCCATTGCGGCAGGCGCTGAATAAATACCTCTCTGAATCTCAGTAATCCTGGGCTGGCGGCAAGGTACCCTGCGCCAGTCCGAGCAGGAAAGTGTACTCCATCGCGATCCCTTCGTAGGCTTTGTAGCGTCCGGACTTGCCGCCGTGACCGGCATCCATGTCGGTGCAGAGCAGCAGAAGATTATTGTCGGTTTTCATCGACCTTAGCTTCGCCACCCACTTGGCCGGTTCCCAGTACTGCACCTGTGAGTCGTGCAGGCCAGTCGTGACCAGTAGATGGGGATAATCCTTCGCCTCGATATTGTCATAGGGGCTGTACTGGCGGATATAACGGTAATATTCAGGATCATTGGGGTTGCCCCACTCGTCATACTCACCGGTAGTCAGCGGGATCGATTCATCCAGCATCGTGGTAACCACATCCACAAATGGCACCTGAGCCACCACGCCGTGGAACCGTTCTGGTGCCAGGTTAATCACCCCGCCCATCAACAGCCCGCCTGCGCTACCGCCCATGGCATAAAGCCGCTCCGGGTGGCCGATGCCGCGTGCCACCAGCGCATCCGTCACCTCAATAAAATCAGTAAAGCTGTTCATTTTGTTCAGCAGACGACCACCGTCATACCATTGCTGTCCCAGCTCACCGCCACCGCGTACCTGAATCAGGGCATAGACAAAGCCGCGATCCAGCAGGCTCAGACGGCTGACGCTGAAATCGGCATCCATGCTGCTGCCATAAGCGCCGTAGCCATAGACCAGCATCGGGTTCTGACCGGGCTGATAATGCTTGCGGTGATAAACCAGCGAGACCGGCACTTCGGTGCCATCGCTGACTTTGATCCAGTGGTGCTCGCTTTTGTAATCTTCCGCGTTAAAGCCTTTCACCGCGCTCTGTTTCAGAATGCGACGTTCACCCGTATCCATATCCAGTTCAAACAGCGTGGTCGGCGTGGTCATGGACGAGTAGCCATAACGCAGTTTGCTAGTGCGGGGCGTGGGATTATAAGCAAGCCACGTCACATAGGTCGGATCGTCAAAGGCGATGCCGCTGGTCTCGCCGCTGGTCCAGTTGATCTGACGCAGACTGGTTAAGCCGCGCTGACGCTCTTCCACTACCAGCCAGTCGCGGAACAGCTGAAAATCTTCCATCACCACCTGTTCCCGCGCAGGAATCAGCGTTTCCCAGCGTGACTCATCCAGATAGCGACTGCGGTAGAGCCCGAAGTTTTTCCCGTCACGGTTTGATCGAATGAAAAACTGATGATCGTAATGATCGATGCTGTATTCGTGATCGCGACGGCGGGGCAAAAACACATGCGGCTGCGCATCAGGGAAGTTCGCATCGATTAACTGGATTTCGCTGGTGTTAGTGCTGTAGAGCGCAATCATGATGAACTGCTTGGAGGTGCTCTTGTGCACGCTGAGATGATAGGTGTCATCGCGTTCTTCATAGACCAGCTTATCATCGGACTGCGGCGAACCGAGTTCGTGTCGCCAGACCTGATAAGAGAGCAGCGTCTGCGGGTGCTTGCGCACATAGTAAAGGGTGCGTGAGTCATTGCCCCAGGCGAAGCTGGATGAGGCGTTGCTCAGTACTTCGGGATACCAGCTGCCACTTTCCAGGTTACGGAACCGGATGCCATATTGCCGCCGCGACAGGAAATCTTCCGCCAGCGCCATGACCCGGTTATCCGGGCTGATATGCAGCGCGCCCATGGTGTAGAAATCGCTGTGCGAGGCGCGCTGATTGGCATCCAGCAGCAGGCTCCACTCGCCCGATTCATCGCTTACTGCAGGCTGACGGTAATAGGCCGGGTATTCGTTACCGCTCTGATAACGGCTCTGATAGCGGTAACCGTTTTTGACATAAGGCACGGAGTGATCTTCCGGCGGCAGCCGATCAATAATCTCTTTTAACACCCGGTCCTGCAGCGGTTGCTGCGACGACATGATTTTTTTGCCGTAATTATTTTCGGCTCGGAGGTAATCAAGAACCTCGCTGTTTTCGCGTTTGTCGTCGCGCAGCCAGTAATAATTATCAACGCGGGTCTCGCCATGCTGCGTCATCTCGTGGGGTATTTTTTTTGCGATGGGTGCTTTCATCCATCCGTCTCCATCAACGTAATGATCTGTAAGCGTAACACTTCAGCAGCGGGAAGCCAGACATAGGGTGAGAAGCTGCCGCCAGCGGAACATCTTCAGTGACCCGCTGGCGGAGAATCGAAGGTTTAACTGGCAGGCAGACGGGCTTTTTCGGCCTCGAGGTCCTGCTGAATGCCATCACGAACATCCTGAGGAATTTTCAGGGCGTCGCCCAGGGCGGAGAGATAGCTGCGCTCCATAAAGTGGTCGACGTCGATAGCGGCACAACTCAGGAAATAAAGCTCCAGCGCCTCCTCTTCATTTTTCACATCAGCCGACAGCCACTGCGGATCCAGTGGGCGATTCATCGCTTTCTGAATCAGTTGCTCTGCATCCTGACCATAACCGGATTGATGAATGTTCTGCTCAATCGCGGCTCGCTCCTGATCGTCGATATGCCCGTCACTTTTAGTAGCAAACACCAGCGCAGTGACCAGACGCTCAGCGCGCAGGTCCACGGGCGTCTGTGCCACACCAAAGTCAGGCTCATTCTGATGCGCTTCGCTAACCCGCTGCTTGTATTTGTTCCACAGTACCGCGCCTGCTGCCGCACCCCCTCCCACAATCAGGGCTTTGCCGCCATATTTGGTCAGCAGTTTGCGCGACGACTTACTGGAGATCAGCATCGCAGCCAGACCGCCCAGCGCGCCGGGTGCCAGCATGTCACTTAAGCCGCCGCCCGGATTGCTCTCACCGCTCTTCTTTGTCAGCACCGACTGAATCTGTTGCAACCAGTTATTCATCGTTCACTCCTTTCAGGATGTCAGCCGTTATCCTGACCAAAAGGATGTCAGGAAACGTCAGAGCGGGAAAAGTACGGCAAAAAGCGGTGTCACAAGGATGGAAGATGAGAACGCAAACGTTTTCGTTTATACTTGCGCGCGAATTTTGACTGCTTAGGGGAATGTATGACAACTCTCGGAACAGCACTGCGTCCGGCGGCGACGCGTGTAATGCTATTGGGTTCAGGTGAACTGGGTAAAGAGGTGGCGCTGGAGTGTCAGCGTCTGGGGGTGGAAGTGATCGCGGTTGATCGTTACGCCGATGCCCCGGCGATGCATGTCGCCCATCGCAGCCATGTGATTAACATGCTGGATGGCGCGGCCCTGGCTGCGCTGATAGCGGAAGAGCAGCCGGATTTTGTGGTACCGGAAATTGAAGCCATCGCCACGGATACCCTGGTTGAACTGGAGCAGCAAGGCCAGCGCGTGGTTCCGACTGCCCGTGCCGCACGCCTCACGATGAATCGCGAAGGCATTCGTCGCCTGGCGGCTGAAGAGTTGTCACTGCCAACTTCCCGTTATCGCTTTGCCGACAGCAAGGCGCGCTTCGACGAAGCCGCTGCAGAGATTGGCTTTCCCTGCATTGTGAAGCCGGTGATGAGTTCATCGGGTAAAGGCCAGAGCTTTATCCGCGACGCCAGCCAGCTTGATAAAGCCTGGGACTACGCACAACAGGGCGGTCGCGCCGGAGCCGGTCGCGTCATTGTTGAAGGCGTCGTCAACTTCGATTTTGAGATCACCCTGCTCACTATCAGCGCCGTCGATGGCATTCACTTCTGCGCACCGATTGGTCATCGTCAGGAAGATGGCGATTACCGTGAATCATGGCAGCCGCAGCAGATGAGTGAGCTGGCGCTGCAGCGGGCACAGGATGTTGCCGCAGAGGTCGTTAAGGCGCTTGGCGGCTATGGTCTGTTTGGCGTTGAGCTGTTTGTCTGCGGAGATGAGGTGGTGTTCAGTGAAGTATCACCGCGCCCACACGACACCGGCATGGTGACGCTGATCTCGCAGGATCTGTCTGAGTTTGCGCTGCACGTGCGGGCGTTTCTGGGTCTGCCTGTTGGCGGGATTCGTCAGTATGGTCCATCTGCTTCCGCCGTTATCCTGCCGCAACTGACCAGCCAGAACGTACAGTTTGTGAATGTCGAAGCAGCACTGGGTGCAGGGCTGCAACTGCGACTGTTCGGCAAGCCGGAGATCAGCGGTCAGCGTCGTCTTGGTGTGGCGCTCGCCAGCGGTGATAGCACCGAACAGGCGATTGCGCGTGCGGTTGCCAGCGCAGCCGCGGTCACGGTTCAGGGTTGACGTTATGCGGTGAGCAAATGCTCACCGCCATTACTTACTTCGCGCCTTCCACAGCTTCGCGTGCCAGGCGGGTAATGCGATCCCAGTCGCCCGCTTCCAGCGCATCGTTAGGCACAAGCCATGAACCCCCGATGCAGAGCACGCTTTTCAGCGCCAGATAGTCACGATAGTTGGCCGGGGAGATACCGCCGGTCGGACAGAAACGCACCTGCGGGAAAGGTCCGCCAATCGCCTGCAGCGCTTTAACGCCACCATTCGCTTCTGCCGGGAAGAACTTAAACTCGCGCAGACCGTAGTCCATACCCGTCATTAACTCAGAAACGGTGCTGATACCCGGAATCAACGGAACCGGCCCGTCAACCGCCGCTTTCAACAGCGATTCGGTGACGCCGGGGCTGATAACAAACTGCGCACCGGCATCGGTCACTTCCTGTAACTGCTGCGGGTTAATTACGGTTCCCGCACCAACGATCGCATCCGGCACTTCTTTGATCATCGCCCGTAAGGCATCCATCGCCACCGGTGTGCGCAGCGTCACTTCCAGCACTCTGACACCGCCCGCCACCAGTGCTTTCGCCATCGGCACCGCGTGTTCGAGTTTGTTCACCACGATGACCGGCACCACAGGTCCGGTGGTCAGAATCTGTTCAGCACTCGTTTTCCAGTTTTTCATCAGTTCCCCTTGCTTGATAACACCGGGATTATGACCCGGTCATGGAGCATCGGCTCCTGCCCTGTAAATTGCGTCACTACCATACATGATCCGCTTCCTGAGCGTCTATCACCCTGCGACCATTTTGAAACAGCAGTTCAATTTTACCTGCATGCTCTGGCCCGGTTTAACGGCGAAAAAAAAGCCCGCGTTGCGGGCTTTATCATCACTTTAGTTATTCAAATTCGTTCCACGACCGGCCATCGCGGGTGATCATCGCGACCGAAGCCACCGGACCCCAGGTGCCCGCCTGATACGGTTTGGAGGAATCGCCATCCGCAGCCCATGCTTCGATAATAGAATCGACATAGGTCCATGCGGCTTCCACTTCATCACGGCGCACAAACAGCGCCTGGATACCGCGCATGCTCTCCAGCAGAAGACGCTCATAAGCATCAGCGAGGTGCGACTGGTTAAATGTCTCGGAGTAACTCAGATCGAGCTTGGTGGTCTGCAGTTTGTGCTTGTGATCGAGGCCTGGCACTTTATTCAGGATCTCGATATCCACACCTTCGTCCGGCTGCAGACGAATCGTCAGCTTGTTCTGTGGCAGTTCTGAGTAGGAATCCTTAAACAGGTTCATCTCAGGGTTTTTGAAGTAAACCACAACTTCAGAGCACTTGGTCGGTAAGCGCTTACCGGTACGCAGGTAGAACGGCACGCCTGCCCAGCGCCAGTTATCGATATCGACACGAATCGCCACGAACGTCTCTGTTGCGCTCGTTTTATTGGCGCCCTCTTCTTCCAGGTAGCCCGGCACTTTTTTGCCCTGCACAAAGCCAGCGGTGTACTGACCGCGCACGGTTTTCTCACGTACGTTGGTCTGATCGATGCGGCGCAGCGAGCGCAGCACTTTCACTTTTTCGTCACGGATGCTGTCGGCGCTGAGATCGGACGGCGGCGACATCGCAATCATGGTCAGAATCTGCAACAAATGGTTCTGGATCATGTCGCGCATCTGGCCCGCTTTATCGAAGTAACCCCAGCGGCCTTCAATGCCCACTTCTTCGGCCACGGTGATCTGCACATGGTCGATGGTGCGGTTATCCCAGTTGTTCACGAAGATGGAGTTAGCAAAGCGCAACGCCAGCAGGTTAAGCACGGTCTCTTTGCCGAGATAGTGGTCAATACGGAACACCTGGCTCTCTTCAAAGTATTCGCCAACGCTGTCGTTGATCTCCTGAGAGGTTTCCAGTGAGGTGCCCAGTGGCTTCTCCATTACCACGCGCGCCGGTTTGGCATTCAGCTTCGCCGTGCCCAGGCCCTGACAGATCGCGCCAAAGGTGCTGGGTGGCATCGCAAAATAGTTGATGGTGGTGCGGTTTTTCTGATCCAGCATCTTGCCCAGTTTCGGGAAGTGCGTGGTGTCATTAACATCGAGGTTGCAGAAGTCGAGACGGTTGCTGAGTTTATCCCACAGCGCTTCGTCAATCTTCTCCTTCATGAAGGTTTCCAGCGCTTCACGTACCACTTTGGTGTATTCCGCTTTATCCCACTCAGCACGGCCGACACCAATAATGCGGGTTTCTTCATGGATCTGACCCGCTTTCTCTAACTGGTACAGTGAAGGCAACAGTTTACGGCGTGCAAGATCGCCTTTGGCACCGAAAATCACCAGATCGCATGCCTGGGCTATTTGTGTTACCGCCATTTTCCTCTCCTCGTTGCAGGATAATCCGGTGGTGATGCATCTTCTGCCACCGGGTCCAGGTTATTATTTTCTTTCAGCACAATGTACTTTTTTCCCTGCGCCAGGTAAACCGACTCGCCGGGTCAACCGCATTAACTCTGTACCGGATGTGCTAAACACGTGTGATGACACGTGCGGATTGCCGTTTTTTTCTGTTTCTGTTGGTGTCAGGAAAATCTGGCACCGGTCAAAGTATCCCAAAAAAAAGAGCAATCAACTTGTCAGCCGTTGCGCTTGCCAGGTGCTGCCGCGATATAGTCTCTGTTAATCGGCGCCTGCGACAGTGATAATTGAAATGATAAAAGTGATTATGGTCATCAGCTTATGAATATGCTGGAAAAAATTGAGGCGCAGTATGCAGCGCTGAGCAAAGCGGAAATGAAAGTCGCCCGGCAGATTCTGGCTGAACCGCAGGCGGCGATGCACTCCAGCATCGCAACACTCGCCGGCATTGCCGGCGTCAGTGAACCCACCGTGAACCGCTTTTGCCACCGACTGGGTGCACGGGGCTTTCCCGACTTTAAACTGCATTTGGCGCAGAGCCTGGTGAAGGGCAGCAACTGGGTCAGCCGGGGCGTTGAAGACGACGACACAGCAGAGAACTACAGCCACAAAATCTTCGACTCAGCGCTTGCAGGACTGCAGCGGGTGCGCGATCAGCTGAACAGCGCGCATCTGCAACAGGCGGTAACCCTGCTCGCGCAGGCCGATAAACTCGCCTTTTTCGGGCTCGGTGCGTCCGCTGTAGTGGCGCATGACGCTTTCACCAAATTTCTGCGTTTTAATCTGCCGGTCATCTGGTCGGACGATATTGTGATCCAGCGCATGAGTTGCATAAATAGTCGAGCCGGTGACGTATTTGTTCTTATTTCGCATACTGGACGCACAAAAAATATGGTAGAACTGGCTCGCCTGGCCCGTGTAAACGGTTCCACCGTTATTGCCATCACCTCTCCCGATTCACCCCTTGCTCATGAAGCAGCGATAGCTTTAGTGCTTGATGTACCGGAAGATACTGATGTCTATTTGCCGATGGTGTCGCGCCTGGCGCAGTTGACCGTGATTGATGTGCTGGCGACTGGTTTTACTCTGGAACGGGGTGCGCCCTTCCGGGAAAACCTGAAACGCGTGAAAGAGGCGTTGAAAGCGTCGCGTTACGAAAAGAACACCCTTCGGGAAAAGGATGATCAGCAAAAAAATTAACATCACATTTACAATGTGAGTCGTATCACAACCCATCGATCATATAGAATAGATAACCTTGCTGTGTCCACTGTCCATGACACGCTTAAATGTTTACGGAGTCCTCGATGTCAAGACGTCTCAGAAGAACCAAAATCGTTACAACCCTCGGCCCGGCTACCGATCGTGATAATAACCTGGAAAAAATCATCGCTGCCGGCGCGAACGTTGTACGACTCAACTTCTCTCACGGCACGCCAGAAGACCACCAGCTGCGTGCTGATAAAGTGCGCGAAATCGCGGCAAAACTGGGTCGCCATGTGGCTATCCTCGGTGACCTTCAGGGCCCAAAAATTCGCGTTTCAACCTTCAAAGAAGGCAAAGTTTTCCTGAATATCGGCGACCGTTTCCTGCTGGATGCCAATCTGGGTAAAGGCGAAGGCGATAAAGAGCGTGTCGGAATCGACTACAAAGGCCTGCCTGCAGATGTGGTGCCAGGCGATATTCTGCTGCTGGATGATGGTCGCGTGCAGCTGAAAGTGCTGGAAGTTCAGGAGATGAAAGTGTTCACCGAAGTTACTGTCGGTGGCCCACTGTCGAACAACAAAGGCATTAACAAGCTGGGCGGCGGCCTGTCGGCTGAAGCGCTGACCGAAAAAGATAAAGCGGATATCATCACCGCCGCTAAAATCCGTGTTGATTACCTGGCTGTCTCCTTCCCCCGCTGTGGTGAAGATATGAACCTGGCACGTCGCCTGGCGCGTGAAGCCGGTTGCGACGCCAAACTGGTGGCTAAAGTGGAACGTGCCGAAGCGGTTGCCAGCCAGGAAGCGATGGATGACATCATTCTGGCCTCTGACGTGGTGATGGTTGCGCGTGGCGACCTGGGCGTTGAGATTGGCGATCCGGAACTGGTCGGCATTCAGAAAGCGTTAATTCGCCGTGCCCGCCAGCTTAACCGCACTATCATTACCGCGACCCAGATGATGGAGTCGATGATCACTAACCCGATGCCGACCCGTGCAGAAGTTATGGACGTGGCAAACGCCGTGCTGGATGGTACCGATGCCGTGATGCTGTCTGCGGAAACCGCCGCAGGTCAGTATCCGGCTGAAACCGTTTCAGCGATGGCGAAGGTCTGCCTGGGTGCAGAGAAGATTCCAAGCGTTAACGTCTCCAAACACCGTCTGGATGTGCAGTTCGACAACGTCGAAGAAGCGATCGCTATGTCTTCTATGTATGCTGCGAACCATCTGCAGGGCGTGACCGCCATCATCACCATGACCGAGTCTGGCCGTACGCCGCTGATGACCTCGCGTATCACTTCAGGCCTGCCGATTTTTGCGATGTCGCGCCATGAAAGCACCCTGAACCTTACCGCACTCTATCGCGGTGTCACGCCGGTGTTCTTCGACAGCAACAACGACGGCGTCGCTGCTGCACACGACGCGGTTAACCTGCTGCGTGATAAAGGCTTCCTGGTCTCCGGCGATCTGGTCATCGTGACGCAGGGTGATGTGATGGGCGCCACCGGCACCACCAACACCACCCGTGTGCTTCGCGTGGATTAATTGAGTCTGGGTTGACATTGTCGGTGTAGAATCAATGACGCGACTGCCAGGCAGTCGCGTTTTCTTTTCTGACAAGGAGGCAAGATGCCCCGTTTCCAGCCTATCAGCCAGCTTACCGGCCGAATTTTACTTTTTCCTCTGGCGTTAGTGCTATTCGAGTTTGCTACCTATATTGCTCACGACATGATCCAGCCTGGTATGCTGATCGTCACCAGTGAGTTCTCTGTTGGCCCTGAGTGGGTCTCTACTTCGCTAACCGCCTACCTGATTGGTGGTGTAGTGCTGCAATGGCTGCTGGGTCCGCTCTCTGATAAGTTTGGCCGGCGACCGGTGATGCTGTCTGGCATCCTGTTTTTTGCTGTCGCCTGCATGCTGACGCACTGGGTCAGCTCGATTGAGGAATTTGTCAGCCTGCGCTTCATTCAGGGCATCAGCCTCTGCTTTATCGGTGCAGTTGGCTATGCCGCGATCCAGGAAGCCTTTGATGAGGCGCTGGCGGTGCGGATGATGGCGCTGATGGCTAACGTAGCGTTACTGGCTCCGCTGGCAGGCCCACTGGCTGGTGCCGCCTGGCTCACTGTTGGCAGCTGGCGCAGCATGTTCTGGCTGTTTGCCGCCTGCAGCCTGGTCGCTTTTGTGGTGCTGTGGCGTGTGATGCCCGAAACTGCAGGCGACCGCAGTCATTCTATCGCCCTGCCCAATCTGGCGCGCAACTATGGCCGGTTAATGAAAGACCGTCTGGTGGTGTCTGGCTCTTTTGCGATCGGGCTGGTGTTTATTCCAATCCTCACCTGGGTTGCCCTTTCGCCGGTGATCCTGATGCATGATGAAGGTCTGTCACGCATGCAGTACGCCCTGCTGCAGCTGCCGGTGTTTCTGGCGATGATCGCCGGTAACCTGACGCTGAGTAAGCTGGCGGGACGGGTGCCGATTGAACAGCCGGTGAAGTTCGCCGCCTGGCCCATTCTGATTGGCCTGAGTCTTGCGCTGGCCGCAAGCCTGCTCAACAGTCATAGTTATCTGCTGATTACCGCCGGCCTGAGTCTCTACGC
Source organism: Pantoea hericii (assembly GCF_014155795.1). Taxonomy (NCBI): domain Bacteria; kingdom Pseudomonadati; phylum Pseudomonadota; class Gammaproteobacteria; order Enterobacterales; family Erwiniaceae; genus Pantoea; species Pantoea hericii. The sequence goes on from NZ_SCKV01000002.1 coordinate 662,263, forward strand.
TTTTGGTGCCGGAATGGTAAATGCCGGGCTGTATCGCCTGACGCTTTACGCCAGTAATGAAGGTAAAGGTAGCGTAGCCGCGATGCTGGGTATGATCAGTATTCTGACGCTGGCGGTAGGAATTGAACTGGCGAAAAGTGGCTATTTCAGTGGCGGCACGCTGTGGTTCTGTCTGATTAACTTTATCAGCGGCGTGCTGTGGTTTGGGCTGGTTATTCTGTTTATGCGTGAGCGTAAACGCCGCAGCCGGCTCGAGGCGTTATAACAAGCTGCGCAGTCGTTTTTCTCAGACGGCGACCCTGGCCAAAGCGATGGAGCATAGGCCTAGTGCAAAGCATGCTCCGTAGCGCAAACTTCATGATCAAAAAAGGCCGCGAGAGCGGCCTTTTTCTATTTGCGCGGATAAAGCTCTTTGCGCGAATAAGGTTCGATGTCACCCTCTTTGCGGGTTTTCAGCAGCTTGAGGATCCAGGTGTACTGCTCGGGATGCGGACGGACAAACACTTCCACCTCTTCATTCATCCGGCGCGCCAGCTGACGATCGTCTGCTTCCAGCAGGTCATCCATCGGTGGACGCACATAAATCTCAAGCTTGTGCGTGTCGCTGTTATAAACCGGGAACAATGGCACCACGCGGGCACGACACACCTTCATCAGTCGACCGACTGCAGGCAATGTTGCTTTGTACGTGGCAAAGAAATCGACGAACTCGCTGTGCTCCGGGCCATGATCCTGATCGGGCAGATAGTAGCCCCAGTACCCCTGCCGAATCGAACTGATAAACGGCTTAATCCCGTCATTGCGGGCATGCAACCGGCCTCCATAACGGCGACGTGCCGTATTCCAGGCATAATCCATCAGCGGGTCGCTCTGATTATGGAACATCGCCGCCATCTTCTGCCCTTCTGACGCCAGCAACATCGCGGGGATATCCACCGCCCAGCCGTGTGGCACCAGGAAAATCACATTCTGCTGGTCAGCCATCATCTGATCGATAATGTCACGGCCGTGCCACTCAACACGCTCACGGATACTCGCCGGATCGCGCAGCACCAGCTCGGTCATCATTGCCATTGCCTGCGGTGCGGTCGCAAACATCTCATCGACCAGCGTTGCCCGCTGCGCTTCACTCAGTTCCGGCAGACAATAATAGAGGTTAATCAGTGCACGGCGACGTGCACCCTTTGCCAGCTTACCGGCAAAACGGCCTAAACGGCCCAGCAGCGGATCGCGCACTTTCGGCGGTAAATAAGCCAGACCCGCCAGCGCACCAATTGCCAGCCAGCTGCCCCAGTACTTAGGTTTGAGAAAAGAACGTTCAAAAACGGGAATAAATTCAGTGTTATTTTTTTTACGGGTTTCCATGCACTCGCCTCAAGCAATGACCGGCTTATGATAGTGACGACCTGAAAATTTGCAATCATCCTGCGCCAGATAGCAAAAAACCGACGGAGATGCCGTCGGTTTTTGTGCGATTTGACGAAATTCGCTTACTTCAGACCCAGCTGAGGCAACCAGGCTTTCACCTGCGCCATATAATCACTGCGATCTTTGCCGGTCAGACCTTCCATGCGCGGCAGTTTCGCCGTTAATGGGTTAACCGCCTGATTGTTGATCCAGATTTCGAAATGCAGATGCGGGCCGGTAGAGCGTCCGGTATTACCTGACAGCCCGATACGGTCGCCACGCTTCACTTTCTCACCGGGTTTCACCAGCACTTTCTTCATGTGCATATAGCGGGTCATATACTGACGGCCATGACGGATAGCCACATAGTTACCCGCAGCGCCGCCGTTCTTCGCCACGACAACCTCACCATCCCCGACTGCCAGCACGGGCGTACCGATTGGCAGCGCAAAGTCGACGCCTTTATGCGGCGCAATGCGACCGGTCACCGGATTAAGACGACGCGGATTAAAGTTCGATGAGACACGATACTGCTTAACCGTCGGGAAACGCATAAAGCCGCGCGCCAGACCGGAGCCGTTGCGATCGTAGAACTTGCCATCTTCAGCGCGGAAGGCGTAATAGTCTTTCCCGCCGCTACGCAGGCGCACACCCAGCAACTGGCTCTGTGCACTCTTACCCTCCAGCATTTCGCGTGACATCAGAACGCTGAACTGGTCTCCCGCACGCAGTTTGCGGAAGTCCATCTGCCACTGCATCGCTTTAATGACGGCGCTGGCTTCGGCACTGCTCAATCCCGCCCGCATGGCGCTGGCGGCAAAACTGCCGCGCACTTCACCCTGCATTACGCTGTTGCGCCATTCACCCTTCTGCATCTCCGCTTCCATCTTAAAGCCACCCGATGGGGTGCGCTCATAGGTGCGGGTTTCGCGGCGGGAAATTTCCCAGCTCAGGGTTTTCAGGCCGCCATCATCATCCAGCGTCCAGCTCAGTTGCTGACCCACCTGCAGATTACGCAGATCCCGGTCGCTTACCACCAGCGCGTTAATGTCGCTGATGTCGATGCCATACTGATTCAGTGCGCTGCTCAGGGTATCGCCGGATGAGACGGTGTAGTCGTGAACCCCAGCCGTTTCCGGCGCGTCGGTGTCCACATCGTCCGCTGGCAGCTCTTCGTCCGGTTCCGGTGTGCTTTGATCGATCGGCTCACTGGCTTCCGGCAACAGCGTGCGGAAGGTGTTCTTATCCAGCTCAATGTTTTTAACGATGGGCGTCACATCATCCGTGGGATGATAAACGTAAGGCCGCCAGACAGCGACGGCCAGAGTGACGACAGTTAACGATCCCAGCATTACGCGGTGGGGGCGCGGCAAATTATTAAATGCGAGGGCGACAGAGCGGGCTATCTGCTGCACTTTTACCTATTCCTCATGCTCCATTCAGGCAGCTTTCATACTGGCTCGACAGTTGTGAGAGGAATTTCACATAGCTGTCTTTGGCTAAGCTGATGTCTGTGCCCAGAGGATCGAGTGTGCCTTTACGCACCTGCGTTCCACGGGAGACAGCATCGATGACTGCTGGCCTGAATTGTGGCTCAGCAAAGACGCAGACCGCCTTTTGCTCAACCAACTGTGTTCGTATCTGGTGTAAACGCTGAGCGCCCGGTTGAATTTCAGGATTGACGGTAAAGTGCCCGGTGGGCGAAAGACCGTAGTGCTTTTCAAAGTACGTGTAAGCGTCGTGAAAAACGAAATATCCTTTATTTTTAACCGGAGCAAGTTGTGCGCTAACGCGTTTGTCCGTGTCCGCCAAAGCTACCTCAAACTGCTGGAGGTTGGCGTCAAGTTTGGCTTTATCTTGCGGCATAAGTTCCAATAATTTTCCATGGATTGCAACCGCGGTTTTGCGCGCAATCTCTGGCGACAACCACAGGTGCATATTAAACTCGCCGTGATGATGGTGATGAGCATCTGCGTCCTGATCTTCGGATTTTTCCGCTGCATGTTCCTCTTCATCTTCACCACCGCTAATCAATAACGGTTTTACCCCGTCGATGTTCACCATGGCGAGGTTTTTTTGGGCTGGAAGTTCGGCTGCAGATTTCGCCATAAAGGCTTCCATTTCAGGCCCGACCCAGACAACTAAGTCCGCGTTTTTTAAGCGTTTTGCATCAGAAGGTCGCAGGGAGTAATCGTGTTCAGATGCCCCGTCCGGCAGCAGCACTTCTACCGGCGTGACGCCATCGGCGATGGCCGCAGCGATAAAACCTACCGGTTTGAGTGAAGCCACGACATTTGCCTGGACAGGAAGGGTTAATAAAGCTGAAACAGTTAAAGCCCCTAAGGCGAAAATTGCGCCCTTTTTATTGTGTAACATATTGCGTCATTCCATCGTGACCATGAGGTGGAGTGTGATATTATAACATTCGAAATTCTGTGCAACCTGTAAATACTATGACCTCACTTGTCACACTCGATAACGTTTCGATAAAGTTTAACCAGCGCAATGTGCTGTCTGGCGTCAGCCTGACCCTGCAGCCTGGTCGCATCCTCACTCTGCTGGGTCCCAACGGTGCCGGTAAATCAACACTGGTGCGTGTGGTGCTTGGCCTGCTTGCCCCGACGTCCGGTTCCGTTCAGCGTGATCCCGGCCTGCGTATTGGTTATGTCCCTCAGAAGCTGCACATCGATCCTACTCTGCCGGTAACAGTAGAGCGTTTTATGCGCCTGACGCGTGGCAGTAAAAACGCGGAGATTCTGCCGGCCCTGAAACGGGTGCAGGCGGGCCACCTGCTTCATTCGCCGCTGCAAAAACTGTCGGGTGGGGAAACTCAGCGTGTGCTGCTGGCCCGCGCGCTGCTGAATCAGCCTCAGCTGCTGGTGCTTGATGAGCCAACGCAGGGTGTGGATGTGAACGGTCAGGTTGCGCTGTATGACCTTATTAATCAGTTACGCGTGGAACTGAACTGCGCCGTGATGATGGTCTCCCACGATCTGCATCTGGTCATGGCAAAAACTGACGAAGTGCTGTGCCTTAACCACCACATCTGCTGTTCCGGTACCCCGGAAGCGGTCTCGCAACATCCGGAATTCATCGCGATGTTTGGCCCGCGTGGCGCAGAAGAGCTGGCGATTTACCGTCATCATCATAATCACCGTCACGACCTTCAGGGACGTATCGTTTTACGCAAAGGACAGGGTTCATCATGATTGAGTTGCTATTACCGGGCTGGATAGGCGGTGTGATGTTAGCGCTGGCTGCCGGTCCGCTGGGTTCGTTTGTGGTCTGGCGCAAGATGTCCTATTTCGGCGATACCCTGGCGCACGCCTCTCTGCTCGGGGTGGCATTTGGCCTGCTGTTAAATGTGAATCCTTACTATGCGGTGATTCTGGTCACGGTATGCCTGGCGCTAGGCCTGGTCTGGCTGGAGCGTCGTCCGCATCTGGCTATTGATACCCTGCTGGGCATTATGGCGCACAGTGCGCTGTCGCTGGGTCTGGTGGTGGTCAGCCTGATGAAGAACGTGCGCGTCGATCTGATGGCGTATCTGTTTGGCGACCTGCTGGCGGTCACACCCGACGATCTCTGGATGATGGGTGGCGGCGTGGTGATCGTGCTGCTGGTGATGGCGTGGCAGTGGCGGTCGTTGCTGTCGATGACCATCAGCCCGGAGCTGGCGCAGGTCGATGGCGTCAATATCCAGCGTACCCGGTTGGTTCTGATGCTGGTCACGGCGCTGACAATTGGGGTAGCGATGAAGTTTGTCGGTGCGCTGATCATCACCTCACTGCTGATTATCCCGGCGGCGACCGCACGCCGTTTCGTGCGCTCACCGGAAGGCATGGCGGGCGTCGCGGTGGTCATCGGTGTGATTGCCGTCACCGGCGGTCTGACCTTCTCCGCGTTCTACGACACGCCTGCCGGGCCGTCGGTTGTGCTCTGCGCTGCCATCCTGTTTATCTTCAGCATGGTACGCAAACCGGCCATGTAGTTACTCTTCGCGCGTCATACCGAAGTGACGATAAGCATGCTGCGTGGCCATCCGGCCACGTGGTGTGCGCTGAATGAAGCCCTGCTGAATCAGGAAGGGTTCAATCACATCTTCAATGGTTTCCCGCTCTTCACCAATGGCAGCAGCCAGGTTGTCCAGCCCCACCGGCCCACCCATAAATTTGTCGATGATCGCCAGCAGCAGTTTACGGTCCATATAATCGAACCCTTCGCTGTCAACGTTAAGCATATCCAGCGCGCTGCAGGAGACTTCACCGCTGAGATCACCGTTTGCCCGCACTTCTGCGAAGTCACGAACGCGACGCAGCAGGCGGTTGGCGATACGCGGTGTGCCGCGTGCGCGACGGGCGATCTCTAATGCCCCTTCATCACTCAGCGCCAGGCCCAGACAGGCGGCACTGCGACCCACGATATGCTGCAGATCTTTAACCTGATAGAACTCCAGACGCTGCACAATGCCAAAACGGTCGCGCAGCGGCGAGGTCAGCGAGCCAGCACGCGTGGTGGCACCAATCAGCGTAAACGGCGGCAGATCGAGTTTGATTGAACGCGCAGCCGGGCCTTCACCAATCATGATATCCAGCTGATAATCTTCCATCGCCGGGTAGAGTATCTCTTCCACTACTGGTGAGAGGCGATGGATTTCATCGATAAACAGGACGTCATGGGGCTCAAGGTTGGTCAGCATCGCCGCCAGATCGCCCGCCTTCTCCAGCACCGGACCGGATGTGGTGCGCAGATTGACGCCCATCTCATTGGCCACGATGTTGGCCAGAGTGGTTTTACCCAGCCCTGGTGGACCGAAGATCAACAGATGATCGAGCGCATCGCCGCGCAGTTGCGCTGCCTTGATGAATATTTCCATCTGCTCACGCACCTGCGGCTGACCGACATATTCGGTCAGCATCTTCGGGCGAATCGCGCGGTCAATAACCTCTTCTTCGCTGATACTGGCAGCGGAGATCAGGCGGTCGGCTTCTATCATGACTTACCTCAAATGGCGGCGCGTAGCGCTTCGCGGATCAGGGTTTCGCAATCCGCATCCGGTCGACCGACTTTACTGATCATACGGCTCGCTTCCTGCGGTTTATAACCCAGTGAAACCAGCGCTGCAACCGCTTCGGATTCCGCATCATTGGTTTCCGGCTCGGCGCTCGGCGTGGTGAGCGTAAACGCAGAATCGCCGCCAAACAGGTCGCCGTGCATCCCTTTGAAGCGGTCCTTCATCTCGACCACCAGTCGCTCAGCCGTCTTCTTGCCCACACCGGGCAGTTTAACGAGTGATGCGATCTCTTCTTTCTCGACGGCAGTCACAAACTGCTGCGCCGACATGCCGGAGAGGATCGCCAGCGCCAGCTTGGGCCCGACGCCATTCACTTTAATCAGTTCGCGAAACAGCGCGCGCTCCTGCTTGCTGTTAAAACCAAACAGCAACTGCGCATCTTCACGCACCACAAAATGGGTAAAAATCACCGCTTCGTGCTGAAGTTCAGGTAACTCATAAAAACAGGTCATGGGCATGTAAATTTCATAGCCGACGCCGTGTGCCTCAAGCAGCACCAGTGGCGGCTGCTTTTCCAGAATATTGCCCCGTAAACGACCTATCACCTGAATGCTTCCTTAACTAAAGAATGTGGCGGATTTTATAACATAAAAAAGGCTGGATGAATATCCAGCCTGAGAGTGAGACCTGAGCGATAAGCGCTAACCTGAGCGCAATCGTCCGCGCGTCAGCACCAGCTTGCTGTCACTCATGCGCGCCGCGTTTTGGGCCACGTGACAATGAGTGATGGCTATCGCCAGGGCATCGGCGGCATCCGCCTGCGGGTTTGCGGGCAGCTTCAGCAGGGTTCGCACCATGTGCTGCACCTGACTTTTCTCGGCGCTGCCGATGCCAACCACGGTCTGTTTCACCTGACGGGCGGCATACTCAAACACCGGCAGATCGTGGTTAACCGCGGCAACAATGGCGGCACCGCGCGCCTGGCCAAGCTTCAGCGCCGAGTCGGCATTCTTCGCCATAAACACCTGTTCAATGGCGAAGAAATCGGGTGAAAACTGCGTGATGATTTCGCAGACGCCCGCATAAATCAGCTTCAGACGGGCGGGCAACTCGGTGGTATTGGTGCGGATACAGCCGCTGCCCAGATAGGTGAGCTGGCGGCCAGTCTGACGAATAACACCATAACCGGTGATGCGTGAGCCGGGATCAATTCCCAGGATAATCGACATTACGCCTCTCCGGTTAACAGGGCGACAGACGCCATTACAGCGTTTCCGCCACCTCGTCGGAGATCTCACCGTTGTGATAAACCTCCTGCACATCGTCGCAATCTTCCAGCATGTCGATCAGACGCAGCAGTTTTGGTGCGGTTTCCGCATCCATTTCGGCTTTGGTCGTCGGGATCATCGCCACTTCTGCTGTATCCGCTTTCAGACCAAGTGCTTCCAGTGCATCACGCACCGTGCCCATCTCTTCCCATGCGGTGAAAACATCAATCGCGCCGTCGTCATAGGTGACAACGTCTTCGCCGCCCGCTTCCAGGGCCGCTTCCATTACCGCATCTTCATCCTGACCTGGCGCAAAAGAGATCACGCCTTTCTTGTTGAACAGGTAAGCCACGGATCCGTCAGTACCCAGGTTGCCACCGGTTTTGGTAAAGGCGTGACGCACTTCACCCACGGTACGGTTACGGTTGTCACTGAGGCATTCAATCATGATGGCTGAACCGCCTGGACCATAACCTTCATAAATGATGGTTTCCATGTTGGCGTTGTCATCGCCGCCCACACCGCGCGCGATAGCGCGATCCATGGTGTCGCGGGTCATGTTGTTCGCCAGCGCTTTATCCATCGCGGCACGCAGACGCGGGTTTGAGCCCGGATCACCACCGCCCAGCTTGGCCGCTGTCACCAGTTCACGAATGATTTTGGTGAAGATTTTGCCGCGCTTAGCATCCTGCGCCGCCTTACGGTGTTTGGTGTTTGCCCACTTACTGTGTCCTGCCATTTTAACGTTTCTCCGATCTTTTACAGGGTGCAGGCTATCCTGGCTGCGAGCCTGTTTACCGTCGGTGCTTACACCGTTTTTAAAAACCCGTGTACCCGCTTTGGGCGAGCATCGCGCATGATCATCACGTACAACAGTATGCTGATGACTTCACGCGGGTGGTAAACAACGTCGCAGCGTAGATGATGCCTGGCTGTTCAATATATTGGTGAAGTCCTGTTAAAACTCACCAGATTCATAAAATTTAATCTATCCGCCGCCGGAATACCGGGCGATGGCGAGCATTCAGATAAATTCTTCAATTGCCTGGCGGTTACTCCATGATCGGGTTAATGCTGCAGCGTCAGCAGGTGCCAGCCAGCGAAACGCCAGATGCTCCGTGAGCGTCACATCGCGCTCTTCCGGCAGTTGCAGGCGAAACCAGTGCTCGTGATTATGGGTGACATCAGGCGCATAGCGATGGCGGAAATGGGGAAAGATTTCAAAGTCGATTTGACGATGACAATCCTCCACCTCCAGCTGCTCAGTCAGCACGTCAATGCCGACCTCCTCATTCACTTCACGACACGCGGTCGCCAGCGGTGACTCCCCCGTTTCCAGGCTGCCGGTAACCGACTGCCAGAATGAGGGATCGTCACGCCGCTGCAGCATCAACACCCGGCCAGTATCGCGCGCCGAAATAACCACCAGCACTGAAACCGGGTGTTTATAGCCCATTATTTAATCTCAGGCTTTTCTTTTTTAATGACCTGAATGCCCAGTTCCAGCAGAGAAGCCGGGTTCGCTTCGCTTGGCGCTTCGGTCATCATGCAGGCTGCCGCCGTGGTTTTCGGGAACGCAATAACGTCACGAATGTTGTCGGTGCCGGTCAGCAGCATGGTCAGGCGATCCAGACCAAACGCCAGGCCCGCATGCGGTGGTGTACCGAATTTAAGCGCATCCAGCAGGAAGCCAAACTTCTCGCGCTGCTCGTGCTCTTCAATACCCAGAATGCTGAACACCGTCTGCTGCATTTTGCCGTTGTGGATACGCACTGAACCGCCGCCCACTTCATAACCGTTGATCACCATGTCGTAGGCATTCGCCACGGCACGGGTTGGATCCGCAGCCAGCTCTTCTGCGCTCATCTCTTTTGGTGCAGTGAACGGATGGTGCATCGCAGCCAGACCGCCTTCCTCGTCCTCTTCGAACATCGGGAAGTCGATCACCCACAGCGGTGCCCAGGCTTTTTCATCGGTGATGTTCAGCTCGCGACCCACTTTCAGGCGCAACGCACCCAGTGCATCCGCGACCACCTTGGCGCGATCGGCACCAAAGAAGATGATGTCGCCATCCTGCGCGCCGGTGCGGCTCAGAATGCTTTCGACGATCTCTGCATTCAGGAACTTGGCAACCGGACTCTGCACGCCCTCCAGGCCGTCCGCGCGGACGTTAACTTTCATCCACGCCAGGCCTTTCGCGCCGTAAATTTCTACGAACTTGCCATATTCATCAATCTGCTTACGGCTCAGCTGCGCACCAGTTGGCACACGCAGTGCCGCAACACGGCCTTTTTCATCGTTAGCCGGGCCAGAGAAGACCTGGAACTCCACATTTTTCAGCAGGTCACCTACGTCCACCAGCTCCATCGGGTTACGCAGATCCGGCTTATCAGAACCGTAACGATGCATCGCTTCCGCAAAGGTCATCTGCGGGAACTCGCCGAGATCAACGCCCTGCACGTCCTGCCACAGATTGCGGATTAAACGCTCCATGATTTCACGCACCTGCGGCGCGGTCATAAAGGAGGTTTCAACGTCGATCTGGGTAAATTCGGGCTGACGATCGGCGCGTAAATCTTCATCACGGAAGCATTTAACGATCTGATAGTAGCGGTCAAAACCCGACATCATCAGCAGCTGTTTGAACAGCTGCGGTGACTGCGGCAGCGCGTAGAACTTGCCTTTATGAACCCGGCTAGGCACCAGATAGTCACGCGCGCCTTCTGGCGTCGCTTTGGTCAGCATCGGGGTTTCGATATCCAGGAACCCTTCGTCATCCATAAAGCGACGGACAAAGCTGGTGATTTTTGCGCGGGTTTTCAGACGCGTCACCATCTCAGGACGACGCAGATCCAGATAGCGGTATTTCAGGCGCGCTTCTTCGCTGTTGGTCTGATTAGAGTCCAGCGGCAGTGGCTCAGAGCGGTTGATGATGGTCAGCGCCTGGGCAAACACTTCGACTTCGCCGGTCGCCATGTCGCTGTTTTTATTCTTCTCATCACGCGCACGCACGGTGCCGGTGATCTGGATGCAGAATTCGTTACGCAGTTCAGAAGCCAGCTTAAATGCGTCCTGACGATCGGGATCGAAAAACACCTGCACGATGCCTTCACGGTCGCGCATGTCGATAAAAATCAAACTGCCCAGATCGCGACGGCGGTTTACCCAGCCGCAAAGCGTGACTTGCTGACCTACATGAGACAGATTGAGCTGTCCGCAATATTCTGTACGCATAACACTATCCTTTTAACTTCGCCGCTGCAGCTGACAGCATCCGGCCGCGTTACCTGTTGCGATGCTGTCGCAAAAATGGCGGTCATTATAATGGAAAAAGCCAGGCAGGATAAGCAGATCCACGCCAAAGCACCGATTTCCTGTGTGCATTTGCCCACCTGACCGAACATAGAAGATAATGGGGCATCTTAACCCATCGCCAGGAGCGCGCGTGACACTTCGTATTGGCCTGCCCCAGTGGGGGCATTCACACTGGAAACGCTGGGGTATCACGAGCCTGGCGGACTATGCCCGATACTTCCATTGTGTAGAGGGAAACACCACGCTTTATGCGCTGCCTGATACCGAAACGGTGATGCGCTGGCGCGATATGACGCATGATGCGTTTCGCTTCTGCTTTAAGTTTCCCAACACCATCAGCCATCAGGCGGCGCTACAGCACAGTGACGACCTGCTGACCGATTTCCTGCGCCTGATGGAGCCGCTGGCCGATCGCATCGGTCAGTACTGGCTGCAGCTGCCTGCCAGCTTCTCTCCGGCGCAGATCGCCGATCTGTGGCGCTTTCTGGATAGTTTGCCGCGTCGTTTTCACTACGGCGTCGAAGTCCGCCATCCCGCTTTCTTTGCCAAAGGTGACGCAGAGCGGGCGCTGAATCGCGGATTGCTTGAGCGCGGCATCAATCGCGTCATGCTGGACAGCCGCCCGGTTCACGCCTCCACCTCGCAAAGCCCGGCAGCGCTGGTGGCCCGTGCTCAGAAGCCTAAAGTGCCGCCTCATGCCTTACGAACCGGCTCGCAGCCAATGGTCCGTTTTATCGGCAGCGACAGTGTGGAAGAGACCGTGCCGCTATTTCAGATCTGGCGTGACAAGCTCTCGCAATGGCAGCAACAGGGCGACGCCATGTTGTTTCTGCATACGCCCGATATGGGTCAGGTGTTTCCGCTGGTGCAGGCGCTATGGCCGCAGCTGCAGCAGATCGATCCGGCTATTGGCAATGGACCCGACTGGCCGCAACAGACATCACTGTTTTGATCACTGCACAGGACAGCGTGCTGTACGCTGGATAGAATAGCTACTTTACGGATGGATACCGGAGTGACAATGATTAGCGCGTTATACGTCGTACTGGGTGCATTGCTGGTAATGAAATTTACAATGGACGTGGTGCGTTACCGCCGTTTCTATCGCGTGGCGTATGGCGATGGCGGCTATCACGACCTGAAAATGGCGATTCGCATTCACGGCAATGCCATCGAAACTATCCCGCTGGCGCTGTTGCTGCTGGTGATGATGGAGATGAATGGCGCCGATATCTGGATGGTGCATCTCACTGGCCTGCTCTTTTTCATCAGCCGGTTACTCCATGCCTGGGGTTTACGCAGCAGCGCCATGGCTGGCCGTAAATATGGCATGCTGCTGACGCTGTTTTCCCTGTGCGGCATGGTCATTTTTAATCTTATTTATCTGCCGTGGGAACTGGTGCTGACACTCCATTAAGTCGCCCTGGGTTAAGGGGTGCAGGCCGCCCCACTTTCTGCGAGAATAGCGCCCTTTCCGTCGTCTCTTCGGATTTTCGATATGTCTGACCGCGATCAACTCTTCTCAGCGCCCATTGCAAAACTGGGCGACTGGACTTTTGACGAGCGCGTAGCTGAAGTCTTTCCAGACATGATTCAGCGCTCGGTGCCGGGCTACTCCAACATCATTTCGATGATTGGCATGCTGGCAGAACGTTTTGTTACGCCCGACAGCACGGTTTATGACCTGGGCTGCTCGCTGGGCGCCGCCACCCTCTCGGTGCGCCGCAATATTCATGTCCCGGGTTGCCAGATCATCGCAGTGGATAACTCCCCGGCGATGGTGGAGCGTTGCCGTCGTCATCTGGATGCGTTTCGCGCTGATACGCCGGTGACGGTGCTGGAAGCGGATATCCGTGATATTGACATAGAAAACGCCTCGCTGGTGGTGCTTAACTTTACGCTGCAGTTTCTGGAGCCACCCGCACGTCTGGCTCTGCTGGAAAAAATCTGGCAGGGACTTAAACCCGGTGGCGCGCTGGTGCTGTCGGAGAAATTCAGTTTTGAAGATGCCGAAGTCGGTGAACTGTTGTTCAACATGCACCATGACTTCAAGCGCGCCAACGGCTACAGCGAACTGGAAATCAGCCAGAAACGTAGCATGCTGGAAAATGTGATGCTGACTGACAGCGTCGAAGCCCATAAAGCCCGCCTGAAACAGGCCGGTTTCTCGCACGCCGAACTCTGGTTCCAGTGCTTTAATTTTGGATCTCTGGTGGCGTTGAAATGATCGACTTTGGCCGTTTTTATCAGCAAATTGCCGTAGGTCCACTGGCGAAGTGGCTGGAAGTTTTACCGGCGCAAATCAGCGAGTGGCAGCGTGAAAACCTGCATGGGCACTTCCGTGACTGGTACAAGTCGCTGGAGTATCTGCCGCTGCTGGAGCCGCAAAAGCTCGACCTGCTGCATAGCGTCACCGCCGACCGCGATGACATCAGCGATCGTCATCGTCAGGGCATTGAGAAATTACTGCGTAACCTGATGCCATGGCGCAAAGGGCCCTATTTCCTCTATGGCACCCATATCAACACTGAGTGGCGTTCTGACTGGAAATGGGAGCGTGTCCTGCCGCATATATCCTCGCTGGCGGGCCGGACGGTGCTGGATATTGGCTGTGGCAGCGGTTATCACATGTGGCGAATGATTGGTGCGGGTGCGCATCTGGTGGTCGGCATTGATCCGATGCAGCTCTTCCTGGTGCAGTTTGAAGCCGTGCGTAAGCTGCTCAACGATGATCGCCGGGCGCACATGCTGCCGCTGGGTATTGAACAGTTACCGGCGTTACAGGCATTTGATACCGTATTTTCGATGGGTGTGCTCTACCATCGCCGTTCCCCGCTGGATCACCTGTTACAGCTGAAAAATCAGCTGGTGAGCGGCGGTGAACTGGTGCTGGAGACGCTGGTCATTGAGGGCGATGTGAATCAGGTGCTGGTGCCCGGTGAGCGCTATGCGCAGATGCGCAACGTCTTCTTTATCCCCTCCGCCGAGGCGCTGAAAAGCTGGCTGGAGAAAAGCGGCTTTGTCGATGTACGGATTGTCGATTTCGCCCTGACCACCACCGAAGAACAACGTCGGACAGACTGGATGACCAGCGAGTCGCTGGCGGAATTCCTCGATCCCGATGATCCGAGCAAAACGGTTGAGGGCTATCCGGCTCCGCTGCGCGCCGTGCTGGTCGCCACCAAACCTTAAATCTCAGCGGCGAGACAACGCCAGTTTCGCCGCAAATCCAATAAACACGCAGCCGGTCAGGCGATCCATCACCTTTAATACCCGCGGTTTTTGCAGATGACCCGCAAAATAGTGACTGCCGCCGATTAACACGGCATTCCATATCAGCCCCAGCAGCATGTGTGCCAGCGCCATCAGCGTACACCAGAGCGCCACGGACGCCCCGGCCGGAATAAACTGTGGCAGGAAGGTGACGTAAAACACGCCCACTTTTGGATTCAGCAGATTCCCCATCAACCCCCGACTGAAGCAGGCCAGATAACCCTGCGACCTGGCAGGCTGTTCGTCCACGATGAGCGGTTGCTGACGCGGTTTAAGCAGTAGCCTGATACCGAGCCAGAGCAGCCAGGCCGCCCCCATCCACTTCAGCAGGTTGTATGCAATTTCAGAGGCCAGCAATAGCGCACCCAGCCCCAGGCCTACCGCCACTCCCCAGATCAGACAGCCCAGCGTCACGCCGAGCGCGGTGGCGCAGGCGCGCTGCCAGCCCTGCGCGATAGCGGTTCGCAGCACCAGTGCGGTGTCAAATCCGGGTGTGAGCGTCAGAATGGTTATCGCAAGCAGAAATGAAAAGAGCATTGCGCTCATCATGATTTCTCCGTTATCTCCTGGGTGTTCACGCAGCTTAACAGCTCCGGTGACCGCAATCCTTCATCAACTGTCACTCTTCCCGGATTGTGCCAGACTGGATCAGGTTGATTCATTCATATCAGGGAGTTTTGATTATGAGTAAATTTATTTTTTCCTCACCCCGTAAATATGTACAGGGCGCAGGAGTGCTGGACGAGCTGGGAACGTATCTGACTGAACTGGGCGATCAGGCTTTTCTGGTGGCTGACAACACGGTCTGGACGTTGATTGGCGAACGGACGCAACACGCCCTGCATTCCGCTGGCGTGACATTCAGCTGGCAGCAATTCAATGGCGAAGCCTCCAGTAATGAGATTTCCCGACTCAGTGCGCTCGCAAAAAGTCAGGGCTGTAATGTGATTGTCGGCCTGGGCGGGGGAAAAACGCTGGATACGGTTAAAGCGGTGGCGGATGAACTTAAACTGCCGGTGGCTATCGTGCCAACCATTGCGTCCACCGATGCGCCCTGTAGCGCCCTGTCGGTCATCTATTCTGACAGCGGTGTATTCGAGAGCTATCGCTTTTACAGCAAAAATCCAGATTTGGTGCTCGTGGACACGGCAGTCTGCGCCAGTGCGCCAGCACGGCTATTTGCATCAGGCATTGCAGATGGACTGGCGACCTGGGTTGAAGCGCAGGCCGTGGCACGTTCGCATGCGAAATCAATGGTTAACGGTGATCCGACACTTGCCGGGCTGGCCATTGCCCGAGCCTGTGAAGAAACGCTTCTTACATGGGGTTACAGCGCCTATGTTGCCGTTTCCGAAAAACGGGTAACGCCAGCGGTGGAAGCGGTCGTTGAGGCCAATACGCTGCTCTCGGGACTGGGGTTTGAGAACGGTGGTCTGGCAGCCGCTCACGCGATTCATAATGGTTTTACCGCCATCGATGGCGATATCCACCATCTGACTCATGGCGAGAAAGTTGCCTATGGCACGCTGACGCAGATGGTGCTTGAGAAGCGTACGGATGAGGATATTGCGCGCTATATACGCTTTTATCGCTCAATCAATATGCCAACCACACTCCGGGAGCTGCATCTGGAAAATGAAAACTGGGAGAATCTGGTGAAAGTGGGGGCGCTGGCAAACAGTGAGGGAGATACGCTGAAAAACCTCAACCCACACCTGTCACCCGAAGATATCGCAAATGCCCTGCTGGCACTGGATGCCTTTAGTCAGACCGTAAAATAGGTCAGGAGCGGGCGATCACCCGATCGCCTGTTACTCTTCTGCCGCAGGCTGGTTCCAGTACTCATATTTGTAAGCCGAACTGAGGTGGCGCTCGATAGTGCCACGCGTAAAGATCTCGGTCTCATGCAGATAGCTGAGTGTACAGTTGCCGACCTCATCCCATGACTGGCACTCATCAACCGACCGGATGGTGCTGAGCGGTGTGGTCTCGGTGCCGTTAAGTCGTACTTCACGCCATTGAGGATCATAGGTGTATTCGTCGGTGCCTCTTGCAGATGTGGTGCGCGTGACCAGACCTTTTGGGTTCCAGTGATAGTGAAATTCACCGTTGGTCAGCGGATCGCTACCGCGCGCCACGCTCTTCTCCAGCCGTAGCTGGGGATCATAGCGATAGGTGATGTCGGTAAAGCCGCTTTTCCCCATGCTGGTAAATCTATCAGAGGCGCTGGTAATCGTGCCATGCCGGCCTTTCTGCCAGTTAATCGTTCCCTGTCGATTATCCACGACGACTTCCTTACCTTCTTTCAGCACTTTGACCAGATAGGCGTATTCCGCCACCCAGCCGCCCTGCACTCTGGCGATATGTTGCTCCATGCTGAGAATCACATTACGTTCGCTTTTATCGTAGCTGACGTCGGCGACGGTCAGATCGCCGCAGGCGTCAAATTGCCCCAGCACCCGCTTTTGCGAGTTCACATCTTTGCCAAACTCGCCCGCAATCACCTGCTTCACAGCGCCTTTCGCGTTTCCCCCCAGCAGAATAAGGTTATTGCTGTTTGCAACGGCCGCATTATTCGGGCTGCAGGCGCTGGCCGCTGCGCTTTCAGTCCAGGCAGTCAGCATCAGGCTTAAAACAAGAATCTGATTGCGTTTCAT
The DNA here is from genome assembly GCF_014155795.1 of Pantoea hericii. Lineage (NCBI taxonomy): Bacteria > Pseudomonadati > Pseudomonadota > Gammaproteobacteria > Enterobacterales > Erwiniaceae > Pantoea > Pantoea hericii. The sequence goes on from NZ_SCKV01000002.1 coordinate 679,197, forward strand.
AGGGTAATTTCCAGGCGACGTTGCTTTCAGTGTAAACGCTGTGGTGATAAACAGCGCCAATCTTTGACGATTCCGGCCTGCAGTGCTTTAAATGATGAGAGAGGTGAAAAGGCACAAACGTCAGATATCATCTCCCCCTCACATCATGACAATGCCAGAGAACCCCGGAATAAGGTCACTGCACTTGAGAGGGCTTCAGACAAAAAGAACCCCAGCAAGAATACTGGGGTTTGGTACTTGCAAACACCACGTCAAGAATCGGCGTGCTGCGCGGCAAAATCTGTTGTGATTCAGGCGACCCGAACGGTGCTCATCTGCATCACACTTTTCATCGCCTCAACGACATCGCCGTCTACACAGTAGCGGCTGAACTCATCGCTTTCGGCTTCAGAACACATGGAGACCCCCGCTTTGCGGTAGCGCATCGGCGACACCATCAGGCGACTTGCCGAGCTGTGAACTTCATCAATCCCCATGTCGAGAAACTTTTGCAGGTTGCTGAGACGAACCCCGGCACCCGCCATAATAATAGGACCGGTGCTGGCCTCATTTAGTTCCCTGAGGAGTGCAATTCCGTTTTCAGCACTGTGTTGCTGACCGGATGTCAGAATGCGCGCCACCCCCAAATCTGTTAATTCTTCCAGCGCTCGCTTAGGGCTGTGGCACAGATCGAAGGCGCGATGGAACGTCACTGACAGGCCGTCACACAGCGCCATAATCTGCCGCATCTGACCATGATGGATATGCGCGTCCTCATCAAGCATCCCAATGACCAGCCCCGGAAAACCCAGTTCGCGTATCAACGCCACATCCGATTTCATCGCTTCAAACTCGCGCGCGGTATAACAAAAGTCACCACCCCGTGGCCGGACAATAGGATGAACCGGGATTGAAACCTCGCGCCGGGCGGCATTCAGCATTCCTGCCGATGGGGTCAGACCACCCTCACGCGGTGCGGCACAAAGTTCAACCCGATCGGCGCCCGCCTGTTGTGCGGTCACGGCGCAATCCACGCCATAGCAGCAAATTTCCAGTGTGGTCATTCTCTTCTCCTTTACATGACTCTGGTTCAAGGCAGATTCATCAGTTAGTCTGGCTGCTGATATGAGTTTACCGGGAAAGTTAACTATGGCATTCAATTTCGACCAACGGATAGACCGTCGTCACAGCGATAGCCTTAAATGGAACAAATATGCGGACCAGGACATTCTGCCGTTGTGGGTGGCAGATACCGATTTCCGATCGCCTGACTGCGTTATCGATGCGATCAAAACCCGCGCCGGGCATGGCATTTTCGGCTATGGCGATACGCCGGTAGCGTTTCTCGACAGCGCAGTTGCGTGGCTCGCCTCACGCTATCAGTGGCACGTCAATCCGGAATGGATTGTGGTTTTACCCGGCGTGGTGAGTGGACTGAATCTCGCCGTGCGTGCCTTCACTGCGTCGGACGAGCTGACGATTTCTCCCACGCCGATCTATCCACCGTTTCGCGGGGCGGCAAAACTGGCAGAGCGAGGTCAGATCAATGTGCCTGTCACGTTGCAACAGGGGCGCTGGCTGCTGGATCTGGATGCAGCCGAAGAACAGACTGGGGGTAAAGAACGGCTGTTAATGCTGTGTAACCCGCAGAATCCGGGCGGCACGGTCTATCGCCAGGACGAACTACAGGCGCAGCTGGAATTCGCCCGGAAACACAATCTGATTGTCTGTTCCGACGAGATCCACAGCGATTTGCTACTGGAACCGGGCGTGCAGCACATTCCGTTTGCTTCGCTAAGTGAGGATGCGGCCCAGCGAAGTGTCACGCTGATGTCGCCCTCCAAGAGTTTCAATATCGCCGGTCTGGGTGCGTCCATCGCCATCATACCGAATGCTGAACTGCGCGCGCGCTTTAACCGGGTGCGACGCGGCATTGTGCCGGATGTAGATATTCTGGCCATCACCGCAGCAGCAGCAGCCTGGCGCGAAGGTGAGCCCTGGCTGAAGGCACAGAATGCTTACCTGCGCAGTAACCGGGACTGGCTGGTATCTCAGGTCAATAAAATGCCCGGTCTGTCAGTTGCCACGCCGGAAGCAACCTACCTGGCCTGGATTGATGCCAGCGCGCTGGGTGTGGCCAGTCCTGCCCTCTATTTTGAGAAGCACGGACTGGGCTTAACCGCCGGACGTGAGTTCGGCAACGACCAGTTTGTCCGGCTCAATTTCGGCTGTACCCGAGCGCTACTGGACGAGGCGGTTGCCCGACTGAAACGCGCCGTGGCTGCCCGCATTTAGTGCTGCTCACTGGCGACAATTTCCTCCAGTCGCCACGGATGAAACTTGATGGTTGTCTGCCCGTCCGTCACCGCCAGGGTCGGATTAGGCAGACGCTCATTCTCGCCCTGCGGTGAGCTGGTTTTAAAGGAAATGCCGGGCTGCGTCAGTGCCTCATCAGACAATAATGCCATCGCGCGCATGCCCAGCGTTCGATGATCGCCACGTAACACCACTTCAATGTGCTCCCAGCCTTCATGGCGATAACGCTTCTCACCCGGCCACGGCAGCTCAACCACATCGATCTCTCTGCCCGCCACAACCAGTGGATCATGTAGTTTAAACAGGCAAATCTGCCGTCCGTTAATCATCGTCGCGGAAAACTGCGTACCCATCTGCTGCAGGCCTTGCTGCCAGCGGATCGCCGTCGTGTCCTGATGACAACGCACCGAAATATGGTCCACTTCAAGATCGTTAAGGCGCAAACCAAGTTGCTGCGCAAAACTTTGCAACGATTTTTCAAAACGCCTTAAATCTGTCCTTAAATCGTCCAATTCTGTCGGAAAAGATCGCTCTGACACCGTAAATCCTCTCAATTTGTTTAGCATTTATAAACAGTCTCGTTTATGGAGCGCCGCGTGCCTGACGTCACATAATGATAAGATTCATCTTATTTGGACTGAAATTTAACGCAAAACCTCATAATAACATCTTTCATTTCGGATTTATCTCCTGTTTAGGGCCATAAGTTCCTTGATGAAATTGAGTTAACTATATGATTATAATCAACTTCTTTAATACAATAAGATAAGTCTCAATTGACTGATAAACAATTGCAGCATTCTCTGCCTTCCTATAAATTTGACCTAACACAAACAAAAGGAATGGCTATATGTCTATGCTCATCGTTGTCGCTGTACTGATCGCACTGATGGGATTCGCAATTGCGCGCCACTGGAAGGTGCTTGAAGATAAAAGCGTAAAGAACCCACGTCGTCATCTGCGACGTCGTTAACGCCTCCGGGAAACATCTTCTTCAGCTCTGTTTCCCCGCTTCATCCAACTGCTGACGCCCATCCACATTTCACGTATACTTTTCCCCTCATTTTTTTCCATTTTGTCTGCCCCATCCGTTTCTGCCCCGCCGTAACGCGATGTGCTCAGGCAAGATGATGACAGCCCGGTTTAGCAGTCCAGGGCGTTGTTCAGCTTATGAAGGTAACTCGGTGAATATTCAGGCACTTCTTTCCGCAAAAGTCAGTCAGGCAATGGTTTTAGCCGGCGCACCCGCCGATTGCGAACCACAGGTTCGTCAGTCTGCACGGGTTCAGTTTGGAGACTATCAGGCCAACGGCATTATGGCCGTGGCGAAAAAGCTGGGACAGGCACCGCGACAATTAGCGGAAGCGGTGATTCAGCACCTCGACCTGACCGGCATCGCCAGCAAGGTTGAAATTGCCGGGCCGGGTTTCATTAATATTTTCCTTGACCACAACTGGCTGGCAACACACGCCCGTCAGGCACTTAGCCTGCCGCGTCTTGGCGTGCAGCTGGCTGAGCCGCAGATCATCGTGGTCGACTATTCCGCCCCTAATGTTGCAAAAGAGATGCACGTCGGTCACGTCCGCTCCACCATCATTGGTGATGCGGCGGTGCGTACGCTGGAGTTTCTCGGCCATAACGTTATCCGCGCTAACCACGTTGGCGACTGGGGTACGCAGTTCGGCATGTTGATCGCGTTCCTTGAAAAGCAGCAGAATGAAGATCACGCAGAGATGGCGCTGGCCGACCTCGAAGGCTTCTACCGTGAAGCAAAACGCACTTATGATGAAGATCCTGAGTTTGCCGAGCGTGCGCGCAGCTATGTCGTGAAACTTCAGGGTGGCGATGAATATTGCCGCCAGATGTGGAAGAAGCTGGTCGACATCACCATGAGTCAGAACCAGAAAATCTACGACCGCATGAACGTGACGCTGACGCGCAACGATGTCATGGGTGAAAGTCTTTATAACGACATGCTGCCCGGCATTGTTTCCGACCTGAAACAGAAAGGCTTAGCGGTCGAGAGCGAAGGCGCAACCGTGGTGTTCCTGGATGAATTCCAGAACAAAGAGGGTGAGCCGATGGGCGTCATCATCCAGAAAAAGGATGGTGGCTACCTCTACACCACCACGGACATCGCCTGTGCGAAATATCGTTATGAAACGCTGAAAGCCGATCGCGTACTCTATTACATCGATTCACGTCAGCATCAGCATCTGGTGCAGGCATGGACGATTGTCCGTAAAGCGGGTTATGTGCCGGAGTCTGTGCCGCTGGAGCACCATGCATTCGGCATGATGCTGGGCAAAGATGGACGACCATTTAAAACACGTAGCGGCGGTACTATTAAACTCTCTGATCTGCTGGATGAAGCCTATCAGCGTGCCTACTCGCTGGTGCGTGAGAAGAACCCGGAGATGAGCGAAGCGGAAGTGAAAACCCTGGCGGAAGTGGTGGGGATCAGTGCTGTCAAATATGCTGATCTGTCAAAAAGCCGCACCACCGACTACATCTTCGACTGGGATAACATGCTGGCGTTTGAAGGCAATACCGCGCCTTACATGCAGTATGCCTATACCCGTGTGCTTTCCGTGTTCCGTAAAGCGGGCATTAATGCCGATTCGCTGGATGCAGAGATTGTGATCAGTGAAGAGCGCGAAGCACAGCTGGCCACGCGTTTGCTACAGTTCGAAGAGGTCATTACTCAGGTCGCTCGCGACGGCACGCCACATGTGATGTGTGCCTATCTCTACGATCTGGCCGGTCTGTTCTCCGGCTTCTACGAGCACTGCCCGATTCTCAGCGCAGAATCAGACGCAACGCGCCTGAGCCGTCTGCAGCTGGCCGCGCTGACGGCGAAGACGCTGAAGCAGGGTCTGGATACTCTGGGTATCGACACCGTCGAGCGCATGTAACCTGTAAAACGGAGAGGGATTTCCCTCTCCGTTGCTGTTCCCAGTTATCCGCTCTGAACGCCCCCCAAATTTCCGCAGCAGGATGGTGTTATGTCTGTCGCCGCGCACCTTATCAGCAGTCATCTTCCCACCATAAAGCAATTGCAGTGCTTTCTGGCTGTTGCGCACGAGCTAAATTTTCGCCGGGCCGCAGAACGCCTCAGCATGACGCAGCCGCCGCTCACCCGTCAGGTTCAAAGCCTGGAAGATCTGCTCGGTCAGCCGCTGTTCAGCCGAACGACTCATGAGGTGATGCTCACCGATGCTGGCCGTGCGCTGGTTGCAAAAGCAGAAGCGATTCTTACCGCGCTGAATAGCCTAAAGCAGCCTGCTGCTGTGCGACCACGTATCGGACTGACCCGCACGCTCAACTTTGAATTAATGGCACCGCTTAACCGGCAGCTCGCCAGTTTCCATGCCAGCGATGAAATGGAGATGCCCAGCCTGACCTCCGCTCAACTGCTGCAAAGCCTGGCCAAAAACAGCCTGGATTTAATTCTCACTGGCGAAAAAGGTCCTGAAGCGGAAACCCTGGTTCAGTACACCTGGGTTTACCGTGAACCGTTGCTGCTCGCTATGCCGTCAACGCACCCTGCCAGTCTGGCAGGAGAAAAGGTCGCACTGGAGGCGCTGGCCGACCTGCCGCTGTTCTGGTTTGCGCGCAGTGCCAATCCGCAGTTTTACGATAAATGCGAACGCTACTTTGCGACGCTCAACGTCACGTTAAAACGAATAAGAGAGCCGGATGATTCTCTGCTGATGCTGTCGCACATTGCCAGAGGCAAAGGATTCGCCCTGATGCCGCAGTCAAAATGTACCTTTAACCAGACAGGACTCTGTTATCGCCCGCTGACTGAAAGCGCGGCGCGGCAATTGACGATTGATGTTTATGCGGCCATTCGCGCCAATGAAAAAAATGCGGCAGTGCTGAATGCGCTGAGCGTGCTTTCACAGTCGGCTGATCACGACGCTCACCCGCATTCATCGGACTGAGTCGCCGCCCTCTTACGTCGCGCTGCCTGTGGCTGATGATGCGCGGTTCCGCCCGCTCCTGTGTTGTCCCCGGTCTTACCTTTCCTGATACCTTTTTTGCATGACGAAAAGAGCAATTCATTGCCTTCACGCGGGGTGAAACAATCGCCTTTCACTCTCGAGGAGAAACAATGAAAAAGCGAACCTTAAGTCAGGGTCTGGATGTCAGCGCCATAGGCTATGGCGCAATGGGGCTGAGCGAATTTTACGGTCACTCCGACGACCGCCAGTCTCTCCAGCTGCTTAGCCAGCTGCGCGACCTGGATATCACCTTCATTGATACCGCCGATCTTTACGGACGTGGCCACAATGAGCAGCTGATCGGTGAGTTTCTTGCCGGGATGAGCAAGGCTGAACGCCTGACGTTCACCGTCGCCACCAAATGTGGTATCGAGCGTCCGGCAGATGAGGCTTATGCCCGTACCATTAACAATAAGCCGGACTACATTACCCGCAGCTGCCATGCCTCCCTGAAACGATTGGGCGTCGAGCGTATCGATCTCTTTTATCTGCATCGTATCAGCGCGGCAACACCGATTGAGGAGAGCATGCAGTGTCTGAGCCGTCTGGTAAAAGAGGGGAAAATTGCCCGTATTGGATTGTGTGAAGCGTCTGCTGCCACGCTCAATCGGGCGCACGCCGTCCATCCGCTGGCCGCGCTGCAGACGGAATATTCTCTGTGGACGCGTGACATTGAAGAAGACATCCTGCCAGCGGTGAAACAGCTCGGTATCGGTCTGGTGCCCTATTCCCCGCTGGGCAGAGGTTTTCTGACCGGTAAATACCGCCAGAACAGTGATTTTGCCGGGGATGATTTCCGCAAAAATAACGCGCGTTTCCAGCAGGAGAATATCGATCACAACCTGCAGCTGGTAAATGCGATTACGCCGCTGGCGGAGAAATATCACGCCACCACCGGGCAGATTGCGCTGGCCTGGCTCCTGGCCCAGTATGAAAGAATTGTGCCGATACCGGGCACCAGGCAGATCGCATATCTTAATGAAAACGCGCAGGCCGCGGATATTCAGCTGGAAGAGAACGATCTCCTGTTGCTGAATGCACTTCACCGGCAAATAGAAGTTAAAGGGGGGCGTTACTCGGAAGAGGGAATGAAAGGCGTTAATGCCTGAATTCTGACCTTTGCGTCGGTGCCTGATGTATCGGCTGAGAGTCAGTGCGTTAATTGTTGCTCTGTAAACGACGTAACAGCCGATGCACATATCTGATGTGCATCGGCGTGTCCCGCGCAGGCATCAACGTTGCTGATACATTATTCGTAATTGACCATCACTTCACTGCTGACCACCCGTAATCCGGGTGGAAGCGCCCCACTGCCCGCAAAACCAAACACCATGTGCAATGTCTCACCGGCATTCAGATGCGCCAGCCCGCGCGTGGTGCCGCTGGCACCTTCAAGCGACGTGCAACGCTGTTCGCCGCACAGCCGCACTTCCAGGCCAGAGGGCGCCGGCCTGCTCAGCTCATAACGCCAGTTAATGATGCTGACTTCCCCACCAACGCCGGCGGGTGGCGTCAGCGGCTGCGCCCGTTGCCAGCTGCCACGGTTCGCCAGTAGCGGCCCGTTAGCCGAGGCACTCCAGGCCCCTCCAGCCGCCTGAGCCATCAGTGGCATCATTAACAATGCCATGATCAGTCTGCGCATTATTTGCCTCCAATGGTGGCAGTCATACGGATCTGACGGTTATCGCTCAGCTCCAGGTTTGAGAGCACCACCAGCTGTGGCAGATTGCGGCGCAGGAATCGCGCCAGCAGCGCACGCAGTGGATGATTGACCAGCAGCACCGGCGGTGCTCCCAGCATCTCCTGGCGCTGCAATGCGGCCTGTGCCTGACTCAACAGCCGATCGGCCAGACCCGGCTCCAGTCCGCCACCACCCTGCAACGCCTGCAACAGCAGACGCTCCAGCGTTGAATCGAGCCCGATAACCTGCACTTCGTCATTACCCGGGAACCACTGTTGCGTAATCGCACGGCCCAGCGCCACACGGACCACGCTGGTCAGCTCCTGGGGATCGCTCTGCACCGGCGCGTGTTCCGCCAGCGTTTCGATGATGGTGCGCATATCGCGAATCGACACCCGCTCCACCAGCAGGTTCTGCAGCACCTTGTGCAGCGTGGTGAGTGAAATCACGCCTGGCACCAGATCTTCGGTCAGTTTCGGCATCTCCTGGGTTACGCGATCCAGCAGTTGCTGCGCTTCCTGACGGCCAAACAGTTCGCTGGCGAACTGGCCGATCAGATGGTTAAGATGAGTTGCTACGACGGTACTGGCCTCGACGACAGTAAAGCCCTGAATCTGCGCCTGCTCTTTGAGTGCGCTATCAATCCAGACCGCTGCCAGACCAAAGGCGGGATCGACGGTCGCTTCACCAGGCAGACTTCCGGCAGCCGTCCCCGGGTTAATCGCCATCCAGCGGCCAGGATAGGCATCACCGCTACCAATCTCTACCCCTTTCATCAGGATGCGATAGCGCGCAGGCGGCAGCTCCATGTTGTCACGGATATGCACCACCGGCGGCAGGAAACCAACATCCTGAGCAACCTTCTTACGAATACTGCGGATACGTCCCAGCAGTTCACCGTTTTGCTGATGATCGACCATCGGAATCAGGCGATAGCCCACTTCCATGCCCAGGGTATCTTCCAGCTGCACATCGGTCCAGGACGCTTCGGTGGCGGCTGGCGTGTCGGCTGGTTTGTTGCTGATGCTGCCTGCAACATCCACTTTCTTCTTCGGCTGTGCTTCGCGACCACGCAACCACCAGGCCAGACCCAGTAAGGCGGCGGTGAACAGCAGGAAAACAAAGTTAGGCATGCCAGGCACCAGACCCAGTAAGCCAATCACCCCGGCGCTGAGCATCAGTACGCGGGGATCTTTGAACAGCTGAGTGACCATCTGCTCACCGACATCCTGATCGGTGGCAACGCGCGTCACGATAACACCGGCAGCAGTGGAGATAACCAGCGCCGGGATCTGCGCGACCAGTCCATCACCGATGGTCAGCAGCGTATAGGTCTCTGCGGCATGACCCGCATCCATACCGTGCTGCACCACGCCCACCAGCAGGCCGCCGATGACGTTGATGACCATGATCATGATACCGGCGATGGCATCACCACGAACGAACTTACTCGCACCGTCCATCGAACCGTAGAAGTCGGCTTCCTGGGTCACTTCTGCACGGCGGCGTTTGGCATCATCTTCACCGATCAGACCGGCGTTGAGGTCGGCATCGATTGCCATCTGCTTACCGGGCATGCCGTCCAGCACAAAGCGCGCACCCACTTCCGCGATACGACCGGCACCCTTGGTGATAACCATAAAGTTGATGATCACGAGGATGATAAACACCACGATACCGATGGCGAAGTTACCGCCCACCAGGAAGTGACCGAACGCTTCAACCACCTGTCCGGCCGCAGCGGCACCAGTGTGCCCTTCCATCAGGATGATACGGGTTGACGCAACGTTCAGCGCCAGACGCAACAATGTTGAGAAGAGCAGAATGGTCGGGAACGCCGCAAATTCCAGGGTCCGCTGGGTGAACATCGCCACCAGCAGGACCATGATCGACAGCGCAATGTTAAAGGTGAACAGCAGATCGAGGATAAACGGCGGCAATGGCAGAACCATCATCGACAGGATCATCAGGATCAGTACCGGCCCGGCCAGTACCTGCCACTGCATATCTTTAAAGCCCGGTAGACGTAGCTTTACGGCCAGGTTATTAGCCATCGTTTTTGCTCTCTCCTGCAAAGTCCATCTCTGCCGGAACCGGCAGGTCTTTTGGTTTGGTTGGAATCAGGCCGCCTTCGCGCTTCCAGCGACGCGACTGCCAGACCCACGCCAGCACCTCGGCCACGGCAGCATACAGCGCGCCAGGGATGTGCTGACCAATTTCGGTATGACGATATAACGCACGCGCCAGCGGCGGTGCTTCCAGAACCGGGATGCGGTGTTCAGCAGCCAGTTCACGAATTCTCAGGGCGATCTCGCCGGCCCCTTTCGCGACAACTTTTGGCGCACTCATCTTTTTCTCGTTGTACTGCAGGGCGACGGAGTAGTGCGTCGGGTTGGTAACGATGACATCGGCTTTTGGCACATCTGCCATCATTCTGCGTCGTGCAGCGGCGCGCATCTGCTGACGGATGCGTCCTTTAACATGCGGGTCGCCTTCCTGCTGCTTATGCTCGTCGCGAATCTCCTGCATCGACATCTTCAGCTTTTTAAAGTGGCTGTAGAGCTGCCAGAAAACGTCATAGCCCACCATCGGTATCAGCCCCAGCATCACCAGCGAGCAGCAGACCGCAATCATCTCCATGCCGTGGATGAGCGCGGTCACCGGTGCTTCGCTGATCAGCCGCAGCATCTCAGGCCAGTGACTCCAGATGTACCACCAGCCCACTGCGCCAACCAGGATAGTCTTGAGGATCCCTTTAAACAGTTCGGTCCAGGCCTGAGCGGCGAACATTCGCTTAAAGCCGGCAATCGGGTTCATCTTTTTCGGATCAAACTTGATCGATTTACCGCTGAAAACGATACCGCCCAGCAGCATAGGGGCGGCAATCGCCACCAGCACCAGACCGCCCATCAGCGGCAGCAGCGCCATCAGTGCCTGCGTGATCAGGCTGCCAATGTGGCTGACGATAATTTTGTCATCTCTGACCATGCCGTGGTCAAAACGAAGCCCGGTAGCGACCATCGCCGCCAGCCGGTGCGCCATCATGTTGCCGCCCATCCACAGGATCATGATGCCGGCCAGCAGCATCAGTACGGATGTCAGTTCGCGCGAACGCGGAATCTGGCCCTCTTCACGCGCTTTCTCAAGTCGGTGGGCCGTGGGCGATTCTGTTTTGTCCTCGTCGCTATCAGACACGACAAACCTCGGTTGGCAGGAATTCTGAGCATAGGATGCCAAATCTGGCTTAAGTCAAAGCGGAGATAAGATGGGAAAAACAGGCGTTCTTTCGGGGATGGATCTGACAATGCAGAACGGGGCCACCGGAAGGTGACCCTGTTTAATATAATATGCCGCTGTTTCGCCCGCACGCGGGCGAACGACGCTTAAAACCCTAAGCTGTCCAGCAGGTCATCAACCTGATCCTGGTTCGCCACCACGCCTGGAGCATCAGCGTGAATCTGCGGTCCGTTCAGCAGGCTGGTGCCTTCCTGACGCTTTTCAGCACTGACTTCTGGCATGTTTTCCAGCAGCACCATTAACAGCTGGCGCTCAATTTCCTGAATCACATCCATCATACGCTTGATCACCTGACCGGTAAGGTCCTGGAAATCCTGCGCCATCATGATTTCAAGCAACTGCTTGTTGGTAAAGGCGGTATGCTCTGGCACGGCGGTGAGGAATGCGCGCGTATCCGTCACCAACTCCCGCGCATCACCCAGTTCAATTGGGTTCTCAAACCACTCATCCCAACGTCCTTTCAGCTGGGTTGCCCCGGCTTCCATTTTATCCTGATGAGGTTGTGCTGCTTCAACACAGTTCAACGCACGGTCAGCGGCCTGCGCCGTCATCTGCACAACATAATCCAGACGATCGCGGGCATCAGGAATGGCTTCAGCCGCATCGGCAATGGCTTTATCCAGCCCCAGCTCGCGCAGACTGTCGCGCAGCATGCGCGTCAGAGAGCCAATACGTGAAATGATGTCGTGTGCCGCGGCATCCTCAGTTGGTTTCGGAAAGTCGCTCATCACATCCCCTTACATGCCCAGTTTTTCGAAAATTTTACCCAGCTTTTCTTCCAGGGTTGCCGCAGTGAAAGGTTTCACTACATATCCACTGGCACCCGCCTGGGCGGCGGCGATAATGTTCTCTTTCTTGGCTTCCGCAGTGACCATCAACACCGGCAGCGAACTCATTGCCGCGTCAGCACGAATGGTCTGCAGCAGCTGCAGGCCATCCATGTTTGGCATGTTCCAGTCGGAAATCACGAAGTCGAAACCACCCGCTTTCAGTTTGCCGAGGGCATCCACACCATCTTCCGCTTCTTCAACATTATTGAAGCCAAGCTCTTTCAGCAGGTTACGCACAATACGACGCATCGTATTGAAGTCGTCTACTACCAAAAAGCGCATGTTTTTATCTGCCATATCTACTCCTGAGTTGTCTCGCCCGGCGGGACGGGCCTGTTAAATACGCAATGCCTGTCCGGCGCTAATTTTCGCCAGCATGTGCTGGCTGATGTTGCTTAAATCTACGACTTCGCTCACGCCGCCCGTGGCAATAGCCTCACGCGGCATGCCAAATACCACACAGCTGGCTTCGTTCTGGGCGATGGTCCAGGCGCCTGCCCGGTGCATTTCCAGCATCCCGGCCGCACCATCGTTGCCCATTCCGGTGAGGATGACCCCCACCGCATTTCGTCCGGCGTTAATCGCCACCGATTTGAACAGCACATCCACAGAGGGTTTGTGCCGGTTTACCGGGGGCCCTTCATTCAGTTTCACCACATAGTTGGCACCACTTCGGCCCAGCTCCATGTGCATTGCGCCTGGAGCGATATAGGCGTGGCCTGGCAAAATACGTTCACCATCTTCGGCTTCTTTTACCGTGATCTGACACAGCTTGTTCAGACGCTCGGCAAAGGAGCGGGTAAAGCCTGGCGGCATATGCTGGGTAATCAGCAGTGCCGGGCTGGTTGCCGGTAACGGCTGCAGCACATGGCGAATCGCCTCAGTTCCGCCGGTTGAGGAGCCAATCGCAATCAGCTTCTCACTACTCAGCAGCGGACCCGCTTTCAGTGTTGCCGGCACCGGCATCGCTGTGCGGTTGTGCAGGCGCGCACGGGAAGCCGCACGAATTTTGTCGCCAATCATCTGGCTGTACGCCAGCATCCCTTCGCGGATGCCGAGCTGCGGCTTGGTCACGAAATCCACCGCGCCCAGCTCCAGCGCCCTCAGCGTAATTTCGGAGCCTTTTCCGGTCAGCGATGAAACCATCACCACCGGCATTGGCCGTAACCGCATCAGTTTTTCCAGGAAATCGAGGCCATCCATGCGCGGCATTTCCACATCCAGTGTCAGCACCTGCGGATTGAACTGCTTGATCAAATCGCGGGCGACCAGCGGATCGGGCGCCGTAGCGACCATCTCCATATCCGGATGGCTGTTGATGATCTCTGTCATCAACTGCCGCATCAGCGCAGAGTCATCTACGCACATCACGGTGATTTTGCTCATCATCTTTCCTTCGTCAGTCCATAGACGGTTTGCCCACGCAGCCAGAACTCTTTACTGATCTGACTGAAGTTTTCTGAGTGTCCGGCGAAAAGGATTCCGCCCGGTTTTAGCAGTGGGACAAACCGACGCAGAATCTTCTCCTGCGTCTCTTTATCGAAATAGATCATCACATTGCGACAGAAAATAGCGTCGAACTGACCCGGCAGCGCCCAGTCATTCGCCAGCAGGTTAAGCTGCGCGTAAGTGACCATATTGGTCAGCTCGGGACGCGCCCGCACCATACCGGCATGCGGACCGGTTCCGCGCAGGAAGAAACGCTGCATTTGCGCCGGTGACAGCGTGCGCAGCTCTTCCTGGCGGTAAACCCCTGCCACCGCCTTTTCCAGTACCTGAGTATCGATATCGCTGGCATGAACCTGGAACTTGCCAGGTCCTGTGCCCAGCGTTTCCGCCAGCGTCATGGCGATCGAATAAGGCTCTTCACCCGTTGACGCTGCGGTACTCCAGACGCTGAAGTTGCCCTGTCGCTTACGTGCATGCTCCGCCAGAATCGGGAAGTGATGCGCTTCGCGGAAGAACGCGGTCAGGTTGGTCGTCAGCGCATTGATAAAAGCCTGCCACTCGGCACTGTTTGGATCGGACTCCAGCAGCGCCAGGTAGCGACCAAAATCGTCGATATTCAGCGTACGCAGACGACGAACCAGACGGTTGTAAACCATCTCACGCTTGTGGTCGGCCAATACGATGCCGGCACGCTGATAGATCAGCTGGCTGATACGGCGAAAATGCGTATCGGAGAGCGGCAAACGCTGCACCATTTGCGACAGCAGTGTTGTCGTCTCATTTTGATCTAAAATCGTCGATTTTTTCATCTCTGCACCTGGCCCGAACTTTATACATTAACTGTCTGCTGCGATGCCCGGCGCTATAACAGCGAACGGACCACGGGCGTTTAAAAGGTTTCCCAGTTGTCGTCGCTGCGTGACGCAGACGAACGACCAACGGCTAACGGTGCATCTAACTGGAGAGTTTTCATCGCCGTTGTCTTGTTAACGGCCTGAGCGACAAATTCTTTACCAATATTGAACACTGAAACCGCTTGTTTTAAGTGACTTGCCTGATCTTCGAGCGCTGCAGCGGCGGCGGCTGACTCTTCAACCAGTGAGGCGTTCTGCTGTGTAACGCGATCCATCTCGGTCACCGCAAGGCCCACCTGGTCAATGCCACGGCTCTGCTCGTCTGACGCGGAGGCGATCTCACCCATGATGTCGGTGACGCGGGTAACCGCGCTGACGATGTTGCTCATGGTGTCACCGGCACTCTCTACCAGCACTGAGCCGGTATTAACGCGGCTAACGGAATCTTCAATCAGCCCTTTAATCTCTTTGGCGGCCTGGGCGCTGCGCTGTGCCAGGCTGCGGACTTCACCCGCCACTACCGCAAAACCACGACCCTGTTCTCCGGCACGCGCGGCTTCAACCGCGGCATTCAGCGCCAGGATGTTGGTCTGGAAAGCAATGCCATCAATCACGCTGGTGATATCGGCAATCTTCTTAGAGCTGCCCGCAATCTCTTTCATGGTGGTGACCACGCCATCCACCACTTTGCCGCCCTGCTGCGCGGTTTCTGAGGCAGTCAGCGCCAGCTTCGACGCCTGACGGGCGTTTTCAGCATTCTGTTTCACGGTTGCGGTGAGCTGCTCCATGCTGGCTGCAGTCTGCTCCAGCGAGGCGGCCTGCTGTTCCGTTCGCGAAGAGAGATCGTTATTGCCGATGGAAATTTCGCTGGCGCCGGTATAGATGGCGTCGGAGCCATCACGGACAGTGCGAACGGTACGCACCAGCTCCTGCTGCATGTGCTGCAGTGAAGTCAGCAATTCGCCGATTTCATTTCGTACGTTAATCTCAACCGGCTGGGTCAGATCACCACGTGCAATGTGCTGGATGTGCTCAATGCTCTGACGCAATGGACGGATCAGCACTGAACGCATCACGTTCCACACCAGAACAATCATCAGCAATGTCACAGCCAGCGTGGCAATGACAATGGTGATAGAGCGGCTGTAAGCCTGCTGGTTTGTTTTTACACCCTCCTCTGCAAGCTCTTTGTTGTGCTCAAGCCAGGCGCTGTAATCTTTCTGGAACTTGTCCTGGAAACTTTGCGTAGGCTGATCGACAAAACCTTTGAAGTTACCGGTCGTGAAGAAGACCATCAGTTCTGCCAGGGCATCATGATAGGCCTTATAGTTCGCCTGTAACGTCAGGACGTTTTCAGCTGTTTTGCCCTTTTCTGACAGGTTATCGTTGAAAATCTGATAGCTGGTTTCGGCCTGTTTCAGCTCCTCGCCCGCCAGGGCGACCAGCTCTTTCACGCTGGCTCCCGACCCCGACATCTGTGCATCCTGCAAAAAACGGATACCGGCGCGGTTAAGGGTGTTTCGCGCCTGAACAAGCGAAACCCATGAGGTGCCCATCGCCTGTTGCAACGTATTCAGACGCTGGTTGTAAGCAAAATTCTCTTTATCTGAGCTGACAGTTTTGAAAAACATTCCGCCGGAAAAAAGCTGCAGCAGCGCAAACAGCGCCAGCACACACAGCAGGCCGGAAACGACTCGTACACGACTAAACATACACACCTCATTGGTTGGCGATTCGTGTTTATTTATCGGCGGAGTCAGGGGGAACTTTATGCATGGCAGCAGCTTAAAGCCGCTGCCATGGTGAAAAGCAGAAAATCAGGCGCGGGAAATTTTGAATACGGAGACTGCCTGGGTCAGAACGCTGGCTTGCTGCTCCAGAGCGGCGGCGGCGGCGGCAGACTCCTCAACCAGAGAAGCATTCTGCTGCGTCACGCGATCCATTTCAGTAACGGCCACGCCGACCTGTTCAATACCGCGGCTCTGTTCATCAGACGCTGAGGCGATTTCGCCCATGATGTCGGTAACGCGGGTCACGGCACCCACAATCTCATTCATGGTACTGCCGGCGCTTTCAACCTGCAGTGACCCATCGTTAACGCGAGAGACGGAGTCTTCAATCAGGCCTTTGATCTCTTTGGCGGCCTGGGCGCTACGCTGTGCCAGGCTGCGCACTTCACCCGCCACTACTGCAAAACCACGCCCCTGCTCACCGGCCCGCGCGGCTTCAACGGCGGCATTCAGCGCCAGTATATTAGTCTGGAAGGCGATACCGTCGATCACACTGATGATGTCAGCAATTTTCTTCGAGCTGTCCGCAATCTCTTTCATCGTGGTGACAACGCCATTAACCACTTTCCCGCCCTGCTGTGCGGTTTCGGAGGCGGTCAGCGCCAGTTGCGACGCCTGACGGGCGTTGTCCGCATTCTGCTTCACCGTGGCGGTCAACTGCTCCATGCTGGCGGCAGTCTGTTCCAGTGAGGCGGCCTGCTCTTCGGTGCGTGACGACAGGTCGTTGTTACCGGCGGCGATTTCGCTGGCACCGGTAAAGATGGCATCTGAGCCATCACGGACATTACCCACGGTCATTACCAGAGACTGTTGCATCTCATGGATGCCTGCGGCCAGCTGGCTCATCTCATTGCGTCCCTCAACCACAATAGTCTGTGTCAGATCACCGGAAGCGATAGCACGAATCTGTGCCAGCAGCTGTTGCAGGGGCTGAATCAGTACCTGACGCAGGCCAAACCAGCAGGTAATAATCACCGCCAGTACCGCAACGCCAATGGTGGCCAGCAGCCACATCATCTGGGTGTACGCGTTGTGGTTCTGTTCCATGCCCTTGTCAGAAAGTGCAGTCTGCAGCGCACGCCATTTATTGTAACTCTCCTGCATCGCCACCTGCTTCTGTTCGATGTTCTGTTTGAACATCCCTTCCAGGTCACGTGCCTGCAGACTTTTTACCATCGCTTTCAGGCCGTTTTCATAATTGCCGTAATCAGCTTCAAGCTTGTCCCCCAGCGTCTCGTCAAGACCAGCGGTGGTAGGCAGATGGTAATAGATTTTGAAGTGACGATCGGCCTCTGCTAACTGGTTATTGGCTTTGGTGATAAGTTCATCAAGCTGACCGCCGTTCATCTGCGAAGCCATGCTGGTCTGTAACCGAAGCATGCCGCGGTTCAGCGTGGTACGGCTGTTGTTTAAGGAAATATAAGCATCTGTCATCTCAGTAACATTACGATTAGAGACCTGAGACAGCGCGAAGGAAGCTTTGTCTTTATTCAGTGCTGACCAAAAAAGGCTGCCAGAGACTAACTGGAGCGCGCCAAAGATAACCAGTACTGCGATTAAACTGGTTACCACTTTTATTTTTTTTAACATCTTGTTCCCCTGCAGGTTGATTAAGGTGCAGCGGCTATATCGGCGACCCTTCAGGATTAATTAACGCTTTTTGGCGCTTTCAGGAGAGAAGTGGCTTTTGTAATTATTTTTATCAGCATGAGCTGCTGAGTTTGGCTTTAAGCAGAGGAATAACGGGGAGTGTTGCGCATCCCTCAGGATGCGCAACGGGACATCAAAAGGTTTCCCAGTGGGTATCACTGACGGGGGCCGTCAGGGCTTTGCGGGGGATCTGCGCAACCGTGGCTGGCGCGGCAATCGGCAGATGCTTTGTCAGCGTCTGCTGCACGGTGCCGCGTGTAATGTTGAACACCGACACGGCCTGGCTTAACCGGCTGGCCTGGTCTTCCAGCGAGGCGGCCGCCGCAGCGGATTCCTCCACCAGCGAGGCGTTCTGCTGGGTCACGCGATCCATCTCAGTAACCGCCTGACCGACCTGATCGATGCCGCGACTCTGCTCGTCCGACGCCGAGGCAATTTCACCCATGATGTCGGTGACGCGTGTGACGGCACTGACGATATCGCTCATAGTTTCGCCCGCGGTGCCAACCAGCTGCGAACCGACGTTGACCCGGCTCACGGAGTCATCGATCAATCCTTTGATCTCTTTGGCCGCCTGGGCGCTGCGCTGCGCCAGACTGCGCACTTCACCCGCCACCACAGCAAAACCGCGACCCTGTTCTCCGGCACGCGCCGCTTCAACGGCCGCATTAAGCGCCAGAATATTGGTCTGGAACGCAATCCCATCAATCACGCTGGTGATATCGGCAATTTTCTTCGAGCTGCCGGCGATTTCGCTCATGGTTTTCACCACGCCAGCCACAACGTTTCCGCCTTTCTCTGCGGTTTCGGAGGCGCTGAGTGCCAGCTGTGACGCCTGGCGGGCGTTTTCAGCATTCTGTTTTACCGTGGCGGTGAGCTGCTCCATGCTGGCTGCCGTCTGCTCAAGTGAGGCCGCCTGCTGTTCTGTGCGAGCGGACAGGTCATTGTTCCCGCTAGCGATCTCACTGGCGCCGGTGAAGATCGCATCCGATCCTTCACGCACATTGGTCACGGTGCGCACCAGCGACTGCTGCATATCATGCAGGCTGGCTGCGAGCTGGGTCATCTCGTTGCGCCCTTCCACCACGATCGGCTGGGTTAAATCGCCCCGGGCGATATGCTGGATGTGGTTAATGCTGCTGTTCAACGGCGTTATGACGATTTTGCGCAGGCCAAACCAGCAGAGCACGATCACCGCCACCACCGCGGCCATAATGATGGAGAGGATCCACATCATACGGGTATAGGCACTGCTGTTTTCTGCCACACCCAGGCTGGTCAGACGACTCTGGTCGGCGCGCCACTCACGGTAGAGCGTCAGAAATGCACTCTGGCTCGGTGCGACCGGGGCTTTAGCGGCCGCGACCATGTCGTTTACCTGCAGCGCGCTCTGCAGGCTGCTCAGCGCGCCCGCATAGTCTCTGAAGCGCTGGTCAAGCTGGCTGCCGAGTTGCTCATCCATTCCTGGGGTTTCTGGCGTCTCTCTGAACGCCTTGTAGAAGCCCGCGGCCGCCTGCTGGAAACGCTGACTCTCTTCAAACAGCGTAGCAACATCCGCCGGTTTGCCTTCAAGTTTACTGGTGGCAAAACGCAGCTGAATGCGGGTCAGCAATACACGGCTCTGGTTAAGACTCATATAGGCATCATTAAGCCCCTGCGTATTTTGCATGGCAAGCTGTGACACGGCGAAGTTTTGCTTATCGTGACTTAATGCGGAGTAAAAGACAGAACCGGAGAAGGCCTGTAACAGCCCGAACACCAGCAACACCAGTAACAGGCTGGTGACAACACGGATTTTCGTTAACATGAGTAACCCTGAACAAAGTAGGTAATTAAAAAGTGACTCAGGGATTATCGGCAGGTGATCGCAGGAAATTAGGGAGGACGTAACTTTATTCTATGAATTTAAAGGGATTATCACATGAAGTAATTATCACGGGCCAGCCATAACTGGCCCGTGAAGATTCGATTACGCGCTACGCAGATTATCAACCAGCGCCATCTCGTCGCTGCTCAGCAGCTTTTCGATGTCGACCAGAATCAGCATGCGATCGCCCAGTGCACCCAGACCGGTCATGTACTCGGTCGACATGGTCACCGCAAACTCCGGTGAAGGTCGGATCTGATCCTGAGTCAGCGACAGCACGTCAGAAACGCCGTCAACCACAATACCAACCACACGATTTTCCAGATTCAGCACGATAACCACAGTGTTTTCATTGTACTCAACATCGGGCTGCGCAAACTTCACGCGCAGATCGATAATGGGCACGATGACACCGCGCAGGTTAGTCACTCCGCGGATAAAATCAGGGGTATTCGCAATACGTGTTACCTGATCGTAACCGCGAATTTCCTGAACTTTGAGGATATCGATGCCGTATTCTTCGTCGCCCAGCGTGAAGACCAGAAACTCCTGACCCACAGTTTCGCCAGCAATTTTTGTCACGGTTGCCATTCCATTCATGTTATTTACCCTTTCGTTATCAATCAGGCGGCAGCGCCAGCCACACGTTTTTCACGGTTAAGTGATTGCAGTGCTGAAACATCGACAATCAGCGCTACGCTACCATCGCCAAGAATGGTGGCAGCAGAGATGCCCGGCACTTTGCGATAGTTACTTTCCAGGTTCTTCACCACCACCTGATGTTGACCAATCAGCTGATCGACCAGCAGCGCATAGCGTTTGCCCGCGCTTTGCAGGATCACCACGATGCCCTGAGTGGCTTCGGTTTTAGCATCCTGCACATCAAAGACGTTCCACAACTCAACCAGTGGCAGATATTCACCACGGACTTCCAGTACGCACTCGCCACCGGCCATCGGTTTGAGATCTTCGGCACGCGGTTGCAGCGACTCCATCACCGCATTCAGCGGCAGAATAAAGACTTCATTGGCGACGCGAACGGACATGCCATCAAGGATGGCCAGCGTCAGCGGCAGCAGAATACGAATGGTCGTGCCTTTGCCCTGCTTCGAGGCGATTTCAACGTGACCGCCCATCTCCTGAATATTTCGTTTCACCACGTCCATACCGACGCCGCGTCCTGAAACATCCGTCACCTGCTCCGCTGTAGAGAAGCCTGGTGCGAAAATCAACATGCCGACCTCTTCGTCGCTCATGTTCTCATGGACTGGCAGGCCCGATGACAGTGCTTTTGCAAGAATACGTTCACGGTTCAGACCGGCACCATCATCAGAAACTTCGATGCAGATGTTGCCACCCTGATGTTCCGCTGAAAGCGTCAGGTTACCGGTTGCCACTTTACCGGCGACAAGGCGTTTCTCTGGCGTTTCGATACCGTGGTCAAGACTGTTACGCACCAGGTGTGTTAATGGATCAATGATGCGTTCAATCAGGCTCTTATCGAGTTCGGTTGAACTGCCCAGCAATGTCAGTTCGACCTCTTTGCCAAGTTTGCTTGCCAGGTCACGCACCAGACGCGGGAAGCGGCTGAAGACATATTCCATTGGCATCATACGAATCGACATCACCGATTCCTGCAGATCGCGGGCGTTACGCTCCAGCTGACCCATGCTGTTCAGCAGGTCGCCGTGCGCCACCGGATCGAGTTCGCCGGAACGCTGGGCGAGCATTGACTGGGTAATCACCAGTTCGCCCACCAGGTTGATCAGCTGATCGACTTTCTCCACGGCTACGCGGATGCTAGTGGATTCGCTTGATTTAGCCGGCGCTGCAGCGCGCTTAGTTTCACGCTTCGCCGCTGCCACAGGCAGTTCGGTGACGGTCGCGGTGTGAACCTCTTCCACCACAGGTGCGGCGGGAGCGGCGACGGCAACCGGCTCAGCAACAGCGTCATCAGCTGCCGGGAAGCGAATTTGCGCTTCGTCAATGACGAAACAGAGCACCGCCACGATGTCATCTTTACCGACGCCATCAATGCAGACGTCCAGCATGTTGCTGCCCTTCTGCACATTGGTCAGCGTGCCCAGATTACTCATCTCTTCCAGCATCAAATCGACCTCTTTCTCTTTGAGATCGATCAGCTGTACACGCAGGCCGCTGGTGCTGGCGGGCTCTGCGCTGGCAGTGGCAACACTGGCCGGTGCTTCAACCGGCAGACCTTTGGCCTCTAACGCCAGCTGGCGCAGCGCTTCACAGATATATTTGAAGCTCTCCGCGTTAGGCTCCTGCGCGGTTTTATAAGCATCGAGCTGTTCCTGCATAATATCTTTGGTTTCCAAAAACAGGTTGATGATGTCGGTGCTGAGCTGCATCTCGCCGCGACGAGCACCATCCAGAATGTTTTCCAGGATATGAGTCGTTTCCTGCAATACCGTAAAACCAAAGGTTCCGGCCCCACCCTTTATGGAGTGAGCGGCACGGAAGATGGCGTTAAGCTGTTCCGAATCTGGCTCCTGTGGGTCCAGACCCAACAGGTGTTGTTCCATATCCGCTAATAGCTCATCGGCTTCATCAAAAAACGTCTGGTAAAAATCGCTGATGTCCATACTCACGGGAATCACCTCGGCTGTGAGGGGGCTGCTGTATTCACCGCGCTGCCTGGTGTTGCAGGTGCGGTAATCTGTTCAATCGCCGCCGGATCGCTGATCTGGACGGCATCACTTTCTGCGTTCTCTTTTTCAATTGCCGCTTCGGTGTCGTGGTTCAACACCAGCAGGCTAATGCGGCGGTTTACTGCATCATTCCCGCCACGATTTTTCAGGCTCATGGTGTCGGCCATGCCTAACACCCGTAAAATCTTGCCACTGTCCAGGCCGCCAATAACCAGTTCACGGCGTGAGGCGTTCGCACGGTCAGCCGACAGTTCCCAGTTGCTGTAGCCTTTATCACCGCTGGCATACTGAAAATCGTCGGTATGTCCGGCCAGGCTGATGCGGTTCGGGATGTCATTAAGGATGGGCGCTATTGCACGCAGGATATCGCGCATATAAGGCTCCACCTCGGCCCGACCGGTTTTAAACATCGGGCGATTCTGACTGTCGATAATCTGAATACGCAGCCCCTCTTCCACCATGTTGATGATCAGATGCGGGCGCAGCGTTTTAAGGCGCGGATCCGCTTCGATCAACTGGTCGAGCTTTTCACGCAAACGGTTAAGGCGAATCTCATCCAGCTTGCGTTTCTGGGCATCCATATCGACGACTTTATTAACCTCGCCAATCTTTTTGGTCGGATCATCTCCACCGCCAGGGATTGGACTGGTACTGTCGCTGCTGCGTTGACCACCGGTAATCGCAACTTTAAGGGGTGTTTTAAAGTAGTCTGCAATCTGCACCAGCTCCTGCGGGTTGGCGATAGAGAGCAGCCACATCACCATAAAAAAGGCCATCATCGCCGTCATAAAGTCGGCGTAGGCAATCTTCCACGATCCGTGGCTGCCTTCATGGCCTTTATGTTTGCGCTTTTTGATCAGCACAATTGGGCGATTGCCGTGTTTCATGAAGCCTCGTCTGACGTCTGTTTAGCCGGGTTCTTGGCGTTACGCACGTGCTCTTCCAGTTCGCTGAACGATGGGCGCTCGGCGGAATAAAGCGTCTTGCGACCAAACTCCACCGCGATTTGCGGCGCGTAACCATTCAGGCTCGACAGCAATGTCACCTTGATGCACTGCATCATCTTGGTGGTTTCCGCACACTTCTGACGCAATACTGACGACAGCGGGGAGACAAACCCGTACGCCAGCAAAATGCCCAGGAACGTCCCCACCATCGCATGCGCGACCAGCGCACCCAGCTCAGCGGCCGGACGGTCAGCAGAAGCCAGTGCGTGAACCACGCCCATTACTGCTGCGACGATACCGAATGCAGGAAGACCATCACCGACTGCAGCAATACTTTGCGCTGGTACGTCACACTCATGTTCGTAGGTCTCTATCTCTTCATCCATCAACGCTTCGATTTCAAAGGCGTTCATGTTGCCGCTCACCATCAGACGTAAATAGTCAGTGATAAAATCGACTAACTGTTTATCGGCAAGAATACGGGGATAATTAGCAAAAATTTCACTCTGGCTCGGATCTTCAATATCCCGTTCCAGCGACAGCATCCCCTGCTGGCGCGACTTCGCCATCAGGCGATAAAGCAGCGCCATTAAATCCATGTAAACGGCTTTATTGTATTTGGAGCCGCGAAATAATTTAGGCAGCGCTTTCAGCGTTTTTTTAATCGACTTGCCATTGTTGCCGACTAAAAAAGCACCCGCACCGGCACCGCCGATCATTAATAATTCAGCAGGCTGATAAAGCGCGCCAAGATGGCCACCTACCAGCGCATATCCGCCCAACACGGAGCCTAAAACAATCAGGTAACCTATAATTATCAGCACAAAAAATCCTTACGTCCGTAACGTGTTGGTGGAAGTTAAGCCAGAGAGCTGCAGGTGCTATTCCTGAACCGCAAGCAAAAAAAAAGCAGCGGTATTAACCGCTGCTGGATGGCTTCCACAATGCGAACAAATTTAAACGGCGTGTTTAACCTGTTCATCCAGCAGTTGTGGAAATATATCGGCAGGTTCTGCAGAAAGTTTACGTCTTTTTACGGCACGTGATGGCGGCTGGCACAGGCTGCAGGTAAAGCTGCCAACCGGCTGATGCGCATGGTTAATAAAGCTGCCGCTGCAGCTCTTACAATCCGCCAGTTCCAGCATACCGCTATCAACAAATCGGACCAGGGTCCAGGCTCGAGTCAGCGCCAACAGTGGGCCCTCGTCCGATTGAGGACACTGTTCAAGATACAGGCGGTAAGCTTTAATCACGGCATCTACGCCGCTGCACAGGCCAGTTTTCAGTAAAAACTTCCAGGCGTTACAGAACATCGAAGCATGGATGTTCTGCTCCCACGTCATAAACCAGTCCGTGGAGAACGGCAGCATGCCTTTCGGTGGCGGACTGCCACGTAATTCTTTATAGAGCTTGATCAGACGACCACGACTGAGCTGGGTTTCACTCTCTAACATCTGTAAGCGTGCACCCAGTGTGATCAACTCCATTGCGAGCTGAATATCACGTGCTTCCTGAACAATACTTTTCTCACTCATGACATTGCTCTCTTTTTAGCAGGCGCATCATCTTTAGACGCATTACGCAGTAAACGGCTGGATAATAAAATTCCTGTATGGATTTGCTGTAAATCATCCACGCGAGATTCCTGCGTCAGCCGACTAATGCTGCTGCTGTCGGTAAAACGAAACTGACAAACCAGTTGATTGGTTTCTGCCATTTTTACCATTTCAGGCAATGTTAATTCAGATAATGCGTTCGCCATTTTCTCGTCAATGCCGAGGCGAAACATCGCTGAGGCTTTATCCTGGTTAATTAAGCGCTGTGCCAGCAGTAAATAAGACAAGTTGAGATCGTAAATATGTTTCAGTACTTCAGAGGTGCCCATTATTTTTCCATCCTGAGAGATGCGACGTAACTGTATCGCAGATAAAACTCTGCGGTTCGAGCTGCTGTTTGTTAAATCAAAAGATGGCAAAAAAAACTTCACATATAATTAATGTCACCGTTTTCGCCTTCTGTTTTTTGTGGGTTTCAGACCCACCGAAGGTCGAAAATCCATGCCATTCTATTTTCGAGTTCTGGACATCTTCCGTTACATCTTCTTACGTTTTTTAGGACTAATCCGAAAACAAGGCAAATCTATATCGTCTGATTTCGACATACAACGACAGTGACGCGTAATTTTAGATAAAGTGTGACGCAGATCACACTTTTAAGGCAAATTTCTTCAGCAACCCTTTACGATTTCTTACCGACCGGTCATTTTTTGCTCAAAAAAGAGCAATTTTAAGTCCAATTGGTCCTGAGAAAGGTTTAATAGGGGGTAAAATCATCGCTATTCGACGCTTTGAGCAGTCCGGAATGAATATTGGGTGTTAATCGTTTTAACACCCTATTTAGAACCAGCCAAACACGCGTTATCAGAAGATTGTGCTGGCAGGCGGTGCGCGTAATTGCTGTTAAATTAGTTACTTAACGGGAGTATCGCAGAAGGTAAGTAATGAAACCGTTAAGGTTTATACGGCAGTACGCGAATTTTCTGACAACGGGTGTTAACAGTTGCAGGGATGTGTCCGGGCTGAGATATCCGATGTAACAAGGGGTTACATAAGAATGTCGAATGAATTAACGAGGAGTTATAGGTTGGCACTAACACTATCGGCAGCCTGTCGGAAAACTTGAGTAAAGAAGGTAAATAAAGCGGCAGGGGCCGTGCTGACGGGGTTCGGGACATGGTGGGTGTTGCAGGGATCGCGGAGATTGCAGGAATCGCGCCACTCTGCGCACTCACGCGTGCTTACCACATTCGGTCCTTAACAGATGCGGGGCGGCTTTTCTGTGAGCGGTACCAAAAAAAAGCAGCGAAACCCTGACTCGGGTATCGCTGCTTTTATCATCTTAACCTGGACTCAGATCAAGCCAGTTTTGGGAAGGTTGCAACCTTGTTGGCCGTGTTGTGGTCAACGCTACGTGGGTCGATGCGTTCCAGGTCTTTCAGGAAGCTTTCACGCCATGCGGTAATATCATTCTTACGCAATACCGCCATCATGTCGTTGTAGCGTGAAATCCTTTCGGTACGCGGCATGGTAATCGCCTTGTCCAGTGCGGCGGCCACTTCATCACGGTCATAAGGATTGACTATCAGCGCTGAGGTCAGCTCATTTGCTGCCCCGGCAAAGCGCGACAGCACCAGTACGCCTGGATCGTCCGGGTCCTGCGCAGCAACATACTCTTTGGCCACCAGGTTCATCCCATCACGCAGCGGCGTCACCAGACCGACATCGGTGAGGCGGAAGATCTTCATCAGCAGGCGACGGTCGAAATGCTGGTTAAGATAGTAGAGCGGGGTCCAGCCCAGCGTTCCGTACTTACCGTTGATGCGCCCTGCTTCGGTCTCCAGCTGATGACGGATATCCTGGTACGCCTGCACATCGCCACGCGAAGTTGGGGCGATCTGCGAATAGCGGATCTTGCCGCGATGCTCCGGGAAGTTTTCCAGCAGCGCTTCATAAGCCAGGAAACGCTCCGGAAGACCTTTGGAATAGTCGAGACGTTCGCAGGCAATGATGTTGCGCGCATCGCCAAGCTCTTTCTTCATGGCAGCCATTTTCGGCGGCAGCGGTCCTTCGGCCATCTCTTTAATGCTGTCTGGCTCAATCCCGATCGGATACACCTCCGTCATAAAGGTGTTGCCAAAGGCACGATGCTTTTTGTCGCCCTTATTCTGTAACTGCGTGAGCTGGCTGACGCTGTCAAGGAATGCCACCCGATCGGATTCGGTCTGGAAGCCCAGCAGGTCATACTCACACAGCATTTCCAGCAGCTCTTTGTGTGGTGGCAGCGCGTTAAAGATTTCAGGCGTCGGGAACGGAATATGCAGGAAGAAACCGATGCGGTTATTGATGCCTGCGCGACGCAGTGCGGCGGCAAACGGTAAAAAGTGATAATCGTGGATCCAGACAATATCATCAGGCTTGATCAGCGGTTTTAAACGCTGCGCCACCGAATCATTGACGTCGCAATACCCTTCCCACGCTTCACGCTGGAACTGCACCAGGTCGAGGCGATAATGGAAGGCAGGCCAGATCACTGTATTGGAGAACTGACAATAATAGAGATCGTAATCGTTTTGGCTCAGCGGGAACGAGGCATATTCGATACCTTCATGTTCCTGAACCTTGACGTCCTCTACCTCCTCGCCAGTGAACTCGCTGATTTCACCGTTCCAGCCAAACCACATTCCACCGGTGCTTTTCAGAGCATCGAGAATGCCTACGGCCAGGCCGCCAGCACTGGTTTTAGACCCATCTGGCATGGCGACACGGTTAGAAACAACCACTAAACGACTCATAACCTAAACTCCTTACCGACGTTGTCTTGCTCTAATAGTAATAATGTTTTTTCCAGCCAGCCGTAAACCGCATCGACATCACTTAGCCGATAATCGGCCTGGCTGAACCCTTCGCCGACTTTGACAGAAACGCCCTGTCGTTCGTTGACGGCCAGAAAGCCCTTCTCATCAGTGAGATCGTCGCCAATAAAGACCGGCGTACGTCCGGCAAAAGGGGACTGCTGCATAAAGTCGCCTATTGCGGCGCCTTTATCGATACCTGCTGGTTTGATTTCTACCACACATTTTCCCGGCTGAAGCGCCAGTCCCGGGAAACGCTTTACTGACTGTTCGGCCAGTCGCATGACATCCTGCTCATGCTGCATCGCCTGACGATAATGAAGCGCAAAGGCCATGCCTTTGATCTCCAGTTGAGTGCCTGGCCACGCGGCCATGGCCGCCTGCAGTTCGGTTCTGAGCGGTTGCTCAACCTCAGCGGGCAGGCTGATGCGATGCAGATTACCCTCGGCATCACGGCGTTCAGCACCATGCACACCCGCGGCCGGGCCGTGCAGAGGCGCGGCCAGCGCATCAAGTTGTTCTATGGGTCTGCCAGAAACCAGCGCAAGTGCACCCTGTGAGAGTGCAGACAGTCGCTGCAGTTGCGCAATGACCTGCTCAGGAATAAATACCGCTTCGGGACGGGACTGTATCGCTGCCAGCGTGCCGTCGACATCAAAAAAGAAGGCGTATTGCCCGCTGCTTAATGTCGGGTACCTGGCATGGGTATCTGCCGCTTGAGTCACGTTACTTCTCCTGAAAATCGAATTTTAATAAAACATTGAGTTAAAACAAGAATGTCCTGACGCAGTCAGGTCAGCAAGCGGGAAATTCTGATAAAACGGTGATTGAGGGATAAAACGCGGTGATTGAATAGGTCACACTCCTCAAACTTGCAAGCGCATTGCTGACAATACTGGCTAACTGAGAACATCTTCACATTAAGTGTAGTCATTAACAGGGGTTATGCCAGAAATATGCAGTTTTCATGCCAGCCGCTGCGGTTAAGACAGCATAACAGCGCACTGCACATCTGTTTTTTTTAGCTTTACGGGCCTTCGCCGATCCACTGTTCGCTGCGGCCGTTGTTGTATCGCTGCCTCACCAGCCAGCCAGATTCAAACCTTAAGTTTCTTAAGGTATTCCTAATATTGAAAGTGCATTCTCGTGACACTTTTATTACTTTGGTTCCTGCTCACATGGCGTTAACCCTTAAAAGGCCGCTAATCAGCCGCCTTACGTTGTTGATTCTGGCTGCGGTTTACATCGCGATTTTCCTTAATATTGCCTATTACCGTCAGGTGCTGACGAGAATGCCGCTGAACGACCTGCATACCACGCTGGTGTTTTTATCAATGCCGCTGGTCGCCTTTAGCGTCATTAATATCGTGATTACACTGGCCTCGTTTATCTGGCTGGATCGCCTGCTGGCCGTGCTGTTTATTCTGCTCTCCGCGTCGGCACAATATTTTATTCAGACCTATAACATCGTGGTCGATCGCTCGATGATCACCAACATGATGGACACCACGGCTTCGGAATCTTTTGCGCTGATCACGCCAAAGCTGCTCGTGACCCTGCTTAGCTCAGGGGTGCTGATGGCGTTGCTGGTGTTCTGGCCGCGAATCAAAAAGCAGCGGTGGCGCGGCGTGCTGGCGCGACTGCTCAGCGTGCTGCTCTCAGCCGCACTGATCGTGCTGGTCGCCCTGCTCTTCTATAAAGATTACGCCTCGCTATTTCGCAACAACCGCGAGCTGGTTAAAGCGCTTAGTCCTTCTAACAGCATTGCGGCGACGCTCTCCTGGTATAAACACGAGCAGCTGCAGAACGCGCCGCTGATTCGTATCGGTGAAGATGCCCACCTGCAGCCCAGCCGCAGCAGCGGCAAGCCGAATCTGACGATTCTGGTGCTGGGTGAAACCTCACGCGCGCAAAACTTCTCGCTGGGCGGTTATGGCCGTCTGACCAATCCCTTACTGGCGAAAGATGATGTGATCTATTTCCCGCACACCACCTCGTGCGGCACCGCTACGGCGGTTTCCGTGCCCTGCATGTTCTCTAATATGCCGCGCGCACATTATGATGATGTGCTGGCCGCGCACCAGGAAGGATTGCTCGATGTCATTCAGCGTGCCGGGATCAGCGTGTTGTGGAATGAGAACGATGGCGGCTGTAAAGGTGCCTGCGATCGTGTTCCACATCAGGATATGACCAGCCTGAACCTGCCTGGCATGTGCATTGAGGGTGAGTGTTATGACGACGTGCTGTTCCACGGTCTGGATGAATACATCAGTCAGTTAAAAGGCAATGCGGTGATCGTGCTGCACACCATTGGCAGTCATGGTCCGACTTACAGCCATCGCTATCCGCCGCAGTTCCGTCAGTTTGAACCGACCTGTGATACCAATCAGATACAGGACTGTTCGCAGCAACAGCTGATCAATACTTATGACAATACGCTGGTCAATGTGGATCATATTGTCGATAAAGCCATTAATGTACTGCGTGCGCATCAGGATCGCTTCACCACCAGCCTGGTCTATCTGTCAGACCATGGCGAATCGCTGGGTGAAAATGGGGCTTACCTGCATGGCCTGCCCTATGCTATTGCACCGGACACCCAGAAACATGTGCCGCTTCTGATCTGGCTTTCCGATGATTATCAGAAACGCTATGCCGTTAATCGCGGTTGCCTGAATAAACTGGCGGCGACAGACGAATTTTCACAGGATAATCTGTTTTCAACCATGCTGGGATTAACCGGCACCGCGACTCACGAATATGTGCCAGCGGATGATATTTTGACGTCGTGTCGGAGCCAACCTTAATGAAGATACTGATTGTTGAAGATGATGCTCTGCTGTTGCAGGGTCTGATACTGGCGCTGGAAGGTGAAGGCTATGTCTGTGATGGCGTGACGCGCGTGCGGGACGCTGAAGCGCACTTCGCCAGCGGCCTCTATAGTCTGGTGGTGCTGGACCTTGGCCTGCCGGACGAAGATGGCCTGCATTTTCTGATACGACTGCGTCGCCAGAAGAAGATGACACCCGTGCTGATTCTGACCGCGCGCGACACCATCAACGAGCGGATTGCCGGACTCGACGCGGGTGCTGACGACTATCTGATTAAACCGTTTTCGCTGGATGAGCTGCTGGCGCGTATCCGCGCATTGATCCGCCGCCATGTTAATCAGGGCGACAGTCATGTCAGAGTGGGTGCGCTGGCACTGGATATGACCCATCGCCAGATTATGCTTAATGACGTGCTGCTGGATCTGACACCTAAAGAGTTTGCGATTCTGTCACGGCTGATGCTCAAGGCTGGAAATCCGGTGCACCGTGAAATTCTCTACCAGGATATTTACAACTGGGAGACCGAGCCTTCTACTAATACGCTGGAAGTACATATCCATAATCTGCGTGACAAAATTGGTAAAAGCGCGATTCGCACCGTGCGTGGCTTCGGTTATGCGCTGGTAACGCAGGATGGCGTTCGTGAGGCAACATGATAAGAGGTTTCGATCACCGTAGTATGCGCTTTCGCCTCATTCTGGCTATCGGCCTGATTCTGCTGGTCTTTCAGATCATCAGCGTGATCTGGTTATGGCATGAGAGTAAAGAGCAGATTCAGTTTCTGGTGGAAGCGCAGTTGCAGAAACGTAACATGGACAGTCACGTTAAACGTGAAATTCATGAAGCGGTAGCCAGCCTGGCGGTGCCTAGTCTGGTCATGATTACTCTGACGCTGTTGCTTTGCTATCAGGCGGTAAAATGGATTACCCGGCCGCTTTATCAGTTACAGCGTGAACTGGAGAGTCGCAGCGAAGAAAATCTCGAGCCTGTCGCCTGTTACAGTCAGGTCCATGAGATCGATGCCGTGACCCAGGCGATCAATCAGCTGGTCGCGCGTCTGAACAGCAGCCTCGAGCGCGAGCGGCTGTTCACTGCTGATGTGGCGCATGAGTTGCGTACGCCGCTGGCGGGATTACGTCTGCATCTGGAATTAATTGAGCGTAATAGCGATGTCAAAGTTCAGCCGCTGGTGCAGCGCCTGGATCAAATGACACACAGCGTGTCGCAGTTGCTGAATCTGGCGCGTGCCGGGCAGTCGTTTACCTCTGGTACCTATCAGAACGTCGGGCTGATCGAAGATGTGATCCTGCCGATGGAGGCGGAGCTGAGTATCATGCTGGAGGCGCATCAGCAGACGCTGTTGCTTGATTTGCCGCAGGAGCAGTTTGTGCGCGGTGATGCCACGCTGCTGAAGATGTTGTTGCGTAATCTGGTAGAGAATGCTCATCGCTACAGCCCGGATAACAGCACGATCAGTGTGCAGCTGCTCTCTGCTCCCGACCTGATGTTGGTGGTGGAAGATGAGGGACCCGGTATCGATGAGAGTAAAAGTGGCGAGCTGAGTAAGGCATTTATCCGCATGGACAGTCGTTACGGCGGTATCGGACTTGGGCTGAGCATTGTCAGCCGTATCGTCCAGCTACACCGGTTTCAGTTTTTCCTGGGGAATCGTCGCGACCGAAGCGGGTGTCGGGCCGTCGTTAAATTTTAAGCAGTAAACCAGGCTGACAGGAAAAGAACAACGGTGGCTGCGGCAATCAGCAATGCAGCATATTCACTCATCGGATGTGAAGCAGTAACAGGAAGAGAGACAGGTACAGTTTTCATAATATTATCCTCACTTAGAGCGGGCAGTATCGCGACTGCATATTAAGGAAACCTTAAGGTCGCGATACTGCAGTAAAATGTCACCGCTCTTCCCTCCGCTATCAACCTCGCATTTCTGACCATTGAGGCTCCTGCTCTATGCGCCGGGTGCTCTACACTTAATGGCACCCTTACGCTAAAGGAGTTATGTCATGAGCCAACGCATGCACAAATATGCTTTCCCGGTCAGTAAAGCCCGTAAATATCTTGAACCCGGGCCGGTGCTGCTGCTCAGTTCACAGTACAAAGATCACCATGACATCATGACACTTGGCTGGCACACGGTGATGGAGTTCTCGCCCTCCCTGGTCGGCTGCGTGATTGTCGGCATGAATCACAGCCATGAGCTGATTCGGAATAGCGGTCAATGCGTGCTGAATATCCCTTCGGCCTCACTGATTGATGAAGTTGTAGGGATTGGCAACAGCCACGGAGACCAGCTGGATAAGTTCGAGGCTTTTGGCCTCACGCCTGAACCGGCTCAGGTCGTGGGCGCGCCGATGATTGCCGAATGCTTTGCCAGCTTTGAGTGTCAGCTCTATGACGATTCGATGGTCGCTAACTACAACCTGTTTATTTTTGAGATCGTGAAAGCCCATGTTGCTGAGCAGCCGGAATATCCCACGACTCTGCACTATACCGGCGAGGGCCGGTTCAGCGTGATGAGCGAGAAAATAGTGGACAGGAGCAGAGATTTTAAACCGGAGATGCTGATCTAGTTGAAAGCGGTCTGTCGCGCCCCCATTCACCTCTTTCGACCTGACAGGAGTAAATTATTATGGCTATCGAATATGCAGTTATCGCCGGCGGCTGTTTCTGGTGTACCGAAGCGGTGTTTAAAGATGTGATCGGCGTAGAGTCGGTTGAAAGTGGCTATACCGGTGGTGCCCGTCCTAATCCGACTTATGAGCAGGTCTGCAGTGGTGCAACCGGTCATGCAGAAGCCATCCGCATTGGCTTTGACCCGGAGAAAGTGACCTACGGCGATCTTCTGGATATCAGCTTTGTGACGCATGATCCGACCCAGCTTAACCGTCAGGGCAATGATATCGGCACCCAGTATCGCTCGGCGATCTTCCCGGCCAACGCAGAACAGGAAGCAGAAGCGCGCGCCGCCATTGCCCGTGCTCAGGCTGACCATGATGTGCCGGTGGTAACCACCATTGAGCCGCTGAAAGAGTGGTACCCTGCCGAGGCCTATCATCAGGATTACTGGGAAGGCGCGGGCCAGCGCAACGGCTACTGCATGGCGGTAATCCCACCGAAGCTGCAGAAACTGCGCAAAAGTTTCGCGAATCGGGTGAAGAGCTGATTTAGCCTTTAACGAAGCAAAATATGCGACATAAATCCCCGGTTTTATGTCGCAGTAAATCGATTCGTTCAGAGCTTAAGCGAATAGATCAAAAGAGAAAAATAGTGCTTGACCCTTTTCAGCCGACTCCCTATAGTACCGCCCCGTTGACCCAGCGCGGTCGGCGAAGTAAATGTGGTGAGGTGTCCGAGTGGCTGAAGGAGCACGCCTGGAAAGTGTGTATACGGCAACGTATCGGGGGTTCGAATCCCCCTCTCACCGCCACATTCTGAAGAAGAGCCTGAACGTTTGTTCAGGCTTTTTTTTTGCATATTGCACTGAGAGAGGGGTATGAGAACCCCCGCCGGGGTTCGACAACGGGCCATGCCCGCTGGACAGCGGAGCCTGCGACGCTGCCCGAAGTGTGAGCGCAGCGAATCAATCCCCCTCTCACCGCCACATTCTGAAGAAGAGCCTGAACGTTTGTTCAGGCTTTTTTTTGCATATTGCACTGAGAGAGGGGTATGAGAACCCCCAACGGGGTTCGACAACGGGCCATGCCCGCTGGACAGCGGAGCCTGCGACGCTGCCCGAAGGGTGAGCGCAGCGAATCAATCCCCCTCTCACCGCCACATAATGTTGGGCGTTGCAGGGACAAAGCCCTATGTAGACTGAATCAACAACTACATTGAGACAATGGAACTACGAAAGCAGCAAAAAAAAGCATGCGAATTATACACACAAACAGAAAAACCTTTGGCGTTAACCAAAGAGATTTTCTGTTTGTGTCTAATTAAAAAAGTTAAAATTCTTCCCCAGATTAGTGCTTTTTCAGTTCTGCCGCAGCACGGATAGCGCGATGTGATCCGCCAGAATCGGTTGCATTTTTGACAGCCTTGGAATCATTCTGGAAATGTTCCCCTGTGTTATCGTTTCACCGCTGGCCAACAACTGCCAGTCAGTCTGACTCATTACCACGCAAGCCGCTTCCTAAGACTGTCCCTCAAATCCTTTTTTCATAGTGTCTCCTAATGTGATATTGAGGCTATGGTAGGCTAAATTTTCAGTTAACAAAGAGGATGATGTAATACTGTAAGACGCGTTCCAGAACTCTGCCGCTTTTGCCTCTAGCTACGTCATTGCCCAGTCGCCAAGTTTTTTTATGTGCTCGACATTAAAAGATCGATTCCTTGATCATCGCCTGGCACGATGACAAAATCCGGTATCTTTTTTTCAGGTGTTCCCATGGCTAAATTATTTGCCCGATACGTGACGATTGGAGTTCTTAACACGCTTATCCACTGGGTTGTGTTTGCCATTTGCATAAAGAACGGCCAAAGCCAGTCTGTCTCCAACTTCATTGCCTTCTGTACTGCGGTAACTTTTTCCTTCTTCGCCAATGCCAGGTGGACCTTTAACGCCGAAGCGACCACGTTCAGATACATGATGTATGTGTTCTTCATGGGGGCTGTGGCAACTCTCATTGGAGCATCTGCAGACCGGCTGCATGTCAACCCTGTAGCAACCCTTGTCGTATTCTCTGCAGTGAGCCTTGTATGCGGATTCCTCTATTCTAAATATTTTATTTTTAAAGAGAAAAAATGAAGATATCGCTAGTCGTTCCCGTCTTCAATGAAGAAGATGCAATAAAGTTTTTTTACAGTGCGGTAAGAAGCAAAGACTTTTTGAAGCCATATGAAATTGAGATTGTCTTCATAGATGACGGAAGCTCAGATTTCACGGCACAACTGATGAAAGATATGCAGGAAGGCGATCCCTTAGTGCGGAATGTATTCTTTACGCGAAATTTTGGTAAAGAAGCCGCACTTTTCGCGGGGATCGAATGTGCCACTGGTGATGCGATTATCCCTATTGATGTCGATTTGCAGGACCCGCTTGAAATTATTCCACTACTGATTGAGCGATGGCAGTCAGGTGCGGATATGGTACTGGCTAAACGTACTGACAGAAGTACTGACGGCCACATGAAGCGTAAGACTGCAGAGTGGTTTTACCAACTACATAACAAAATCAGTTCGCCAAAGATTGAGGAAAACGTAGGCGACTTCAGGCTGATGTCCCGTGGCGTGGTTGAGAGCATCAAACTTCTGCCTGAGCGTAATCTGTTTATGAAAGGAATTCTGTCATGGGTTGGTGGCAAAACGGAAATCGTTGAATATGCCCGTGCGGAACGCGTTGCCGGGACCACGAAGTTTAACGGATGGAAGTTATGGAATCTTGCGCTGGAAGGACTGACCTCATTCTCTACCTTTCCGCTACGCATTTGGTCATATCTGGGTTTTCTGGTGGCCTCGTTGGCCTTTCTGTATGGACTATGGATGATCGTGGACAAATTGCTGTTCGGTAATCCGGTGCCTGGCTACCCCTCTATTCTGGTTTCCGTACTGTTTCTTGGTGGCGTTCAGCTTATTGGCATTGGAGTGCTGGGTGAGTATATCGGCAGGATTTACACTGAGACCAAAAAAAGACCACGCTATATAGTAAAAAGGGACAATAATGTTTAAGATAAACTTTAAAAAAAATTCAATTTACCTCTCGCTAATTATATTTTCATTATTAATTTCATACATTCTGACGTCGCGATATTTCCCCATAGAACCTGACGCGGCTAATAGCTCACTTGTTTGGAGAGCTTTTGTTACTGAAGGGTTTTCAGCCTTTAAAAACTGGCAGCCAACCCCGGATAACTGGTATTTCACAACTTATCCGTTTAATTTTTTATTTTTCTTTTTATTGAATCATGATGGAAAACTCCCACTTATTCTTTCAACATCATCATTTATTGGCCTGACAGCAATATATCTGACTTATATAGCCTACGCAATCAGCAAGAGTAGATCATCACTCTTGACATTGCTTAGCTTGGTACTATTGCCTTCCTACGTTTACACTTTTGGTTTTGCAGCTCATCCTTTTTCTCATTACTCAACAAACTTCTTTGGGGTAGTTGCTTTTTCCCTCGCCTTTATTAACCTGAAGCGAAAATCGCTAATTTTAACGTTAACCTACAGTGTTATTTCGATTTTCTCTTCCGTTTCTGATCCTTGGTTTTTAGCTACATATTTCTTACCATTGTTGCTGACCCATGCTTATTTTAGCTTTAAAAAAGAAATCTCATTCAAAATCACCTTAATTTTAGCCATTGGTTTTTATATAAGCATGTCCCATATGGTTCAACGCTTATTTAAGTTGCCGATTCAAAGATTCAAAATTGTTCACTTTGATCAATGGAGGGATAACGCTGGGTGGGCTATTGAGGTACTTGGTAAAAGTTTGAATCTGTTTTTCGTGAACAACACATTCACTATTTTAGCTTCAGTTATTATCTGGCTGCTGGTTTGGCTGTACTCTCTACGTATATGCATCTCAAAGAGCAGTCCCGCTACTTTCGTTTCTATATTCAGCTTCCTGAGCGTAGCCGGAATAATCTCATCCTTCATCATCAGCTATGACCTACCAGCAGACATTAGCGCAAGGTTCTTTGTCAATGTCATATGCTTCGTAGTAGTCCCGGTAACATTGGGGTATTCATTCTCACGAAACCCACTAGTTTTATTGATTTTCATTATATATATAGCTTCTTCAACCTACTCATACAGTGTAAATAAGACGCCACTATATGACCAAGAGGGAAACACTAAAAGTTTTATTGCCTTCCTGAATAAAAACAACCTCTATTTCGGATATGGCGACTATTGGAAATACTCAAATAGCGTTAATTGGTTATCGTCAGGTTCTCTTCACATCTCCCCCGTGATTTTTGACGAGACTGACTATCATATTAAATTTGACAGCATTCGTGTTCAGACAATGAAGTCATGGCTGACAGAAAAATATATAAAAGCATCACCCAATCGACAATTTGTCGCTATACCAGGCTTAGAATCAGACGACTCTGGGAAAATTCGCTTAGAAGCAATCAAAAAGCAACTAGGAGAACCTGATGAAAAACTCACTTTTCAGGATATGACGATCTTTGTGTATAACCATAAGATACCGCTAAAATAAATTCTCCGAAGCGGCTACATAAACACTTCGCATGTAAAAAAGAAACATGTAGCCGCATTTAATTACAGATTTGGGATATCAGACCATGCAATGTTCGGCGCTTTTGTCACAGCAGTTTGGTTAAGTAATAGTCGATATTTCTCGGGCAAAAAGTTGTTTTTCCAGAATCCGTTGCATCATCAAGTGGAAAATGAGGGCGTAAAAATTACTAGTTATTACAATTTTTTGAAGCTGTCTGTTCATGGGTTCGAATCCCCCTCTCACCGCCACATTCTGAAGAAGAGCCTGAATGACGGTTATTGTGAGAGCCGCACACCTTTAAATGCAAAGTCACAGCCTTAAATTAACGCATGGCAGACACAAGTCCTGGCGCCTGCCACCAGCATCACACCGCCACAGCCTGCGGCGCCACTGAATCCCGGCTTACCAGCGTTCCCTGATGAGAAGACGGGACGCTCTCATCGGGATGCAATAAAATCTTAATCGCATCCTGTATCATTTCATCAATAGGCACACGAACAGTCGTTAGAGAGGGTGTGTAATACTTTCCAATCACTGAGTCATCAAACCCGGCAAGTGAAATATCGCCAGGTATAGTTTTGCCCGCGTCCTGAAACGCTTTTGCCACACCAATGGCCATGTCGTCATTGGCCGCCAGCACGCAGGTGAACGGAATATTGCGCGCTAATAGCTGGAGTCCGGCGTCGTATCCACTCTCTGTGCTCCAGCTACCCTGCACCACTAATTGCGGATCCGGGTCGATCCCCGCGTTCAGTAGTGCATTACGATAGCCCTGTAAACGACGCTCACCTGTCGGTGAATCATTGCATCCCGATATAAACGCAATCCGGGTATGCCCATGCGCCAACAGATGCGCCATCATCTCTTCACTACTGCGCTGATGGTCGGTGAACACACAGTGGCGTCGATTTCTGATGAGTTCACGATTAATGACCACTATCGGCGTCTGAATTTTATCGACAATATCATCCAGCTCACTGACTGAAAGATACTTGGGGTAGAGCATAATCGCTTCGCAACGGAGCTCAATAAGTAAGTCAATCGCATTGCGCTCGTCCTGAGCACTGTGTTTACCGTCCGCGAGCACCAGCTGACGGTTTTGTTTCTCGCTGAGCGTTGCCGCCTGATAAACCAGGCTTGAAAAAAACGGCCCGTTGTACAATCCGTTAGTGATAACCAGCCCAATCGAATGCGTTTTATTAGTAGAAAGGTTTCGTGCCAGCAGATTAGGTCGATAACCCGTATCAGCTACAGCCTGCATAATTCTGGCTTTCACCTCTTCCCGCACAAAAACCTTGCCACTTAACGCACGCGATACGGTGGCTTTTGATACACCAGCCACCCTGGCGATGTCCTGTATTGTGACCATTAAGGAACCTCAATCATTGGATGGCTTAAACCACCCAGGCTGAACCAGGCTATAAAGTGAGATACACATTAATCGTATCGACTAAAACCTGGGTCATTTAACCTGTGCGCGCCCAGCCCCCTCTCTTTGTGTCATAGACATCAGCGGCATCCCTGGCCCGATGGGACCCTGAGACTGATATTCTGTTAAAATAAAGTCTTCGCTATTCACCACCAGGACGGGTGTTGTCAGGTCATAGCCTTCACGTTCAATGCAGTCTTTGTCGAATTCAAGAAGTGGCGTACCTGCTTTAACCACATCCCCCTCTTTTACCAACGGTCGGAAATATTGCCCCTGCAACTCGACCGTATTTAATCCAACATGGATCAGCAATTCGGCGCCATTATCACACAATAACCCGATGGCATGATGGGAAGCGATCAGGGATTCCACCCTCGCATTACAGGGTGCCACCACTTTTCCCGCGGCCGGCTTAATGGCGATACCGTCACCCATCACCTTACCGGCAAAGACCTCATCAGTAACACTTTCCAGCGCGAGGACCTCTCCTTTTAACGGGCTAAGAATATCAATCGCCTGACCACTCGCCGCTGTGGATGTTGCCTGCGGGGTGGATGCCAGAGGCGCAGACTCTTCTTCATCGATGGGATCGTCGAAGCCTACAAACTGCACCATCAAAATAGTCAGCACTATTGTCGTACCCGCACCTGCAAGCTCACCAATAAACGACATCGGCGCATCAGGGCTGATGGCATTAACCAGCGTAAACAGACCCGGCAGTGCAGCATACGCGTAGTAAAGGCTACCGAACAGGCTGGCAACAACGGCACCAATTGCCCCGCCAATACAGCCACAGATAAAGGGTTTTTTAAAGCGCAATGTCACGCCATAAATCGCCGGCTCAGTGATGCCAAAAATAGCGGTGACGCCGGCAGAGAGCGAAGTTGCTTTTAACCGCGCGTTGCGGGTTTTCAGAAAGACACCTAACACTGCCGCCATCTGACCGATAACCGCGATAGTCTGATAAGCCTGGAAGGAGTCATGACCCTGCGTA
The DNA here is from genome assembly GCF_014155795.1 of Pantoea hericii. Classification (NCBI taxonomy): domain Bacteria; kingdom Pseudomonadati; phylum Pseudomonadota; class Gammaproteobacteria; order Enterobacterales; family Erwiniaceae; genus Pantoea; species Pantoea hericii. Next base: position 719,408 of record NZ_SCKV01000002.1, read on the forward strand.
TCGAAGTTCGCCATAATGACGGGCGTAATACCCCAGTGAACGCCAAAAATAACGATTATCTGCCAGATGCCTCCAATTACCGCGGCGGCCAGCATGGGCGCAGCATGGAACAATGCGTTATAGCCATTTGCTACCGCCAAAGCCGCCCATGTGGTAATCGGACCAATAACGATCAGAGTCAGCGGCACAATCACCACAAAGCAGATTAATGGGGTAAAAAGCGGACTGATGACCTCTGGTAACCACCTGACTACACGATGTTCAAGCCAGGAGAGTGCCCAAACCAGAAACAAGGGAGGTAAAACTGAAGAGGTATAAACTGTTTCAGAAAGCGGGAAGAAAAGGAAATTGATGCTTTCTCCCCCGGCAATGCGCGCTGCCAGCGAAGTCCAGTCCGGACTAATTAACGCACAACAACACAGGACAGCAATAAACGGGTTACATTTAAAATGCCGTGCGGCCGTAATCGCGATAAATACGGGCAAAAAAGCAAACGGCGTCCAGGACATGAAGTTGAGTACAGCAAATGTACCGGTTGTTTTAATATCAACATTAATCAAACCCAGAACAATCAGCAGTCCCTGAAGGATACCTGCCGCTGCAAGAATATAAACAATAGGCGCAAATACCGCCGACATCGTGGCAATGACCTCATCCAGTTTGCGTGTTTTTCCCAGCTGTTTCGGTGTTCCTGTCTCTTTAACCAGGCCGGACATTGCATTAAACACATCGGCGACATGTGTACCGATCACAACCTGAAACTGCCCGCCACTCTCAACTACGGCAATGACACCTGACAGACGTTGCACGTTACGCTTCGCCTCAGCGGGCGTTTTAACAAGCACCAGCCTTAAACGCGTGGCGCAGCGGGTAAAACTTTGGATATTCTCTTGCCCACCAACTTCATGAAGAATATCGCTTGCTAACTTATTGTAATCCCTGATGCCTGTCATATTTTTTCCCTTTCATTGTCACTGACTACACCGTCTGAAAAAGTGAAAATATTTGCATGGCAATCTGGAAACCTGCCATGCAACCGGTTTCACGGTATCCTGCGAGATATTTCATGCAACCGGTTTCATGGGAAAATGAGAGTGAAATCACTTATTAGATGAGAATGAATTCTGTTGAGGGATTGCCTGAAAAGAAAACCCGGCCGAAGCCGGGTTTGGGCGCTACACTTCTACTCAATCAAACGCTAGCTATACGCGTGCAGGGTGCGCTGACACAGCGCAGAACGCACACAATCCTCTTTGCCAAAGCGCACAATGCCAACCATCTCGTCCTCTTCAAAACGCGCCAGCGCGTCCGCGAGACCGGAAGGCACCCCAGCGGGCAAGTCGCACTGGGTAATATCGCCGTTAACAATGACTGTGACGTTTTCGCCCAGTCGGGTCAGGAACATTTTCATCTGCGCGGCGGTAACGTTCTGCGCCTCATCCAGAATCACCACAGCATTTTCAAAGGTGCGGCCTCGCATGTAGGCGAAAGGCGCAATCTCTACCTTGGCAATTTCCGGACGCAGACAATATTGCATAAATGATGCGCCAAGACGTTTAACCAGAATGTCATAAACCGGGCGGAAATAAGGGGCGAATTTCTCAGAAATATCACCGGGCAGGAAACCCAGATCCTCATCTGCCTGTAGTACCGGGCGCGTAACGATAATCCTGTCGATATCCTTATTAATCAGGGCCTCAGCTGCTTTCGCAGCACTGATCCAGGTTTTACCACATCCGGCTTCACCGGTTGCGAAGATCAGCTGTTTCGTTCCTATGGCATTAAGATAGTGCGCCTGAGCTTCATTACGGGCCTCAATCGGTAACCGGTCACGCGTATCACGCGCCATGCCAATTGCATCCAGTCCGCTCATATGCACCAGCGAAGTGACCGACTCTTCTTCGCGCTGACGATGACTTCGAGAGTCACTGCGAAGCACTCTTCTTGCTTCACGACGCGCTTTGATCACTGCTTTCTGTCTTCCCATAGTGGCACCTTTCAGTTGGTTTCATTTCCCGCGCGAGGTCGTTGACCCGTTGCGATTACGTGAACGCTTTAGAGGTTTCAGTTGGCTTCCTTTAGAGCCATGACAGGACAGGATAATGGGTATGCAGCAACACAATGACGTGGCTGAACACCGGATAAAACAGGATGCGATAAGACAAAAGAAATGGTTGAAGGAAGGGAGAAATAACGAGGCAGAATTGCCCTCGCGGTCAGGCGCAATTTATTTAGTGACAGTGACTTTCCATTAAAGACTCGACCCATTCGCGAACTCCAGTGTGATACATCAACACATACGATTACGCCTGATTAATAAATTGCACCATTTTGTTGGGCCTTTGCAACAGTAATTTTACCTGCTGGCAAAGGAATTGCTAATCGCGGGTAAGTATTTCTTTTAAGGCAAAATGTAAAATCATTATATTTCAGTTAATTACCATATTTTATATACACCCGGCACCCGGTAAATCTCAGTAAAAACTTAGCCAATAATACCTGAAAGTGGTAAACCGCGGGCGGCATGAGACAGGCCCGCCCGCATTGTTCAAAAATTAATCAAGTCTCCAGTAGCGACTGTCCTAAATAATGGCTGGCGTCGGCAACTCCGGGTAAAGCGAAAAAGTAACCACCGCCAAAAGGACGGATATATTCTTCCAGCGCTTCACCGTTGAGACGCTGCTGCACCGTGAGAAAACCACGCTCCAGATCGTGCTGGTAGCAGACGAACAATAATCCCATCTCAAGCTGCCCGGATGCAGAGATACCCGCAGAGTAGCTGTAGCCACGTCGCAGCATCAGGCTACTGGCGGTCTCAGGTGTGCGGGGGTTCGCAAGACGAATGTGCGCATCCAGTGCAATGACCTCACCATCCGGATCACGCGCGTAATCCGGCACGTCATGTTCATGCTGCATGCCCAGTGGCGCGCCGCTCAGCTTCTCGCGACCAAAGATAGTCTGCTGCTCACCCAGTGGGGTGCGGTCCCACATTTCAACGTGAAAGCGAATAAGTCGTACTGCCTGATAGCTGCCATTGCGCGCCCAGACAGGCTCATCCTGATCGGCGGTCACCCACAGCAACTGGTTCATAAGAGCAGGATTGTGCGTATCCGGGTTGGCGGTGCCATCTTTAAAACCCAGCAGATTGATCGGCGTCTCCTGCCCCTGACTGCGTGCCGCGTGGTCCGAGATAAAACCTTCGCGTCGCCAGCGTACACCCAGCAGGTCAGGCGTATGCTTGATGATGTCACGCAGAGCATGAATCACCGTATCCTGCGTGTTAGCACAAATCTGCAGCAGCAGATCGCCATGACACTGACTGGCATCAAGCGAATCATTGGGGAAGCGCGTCATCGGCTGCAATTTTTTCGGCTTGTGAGGCGCTAAACCGAAGCGTTCATCAAACAGCGAATGGCCGACCGACACAGTAATTGTCAGATTATCAGGCGCGATAGTCGCCCCAAGAATGCCGGAATCCATTGGCGGCAGTTGCGGATTAGTCACCGCAGGTGCCGGCCCTCCCGTGGTGAGAAAGGCGATACGCTGGGTCAGTAGCTGGAACAGACGCTTCAGCTCCGCTTTATCACTACTGAGCAGATCAAATGCCACCAGCATCATCGATGCCTGCTGGGGCGTCGTGATGCCCGCCTGATGTGGACCGTAAAACGGCTGCGTCTGCTGTCGCGCCTGCGGCGTTACCGTACCCGGCGAAAAGCTGTCCGCAGCAGCGGCGTGGAACGGACAACCGCCGCCGATCGCCGCCGCGCCGCCCAGCAGACCCAAACCTTTCAGTAAACGACGACGCGCAGGCTGCGCGTCATCTTCCTTACGACTCATGATTAATCCAGACCCAAAGTGCCACGAAGTAACGAAAGATCTTCCGCCAGCGCGGTGATCGGTCCTTTCAGCGCGTTACGGTCGGCGCTGGTCAGTTTCTCATAGGATTCGAAACCGGTTTTGGTGCGGTACTTGCTCAGGATTGCATCGACTTTTTTGAAGTTAGCGTCAACCTTAGCCTGCAACTGCGGGTTCGCTTTGCTCACCATCGGGCGTAGCAGCTCAACAATTTTCTGCGAGCCATCAATGTTGGCCTGGAAGTCCCACAGGTCGGTACGACTGTAGCGATCTTCCTCACCGGAGATTTTGCTGGAGGCCACTTCTTCAATCAGACCGGCCGCGCCGCCAACCACTTTAGCTGGCGGGAAGGCCAGTTCGCTGATGCGCACCTGCAAATCTTTCACATCTTTATTCAGCTTATCCGCGTAGTCCGCCATGCCTTTGGTGCTGTTATCCGCAAACAGGGCTTTTTCCAGACGGTGGAAACCGGTGAACTTAGGATCGGCTGCCTTCTTCTCGTAGTCATCTTCGCGGGCATCAATGCTGCCGTCGAGATCGGAGAAAAGCTCAGCAATCGGCTCAATGCGCTCATAATACTGACGGGTCGGCGCAAACAGCGTTTTGGCTTTTTCCACATCACCCGCTTTAACAGCGTCAGTAAACGCCTGGGTGTTACTGACCAGCTGATTCACCTGATCCGTCACATACGCTTTATAGGCGGTGATCGGGCCTTCTAACTGCATACGCGCGGACGTGGTGCTTTTCGCCGTGCCCTCGCCCGCCTCAACAATCAGCTTGCCTTTAGGATTGCTCAGCAGACCACAGGTCATCTCATATTCGCCTGCTTCCAGATTGGCGGTCAGCTTCTGACTGAAGCCTGGCGCGATGTTCTCACGCTCTTCAACCACCAGCACGCCTTTGAGGATTTCCCACTCCAGCGCTTTCTGGCTGTTGTTTTTGATCAGGAACTGAGTCTTGCCGGCCTTGACCGTTAAGCTCATCGGCTCACACTGCTTGTCGTTGACGCTAACGGTAACCTGAGGAACCGCTGCCGCGGCCGAAGCGGAGATCGCCAGCAGAGGAAGCAGCAGTGCCTTGCGGCGGAAACGCATTGTCATCTCGATATTCCCTGTTAAGTTGCCGGCGCGGCGGGCGCGCCTGTTAAATGTCTGATTACACCGTGGCCGACGCAGCAGGACGCGCAGGCATAAAGAACAAAATTAGCGCGGGGATCAGGTAGACGAAGTAAACGGTCACTTCACTCACGCTTGGGGCCTCCTGATATCCCAGAATCCCTTCCAGCAGGGTGCCGAACAGCGAATGGGTCGATAAAGTACTACTGAGGTCGAACGCCACATCCTGAAAGCGATTCCAGAGGCCTGCTTCGTGGAACGCACGAATTGCCCCCGCCGCAAGGCCCGCCGCAACAAATAAAATGAACACGCTGGTCCAGCGGAAAAAGTGCGCCATATTCAGGCGGATACCGCCCCAGTAGAGCAGCATGCCCAGCACCACCGCCGTTGCCAGCCCCAGCACCGCGCCAATCGGCGGCGCATAACCGACATCCTGAGTAAAGGCGGCCAGCAGGAAGAAGACAGACTCCAGCCCTTCACGTGCCACGGCCAGAAATACCATCAGCACCAGCGCCAGACCGCCACGGCCGGAGCGGTGCAGCGCCTGATCGACCGCCTGCTCAAGCTCGACCCGGATATTGCGTGCCACTTTGCGCATCCAGAACACCATTGAGGTGAGGATGACGACCGCAATCAGCGCCACAATACCTTCAAACAGCTCCTGCTCTTTTTGCGGGAATTCACCGGTGGTGGCATTGATGAACAGACCCAGGCCCAGACAGAGTGCAGCGGCGATAAACACGCCCGCCCACATCGCCGGGAACCATTGGGTGCGCTGGGTGCGTTTGAGATAGCTGGCTATCAGGCTGACTATCAGCGCGGCTTCAAGCCCTTCACGCAGCATGATGAGAAAAGGAACAAACATCGCCAACCTCTTGAATGTTAAGCAGCGTCAATAAATAGTAAAATCAGGTAAAGTGTAAACGATACCGATTATCATTATCGCTGCGAAAAAAACAAGTTACTGGTGGAGATAATTTCATCTTTGGGTGATTTATCTTTGTAACAAAAAGGCCCGCCCCTTCCGGGACAGGCCTTGAGGATTAACGCTTCGCTTATTTGGTCTGGAACTCTGCTTCTGCAGCGACAAAGCGCTGTTGCGCTTCTGCTGAAGGTTCACGTCCCATCAGGCTGAAGACCACGATCGCGATGCTGGCAAAGATGAAGCCTGGGATGATTTCATACAGTCCCAGCCAGCCATACTGTTTCCACACCAGCACGGTCAGCGCACCGATAATCATGCCCGCCAGCGCACCGTTGCGGTTCATGCGCTTCCAGCAGACGCCAAACAGCACGACCGGACCAAACGCAGCACCGAAGCCCGCCCAGGCGTAGCTCACCAGGCCCAGCACGCGGTTTTCCGGATTAGACGCCAGGGCAATGGCAATCAGTGCCACCAGCAGCACCATCAGACGCCCTACCCACACCAGCTCTTTCTGGCTGGCATTTTTACGCAGAAAACCTTTGTAGAGATCTTCAGTCAGGGCACTGGAGCAGACCAGCAGCTGACAGCTCAGCGTTGACATCACGGCGGCCAGAATCGCTGACAGCAGAATTCCCGCAATCCATGGGTTGAACAGAATACGCGCCAGCTCAATAAAGACGCGCTCAGCATTATCATTAACGCCCGTTGCCAGCGTCGGGTTGTTCTGGAAGTAGGCGATACCAAAGAAGCCCACCGCCACAGCGCCTGCCAGACAGAGCACCATCCACGTCATACCGATGCGACGTGCGGTACGGATTGAGCGATGTGAATCTGCCGCCATAAAACGCGCCAGGATATGCGGCTGCCCGAAGTAACCCAGACCCCATCCAAGCAGCGAGATGACCGCCACGAAGTTCAGCCCCTTGAGCATGTCGAGGTTTTCCAGGCTTTTCGCTTGAATCACTGCCATGGAATCAGACCAGCCGCCGACCGCGATAATCACAAACACCGGCGTCAGGATGAGCGCAAAAATCATCAGGCTCGCCTGAACGGTATCGGTCCAGCTTACCGCCAGGAACCCACCCACCAGCGTATAGAGGATAGTCGCCGCTGCACCCGCCCACAGGGCAGTTTCATAGCTCATACCAAAGGTGCTTTCAAACAGACGCGCACCGGCCACCACGCCCGAGGCGCAATAGATATAGTGAAGAACACCAGGATCACAAGAGCAGAAATGACACGCAGGATTTTACTGTGGTCTTCAAAGCGGCTGGTGAAGAAGTCCGGCAACGTCAGCGCGTTGTCATGATGCTCGGTCTGGACCCGCAGGCGACCCGCCACGATTTTCCAGTTCAGCCAGGCACCGATGGTCAGGCCAATTGCGATCCAGCTTTCAGAGATACCGGAGATGAAAATGGCACCGGGTAATCCCATCAGCAGCCAGCCGCTCATATCGGAGGCACCGGCAGAGAGTGCCGTGACCACGCTACCCAGGCTGCGGCCACCGAGGATGTAATCATCGAAGTTTTTGGTTGAGCGCCAGGCTATAAAACCAATCAACACCATCCCAAGAATATAAATCACAAAGGTCACCAGCATTGGTGTACTTACACTCATCTGTCTCTCCACTTATTATTTGATATCCCAGAGAAATCGCCAGCTACCCGCCAGCCGGAACGGGGCAAAGCGGGCCGATTTTTTCGTCAGGGCGTCAGTCATTTCCCAGCGGCGCGGTATCCTGCCGGAAAGGCGTGGCGCGCACAATGGATTTAACACAGGCGTTACAGTGATTTCACTAACCGTTTGTGAAAACGTGCTGATAGGTTGCACTCGCTCACAGTTATCCGGTTGCACCACGGAATTACCCGCCATAAAACCGCTTTTTATCAGGCTTGCCAACCTGGCGAGGATCTTGCAGCAATATCCATGCCGCTTTGAGAAATTTAACAATCGGCCTCATTTAAAGGGTGTTAACTGGCTCACATTTAACACGGTTGCACAAAGTTGCAACTTAAGTGATAGTGCAGCCAACGCCGTACCGAACCACTACAAGGAGCTCTGGAGTCATGGCTACAACCACCATGGGTGTAAAACTGGATGACGCAACACGTGAGCGCATCAAACTGGCTGCACAGCGGATTGATCGCACGCCACACTGGCTGATTAAACAGGCGATATTTAACTACCTGGGCCAGCTTGAAAGCGGCGACGCCGTGCCGGAGATCCCGCTTTCTGCCCTGGCGGTCGCGGAGTCCGATGACACCCAGCCAGAGGAGTCGCACCAGCCGTTCCTTGACTTCGCAGAGCAGATTTTACCTCAGTCAGTGACCCGTTCAGCGGTGACCGCCGCCTGGCGTCGTCCGGAGACTGATGCAGTACCCATGATGCTGGAGCAGGCCCGCTTGCCGGCAGCGCTGGCAGAGAAAACCCATCAGCTGGCTTATCAGCTCGCCGACAAGCTGCGGCACCAGAAAGGGGCAACCGGACGCGCTGGCATGGTGCAAAGTCTGCTGCAGGAGTTCTCTCTCTCCTCACATGAAGGCGTAGCGCTGATGTGCCTGGCTGAAGCGCTGCTGCGTATTCCTGACAAGCCCACGCGCGATGCGCTGATTCGCGACAAAATCAGCAATGGCAACTGGCAGTCACATCTGGGACGCAGCTCCTCAATGTTTGTCAATGCAGCGACCTGGGGCCTGCTGTTTACCGGCCGCCTGGTTTCGACCCACAATGAGTCGAACCTCTCCAGCTCGCTTAACCGCATTATTGGTAAGGGTGGCGAGCCACTGATCCGCAAAGGCGTGGATATGGCGATGCGTCTGATGGGTGAGCAGTTCGTTACCGGTGAAACCATTGCCGAAGCGCTGGCTAACGCCCGCAAGCTGGAAGAGAAAGGTTTCCGCTACTCTTACGATATGCTGGGCGAAGCGGCACTTACTGCAGGCGATGCCAAAGCCTATCTGCTCTCTTATCAGCAGGCGATCCATGCCATTGGTAAAGCGTCGAATGGACGTGGCATTTATGAAGGACCCGGCATCTCCATCAAGCTCTCCGCACTGCATCCCCGCTACAGCCGCGCGCAGTATGAGCGTGTGATGGAAGAGCTCTACCCTATTCTGAAATCACTGACGCTGCTGGCCCGCTCTTATGACATCGGCATCAATATCGACGCAGAAGAAGCCGATCGGCTGGAACTGTCACTCGATATGCTGGAAAAACTCTGTTTCGAGCCAGAGCTGGAAGGCTGGAACGGCATCGGGTTTGTGATTCAGGCCTACATGAAACGCTGTCCGTTTGTCATTGATGAGCTGATTGATCTGGCACAGCGCAGCCGCCGTCGCCTGATGATCCGTCTGGTGAAAGGCGCGTACTGGGACAGCGAAATCAAGCGCGCCCAGATGGAAGGCCTGGAGGGCTACCCGGTTTATACCCGCAAGGTTTACACCGATATCTCTTACCTGGCCTGTGCCCGCAAACTGCTGGCGGTGCCAAGCCTGATCTATCCGCAGTTCGCGACGCACAACGCGCACACTCTGGCGGCAATTTATCAACTGGCGGGCAATAACTACTATCCGGGCCAGTATGAGTTCCAGTGCCTGCACGGCATGGGCGAACCACTGTATGAGCAGGTGGTCGGCAAAGTGGCGGACGGCAAGCTTAATCGTCCCTGCCGTATCTATGCGCCGGTGGGCACCCATGAAACCCTGCTGGCCTATCTGGTTCGTCGCCTGTTAGAAAACGGGGCCAACACCTCCTTTGTTAACCGTATTGCTGATACCTCGCTGCCGATCGATGAGCTGGTAGCCGATCCGGTGACTGCCGTCGAGAAACTGGGTGCCAGCGAAGGCGCCATTGGCCTGCCGCATCCGAAGATCCCTCTGCCGCGCGAACTGTATGGCGATAACCGCGTTAACTCTTCGGGTCTGGATATGGCCAACGAACATCGTCTTGCCTCACTGTCCAGCGCCCTGCTGAGCAGCGCCGCACAGCCCTGTCTGGCCGAGCCGATTATTGAGGGTGAAGCGGGTGCTGGCGAGTTGCGCGATATCCTTAACCCGGCCGCACCGGGCGACCGTGTTGGTCAGGTTCGCGAAGCTACTGAGCAGGAGGTCTCTGTGGCACTGGATGCCGCCGTGAACAGCGGACCGATCTGGTTTGCCACGCCGCCGCAGGAGCGTGCTGCGATTCTGGAACGCGCTGCACAGCAGATGGAAGGCCAGATGCAACAGCTGATTGGTATCCTGGTGCGTGAAGCGGGCAAGACTTATAACAACGCTATCGCGGAAGTCCGTGAAGCCGTTGATTTCCTCTATTACTACGCCGGTATGGTGCGGGACGATTTCGACAACGAAACGCATCGTCCACTTGGCCCGGTGGTCTGTATCAGTCCGTGGAACTTCCCGCTGGCGATTTTCACGGGTCAGATTGCAGCTGCACTGGCAGCTGGCAACAGCGTGCTGGCAAAACCGGCTGAGCAAACCCCACTGATTGCCGCGCAGGCGGTTCAGATCCTGCTGGATGCGGGTGTGCCGCCAGGCGTGCTGCAACTGCTGCCAGGCCAGGGCGAAACGGTCGGTGCACAGCTGACCGGAGACGATCGGATTCGCGGCGTGATGTTTACCGGCTCGACTGCCGTGGCAACCCTGCTGCAGCGCAATCTTGCCGGTCGCCTTGATCAACATGATCGTCCGGTGCCGCTGATTGCGGAAACCGGCGGGATGAACGCGATGATCGTCGACTCTTCCGCGCTGACTGAGCAGGTGGTGATCGATATCGTCGCCTCGGCCTTCGACAGTGCCGGACAGCGCTGCTCTGCCCTGCGTCTGCTCTGTATTCAGGAAGATGTCGCCGACCATACGCTGAAGATGCTGCGTGGCGCGATGGCGGAGTGCCGCATGGGCAACCCGGAACGCTTCTCAACCGATATCGGTCCGGTGATTGATGCCGAAGCCAAAGCCAATATCGACCGTCATATTCAGGCGATGCGTAACAAGGGCTTCACGGTGTATCAGGCGGTGCAGGATAACCCGCAGGACAGTAAAGAGTGGAATAGCGGCACCTTTGTGAAACCGACACTGATTGAGCTGAATCAGGTCAGCGATCTGGATAAAGAGATTTTTGGGCCGGTGCTGCACGTCGTGCGCTTCACCCGCAACAACCTGCCGCAGCTGGTTGATCAGATCAACGCCTCCGGCTATGGCCTGACGCTGGGCGTGCATACGCGTATCGACGAAACCATCGCGCAGGTGACGGCGAACGCCCGGGTCGGAAACCTCTACGTTAACCGCAACATGGTCGGCGCCGTGGTCGGCGTTCAGCCGTTTGGTGGTGAAGGCTTATCCGGAACCGGTCCGAAAGCGGGTGGCCCACTCTATCTTTATCGCTTGCTGGCCCATCGCCCGGATAGCGCACTGCGTCTGACCTTTGATCGTCAGGATGCCGAGCGCCCGGCGGACAGCACGCTCCGTCACTCTTTGCTGGCACCGCATCAGGCACTCAGCAACTGGGCTAAAGATAAGCCTGAGCTGGCTAAACTCTGCCAGCACTATGGCGAGCTGGCCCAGGCGGGCGTGGTCCGCCTGTTGCCTGGCCCGACCGGCGAACGTAACACTTTCTCGCTGTTGCCGCGTGACCAGGTGATCTGTCTGGCTGACAACGAGCAGGATGCGTTAGTCCAGCTGGCTGCGGTCACCAGCGTTGGCAGTAAAGCGCTGTGGCCGGATGATGAGCTGCATCGCACCCTGCGGGCGGCACTACCTGACGCCGTGAAAGCGCGTATCACGCTGGCGCGTGACCCGTTAGCGTCGGAGTTTGATGCGGTGATCTATCACGGCGATGCCGATCAGCTGCGCACCCTGTGCGAACAAATTGCGGCGCGCGACGGCGCGATTGTCTCGGTACAGGGCTTTGCCCGCGGCGAGACCAATCTGCTGCTGGAACGTCTGCTGATTGAGCGTTCGCTGAGTGTGAATACTGCCGCGGCGGGCGGTAATGCGAGTCTGATGACGATTGGGTAGCGCTGAAGCTTAAGGGGGGGTTCGCTGCGCGAAGGGGCTTGGGTGCACACAGGTGCTGGGGGGTTCGCTGCGCGAACGGGCTATGAGAAGGTTTCGTTCGCCTGGTGAGCTGGCCAGTTTCAGTTACGCCTCTGCAGGCGACCAACAAGGGGGCACCAGTCGCCGCGCCCCCTTGACCCCGGGCTCCGGCCTGCTTCACCGCCGCTTCGCGGTTCCTTCGCTTCTTCCGGATTTCTTACGGACCGGCGGGACGCGCCCTCCCTGGCGCGAACCCGCCTCTTCGCGGCATCCCTGCCGCTCGTCCTGAAATCCCTCATCCGCTCAGCGGCTCTGACGGCCTCCCTTCCCCGCTTTTATCTCTTCTTTTTGTGTTGGGTACGTCGTCGCTGTAAGTCCGGAGGATTATCTGTGTCTCTCTGCCGGGCAGGAAGAATGGCCTTCCACCCTATCTACTTTTTATCTCTTCTTTTTGTGTTGGGTACGTCGTCCCTGTAAGTCCGGAGGGTTATCTGCGGCTCTCTGCCGGGCAGGAAGAGTGGCCTTTCACACCATCCTCTGTTGGCTCTTCTTTTTAATGTTGATGCATTGCCGCTGATAGCTTTCAAAATTAGCTTTGGTTTTCAAACCACCAGACAACGCTGTGTCCGATAAAAACCAGGATATTAGAGGCGGGGTTGGGAGAGGCATCCGAAGCGCTGAGGAACAACCGGAGGCAAGGAGGAGCCGACAGGACGTCGGCGAAAGGACGGAACGCGCCAGGGATGGCG
>NZ_SCKV01000020.1:0-527 GCF_014155795.1 Pantoea hericii
CCTTCGCGGATTGCGAAGCGCAGACCTTCGTCCATTGCGATTGGGTGGATCAGGGTAACAACCATTTTGATGTTGTCGCCTGGCATGACCATTTCAACGCCTTCTGGCAGCTCTACTGAGCCGGTTACGTCAGTTGTACGGAAGTAGAACTGTGGACGATAGCCTTTGAAGAACGGAGTATGGCGACCACCTTCGTCTTTAGACAGAACGTAAACTTCTGACTCGAACTGGGTGTGTGGCTTGATTGAGCCTGGCTTAGCCAGAACCTGGCCACGCTGGATGTCTTCACGCTTGATACCGCGCAGCAGAACACCACAGTTTTCGCCTGCCTGACCCTGGTCCAGCAGCTTACGGAACATCTCAACACCGGTACAGGTTGATTTCGCAGTATCTTTGATACCAACGATTTCAACTTCGTCGCCGACTTTAACGATGCCGCGCTCAACACGACCGGTAACAACAGTACCACGGCCAGAGATTGAGAATACGTCTTCGATTGGCAGCAGGAACGGCATGTCGATCGCACG